>CAJUPZ010000019.1 GCA_910588065.1 uncultured Muribaculaceae bacterium
GTAAGTCTTTCAATGTTCTCTGCTTTGTTTCTCAAAAGCGAGTGCAAAGTTAGAGCAGATTTTTGAAACTACCAAATTTGTTCAATCATTTTTTTGAGGCATTTTTTGCCATTTTTCGGATTACTCTCTGATAATGTGATTTTTATGCTGTTTGCGTCAAATAAATATTTAACATTCATTAAGCATTGCACGCTCTTTACGGTCATCTCCCCTACCCTATATTTATCAACACACACCAAAATATTTGATGCAGAATTTTTGCGTACGGAGCATTGTAAGTAATTTTGCAAGAAATCAGCAGGCGCATCTGCCGGCGATGCACACCTTATTATATATAAATAATGACCCCATTCATACATCTCCACGTCCACACACAGTATTCACTCCTTGACGGACAGGCCTCCGTGCCTGCCCTTGTTGACAAAGCTCTGGATGACGGCATGGCCGGCATTGCAATCACCGACCACGGCAACATGTTCGGAGTCAAGGAGATATACAATTACGTGAACGGCGGGTGCATGAAGGGCTACAAAAAGAAGCTCGAAAAGGCTGAGTCAAAAGGAGACGTCAAGACCGCCGAAAAAATCAAAAGCCGCATTGACCGCATAAAGTCAAATAGCTTCAAACTGATTATCGGCTGCGAGATGTATGTTGCAAACGGCTCGCTCCACACCAAGGAGGACCGAAAGGACACAGGACGCCACCTCATTGTGCTCGCCAAGAACAAAACAGGCTACAAAAATCTCATCAAGCTTGTGAGCAAGGCATGGACCGAGGGCTTCTACTCCCACCCCCGCACCGACAAGGAGGAGATTGCCAAACACCGCGAGGGACTTATCATAGCATCGGCTTGCCTTGGCGGTGAGATTCCCCGCCTGCTGAAGCATGGCCGCAAGGATGAAGCCATCAAGAGCGCCAGATGGTGGAAAGAGACTTTCGGCGACGACTACTACATTGAGCTCCAGCGCCACCAGACCGACGCCCCGGGCGGAAACCGCGATGTATACGAGGACCAGAAGCTGGTGAACCCCGGGCTGATTGAGATTGCCGCTGAGCTCGGCATAAATATGATAGCCACCAACGACGTGCATTTCGTCAATGAATCGGATGCCGAAGCCCACGACCGACTGATATGCGTCAGCACAGGCACCCAGCTCACCGAGCCCTCCCGAATGCGGTACACAAAGCAGGAGTGGATGAAAACTCAGGCCGAGATGAACAGCATATTCAGCGATATGCCCGAGATTCTTCAAAACACGCTCGAAATTGCCGACAAGGTTGAAATGTACGACATCGACCACGGACCCATCATGCCATTCTTCAGCATCCCGGAGGAATTTGGCACCGAGGAGGAATATCGCTCACGGATCACCGAGCAGGAGCTCTTTGACGAATTCACACGCGATGAAAACGGCAATGTGGTACTGTCGCAGGAGAAAGCCGAAGAAAAAATCGCAAAGCTCGGCGGATACGACAAGCTGTACAGAATTAAATTCGAGGCCGACTATCTTGCCAAACTCGCTTACGAGGGGGCTGAGAAAAGATATGGCAACCCGCTGACTCCTGAACTGCAGGAACGCATAAAATTTGAACTGCACATAATGAAGACCATGGGCTTCCCCGGCTACTTCCTTATTGTGCAGGACTTTATCAACGTTGCCAGAAGCCAGCTCGGCGTGAGTGTCGGCCCCGGCCGCGGATCAGCCGCCGGAAGCGCGGTGGCCTACTGCCTCGGCATCACGCAGATTGACCCTGTGAAGTACGACCTGCTGTTTGAACGTTTTCTGAACCCGGACCGTATATCGCTCCCCGATATCGACATTGACTTTGACGACGACGGGCGAGCCGATGTGTTGCGTTACGTCACCCAGAAATACGGCGAGGAGAAGGTGGCCCACATCATCACCTACGGCACAATGGCCGCAAAAAGCGCCATCAAGGATGTTGCGCGTGTGGAACAGCTGCCGCTGCGCGAAAGCGACAGACTGACAAAGCTCATACCCGCACGAATGCCGGAAGTGAACGGCAAAGCGCTCGACACCACTCTGGAAAACTGCTACGAATATGTTCCTGACTTCAAAAACGAGCTCAACAGCAACAACCCCCTGGTGGTGGACACACTCAAATACGCCAAGGAGCTTGAAGGCAATGTAAGAAACACCGGCGTGCACGCCTGCGGAGTGATCATCTGCCGCGACGACATCACCGACTGGGTGCCGGTGAGCACTGCCGTCGACAGCTCCAGCGGTGTGAAAGAGAAGATAATTGTGACACAGTATGAGGGCAAGGTAATCGAGGAGACCGGACTTATAAAAATGGACTTTCTCGGCCTCAAGACCCTCAGCATCATAAAAGAGGCGGTGGCAAACATCAAGCGTACCCGCGGCATCGACATCGATATGGACACTATACCCATCGATGACCCCGCCACATACAAGCTGTACTGCGACGGAAACACCGTCGGTACCTTCCAGTTCGAGAGCGCCGGTATGCAGAAATATCTCCGCGAGCTGCAGCCGAGCACCTTCGAGGACCTCATTGCCATGAACGCCCTCTACCGCCCCGGGCCTATGGACTATATACCCGACTTCATTGCCCGAAAGCATGGAAAGGAGCCGATTGTATACGACATTCCGGAAATGGAGAAATATCTCAAGGACACATACGGTGTGACAGTGTACCAGGAGCAGGTGATGCTTCTGTCAAGACTGCTCGCCAACTTCACCCGCGGCCAGAGCGACACCCTGCGAAAGGCTATGGGCAAAAAGCTCATCGACAAGATGAACGAGCTTGAGAAACTTTTCCTCGAAGGGGGGCAGGCAAACGGCCACAAGCCGGAGGTGCTCACCAAAATATGGAACGACTGGAAAAAATTCGCTTCATACGCATTTAACAAAAGCCATGCCACATGCTACAGCTGGGTGGCATTCCAGACTGCTTATCTCAAAGCCAACTATCCGGCCGAGTATATGGCGGCGGTGCTTACACGCAACCGCTCCAACAGCGCGAAACTCAGCGGATTTGTTGACGAATGCAAGCGTATGCACATCGATGTCAAGGGACCGGATGTCAACGAAAGCTTCCTTGAATTCGGTGTGAACCGTCAGGGAGACATACGCTACGGACTCGCGGCTATCAAAGGTATCGGCGAGAATGTAGTGAACGACATTGTATCGGCGAGAAACAGCGGCGGTCCCTTCACATCCATCTTCGATTTCATCGAAAGAGTGAACATCGGCTCACTCAACCGCCGCATCATTGAATCGCTTGCTTACGCTGGCGCTTTCGACTGCTTCAGCTCCGAGATAAAACGCGAGGACTTCTTTGAGCAGAATCTCAAGGGAGAGACATTTGCCGAACAGCTGGTGCGCTACGGACAGCTGCTCAGCGCCGACAAACAAAACAAGGGTATGTCGCTGTTCGGCGACTTCGACGACGACATCACCACAGCCGCCCGCCCGCCGATTCAGCCGGCAATGCCATGGATTGACGCTTACAAGCTCGAAAAAGAGAAGGAACTTGTGGGCAATTTCCTGTCAGCTCACCCGCTTGACCCATTCTATACCGAGTTCAGATACGGGCTCACCCCGCTGAGTGAATTCAAAGCCGATGATGTGGTGCTGGACCAGGAATACACCTATGGCGGCATCGTGCTCGAGAAACTTGTGGCGCGCCCCTCCAAGAACGGAGGTAGCTACGGCATTCTCAAAATCGAAGACTACTCCGGCTCAGGCGAATTTTTCCTCGCCGACAAAAATTTCTACAGTTATTCAAACTTTGGCATTCCGAACACGGTTATCTATGTGTCCGGACGCTACAAGCTTAACTGGAAGAATCAGACCATGTTCGAGATCAGCAGAATAGGTCTGATGAGTGAGAAACGGGGCAAACTCATCAACGGCCTTGAGATTACCCTCGACTTCAACCAGATAAATCCGACCCTGCTCAATGTCATTACCGATCTGATGGAGCGCAAGGAAGCTGAAGGAACATCGCGCGGAGCCCTTAAACTGAAGGTTTTCGAACCATCGGTGAACCGTTATATAAAATTTGACACGCCACGCACCGTGCCCCTCGACCGGGATGCCATCGAAACCCTGAGGGATATGGAGCTGGAGGTATCACCCATAAAAAACAAGAATGACTGACAATAACAGCTCCAATATCGCACGCACCGGCCTGACTGCACAGCAGGTTGCAGAGAGCCGTGCACGCTATGGAACAAATATACTTACCCCGCCGCAAAAAGAACCGCTGTGGAAGCTGTTTCTTGACAAATTCCATGACCCCCTTATCATCATCCTTCTTATTGCCGGAGTGCTCTCCATCGGCATATCCTGCTATGAGTACTGGGGACTCGGCGACGGTCCGACCGTGTTTTTTGAACCGGTAGGCATCTTTGTGGCCATAATTCTGGCCACAGGACTCTCCTTTGTGTTCGAGCGCAAAGCCGAGAAAGAGTTTTCGATACTCAACAAGGTCAATGACGAGGAGCAAGTGCAGGTGGTGCGCGAGGGCAATGTGCGCAGCATCCCCAAAAAAGATGTGGTGGTGGGTGATATTGTCATCATAAACACCGGCGATGAGATTCCGGCCGACGGCAAGCTGCTCGAGGCTGTGGCCCTCAGTGTTGATGAATCCACCCTCACCGGCGAGCCGATATGCCGCAAGACAACTGATCCGGAGCACTTTGACCCCGATGCTACCTTTGCCTCAGACCAGGCTCTCAGGGGCACCAAGGTGATGGAAGGGCACGGAGTGATGCAGGTGACAGCTGTCGGCGACCACACCGAGAACGGCAAGGTGTATGAAGCCTCGCAGATAGAGGACAACGTAGAGACACCTCTGTCGCGACAGCTCAACCGCCTCGGCTCAATGATAAGCATCGCCTCGTACATCATTGCCGGAGCCGTGATTGCCGGCCGCATGACAATGTATTTCATACACAGCGATGTGTCATGGCTCGGCGGATTGGCTTACTTCCTGCAGTCAGCCATGATAGCAGTGACACTGGTTGTGGTGGCTGTGCCCGAGGGACTGCCGATGGCCGTGACCCTCTCTCTGGCCTACTCCATGAGGCGTATGCTCAAAACCAACAACCTTGTGCGCAAAATGCACGCCTGCGAGACAATGGGTGCCACAACCGTCATCTGCACCGACAAAACCGGCACCCTGACCCAGAACAAAATGCAGGTGTTCAAGACCGACTTCTTCGGCGAGCCATCCGATGAGATTATCTACGAGGGCATCGCCGCAAATTCCACCGCGCAGCTAAGCGTTTCGGACGGCAAAGTCCAGGTGCTCGGCAATCCTACCGAAGGCGCCCTGCTGCTTTGGCTCAGAGAGCGCGGTGTTGACTACAGCCGTCTACGCGCCAATGCAGTGCGCCTCGAGGAGCTGCCGTTCTCAACCGAGCGCAAGTATATGGCCACGGTTGTAAAATCGGCCACCGGCAAAAAAATTCTCTATGTCAAAGGTGCGCCCGAGATTCTTTTTGCAATGTGCGGCAACACCTGCGGTGTAACCCAAGCCGAAATCGGCGCCATATTGCAGGAATATCAGCAGCAAGCCATGCGCACCCTCGGCTTCGCATATCAGGTACTCGGCGAGGATGATTGCGCCATAGACAACGGCCGGGTTGTAGCCACCGGCCTGACATTCGTTGGCATTGCCGCGATATCAGACCCGGTGCGCGAGGATGTACCCGCCGCTGTCAGAGAGGTCACAGAGGCCGGAATTGAAATCAAGATAGTGACCGGCGACACCCCCGGCACAGCCAAAGAGATCGGGCGTCAGATAGGGCTGTGGAATGACGGATCGGACACCGAGGCAAATATCATCACCGGCACGGAATTTGAAGCCCTCAGCGATGAGGAGGTGAGGCAGCGCGCCGGCAAGCTGAAAATCATAGCCCGCGCCAGGCCGATGGACAAAAAGCGGCTTGTCGAAGCGCTGCAGAGCCTCGGCGAGGTTGTTGCCGTGACCGGCGACGGAACAAATGACGCCCCCGCACTGAAAGCCGCCCATGTTGGGCTGTCGATGGGCGACGGCACCTCTGTTGCCAAAGAAGCCTCCGATATAACCATCATAGACAACTCATTCTCATCCATAGGCCGCGCAGTGATGTGGGGACGCTCGCTGTACCGCAACATTCAGCGCTTTATCCTGTTTCAGCTGACCGTCAATGTTGCGGCCTGCCTGGTAGTTCTCGCCGGCTCATTCATGGGGCTTGACGCACCGCTGACTGTAACCCAGATGCTGTGGGTGAACCTGATTATGGACACTTTCGCAGCCATGGCACTCGCATCGCTGCCGCCCTCTCGGAGCGTCATGCACTCCAAGCCGCGCAAACGCAACGCCTTTATCATCACCCCCTCCATGCGCATGTTTATCTGCATTGTCGGGGGAATCTTCTCAGCTCTGCTGATCTGGCTCCTGTATTACCTCGAGCATACCCCGCTGGAGAGCCTCACCGAGCTGGGCAAGCTGCCCACCGGCAAGTATATCGGGCTGTCCCCCTACGAGCTGTCGCTGTTCTTCACAGTGTTTGTATTCCTGCAATTCTGGAATATGTTCAACGCACGGGCATTTGAAACCGGACGGTCAGCGCTATGCCTCAGAGGTTGCAAGGGATTTCTGTTCATCTCGGCGGTAATCTTTGCGGGGCAGATACTGATTGTGAGTATCGGCGGACGATTCTTCAATGTCACCCCGCTCAGGCTCACCGACTGGATTATTGTCATCACTGCAACATCGTTTGTGCTGTGGGTTGGTGAACTGATCAGGCTGTTTATTAAAAAAGTTTAGTAAATTTGCAGTGCCGGCGGCTAAAGCGAACAAAGCAGCGGCTTCCGGCGGTTATAACAGTATGGCAGACAACGAAACTCAGGAAAAAGCGAGAAACACCCTGATTGGCAGGCTCACTGCGTGGTGGCAGCGCACCTTCGCCTATTGCAGCGAGGGGGTGTGGCGCGACACCCGCAAAAGCTGGCGGGTGAATGCCGTGAAGATAGCCAACCTTTCGGTGAAGGGATTTCTCAGCAGCGACCTTCAGACCCAGGCGTGCGCAATGACCTTCCGTATGCTTTTGGCAGTAGTTCCGGCCCTCGCCCTGATACTTGCCATAGCCACAGGCTTCGGATTTCAGAACCTTCTGAAAGAGGAGCTGTACTCCTACCTGCCCTCCCAGCACACCGCGCTCGAGGCAGCGTTCAACTTTGTTGACTCGTATCTCAACCAGGCGAGCGAGGGGATGTTTGTGGGAGTGGGCATAGTGTTTCTTCTGACCACCCTGATATCGCTTCTTATGAGTGTTGAGGATGTGTTCAACACCATCTGGCATGTGGAGGGGCGCAGCATCTGGCGCAAGATCACAGACTATATAGCCATTCTTCTTGTGCTGCCTGTGCTGCTGATATGCAGCGCCGGCCTGTCGCTGCTCATGTCTACAACCCTCAGGAGCCTATTTGACATTGCGTTTCTGCGCCCGGCTGTCGACTGGCTGATAGATCTCGGCAGCCTTGTGTTCACCGCCCTTTTCTTTACCGGAGCGTATCTGCTCATACCCAACACCAAGGTGAAATTTCTCAACGCCTTCATCACAGGATGTTGTGTTGCGATAGCCTTTCAGGTGCTGCAATGGCTTTTTGTCACCGGCCAGCTGTATGTCACCCGCTACAATGCCATCTACGGCAGCTTCTCATTTCTGCCGCTGCTGCTGATATGGTCGCAGTTGGTGTGTCTGTTCACCCTTATCGGAGCGTTGCTATGCTATGCCTCCCAGAACGCCGCCCAGTATAACTTCCACATTGATGTGGAGAAAATATCCATGGACTACAACCGCAAAGTCACCCTTGCCGTCATGGCACTCATAGCCAAGCGTTTCGCGCAGGGCAAGGAACCGCTCACCGCCTCCATACTCTCGAAGAAATACCAGTTGCCTGCAAGTCTGGTGACAAAAATAGTGCTGCGCCTGCGCGATGCAAAACTTGTTAACTTTCTCGAACATCCCGGCGACTTCGGTGAACATCCGCTTCAGCCGGCGCTCGATGTGAGCTCCCTTACCTGCGGCGAGATAATCCGTCGGCTGCAGACCCTCGGGTCATCCGGCTTCATTCCTGATTTCGAAACCAATTTCAAAGCTGCCGAAGATGTGGCCTCGCAGATAACCGATGCCATGATTGATACCGCAGACAATACAAACATTGTTTCACTAAACATAAACATCTGATTATGAAAAAAGTAATTGCTACTACAAAAGCACCCGCCGCAATCGGCCCCTACAGCCAGGCCATAGACCTTGGCAACATGGTGTTCATCTCCGGACAGATTCCCGTCAATCCCGCAACCGGCGAGATACCCGAAGGCATCAAGGCACAGACAGCCCAGAGCATCAGCAACATCAAAGCTATTCTTGCCGAGGCAGGACTGAGCATCGACAATGTTGTTAAAACAACAGTTTTCCTCGCCGACATGAGCCTTTTCGGCGACATGAACGAAGTGTATGGCGCTGAGTTCACCTCCCCCTACCCTGCCCGTTCAGCCGTAGCCGTACGCGAGCTTCCCAAGCAGGTACTCGTCGAGATTGAGACCATTGCCGTGCGCTGATATCAAGCCACGCTAACACAAACAGGCTCCCCGCTGCATGGCACAGACGCCGGCAGCGGGGAGCTGTGTTTTTTCAGTCAGTCATTGCAGGAGGAGTTGAGGGATGCGAGGAAATCAGCGACGATAAATGTGGAGCCACCTATAAATATTGTATCTTCGGGCGATGCGTCAGCTGCAGCCTGCCGGTAAGCACTCTCCACCGTGGGAAACGCCAGGCCTTCGATGCCTTCCGAGCAGGCAATGCCGGCAAGCTCCTGTGAGTCCAGAGCTCTGTTAACAGAGGCTTTCGCAAAATAAAAAACAGTATCGCAAATCCCTTTCATCAGTCTGAGCACCCCTCTTATATCTTTGTCGTTGACAAACCCTATGACCATACGCTTGATACCGGGTATTGCATCCAGACGCGGAGCAAGGAGCTGCCAGCCTCCGGTGTTGTGACCGGTGTCGCACACAGTCAGCGGATTTTTGCCAACTACCATCCACCGGCCTGCGAGTCCGGTAAGGCCACACACATGCGCAAAACCCTTTGCCACCGCATCGTCCGGAATATCAAATCCGGCTGAGCGCAGCATCTTCACGGCCTCAAGCACTGTGGCTGCATTGCTGTGCTGCCATTCGCCGCTCAGCTGACCTGCGAAAGAGCCGAAAGTGCGGGTTGTGTAATGCGGAGTGCCCCCTGCATCACCGGCTACGCTCTCAATCTCGTTCATATCCTGAGCGAATACAACCGGCGCACCGGCCTGCTGCGCGGCCTGTTCAAACACCCCTCTCACCCCACCGGTTGCCTCGCCGACAACCACCGGCACACCCGGCTTTATAATGCCGGCCTTTTCCGATGCTATCGCCTCGAGAGTGTCGCCGAGGAACTGGGTGTGATCATAAGATATATTGGTGATGACGCTAACCACCGGACTTATTATATTGGTGCTGTCAAGCCGGCCGCCGAGTCCTGTCTCAATGACGGCGATATCCACATTGCCGCGCTTGAAAAACTCGAAGGCCATTGTCATGGTCAGCTCAAAGAAAGAGGGTCTTACCGGTAAATCCATATCCAGATAGCGGTTTACAAAATCCACCACCTCAGACTCCGGAATCATTGCGCCGTCAATTCTCATCCGCTCCCTGAAATCAACAAGGTGGGGCGACGTGTATAGCCCGGTTCTGTAGCCCGCGCTCTGCAGAATAGCGGCGAGGGTATGAGCCGTAGAGCCTTTGCCGTTTGTGCCGGCGATATGTATTGTGGCATAGCTGCCATGCGGATTGCCGAAAGCGGAATCGAGAGCGCGGGCTGTGTCCAGCCCCGGCTTATATGCAGCTCCGCCGTCGCGCTGAAACACCGCCAGCTGACCGAACAGAAACTCTGTTGCCTGCTGATATGAGTCGAAATGTTTTTTCATCAATATATAAATAATCCGGCTATACCGGCGAGGACAATTACAAGGATGGGATGGATTTTGGTGAAGAACACAATGCAGAATGACACCACGCAGATGATGATGCCCGAAACAATATCCTGCGTCTGCTCTCCGAAATTGGCGGCATTCATCAGCAGCAGAGCCGCTGAGGCAATGAGCCCCACCACTACCGGACGCAGCCCTGTGAACACCCCTTTCACAATGGCGCTCTCTTTATGGCGCATAATGAAATGGCTGGTGTAGACGGTGAGGAAAAAAGAGGGAACCACCACAACAAGAGTGCACAGCAGCGAGCCCAAAACTCCGAACAGGGGATTTGCAAAGGCCGCAGATGCCTCTCCGGGAGCCACATAGCCTATATATGTTGCCGAATTGATGCCGATAGGGCCGGGAGTCATCTGCGATATAGCAACTATATCGGTAAACATCTGCTCACTTATCCATCCGGGGCCAACAATCTCACGCTCAATAAGCGCGAGCATGGCATAGCCGCCACCAAAGCCAAAGAGTCCTATTTTGAGATATGACCATATCAACTTAAGGTAAATCATTTCTCACCTCCTTTCCTGACAGCTTCCCTTGTTGACTCAAGATGCTTTCTGAACCACAGGTAGCCACCTACGCCGCCAAGGACAATAAAAAGTATAGGATTTGACACCACCGGGAGCTTTGACCAGATGAGCAGAGCAACCACCACAGGAATGGCAACTGTTTTCCACCCTATCCGTGCAGCTTTTGCCGAGGATATGACCGGAGCTATTATAAGAGCCACAACCGCTGGCCTAATGCCCTTGAAAATCTTGCTCACAGTCTCATTGTTCTTTATCATATCGGGCGTGAGAAACACCGCGATGGCAAGGATTATGAGAAACGACGGCAATATTGTGCCGAGGGCGGCGCAAACGCTCCCTTTTACTCCTCTGAGCCTGTCACCGACAGCCACGGATATGTTCACAGCCAGAATGCCCGGCAGCGACTGAGCTACGGCGAGCTGGTCGAGAAACTCCTCACGTTCAAGCCAATGATGCTTGTCTACAATCTCCTTCTCTATAATCGAAATCATGGCCCAGCCTCCACCAAAGGTAAAGGCCCCGATTTTCATGAAGGTCAGAAATAATTTAAGACAGATATTGTTCATAAGTGGCTGCAAAATTACTAAAAATCCGCTTGCCATCACCTTACAAACCTATATTTCACGCACGGCTTATTGCTCGGGGAAGTAGGGGGACACTTTGCGCAGCCAGCGTTCGCGGTCTATCTGCGTGCCGTATTCGGAGTATAGTCCGTTGAAGCGTTCTTCAAACTCGCGGCGCAGACGCCCCGTTGTGGGCATCTCCTCAGTGGGGTGTGCGCGCCACCAGTCGGTAATCTGCAGGGCGAGCTCGCCTGCAAGGTCGGCATCGATGTATTTGAAGGGAGATAGCCCGCGGGCATCGCGGGCAAATCTTGCAAAACGCTCATTTTCAATTCGCTGCTGCAGGTCGGTAGGAGGTATCTGCGGGAGTACGCCGGGGATGGCGGGAGCTTTTTGGGAGGATTGAGCTTTTTGGGCTTTTTGGGCGGCGCGGTCGGCTGCGCGTTTGAGCCTCTTGGCTTCGCGGGCGTCATAGTCAGCCTTGATTGTGGCGAACACCTCAGCTGCCTGAGGGTCAGCGATTTCAGTGATGTAGCCGTTGACGATGTAGGCGAGTACGGCTTCGAGGACGATGAGTTTGATTGCCTGAGGCAGCGCAAGGGTAGCGATGACCCATTCGGCGCGGAGTGTGATGTTTTTCTTCATATTGATAAAGTTTGATGGTGCAAAGGTAGTATGCGGATTGGTCGGATTTATGCGAATTTGCACATTTGAGTTGTTAGTTGTTAGTTTTTAGTTGTTAGTTGGGGTGTAGGGACATGCCTTTGGCATGTAAAACCCTGAAATTAAAGGGCCTCGGCGAGGCCTGAGCGCCCGGAGGGTGCGATGTCATGGATATCCCCAGCACGAGCGCATAGCGCGAGGCCTGGGGGAGGAGAGAGAGCCCCTCTTGTCTGAGCCTCGCGAGAGGCGATGTCATTGAAATCAGGGGCGTATACCATGACATCGCATCTCCGATGCTCCCTGTCTAACTTTGCCGTCTATCCCCAGGCCTCGCGCTGCGCGCTCGTGCTGGGGTTTCTGACGGCATCGCGCATCCTGCGCTCAGACGTCTCCGACGCCACGTTAGAGGGGGCGATTTCTCGCGACCGCGCTCGCCGCGGGTCTTTTTTTGGGGGATGCGCTAACGTGTGGTCTCGCTGCGCTCCACCACACGCCATTATCCGGCCACCCACTCACCGCGGGTGGGGGTTACCAAAAGTCTGTTTAATAATATGTGTGGCACCTCCGGCACCATCTGCGTATATGGTTGATAATCCACACACTACGTGTGCGGTTAACAAAATAACCGCACCCTCCGGGCGCTTGGGCTCGCGGAGGGTGCGATATGTTTAAGCGGGTGTATCAGAGGGAGTTGAGGAGGTCGAGCTTGCCGTCTGCTATCAGCTTGAGAATCAGCTCACCGAAAAGGGTGTTTTGCCATGCGAACCATGAGCGGGTAAAGTCGGTTGAGTCGTCGACGTTAAAGCTCTCGTGCATGAATCCGGTGCCGGCATCTGTGTCCATGAGCATCTTTATGCAGCGCGCAATCTCCTGATCATCAGTCGATGTGAATGCTTTCATCATAATGCTCATAGGCCATGCCATGGAGTAGCCTACATGAGGTCCACCGATACCTTCGCCATCCTTGCCGGAGAAGAAATAGGGGTTTGAGCGACTCCACACAAGCTTCCGTGTGTTTTGGTAAACAGGGTCGTCAAGGTCGACATCGCCGAGATACGGCATAGCAAGCAGCGAGGGCACATTGGCATCGTCCATGAGCAGATGGTTTCCGAAGCCGTCAACCTCATAGGCGTACACCTTGCCAAACTCAGGATGGTTGTAGACGGCATATTTCTGCAGGGCGTCATGCACCTCATCAGCGAGGTCGGTGCATTGCTTTGCACGCTCCTCATCGGAATTGACGGCAGATAGAATCTCGGCCATCTTTCGCAGCGAGGTCACGGCAAAGAAATTGGAGGGCACCAGATACTGCAAGGTTGTTGCATCATCGCTTGGGCGGAAGCATGAAACGATAAGACCGCAGCCGCTCACCGGCGCGCCCCACCCTACATTATTGAGGGTGTCGAGAGCTCTGTCGGTCTTGCGCAGGAATCGGTATGGGCCTTTGGGGTCATCCTTACGCTGCTGCTGCCGGAATGTCGCAAGAATCAGATCGACCGCCTTAAGCCAGTTGTCGTCAAAAACAGAAGTGTCACCGGTGCGCTTCCAGTACTCGTAAGCGAGCCTCACCGGGTAGCAGAGCGAGTCAATCTCCCATTTGCGTTCATATACCTCGGGCACCATCTTTGTGAAATCGCTCTGCCATTCTCCACCTTTTGGGCCGTCATTGAAGGCGTTGGCATAGGGGTCTATCATTATGCATTTTAGCTGACGGCGGATAGTGCCGGCAATCATCTTCTTCAGATTTTCGTCGCTGTTGACAAACTGCACATACGGCCACACCTGCGCGGCAGAATCGCGCAGCCACATTGCGTGTATGTCGCCTGTAATCACAAAGGTATCCGGCTTTCCGTCCCCGGCTTCCTCTGTGAAAAACACAGTGGTGTCGAGGGTATTGGGGAAGCAGTTTTCAAACATGGCTGCCAGCTTTGGATTCTTGAGCATGGCCTTGACGCGGGTCACCTGATCGTCAACAGCCTTTGATCTGAACAGTCTCTCAGCCACCGGAGGGCGCGAACCTGACACGGCAGTGTTGTCGGCCGGACACTCGTGGGCAAAAGCAGAGGCTGATATACATATTGCCGACGCTGCAGCAAGCACGAAAAATTTCATGGTATTATAATGATTATTAATGATTTGAGATATAGTTTGCAATCCATTGGCCCACAGCCTGTGTGCCATACGGCTCCTTGCCTTCCACCTGAATGTCAGGAGTGCGCACAAAGCTGTCGAGCGAAGCGTCAACCGCCTGACGCACAGCGGCAGCCTCATCGGCAAGGTTGAAATAGTCAAACAGCATGGCTACTGAAAGAATCTGTGCCACAGGGTTGGCTATATCCTTTCCGGCAGCCTGCGGCCAGGAGCCGTGAATCGGTTCGAACACCGGGGTGTTCTCGCCGGTGCTTGCCGAAGGGAGCAATCCCATAGAGCCGGTGATTACACTGCCCTCGTCGGTGAGGATGTCGCCGAATGTGTTTTCAGTCACCATCACGTCAAAGAAGCGTGGCTCCTGAATCATGCGCATGGCGGCGTTGTCGACATACATATAGTCGGTTGTGACATCCGGATATTCAGGAGCCATCTCCTGAGCTATCTTGCGCCACAGGCGGCTGGATGCGAGCACATTGGCTTTGTCAACCACTGTGAGATGACGGCGGCGGCGACGAGCGTAGCCGAAAGCCACACGCAGTATGCGTTCGATTTCGGGGCGTGTGTAGGCGCAAGTGTCGTATGCGCGGTCGTCGCTCTCAAACTTTTCGCCGAAGTACATTCCGCCTGTGAGCTCACGGATGCAGATGAAATCGGCACCCTCCACCAGCTCGGGCCTCAGCGGCGATTTGTGCAGCAGACATCCGAAGGTCTCGACCGGACGGATGTTGGCGAACAGCCCGAGTTTCTTGCGCATGGCAAGCAATCCCTGCTCGGGGCGCACCTTTGCCTGCGGGTTGTTGTCAAACCTCAGGTCGCCGACAGCGGAGAAGAGCACCGCATCCGCGGCCATACATATATCGTAAGTTTCATCGGGAAAGGGATTTCCGGTAGCATCAATCGCGGCTGCCCCGACAAGAGCGGGCACAAAGGTTGCCTCATGTCCGAACTTTGAGCACACGGCTTGCATCACCATCACCCCGGCGCGGGAGATTTCGGGGCCGATACCATCGCCGGCCAACACGGCTATATTCAGTTTCATAATGTTGATTTGTTTGATTCCCAGGCTTCAATGTCGCTTTTGTGGGCGAGCAGATAGCCAATATCGTCAAGGCCTTCTGTAAGGCACTGTTTTTTGTAAGGATTTATCTCAAAGGATTCAGAGCGTCCCGTAGCAAGGTTTGTAACGGTCTGCGCGGGGAGGTCCACCTTCACTTCTGTAGCAGGATTTGCCTCGATGGAAGCGAACAGCTCTGCGAGGAAACCGGGGGATACCACAACCGGCAGCACAAAATTATTGAGTTCGTTATTCTTGTGGATATCAGCGAAAAAGCTGGAAATAACCACTCTGAAACCATAGTCGGCTATTGCCCATGCGGCATGTTCGCGGGATGAACCGCAACCGAAATTTTTGCCGGCAACGAGAATGCAGCCGGAATATGCGGGGTTGTTGAGCGGGAAGTCAGCCACCGGAGCACCGTCGGCATCATAACGCCAGTCTCTGAACAGATTTTCGCCGAAACCGTCACGCGAAGTCGCTTTCAGGAATCTTGCGGGTATAATCTGGTCGGTATCTATGTTCTCCATCGGCAGGGGCACGCAGCACGACTGCACTATATCAAATTTTCTATTCATAAGCGTGAGTCATTTGCGTGGGTCTGTTATAACACCTGTCACAGCGGCAGCGGCTGCCACGAGCGGACCTGCGAGGACAGTTCTCGCTCCCGGCCCCTGACGCCCTTCAAAATTGCGGTTTGAGGTTGACACGGCGAGCTTGCCGGGGGGGACCTTGTCGTCATTCATGGCAAGGCATGCCGAGCATCCGGGCTGACGCAGCTCAAACCCTGCCTTCTCGAGAATCCGGTCTATGCCCTCGGCCTTTATCTGCCTGACAACCGCCCATGAGCCGGGCACGAGCCATGCAGTGACGCCGGGGGCTTTTTTCTTGCCTTTGACATAATCGGCAAAGGCTCTGAAATCCTCTATACGGCCATTTGTGCAGCTGCCGAGGAACACATAATCGACGGGGGTGCCGACAAGGCTCTGCCCTGATTTGAAGCCCATATAATCGAGTGCTTTTTCAAAGGATGCGCGAGCGGCGGGGTCGGCCGGCGCAGCCGGCACAGTCTCCGATATGCCAATGCCCATGCCGGGGTTTGTGCCGAATGTGAGCCGCGGCTCGATATCAGCGGCGTTGAAGGTCACTTCGCGGTCAAAGACGGCGTCATCATCAGAAGGGAGAGTGCGCCAGTAAGAAACAGCCTTATCCCATTCCTCGCCTTCGGGAGCATATTCGCGCCCCTTCAGGTAAGCAAAGGTGGTGTCGTCAGGAGCGATAAGCCCCCCGCGCGCGCCCATTTCAATAGACAGGTTGCACAGAGTCATGCGCTGCTCCATGTTCAGGGCACGTATGGCCTCGCCGGCATACTCCACAAAGTATCCGGTAGCTCCGCCGGTGGTCATTTTTGCAATGAGATAGAGGGCGATATCCTTTGCGGTGACTCCCGGAGCGAGGGTGCCGTCCACCGTTATTCGCATGGTTTTGGGACGGGGCTGGAGGATGCACTGCGTAGCGAGCACCATCTCCACCTCCGAAGTGCCTATGCCGAAAGCAATTGCCCCGACAGCGCCGTGGGTTGAGGTGTGGCTGTCGCCGCACACAATGGTAGCACCGGGTAGAGTGAGGCCGTTCTCGGGTCCCATGACATGGATTATGCCGTTCTTCTCATGGCCGATGCCGAATATTGTAAGACCGAACTCGGCGGCGTTGCTGGCCAGGGTCTCAACCTGATTGCGCGACACGGGGTCGGCTATCGGAGCCTCCTGATTGAGGGTGGGGATATTATGGTCAGGCGAGCAGATTGTCCGCTCCGGACGAAAGACCTTCAGCCCCCTGCTTTTGAGCCCCGCGAATGCCTGCGGGCTTGTGACCTCATGGCAATAGTGTCGGTCGATATACAGCTGGGTCGGCCCCCCGGGGATGTCAGACACAGTGTGGGCATCCCAAATTTTGTCGAAAAGAGTTTTTGCCATAGCCTATTATCTCACAAACTTATTGATAGCATCGATGAAGGCCTCCGCGCTGGCGGCAACAATGTCGGTGTTTGCCGAGAAACCGTAGTAAGGCTGCCCGTCATATTCCACCGTCATGTGCACTTTGCCGACATCGTTGGAGCCCTTGTTGATAGCCTGTATGAGGAATTCCTTCACAAGCATATTGCGTCTGATGATGATTTTGATAGCAGAGATTGCCGCATCCACCGGGCCGTTGCCGGATGCGCAGGCCTCGAATTTCTCTCCGGCGATGTCGAGGCCGATGCTTGCCACCGCATGGATGCCGACGCCCGAGGTTACCTGCAGATAGTCGAGCTTTATGCGGCGGGTAGCGGCATTGTGCTTGCCGGCGAGCATGAGCACATCATCATCATTGACCTCCTTTTTGCGGTCGGCGAGCTTAAGGAACGCCTCGTATGCTTTGTCGAGCGATTCCTTGTCGAGGTCTACACCAAGCACGTGCATCCTGTGCTTCAGGGCCGCGCGGCCGCTGCGGGCGGTGAGCACAATAGAGTTTTCATCTATGCCCACATCCTTGGGATCGATAATCTCGTAGCTCTCGCGGTTTTTGAGCACACCGTCCTGATGAATGCCGCTCGAATGGGCAAAGGCATTGCGGCCTACGATAGCTTTGTTCGGCTGCACGGGCATATTCATGAGGCTTGACACCATGCGGCTGGCGGCAGTGATTTTCGAGGTGTTGATATTTGTGTCGATGCCGAGCTCCTTGTGAGAGCGCAGAATCATCACCACCTCCTCGAGCGAGGTGTTGCCGGCTCTCTCGCCAATGCCGTTGATAGTAACCTCGGCCTGGCGCGCTCCTCCGATGATGCCTGAGATTGTATTTGCCGTGGCCATGCCGAGGTCGTTATGGCAGTGGGTGGCAATGGTGACATTGTGAATGCCGTCGACATGCTCCATAAGGTATCTTATCTTTGCCTGAAACTCCGACGGCAGGCAGTAGCCGGTGGTGTCTGGAATATTCACAACGGTGGCACCGGCATTTACCACAGCCTGAATTACACGGGCAAGATATTCATTATCAGTGCGTCCAGCGTCCTCGGCGTAGAACTGCACATCCTCGACAAATTTCTTGGCATATCTTACAGCTGCCACCGCACGCTCGATAATTTCCTCGCGGGTGCTGTTGAACTTGTAGCGGATATGCGGGTCGGAGGTGCCTATGCCGGTGTGTATGCGCTTATGTTTGGCATACTGCAGGGCTTCCGCAGCAACCTTGATATCATTTTCCACCGCGCGGGTGAGGGCGCAGATGGTGGGCCATGTCACGGCCTTGCTTATCTCCACCACAGAATTGAAATCGCCGGGACTGGAGACGGGGAAACCCGCCTCTATGACATCCACTCCAAGCTCCTCCAGGGTGCGTGCCACCTCAATTTTCTCAACAGTGTTGAGCTGACACCCGGGCACCTGCTCGCCGTCGCGCAGCGTTGTGTCAAAAATATATAGCCTGTCGCTCATATTCTGATTGTTTTTAAGTCTATGTGTAAGTAAATTTTACTAATAAGTTACAAATTTAAAGCATTTTGGCGTTTTTGCCAAACATTTTTGAGTTTTAAGAGAGAATAACATCAAAACATCACAAAATGCGCTGCGGTTTGGCGCGGGCTTATTTTATGAGAGCGGACAAGGCGTCAAACACTCCCGGAGCGGCTGTGAGCACGCTTTCTCCGCGGCCTGAGCGGATGGATTTTGAGATTGCGCCCCCTTCGGTGGCTATTACGAGTCCGGCGGCGACATCCCATTTATGGAGCGCGAGCTCCCAATGTCCGTCAAGAAATCCTGCGCCCACGTATGCCAGCTCGAGGGCAGCTGTGCCGAGGCGTCTGAGGCCGCGCACCTTCGGGAGCACGCGCAGCAGATTGTCGGTATTGTCATCGTGGTTCGTGGCTCGGTCCACCGGAAATCCGGTTGACACCACGGCTCTGTCGAGATGGGTGTTGGAGCTGCAATGAACAGGCTCACCGTTGAGAAACGCGCCGCCGCCCTTGCAGGCATGGAACAGCTCGTTGAGATATGGAGCATATATTATTCCGGCCACCCCTTCGCCTTCATACTCTATGCCTACCGACACACAGAATGCGGGCAGGCCTGAGCGGAAGTTGGTGGTGCCGTCCAGAGGGTCGATTACCCAGCGCCATTTGCCGGGAGCCGAAGATTCACCGCTCTCCTCGCTCAGCACGGAGTGGGAGGGATAGTACTCGCGGATGTGGCTGAGCAGCAGAGCCTCGGAAGCTTTGTCGGCGGCTGTGACAATGTCGGCTTCGTTGAGTTTGGTATGCGTTTCAAGTCCCGGTTTGCGGAAATAGCTCATGAGCACAGCCCCGGCCTCGCGGGTCCATGTCATAGCATCGAGCATAATAGAGTCGAGCTCCTCAAAGGCTTTGGAATCAATCATCTGAATGGTTTATAGGCAGAGGTCTGCGAAATTCCTCCTTGAATGAAATCAGGGTTTCGGTGCGTCCGGCGCCCACAGCCTGCAGCGGACCGTGGATAAGCTGGAGCAGATGGTCGTTATTGCGGGCGTAGAGTTTCACAAGCAGGTCATATTTGCCTGTGGTGAAGTGACACTCCACAATTTCGGGCACCTCTCTGAGGGCCTCCACCACGCTCTCATAGCTTGAGGGGTCCTTCAGAAAAAAGCCTACGTAGGCACAGGTTTCATAGCCTGCTGACGACGGGTTGACAAGGGTTTCAAACCCGTTGACAACACCTGAGGCAACGAGTTTTTGAATGCGCTGATGTATCGCCGCGCCGCTCACACCACACTCTCTCGCAATCTCAAGGAAGGGGGTGCGGGCGTTGTCGGAGAGCATCCTCAATATTTTTCTGTCAAGATTATCAAACTGTATTCGGGGCATAATTGCTATTTTTGTGCAAATATATAAAATAATCGGGTGCTGTGCCAACAGTTTGCCCGAACCTATCTGCAAACTATAACGTTTTGTAAGTGTCAACTATCGCTTTTATGAGATGAAAAATTTTATCTGCTGCATCATTATGCTTGTTTCCGCGCTCTGCTGCCATGCCCAGCCGGCCGATTCCACCTCCTACGGCACCCCACAGGCTGTGGGGCTTGTGCTTAGCGGCGGCGGTGCCAAAGGTATCGCCCATATAGGTGTGATACAGGCTCTTGAGGACAACAACATACCCATCGACTACATCACCGGCACCTCCATGGGAGCCATTGTGGGCAGCCTCTATGCCTGCGGCTACACTCCGGCCGAGATGATGGAGCTGATAAAATCAAAAGGATTCTCCTACTGGAGCACCGGCAAAATAGACCCTACCCTCACATATTATTATGCCGCGGCAGAGCCTACACCCGCCCTTGTGCATTTCAATCTGGGCGACAGCGGGCAGTCAAAAAGCATACTGCCCACCAGCCTCATCAATCCGCTGCCCATGAATTTCGCTTTCATGGACCTCTTTGCTGCGTACACTGCACAATGCGGGGGCAATTTCAACAATCTTTTTGTGCCGCTGCGCACAGTCACCTCAGATGTGTATTCAAAGCACAAAATTGTGCTCGACAGCGGCTCTCTTGGCGACGCGGTGCGCGCATCCATGAGTTTTCCGCTGGTATTCAGACCCATAGAGATCGACAGTGTGCTGGTGTATGACGGCGGCATCTACGACAACTACCCCTTCAATGTGATGCACACCGACTTTGCTCCCGACATAATGATAGGCTCAAATGTGTCCGGCCCGGACGGCAAGCCCAAGAGCAACGACCTGTTCCAGCAGCTCGAGGACATGATTATACAGAACAACGACTACTCCATGCCGGCAGATTGGGGCGTGAGCATGGATGTGCCGGTGAGAATGTTCGGCATCCTCGATTTTGAAAAAGCCGACACCATATATAAAATAGGCTACAACACCGCCATGCAGATGATGGACTCAATCAAAACAAGGGTCACAGCCCGCATATCGCCGCAGGTTCGCGGCCTCAGGCGCAGCGTGTTCAAATCGCGCACCCCATTTGTGCGCTTCGACAGCGTGAGTGTATCCGGAGCATCGCAGTCGCAGAACGAATACATAAAATACCTCTTCACCCATAACAGCCCCGACACATTCGGCCTTTCGAGAGCCAAAGACTCATATTACAGGGCAATCACCCCCGGCAAGCTCGAGAATCTTGTGCCTGAGGCGGTGTACAATGACTCCACCGGCTTGTTCAACCTGCGCATGAAAGCCACAGTGATGGATAATATCCGTGTGGGTTTCGGCGGCTATATCTCATCCTCGACATCAAGCATGCTCTTCTTCTCCGGGGGCTACAACACCATGAGCTTCAACTCTCTGGACGCTAATCTCAATGCGTGGATAGGACAGAGCTACCTCGCGGGGCTGCTCAACGCCCGGGTGAATCTGCTCACAGCCATCCCCTCCTCGCTGAAGCTGCGCATCGGAGCTACCAGACAGAAGTTTTACGAGAACGACCATATCTTTTTCAAGGACAACACCCCCATATCCATCACAACCACAGAGGCATACTCCCAGATGATATACAGCATCGGAGCCGGACGTAGGGGCAAGTTTGACATCACAGCCGGCTACGGCTATCTCCTTGACCGTTTCTTCCCGAACAACCGCTCTGACTTCACTGACAGCAACCGCGACAAAACCACCCGCAGCCTCGGGCAGATTGCTGTGGCATACGACTACTCCACCCTCGACAATATTTTCTATCCGACATCGGGAGCCTCATACAAAATCAAGGCTATGGGGGTGAAGGGACGGTACCATTACACCCCGTCTGCCGAATTGGGTGGCACCCCGCTGAGACAAAACATGACATTCGGCCAGATAGAGGCTAATCTGTCAAACTATTTCTCGCTGGGCAAGCATTTCGCTCTCGGCACAGAGGTCAACGCGCTTTTTTCAACGCGCAAGCTGCTGAGCACATACAACGCCTCGATTGTGCTCGCACCGGCATTCAATCCCACTCCGTCGAGCTACAACGCCTTCAATCCGGCTCTCAGGGCAAACTCTTTTGTCACCGCCGGTGCGATTCCGATATGGAAAATCAACTCCACCCTGCAGCTGCGGGGCACCTTCCACGCATTCCTGCCTCTGCGGAAAATCCTGCAGACTCCGGAACTCACTCCACGCTACGGCAAAATATTTGCGAACCCCGAATTTTTCGGTGAAACAGCCTTTGCTGTCACCTTGCCATTCGCAACCCTCAGCGCTTACGCAAATTACACCAGCTACCCCGCCCGCAACTGGAACTTCGGCCTGTCGCTCGGCATATTTATCCTCGCGCCGCGATTCCTGCGCTGATTCGCCTCCCTCCTCCAAAATATTTTTTTTATAAATATGCGGCAAAATATTTGGTTTTGCCACCTTTATCACTAACTTTGCGAATGTGCCGGTTGACACACCGGACACTAAATTGACATCTATAGTCACTCAGCGGATTTTTTATTGATAACCGGCGAGCACTCGCCATACCACACACATAGTATATGATACGACTGGCAATCCAAAGCAAGGGGAGGCTTAGCGAACAGAGCATCAGCCTTCTCAAAGAGTCAGGCATAAATGTGCCCGATTCAAAGCGCCATCTGCTGGCGCAAGCCAAAGGTTTTGACCTCGAGATTCTGTTTCTGCGCGATGATGACATTCCGCAGGCCGTTGCTTCCGGAGTGGCCGATGCAGGTATTGTCGGCCGTAACGTCGTTGCCGAGAAGGGGGAGACGGTCGACACTTTGATGCCTCTCGGATTCGGGGCATGCCGTCTGTCGATCGCGGTTCCCAACACCGCTGACTACACCGGCAGCGGCTGGCTGAACGGCAAAAAGATTGCGACAAGCTATCCGGCCATTCTTAAAAATTGGCTCGCCGGCAACAACATCTCCGCCGGGGTGCACCTTATAGAAGGTTCAGTGGAGATATCGCCCGCAATAGGCATAGCAGACGCTATTTTTGACATTGTTTCTTCCGGAGGCACACTTGTGGCCAACGGACTCAGGGAGGTCGAGACTGTAATGGAATCTGAGGCCGACCTCATTGCCTGCCCCGGTTTGGACGCCGGAAAGAGAGCCCTTATTGACAAACTGGTTTTCCGGTTCAACTCGGTAATTCACAGCCGCGGTGTGAAATATGTGTTGATGAATATTCCGCATAACAAGGTTGACGAGGCTATAAAAATCCTGCCGGGGATGCGCTCGCCTACAGTGCTGCCGCTTGCCCAGCCGGGGTGGTGCTCAATCCACAGCGTAGTGCCTGAGGATGCTCTCTGGCAAAGCATCGAACAGCTGAAAAAGATAGGCGCGGAGGGCATTCTTGTGCTTGCGCTTGAAAATATAATCAGATAGGTATGAAGATTTTTATAAACCCCACATCTGATGAGTGGAT
Source organism: uncultured Muribaculaceae bacterium (assembly GCA_910588065.1). GTDB lineage: Bacteria > Bacteroidota > Bacteroidia > Bacteroidales > Muribaculaceae > Paramuribaculum. The sequence continues at coordinate 23,410 of CAJUPZ010000019.1, forward strand.
GCCGCTGATGCAGCGGTGTGTCACAGACGATGGCGGCATTGACAAGACCGTGAGGGCAATAATAGAGGAGGTAAAGGCCGGGGGCGACTCTGCTCTCCGCCAGATGTCCAAGCGGTTTGACGGCTATGAGCCGGAGAGTTTCCTTGTGAGCCGCAGGGTAATTGCCGATTCAGAAAAAGATGTGCCGCACGAGATTAAAGAAGCCCTTCAGGTTGCGGTAAACAACATATCCGCATTTCATCGCGCTCAGTTGCGCAGAGAGCCGCTTGTGGTCGAGACAATGCCGGGAGTGAAGTGTATGCAGCGCGATATCCCCATATCCACGGTTGGCCTCTACATACCCGGAGGCCGAGCCCCACTCTTCTCCACAGTGCTGATGCTCGCGCTGCCGGCAAAGATTGCCGGATGCAAGCGCATAGTGATGTGCACGCCGCCCGGCCATAATGGCAGGATTGCTCCTGAAATCCTTTACGCCGCGCATCTGTGCGGTGTGGACGAGGTGTACAGCATCGGCGGAGCGCAGGCGATAGCCGCAATGGCATTCGGAACAGAAAGCATACCCAAGGTTGACAAGATATTCGGACCCGGCAACAGGTTCGTCACCAAAGCCAAGCAGCTGGTTGCGGGAGAGGCTGTTGCCATAGATATGCCGGCGGGGCCGTCTGAGGTACTGGTGATGGCCGACTCTACCGCCAATCCCGTTTTTGTGGCTGCCGATATGCTGTCGCAGGCCGAGCACGGCCCGGACAGTCAGGCAATAGCGCTATGCCTCAGCGAGGAGATGGCCTGCGAAATTGAAAAAGCTGTTGATTCATTGGCGCAAAAGCTGCGCCGCAGGGATATTATCGGACGTTCTCTCGACAATTGCCGCATAGTAGTGCTACCTGATATCGACAGCATGATTGATTTTGCAAACAGCTATGCCGCCGAGCATCTCATCATATCCACCACCGATGCAGAGGAGGTGGCTATGAAAATAGAAGCCGCGGGCAGCATCTTCATAGGACAATACGCTCCTGAAAGTGCCGGAGACTATGCTTCAGGCACCAACCACACCCTACCCACCGGGGGGTGGGCTGCAGCGATGAACGGCATAAACACCGACAGCTTCATGAAGCGGATAACCCTGCAGCAGCTAAGCAGCGACGGCTTGAGGCAGCTTGCCCCCACCATTATTGATATGGCGCGCGCTGAAGGCCTCGATGCCCACGCTCTCGCGGTTGAGGTGAGAACATCCGTATGCAATTAATAAGCTTATGTCTATGAAAAATCTATCTGATTTTGTTAGAAGCAATATCCTCCGGCTCAGCCCCTACTCCACCGCCCGCGATGAAGCCGGCGGAGCTGAGGGAATACACATCTGGCTCGATGCCAACGAAAGTCCGTTTGGAACCCACGGCGTGAACCGGTATCCGGATCCGATGCAGAAAGCCTTGAAAGAGAAGATTGCTCACATAACCGCAGACCCGATGGAGGAGATATTCATCGGCAACGGCAGCGATGAGGCAATCGACCTTATGTACAGAATTTTCTGTACCCCAGGCCGGGACAATGCGGTTGCAATCGCACCCACATACGGCATGTACAAGGTGTGCGCCGACATAAACGACATCGAGTATCGCCCGGTGGCGCTCAACGATGATTTTTCACTGCCGGTTGAGAATATGCTCGCCGCCTGCGATTCAAACACCCGGCTGATATGGATATGCTCCCCAAACAATCCAACGGCAAATTCATTTCCACCGGCGCAACTTGAACAGATTGCATCCGGTTTCAACGGCATACTGGTGATAGACGGCGCATACGCTGATTTTTCAGCTGACAAAGACGCGGTCCACGCTATCCGCCGGCGCAATAATAACATTGTATGGCTGAGAACTCTGTCCAAAGCCTTTGGCATGGCTGCGCTAAGGGTTGGCATAGCGATTGCGAACCCATTCGTAATCAGTCTGATGAACAGGGTGAAATATCCGTACAATGTCAATCAGCTGTCGCAGGCTAAGGCGCTGGAGATTCTTGAGTTTGAGGAGGCAGAAGCAAATGTGGCCATGATAAAGAGCGAAAGAGCCTCACTAGCCAATTCACTCGCCTCGATACCTGCCATAGAATTCGTTTACCCTTCCGACTCCAACTTCCTTCTGGTGAAGGTTGCCGGCGGCAGAGCCGACGAACTGTACAATCACCTACGCGCCCATCATATAATGGTGCGCAACCGCTCTAAGGTGAGTGGCTGCGAAGGCTCGCTGCGTATAACTGTCGGCACCCCCGAAGAGAATTCAGCCGTTGTCAGCGCCATAAAAAATTTCTAACCACCGTATTCCACCATGTCACAAGAAAACAATAACGCCCCGCACAAACGTGTCATATTTGTTGACCGCGACGGCTCCATCATACGCGAGCCTGAAGATGAGCAGGTCGACTCGCTCGAAAAGCTTGAATTTATGCCGGGAGCCATCTCCGCTCTCGCCTGCCTGCGCGCTCTTGACGGATTTGAACTTGTCCTGGCCTCTAATCAGGACGGGCTCGGCACCCCGGCTTTCCCTACGGAAGATTTTCTGCCGCCGCACAATAAAATGCTCGCGACTTTGAAGGGTGAGGGCGTGGAGTTTGACAATTCACTCATCGACACCTCTTTTCCGGCCGACAATTCCCCGAACCGCAAGCCGCTCACCGGAATGTTCACCGCATACACCGGCGGAGGCTATGACATGGCCGGGAGCTATGTTGTCGGCGACCGCATCACCGACCTGCTGCTCGCACGCAATCTCGGGGCAAAGGGCATTCTGCTGCGCAGGCCTCAGGAGGCTGAAGGTCTGTTTACGGCTGCCGGCATGGAGCCGGTGCAACCCGGTGCGGTGCCGTGGTTTGAACTCGCCTCAGATTCGTGGGCTGAAGTTGCCGATCATATCCGGGCCGGCGAGCGGCGCGCAACACTGAGACGAAGCACCAGCGAGACCGATATCACCGTGACTGTTGATCTTGACGGGCGTGGCCCGCGCGACATCAGTACCGGATTGAATTTCCTCGACCACATGCTCCGGCAGCTCAACGGACATTCCGGCATAAGTGTCGGCATAAATGCCAAAGGAGACCTTGATGTGGATGAGCACCATACCATTGAAGATACCGCCATTACCCTCGGCACCGCCATTGACAAGGCCCTCGGCTCAAAACTCGGCATAGGGCGCTACGGCTTTGCTCTGCCTATGGATGATGCCCGGGCGACCGTGCTAATCGATTTCGGAGGACGCATAGAAACCGTATGGAAAGTGCATTTCGACCGTGAGTATGTTGGTGACACACCCACCGAAATGATACCCCACTTCTTCAAATCATTCGCCCAAGGCGCTAAATGCAATCTCTACATAGAGGCAGAAGGCTCAAACACCCACCACATCGCCGAGGCGGTGTTCAAGGCATTCGCCCGGGCGCTGCGCATGGCTGTGGAGCGCAAAAAATTCGACTACTCACTATCTTCAACAAAGGGGGTGCTATGATAGCTGTCGTTGATTACGGAGCCGGTAATATCCGCTCGGTGGTGGAGGCTTTCAGACGCAACGGCGCCGACTGCTGCGTCACCGCTGACCACGAAACCATACTCCGTGCTTCAGGAGTGGTGATTCCCGGCGTGGGTGAAGCTGCCCACGCCATGCGTCAACTGAGGCAGAGAGGTCTTGACAATGTAATCAGAAATCTCACTGTTCCGGTGTTGGGGATATGTATAGGTATGCAGATTTTATGCAACCGAAGCGAGGAGGGTGACACCGAATGCCTCGGAATATTCGATTGTGAGGTGCAGCATCTGTCAGCCTCCGACCCAACACTGAAAATACCACACATGGGATGGGACACGGTTTCAGACCTTAAGGGACCACTGTTCGAGGGTCTCGGCAACGGCAGCTGGATGTACTTCGTTCACTCATTCGCAGCCAATCTCTGCCACGAAACGGCTGCTGTCACCGACTATTGCGCTCCTTTCTCGGCAGCTCTGCAGAAGGACAACTTCATGGGAGTGCAGTTTCATCCCGAAAAGAGCGCGGCGGCAGGCGCACGCCTGATATCCAACTTCATAACAATCAGTGAATCATCATGCAAATAATACCCGCAATAGACATAATGGACGGCAGGTGCATACGCCTCAGCAAAGGGCGGTTTGACACCCGAAAAGTATATTACGACAATCCGGAGGAAGCAGCAGCCGCATTTGCAGGCGCCGGTCTGACCCGCCTCCACATAGTGGACCTCGACGGTGCCCGCAAGGGTGAAAGTGTAAACATCCGGGTACTTGAGCGGATAGCATCGCGCTACCCTCTGGCGATAGATTACAGCGGGGGCATACGCTCCCGCGATGATATAGTGCGGGCTCTTGACGCGGGTGCGTCTATGGTGTCGGTTGGCAGCGTGGCTGTGAATAATCCTGCACTTATGAAGGAATTTTTATACGAATTTGGCGCTGAGAGAATCATTCTGTCCTCCGACATTGATGCCAGAGGCCTTGTGGCTGTACGCGGCTGGGAGGAGGAGTCGCCGGTAACGGCCAAGCAGCTGCTTGAAATATTTGCGGCTTGCGGTCTTGACAAAGCTATTGTTACAGAGATTGCCCGCGATGGAATGCTCTGCGGGGTTGACACATCGCTGTACACCGGCCTGGCCGAGGCCTTTCCATCCGTGGATTTCATAGCGAGCGGAGGGGTCGCCTCGGTTGATGACCTTATGCGGTGCAATGCCGCGGGGATAGCCGGGGTTATTGTCGGTAAAGCCTTCTACGAAGGGCACATAGCCCTGGATGAGATGGCACGTATCAATTCAATGTAACAACAGAGAGCCATGCTTGCCAAAAGAATAATTCCATGCCTTGATGTGCGCGACGGCGAAACCGTCAAAGGCACCAATTTCAAAAACTTGCGTAGTGTCGGCGACCCTGTTGAGCTTGGAGTGCGCTATGCCGAAGAGGGCGCCGACGAACTCGTGTATCTCGACATTTCCGCCTCTGCCGAAGGTCGCTCCACCTTCTGCGGACTCGTGAGCCGCATAGCCTCGCGGATAGACATCCCATTCACCGTCGGTGGGGGAATCCGGTCTGTGGATGATGCCTCGCGGCTGCTCGATGCCGGAGCCGACAAGGTGACTGTCAATACCGCCGCAGTGCAGAATCCTGACCTCATCTCCGGACTCGCCGCCAAATACGGCTCCCAGTTTGTAGTGACAGCCATAGATGCAAGAAAAGGAGCAGATGGCAGGTGGATGGTGACCACTCACGGTGGCCGCAACACTACGGATCTCGAACTTTTTGAATGGGCACGCCGGGCTGTGGGTCTCGGCGCCGGCGAAATCCTCTTCACCTCCATGGACCATGACGGTACCGGAACCGGCTATCCTGTAGACGTATACTCCCGACTGGCCGATTTGCCTGTGCCGGTCATAGCATCCGGCGGAGCAGGGTCGGCAGAAGATATCGCCCGGGTGCTGACCGCCGGAAAAGCTGACGCGGCCCTTGCAGCCGGAATATTCCATTTCGGCAAACTCACTATAGCTCAGGTTAAAAGCCACCTCGCCACGGGCGGCATAACAGTACGTATATAATCAAAAACATAAAAATGAAATCAATCAAATTTGAAGATCTGAAATCGGACAGGCCTGACGGGCTTGTGCCTGCAATCATTCAGGATGCCGACACCCTGAGAGTGCTGATGCTCGCCTACATGGACAAGCAAGCACTCGACACTACTCTCGCCACCGGAAAAGTGACATTCTATAGCCGCTCGCGCCGCCAACAGTGGACAAAAGGCGAAACTTCCGGCAATCATCTCATACTCGCTGACATAGCATATGATTGCGACCGCGACACCCTGCTCGTGAAAGTTCATCCTGAAGGACCCGCCTGCCACCGCGGCACCACATCCTGCTTCCAGGCCGATGCCAATGATGATGCCGCAGACTGCACAGGCTTTATACGCTACCTTGCCGCCCTCATAGAACAGCGCCACAAGCTGATGCCGCAAGGATCATACACAACCTCCCTGTTCACCTCCGGCATTGACAAAATAGCTCAGAAAGTGGGAGAGGAGGCTGTAGAGACTGTTATCGAGGCTGTTGCCGGCCGCAGGGATGGCCTTGTATATGAGGCTTCGGATCTTGTATACCACCTTCTAGTGTTGCTCGAGGCCACAGGGCTGTCACTCAAAGAAATAGAGGCTGAGCTAAAGCGCCGCCACTCTTGACTCCACCCCACCGGCAGAGGGCGGCAACCGCAGCCTTATGCAGCCTTATGAAAACTTTTCAGCAACTTTCTACCCGAAAATTTGGTTAATACAAAAACAAGTAGTAACTTTGCATCCGCAATTCCCACTCAAAGCATGGTTCCTTGGCCGAGTGGTTAGGCACCGGTCTGCAAAACCGTTTACAGCAGTTCGATTCTGCTAGGAACCTCTTGATTATCCGCCCTGCTATCAATCGAGATGGCAGGGCGGACTTCTTTTACGGCACATACTCCCGCGCGCGGCATACGCGCGTTCATTATTTTGCAGTGTATGGGATTTTATGTACTTTTGTATTTTAGATAATAACAAAAAAACATAACTTTCCCGGATATGAAATTCAATGTACCGAGCAAAACGCTCCACAGCTACGTTTCGGCCGTATGCAAGATCATCAACGCCAAAAACGCCTTGACAATCCTCAACAACTTCCTCTTCTCGCTCGACGGCGACATACTCACCGTCAAAGCCTCCGATATGGAAAACTGCCTTGTCGGCCGTCTGCCCGTAACCGGCGCCGAAGGCAGCGGCTCATTCTGCCTTGACGCCAAGAGAATTGTCGAGCTGCTCAAGGAGATGCCTGACCAAGGCATAACCTTTGAAATCAACGACGAGAATCTCGAAGTGAAAATCTCATACCCCAACGGACTGTACAACACGGTTGCAATCAACGGCATAGAATACCCCTCCACCGGCGAGATTTTCGAGGGTGAGACCATCAAGTTCACCGCACCGACCGAGCAGGTGATGAAAGGTATAGAGAACACCATCTTCGCGGTAGGCACCGACGACCTGCGCCCGCAGATGATGGGTATTCTGTGGGATGTGAAGCCCGACAGGATTGTGTTTGTCGCAACTGACACCCGCAAACTGGTGAAATACACCAACGCCCTCATCAAGCCGGAAGCGGAATGTTCTTTCATTCTGCCGTTGAAGCCTGCGTCGATACTCAAAAACGTGTTTGGCAAAGAGGATGTGATTGAGGTGACCATCTCTGAAAAAAGCGTGCAGTTCAACTCCCCCTCCTTTACCCTCGACTGCCGCCTGATAAAGGGCGCGTTCCCTCCCTACGACAGAGTTATCCCCACCAACAACCCCTACACTCTCACCGTCGACCGTCTGTCGCTCATCACTGCAGTGCGCCGTGTCGGTGTGTTCGGCGACGGCGGCAACGGACTGGTGAAATTCAAACTCGCACCGGATGTGCTCACACTCCGCGCCCGTGACAACAGCTACGGCACCAGCGGACGTGAGACAGTGGCCTGCGAATACTCCGGCAATGAATTCATGATCGGCTTCGGCGCTCAATACCTCATCGAGATTTTCAACACCATCTCCTCCACCGATGTCATCATGAAACTCTCCGACGCAAGCCACCCCGCGGTGTGCCAGCCCGCCGAGGCCGAGCCCGAAACAGAGCTGCTGATTCTGCTGATGCCCATGAACATTGTTGACTGAAATGAAACTTAACCTGCAACGTCCGGTTGTGTTCTTCGATCTGGAGACCACCGGCACAAATATTCTCGAGGACCGTATCGTCGAGATTTCACTCATCAAGGTAAATCCCGACGGTTCGGAAATCGAACGCACTCGCCGTATAAACCCGGAGATGCCTATCCCCGCCGAGTCAACAGCCGTACATGGCATCACTGACGCCGATGTGGCCAACGAACCGAAGTTCAGGCAGATTGCCAACTCTCTGGCAGAGATTTTCCGCGGCTGCGACATCGCCGGATTCAATTCAAACAAATTCGATGTGCCGATGCTCGACCAGGAATTCAGCCGGGCCGGGGTGGAATTCGACTTCTCCGATGTGCGCTTCATCGATGTGCAGACAATATACCACAAGAAGGAGCCGCGCACACTCGTTGCAGCCTACAAGCACTATTGCGGCAAAGATCTGGAGGAAGCCCACTCGGCAAACGCCGACACCCGCGCCACCCTCGAGGTGCTAAAAGCGCAGCTCGACACCTACCCCGACCTCGAAAACAGCATCGAATTCCTCTCTGATTTCACCGCCACAGCCTTCAAGCACCGCCCGGTCGACTTCATGGGACGTCTGGTGTATGACGACCAGGGCCGTGAGATAATCAACTTCGGAAAGTACAAGGACAAGGTTGCCGAAGATGTGCTGCGGCGCGAACCCGGCTACTACAAATGGATTATGGACGGCGACTTCACCCGCAACACCAAAGCCGCCTTCACTAAAATATACGAGAGAGTAAAACAGCGCAAAAATGCTTGACGGAAAACACATAATTCTCGGCATCACCGGAGGAATAGCCGCCTACAAGTCAGCCATGCTCGCAAGGCTGCTCATCAAGGCCGGAGCTGAAGTGCAGGTGGTGATGACACCATCGGCAAAGGAATTCATCACCCCGGTGACAATGTCGGCCCTGACCGGCAAACCGGTGGTGAGCGAATTTTTCACAGCCAACACCGGAGAATGGCACAGCCATGTGGACCTCGGCCTGTGGGCCGATGCTATGGTGATTGCCCCGGCCACCGCCTGCACCATCGGCAAGATGGCAAACGGTGTGGCCGACAATATGCTCGTAACAACATACCTCAGCGCCAAAGCCCCGGTGTTCGTTGCTCCTGCAATGGACCTCGACATGATGGCACACCCCTCTACAACGGCCAACATCGACAAGCTCAGAAGCTACGGCAACCATATCATCGAGCCCGCTTCGGGTGAGCTCGCGAGCCACCTCACCGGCAAGGGGCGTATGCAGGAGCCGGAGGTGATTGTTGCCGAACTCGAGAAGTTTTTTGCTGAATCGCAGTCGCTGAAAGGCAAAAAAGTGCTGGTGACAGCCGGACCCACATACGAGAAAATAGACCCCGTGAGGTTTATCGGCAACTACTCCACCGGCAAGATGGGCTACGCCATTGCCGAGGAGGCCGCAGCCCGCGGAGCTGAGGTGACACTGGTGAGCGGCCCTGTGGCCATTAAGGCGAAACACCCCGCCATAACAGTAATAGACGTGGAGAGCGCAAAGCAGATGCTCGCAGAATGCCAGGCCGCATTCCCTCACGCCGACATCGCCGTGATGTGTGCCGCCGTAGCCGACTACGCGCCCGCCGAGCCGGCCGACAGAAAGATTAAGCGCGAAAAGCAAGAGATTCCGACAATAACCCTCGTCAAGAATCCCGACATCGCTGCCACTCTCGGTGCTCAGAAAAAGCCGGGACAGATTCTGATTGGTTTCGCTCTCGAGACAGATAACGAAATGACCAACGCCCTTGAGAAACTGCGCCGCAAAAATCTCGACATGATAGCGCTCAACTCACTCAGAACTCCCGGAGCCGGCTTTGGAACCGACACAAATGTGCTGACTCTGATTAAAGCCGACGGCTCGGAATCGCAGCTGCCGCTGATGAGCAAGCGCGATGCCGCGGCAAGGCTTCTTGACGCCATCTCCCCGGCAAAATGAAGCGGCTCACGGCTCTGCTCACGGCGATATGCCTCTGCGTTTGCCTGACGCGCCACGCTGACGCCGCCGAACTCAACTGCTCCGTTGAAATCAACGCGGAGCAGCTGGCAAACGCCTCGCCCGAAACCTTCTCCTCCCTGCGCGAGCTTATCGCCGAATATCTCAACACCACCGCCTTCACCTCCGCCGAATACTCTCCGGTGGAGAAAATCGAATGCAAATTCTTCTTCACCATAACCGCCTACAACGACAACACTGTTGCCGGCTCGCTGCAGGTGCAGAGCAACCGCCCGATATTCGGCAGCTCATACATCTCACCCATCCTCAATTTCAAGGACAGCGACATCTCATTCCAATATACCCCGGGCGACCGCATTGTCCGCACCTCATCGTCGGTTGAGAGAAACCTCGCCGCAATCCTTGACTTCTACGCATTTCTCATAATCGCCCTCGATTCCGACACCTTCGCCCCCTCAGGCGGTGAAGCGGCCTATGAGGCGGCGGCAAACATTGTGCAGCTCGCAAGGGTGACAGGCGAAAAGGGCTGGCGCGCAATCGACGACCAGCGAAACCGCGCCTCACTGCTCGCCGCTATCACCGAAGGCCCTGCAAGCAAAATCAGGGAGCTGCTCTACTCCTACCACCGCACCGGCCTTGACATAATGGGCATAAGCCCCGACAAAGGCCGCGCGGCAATAGCGAAGGCTCTGTCGATGCTTGACAACATTGCCGCTGCCGCGCCGATGAGCGTGGTGCTGTCGATGGTCCGCGATGCCAAGCTCGATGAGATTGTCAACATCTTCTCAAAAGGCACACGCGATGAACGCAAAGCCATCCTCACCACCCTCTCGGAAATCTACCCTACAGAAAAATCACGCCTCGAATCACTCAAAGACTAACCACCCACGCATTGTCCCATGATTGAATCACTCCATATTTCAAACTACGCGCTGATCGACAACATCGACATCGCTTTCAAACCCGGCCTCAACATCATCACCGGCGAGACAGGCGCCGGAAAATCTATTATGCTCGGGGCTCTGTCGCTGCTGCTCGGTGCGAGAGCCGATATGAAATCGGTGCGCAACGCCGACCGCAAAACCGTTATCGAAGCCGTGTTCGGTGTTGGCGAATACCCCGCCCTGAAATCATTCTGCGAGGAAAACGACATTGAATGGGATGACAACCGGTGTATTCTCCGCAGGGAGATTGCCCCCGCAGGAAGGAGCAGAGCGTTTGTCAACGATTCGCCGGTGCCGCTCGCCAAGCTCGAGGCGGTGTCTATGCAGCTGATCGACATCCACTCGCAGCACCAGAACCAGCTCCTCACCCGCCCCGACTTTCAGCTCAGGGTCATCGACACACTCGCCGGCAACGAAGCCCGCCTCGAGACATACCGCACCCTCTTCAACACCTTCCGCGATGCCCTCCGCAAGCTCAAGGTTGCAAAAGCGCGGATAAAGCGCACCCGCGACGATGAGGAGTTCACACGCTTCCAGCTCGAGCAGCTTGACGAGCTCGACCTCACTTCCGGCGAACAGGAGGAGCTGGAGAAAGAGCGCGACGTCATGGCAAACCTCACCGACATAAAGTCAACCCTCTACACCGCCCTGCAGGCTCTCAGAGAGGGCCGGTTCAATGCTATTTCACTGGTCGACGACACCCTCGCCGCCTGCATGAGCCTCGACTCGGTGCTCAGCGCGGACGACGCCATAACCGACAGACTCGAATCAGCTATGGCCGAGCTCAGCGACATCGCCGACACCCTCTCGTCCATCGACGGCGACCTCTCCGCCGACCCCGAGGAACTCGAATCGATAGAATCGCGCCTCCAGGCAATATACTCCCTGCAGCACAAGCACAAAGTCGACACCGTGGACGAGCTCATTGCCATACGCGAGCGGCTGCGAGAACGCCTCGACGCCCTCGACAGCAGCGACATCACCCTGGCTTCGCTTGAAAAAGAGGCCCGCCGCGCCCTGGCCCTCGCCAAGGAGGCCGCAGCCGAGATATCCGCCCACCGAAAGGATGCCGCCCAGAAATTCGCGGCACAGCTCACCGAACTCGCCGCCCCCCTCGGAATGAAAAACCTGCGCACCCAGGTCAACGTATCCCCCGCAGACATATCCGCCACAGGCACCGACAAAGTGGAATTCGCCTTCGCATTCAACAAAAACCAGCCCCTGCTGCCGGTGGCCGGAATCGCTTCCGGCGGTGAGATATCGCGCCTCATGCTGTGCCTCAAAGCCATTATTGCAGAGCACATGAGCCTGCCCACAATCATTTTCGACGAGATAGACACCGGTGTCAGCGGAGATGTCGCCGCACGCATAGGAGCCATGATGCAGCGCATGGGCAGCTCCATCCAGGTGATTACCATCACCCACCTGCCGCAGGTTGCCGCACGCGGAAGCAGCCACTTCAAGGTATTCAAACAGGACGACGACTCCGCCACCCACACCCGCGTGGCCGAACTGTCGCCCGACGACCGCATCGCCGAGCTCGCACTCATGCTCAGCGGCAACCCCGACGACCCCGCCGCAAGAGCCACGGCGCAAGGCCTGCTCAACCAGACAAACCCATAACCCTCCAACTCATAAACATACATCCACATGACAGAAGACTATATTTTCGGCATCCGCGCCGTTATGGAAGCTATCGAGGCCGGCAAAGATATCGACCGCGTTTTTATCAAGAAAGACCTCTCCGGCGACCTTGCCAACGAACTGTTTGACCTGATGCGCCGCCACCGCATTGTCAGCCGCAGAGTGCCCGTCGAGAAAATCAACCGCATCACCCGCAAGAACCATCAGGGAGTTGTGGCTATGCTCTCGGCCGTGACATACTACTCCCTCGACCGTCTCATACCCGAGCTCTACGAAGAGGGGGTGCTGCCATTCGTGGTGGTGCTCGACGGCATAACCGATGTGAGAAACTTCGGCGCCATAGCCCGCACATGCGAGTGCGCCGGAGTTGACGCGATTGTCATACCCACCCACGACAGCGTCAGCGTCAACGCCGACGCCGTAAAGACATCTGCCGGAGCTCTCCTCCACCTGCCAGTGTGCCGCGAATCATCTACCCTCGCAGCAGTAAAGCAGCTCAAAGAGAGCGGCTACACCGTAGTAGCCGTTTCTGAAAAAGCCGACATCAACTACACCCTCGCCGACTACACCGTCCCGGTAGCCCTTGTGCTCGGTGCCGAAGACAAAGGCATATCTCCCGAGGTGCTACGCTTATGCGACACCTTTGTGTCGATACCCATGTTTGGCAAAATCAGTTCGCTCAACGTATCGGTTGCCGCAGCTATAACCGTATACGAAGCAGTGCGTCAGCGGCTCAACGCCGACATGGAGCCAATCTGACCTCTCACCCCACACCAATCATCAGCCCACCTGCATGAAATACGGCATACACCTTATTATATATAGAGCGCTGACGGCACTTTGTGCCTCAGCCGCCCTGTTGGCGTGCACACCCTCCCACAGCCCCGCACTTGAGGAGATATACGCCGCCATTGAGTCATCTCCCGAGGATGCGCTTGACAGAGCATCTTCCATATCTCCCGACTCGCTGTCGCCTCACGACCGGCGGTTCCTGCAGCTCATTAAAATCAAAGCAGCAGATAAAATCGACATCTATCAGCCAAACGACACCCTCATTACCAAGCTGATTGCATATTACAGCGACCATGAAACCGACCGCTTTTATCCCGAAGCACTCTACTACGGCGGGCGCGTTTATGCCGAACTCGGAGACTACCCTATGGCCTTGCGCCACTTCCAGGATGCGCTTGACCTGCTGCCTCAAAATACCGACCGCCTGCACCTCAGAGGATGCACCCTAAGCCAGATTGCGTACATTCTAAACAACCTCAGGCTGATTGACGAAGCGTTACCGTACTACCAAGAATTATTGAAAGTTGACAGTATTCTCAATGATACGTCCAACTATATAATAGACCTGGACATGATGGGCTATGCCCTTTACCGGGTGGACAGCTTGGAACCGGCTAAAAAGGTTTTATCTAAGGCTGTGGAAATGTCAGGAGCGGACTATCCCGATAATAAATTTTTCTCACAAAGCCGACTTGCCAATATTTTAAGGAAACAAGGGCAGATTGATTCAGCACGAACTCTGATTCAACCGCTTATAAATGATACCACTAATAAATATATAGACCTTGCTCTTATTTCTGCAATCCCTATTTTCTGTGATGCCGGCATGAGTGATTCAGCTTATATATGTGGCAAGCGATTGATTGACAGCAACTCCAATCATAATAGAAGATTAACTTATCATTATCTTTTGGGAGATAAATTGAGAGATTTCAGTTCAGTCGACTCCCTGCTGTCTTATCTAAATCACTATCACAATCTCACTGAAAAATCATTCAACGATTACAGAAATCAATCAGCCATATTGCAGAACGCATATTACAATTATGCGCAACATGACCGCAAACGTAAAAAAGCTGAACAGTCGAGAAACAGATACGCTTTTATAGCACTTTCGCTTGGTGCTAGTGTCGCTGTTTTAACAGCCCTCATCCTATGGTTTATGTACCGCAGCAAATCGCAGCGATTGAAATATCTTGAAGCTCTTGACAGTATCAGAATGCTGTCGGAAACAATCGAAAAATCACATCGGTATACCGAGCCGAAAGCCACCTCTGAAATCGACAATAATATTCAATTCCCTGATGACAAAAACGCTCCCGATTCAGGATTAAATGCCCTGCTCGCAGGCACCGCATATAAAAATCTTTGCGCAATGATGGAAACACAGAAAGCCATCGCCGAAAATTCCATATTATGGGACAATCTTCAATCGGAATTTGACGCCGCCCTGCCCGAATTCAGACATCGCCTTAACCAGCTTGCCCATAGCCGTATATCGGCTGACGACTACAAACTGATTATGCTTGTCAAATATGGATTCAACTCCGCCCAGATAAGCGGCATAATAAACAAATCCAAATCCACCGTTTCATACCGTTATTCAGAAATTGCCAAACGGATATTCAACGAATCATTCAAATTTGACAAACTCCGCAGCCTCATAAAATCAATCTGACAACCGTACAACATAACCCCGCCCCCCTGTAGGGGCGCCGATATATCGCGCCCTCCTCATCACCACCACCCCGCGGTGATGGCCTCGGCGAGGCCGGAGCGCAGGATGCGCGATGTCATGAGATCTTCTCGCGTGATTAAAGATGGATATTACGCACCACAGCGTGGTGCTCAGGCAGATAGCCCCGGGTCAGGGAGCGCAGCGACCGCCACCCGGGGAATAGGATAACAACCAAGCCAATGACCCTGTAGGGGTCACACCCCGATATCGGGAGAAGCCCACACGGCATCGCCTCTCACGAGGCTCAAAGAAAATGGGGGTACGTTCTACCCCAGGTCGCGCTACGCTTACCTGGGGATTCCCTACTGCATCGCACCTGCCGGGTGCTCAGACGTCTCCGACGCCCTCCATTTTACGGCCTCGGCGAGGCTGGAGCGCAGGATGCGCGATTATTTTGTTAACCGGGCACGCAGTGCTCGGATTAACAACCACAAACGCAAATGGTGCCGGAGGTACCACACCCCCAACCAAAAACTAAAAACTTACAACTCAACCACTTACACTACCATATTCGAACTCGTTCGAACTCGTTAAAACTGAAATTTCGAACTTTTTTCGAACTTTTTTTCTTGCAAACACCCCCATTTCACCCCTAACTTTGCACCAAACTCATTTTAACCCTATAACACATTATCATGAAGAAACTGCTCTTGCTTCTGTGCGTCATCGCAACCGCCCTGTCAGCCCATCTGACAGCGAACCCCTCTGTACCTCTTACACCCCCAACAGAAGAAAACAACGATGGAGATCCAAACCGCCACAAAATGCCCCCGGCACCGGTTTTCTGTCGGTTTGACTTCGACAACGCATCCCTTTCCTTCTCATCTCTCTCATTCCTCCCCATTGAGGAATATCAGATTTGCGATGCCGAAAACCCCGATATTTGCCTGCAGTCTTTCACCTCCGAGGCCGAATTTGTTTCTGCCCTCGCCAACACCGACGGCGAATTTGCCATTCGCTTCAAGACAGAAAAAGGCTTCTACACCGGCTACATATCGCTATAACCGCCATTATCAGTGATAACTATTTAATATATAACTAAACTTTCAACAACCCATGAAACATCTTTGTAAAGTGTTCATCTGCGCTACAGCAGCCATGTTTGCGCTGTGCGCCTGCTCTTCCGATGACGACTTTCCCTCAAACGAAGAGCTCGACAAACTCCCCACAGTCGAAAATCCGGATATTACCTCTTTTGGTGACATGCATATTGGCGATTTATCGTATGAACAAATTGGCGTTAACAAAGACCATCTGGTAGTAATACACAGTGCCGATGAACTCGAAAAGTTAGATGCAACAGGGTCGATAGAATTCAGCTCCAAAGAAGACATTGAGCGCAAATCCGGCTCTCTAAGTTCTCTATACTCTTATGTAGATTGGAGTAGACAAAGTCTTGTTTTGTTTTACCGTTGCTATCCCAGTCCGGAGGGTTGTGGATATACAACTTCAGCAAAGGTATACCTTGACGGAGATAAATTCATAGCTTCGGTAAACAATTCAGGGGGTGGTTTTTCTATTCAAGTTGTTACTATTTTTGGTATAGGGGTTGTTATTGACAAGCCTAATCTAAACTTGAAGAATTTTGGATTAAAAATCACTCTGACCACAGACCGCGGCGAGAACGCTCCCGGCGACAGATACAAGGTGACAGAACGATGGGTCAAACATTAACTGATTATACTAACCAATCAACACACTTTGCGATGAACCGATTTCTCTTCTTCATTTGCGCAACAGCAGCCATGTTTGCGCTGTGTGCCTGCTCTTCCGATGATGACTTTCCCTCAAACGAAGAGCTCGACAAACTCCCCACAGTCGAAAATCCGGATGTCACAGACTTTCTGGTTTCAGCACTTCCTGAAAGCTATGATAATGAGGACTGTAAAATTGAATTAAACAAAGACTATCTTGAGGTATTCCATAGCGCTGAGCAACTTAAAGAAAAGATGCTTAATATATATGGACGCCGGGTAGATGAAACAGATAGAAAACAAGCAGAACTGTCTGAATATTTCAAGTATGTGGATTGGAATAAACAATCTGTTATGCTGTATCAGTATGCATATCCTGATGGCGGGGTACCTGAACTGACTTCCCACAATATTTATATCAATAATAACAGATTTATTGTTTCACTTAACCGCAATAACGATAACGGCCTTGTAGTACCTACAGTTATCGTGCGGATAGGTTATGGCATTGTCATTGACAAACCGGATCTCAGCCTTAAAGATATAAGTTTGAAATTCACAGATATTTCAGACCGCGGCGAGAACGCTCCCGGCGACCGCTATAAGGTGACGGAACGATGGGTCAAACGCTGAACACCCTCATCAATTGACAAACTTCTCAAACGAATCACTATGAAACCAAATCTCTCAAAAGTGTTTGCAGAGGCCGCGGTTGCTTGTCTGGCTCCCGCTTTCTGCTCGTGCGAGTCTGACTCCGGAGCCCCGGAGGCTACAAATCCGCTCGTTCCTATCGAGCTCACCCGCTCTGAGGCTGAGGTGTCCACAAACCTCAGCGATTTTTCCCTGAAACTGCTCTCGGCTACAATTGAAACCGGTGAAGCAAACTCAAATGTTGCGGTGTCGCCCCTCGGCGCTGCGATGGTGGCCGGAATGTTTGGCAACGCCATCGATGAAAGCCAGCGCGGTGAGCTGATGACCGCCTTTGAACTCAACAACACAAGCATTGATGAGCTCAACGCGTTTTGCAACAAGATGCTCACAATCCTGCCTTCGCATGACAACACCGCCACTTTGATGCTCGCCAACTCATCGTGGTTTAACACCGCCAATGAAAACGCCGTACCCTCGGAGTCATATCTCAACATTCTGAAAAACAGCTATGAGTCTGACATCAAATACACTGCGTTTGACAACCCGCAGTTCCTCACCGAGCTCAACACATGGGCGGGAGCTGCAACAAACGGTGCTATTCCTCAGGCGGTTAAGAAAGCCCCACAGGCAAACGCTATCGCTTATTGGCTCAATGTGCTGTACTTCAAGGGGCTATGGAAAAGCAAATTTGACAAGGCGTTGACTAAGCCGGCCGATTTCACCACTGCCGACGGAGCCAAGGTGATGGTAAACATGATGACCGGAGCCAATGGCATAAAGGCATACCGCACAACAAAATATCGCAAAGAAGCCGAGGAGTACAAATATCCCGATGACTTCATTATCCATTGCTTCGCTACAATGGACTACGGCAACGGCGCCTTTGCCCTCACTGCCGTGATGCCGGATCCGGAGACATCGGTTGCCGAGTTCATCGCCAACCCGCCCGAAAACTTCTGGAAAGATATTGTCAGCGAAAAGTATGGCGGTAAAGCACAGGTGTTCTTCCCCAAGCTCAACATCGACATATCCACAGATCTGATCAAGCCGATGATGGCACTCGGCGTGGAAAATATATTCGAGGGTGTGGGCATGAGCAATCTCATCGGTTTCGGCGACGGTGTTGTATGCGATTTCGACCAGCATGTATCACTCGCTGTTGACGAGGAGGGCAGCGAATTCAAGGTTGTGACCTCAGCAGTTGTCGGCGACACCGCCAATGTCGACGACCCGATTGAATTCAACCGCCCGTTCATCTATTTCATCTGGGAAAAATCCACCGGCACAATCCTACTCGCAGGAGTTGTGATGAATCCCGCGGAATAACTCCCGGCAGATACGCTCCTCTCTCTCGCTCGGTTTATGAAACCGGGCCTTACAGGCAACCCCGGCACGCATCGGGGTTGCTTGTCTTTTTTTAACGTCCTCCCGCAGCCCCCACCCTCGGCTATTTGCCGATTATTTCGTAATTTTGCACTCCGCAAATGAATTACCGTCTTCTCACTCACCTTTTGCTGTGGGCTCTCGGCTGCATGGCACTCCGGGCATCCTCGCTGACCTTCTCCGGCGGGGAGCACAGTGTGGTGCGCCTCGACGCCGACAAGTCAACAGGGCTGAGCGCTATCTATGTAGCATATTCAACCGACGGGCTGTCAGCGGCTTACACCCCCGATTCCGATGCGGCGCAGGTGCGCTGGTACTCCTACGGCTACCGCGGCGGTGCATATGCAGAGCAGGTGGGCTCAGGCCTGAATTTCAACGGATTTAACGGGAGCGGAGGCTACATTGTTGAGGAGGACGACAAACGCACATACCTGTGGCTGTGCGACTACAGCTCGGCTCCGATGACTGCCGGTGAGCTGACTGTCACGTCCGCCGACTGCTCGGCCACCGAGCTCAGCTATTCCGGCTCAGCTCCGGCCCTCACCTACTATTCCGCCACCGGACGCAAGCTCGAGATTGACCGTGATATCTCGCTGACATACTATACACTCATGGCAGACGAAAACTCCTTCTCACAGCACACTGTCACCCGTAGCCTGCCATATATCGGCGCTACCATATCCGTCCCCGCGCCTCTCTGCGCCACCCGCTTCAGCATCAGCGGCGACCGCTTTCTGCGCGCATGGGGGCTCGGGATAGACTGCTCATCCGTGGTGTTCAATCCCGTGGCTGTCGAAGCTGTGTCATCAGCTGTTCAGGCAGGGCGCGATGTACCAAACGAGCAGACCACCCCTGCCGGCGACGGAGCTGCGTTCGGAGGCTCAGCCCCGGTGGCCATGACCTTCAGCGCCGCTGTCAGCGATGCCGCGGTGTTCATGGAATGGCAGGTGGCCGACGACCCGGATTTCAACTCCATAACCCTGAGGGAGCGCGCCCTCTGTTTCGAGCACACCTTTACCGAAACCGCCACATCATACGTGCGCTTTGTGTGCGCAAACGCCGACGGTTCATGTGAATGGACCGGCGACACATACACTGTTGCAATCGGCGAATCCCGCCTCAGATGCCCCAACGCATTCTCACCCGGAGCCTCAGAAGGGGTCAACGACGAATGGAAAGTGAGCTACCGCTCGATAGTGCAGTTTGAATGCCATATCTTCAATTCGCTCGGCGTAAAGATTGCGCAGCTCAACGACCCGGCGCAGGGTTGGGACGGTAAATATAAAGGCTCATTTGTTAAACCCGGAGTGTATTACTACGTTATAAAAGCACGTGGCGCCGACGGCAAAGCCTACAACCTCAGCGGTGATATAAACATAGTAGGCTCCCGAACGCGCTGAACAGCTACACCCAAACACACATACTCATATTATTTATTTACAAACGGCAAAGCAACACTATGAACAGACTCATCAAATCGACAATTATAGCAATAGCGGCAACCGCATTCACGGCAGCCGCCCAGACCCCCTCGGCAGTTCTAAATCCCACTGTGCCAAGCGCGGTGACTTTTGCCGGCTCCAAGATAAATCTCGACCGCGCCGACATGTATGAGCGCTACGACCGCGAGCTCACCGCCCTCGCCTTCACCCACGGCAACACCCTCCTCACCATCAAGCGCGCAAACAAATACTTTCCCCTGATAGCACCGGTGCTGCAGCGCTACGGAGTGCCCGCCGACCTCATTTACATCGCCTGCATTGAAAGCTACCTCAACCCGAGGGCATACTCTCCCGCCAAGGCTGCCGGCCTGTGGCAGTTCATACCCGCGGCTGCCAAGCAATATGGCCTTGAGGTGAACGAATATGTGGACGAACGCTACCATCCCGTCAAAGCCACCGAAGCAGCCTGCAAGTTCCTGAAAAGCATGAAAAACCGGTTTGGCAACTGGGAAAGCGCCGCCGCAGGCTACAACGCCGGCAGCGCACGCATAGCCCGCGACCTCGAGGCGCAGGGGGTGACCACCGCCCACGACCTCTACCTGCCCGACGAGACCTCGCGCTACATCTTCCGCCTGCTCGCCATGAAGGAAATAATGGAAAATCCCGCCAAATACGGATTTACCCTAACCCCGGACCAGCTCTACTACCCGGTGGAGTGCTCCTCGATAAAAGTCACCGGCCCGGTGGAGGACTGGGCCAAATGGGCCAAAAGCCACGGCACAAACTACATGACCCTGCGCGACCTCAACCCCTGGATACGCGCCAAGTCCCTGCCTAACAAATCAGGCAAGACATACAACGTTCTTGTGCCTAAAAAAGGAGCCGTGATGCGCTCCAACCAACCGAAAAAAGTATATAACCCGAAATGGACAGCAAAAAATTGAACATCCCTTCTTCTCAAAAACCGCTCTCTGTTCTCGGTGCGAGGGTCCACAATCTCAAAAACATTGATGTGACCATCCCACACAATTCACTTGCCGTGATAACCGGACTCAGCGGCAGCGGCAAGTCCTCACTCGCTTTCGACACAATATACGCCGAAGGGCAGCGCAGATATATCGAGACATTCTCCGCCTACGCAAGAAATATGCTTGGCAATCTCCAGCGCCCGGACGTTGACAAAATCGACGGTCTCAGCCCCGTCATTGCCATCGAGCAGAAAACAATCAACCGTAACCCCCGCAGCACAATCGGCACAACAACAGAGATTTACGACTATCTCCGCCTGCTCTTTGCCCGCGCCGGCGAGGCCCGCAGCTACATCTCAGGCGAGCCGATGATAAAATACACCGAGGAGCGGATTGTCGACCTCATTGTTTCGAAATTCAACAGCCGCAAGATTTACATTCTCGCCCCTCTCGTCAAAAACCGAAAAGGCCACTACAAAGAGCTTTTCGACTCTCTGATGAAAAAAGGCTATCTCCACGCACGTGTTGACGGAGAGCTCAGGGAACTCGAATGGGGCATGAAGCTCGACCGCTACCGCAACCACTCCATAGAGCTTGTTGTGGACCGCCTCAAAGTGAGCGAAAAAGACACCGCCAGGCTGCGCGACACTGTTGCCGAAGCCCTGCGTCAGGGCGACCACGAGCTGATGGTGTACGACCTTGAGTCCGAACAAGTGAGCCACTACAGCCAGCATCTCATGGACCCCGTCAGCGGCATCTCCTATCACGAACCCGCACCCCACAACTTCTCCTTCAACTCACCCCAGGGAGCATGCCCTTGCTGCAAGGGGCTCGGATATGTCAATATAGTTGACCGCGAGAAAATAATGCCGGACACCCGCCTGAGCATCAAAGAGGGGGGCATCGCTCCCCTTGGAAAATACCGCAACTCAATGATTTTCTGGCAAATCCAGGCTATCTGCGAAAAACACGGCTTTGAGCTCACCACTCCTATCGCCAAGCTAAGCGACAAAGCGATCAGCGACATTCTCAACGGCACAACCGAACGGCTCGTCATCAAAAACGACTCCCACTTTATCCAAAACTACTTCCAGCCCTACGAGGGGGTGATCAAATACATCGAGCTGCTCCAGAATGAGGAGGAGCTCACCGGCAGCCGCAGCTGGAGCGACCAGTTCTACTCGCGCGCCACCTGCCCCGAATGCTCCGGCGCGAGGCTCAACCGCGAGGCTCTCCACTTTTTTGTCGACGGCAAAAACATAGCGGACCTGTGCCGGCTCGACATATCCTCACTGTACCGGTGGAGCTGCGAGGTGGAGAGCCGTCTCTCCCCCACCCAGGCATATATCGCCAGGGAGATTCTGAAAGAGATACGCTCCCGCCTCGGATTTCTGGTGGATGTAGGCCTCGGCTACCTGTCGCTCGACCGCAACTCCGCAACCCTCAGCGGCGGTGAGAGCCAGCGCATACGCCTCGCCACCCAGATAGGCAGCGAGCTCGTAAATGTGCTCTACATCCTCGACGAGCCGAGCATCGGACTCCATCAGCGCGACAACCGCCGCCTCATCGACTCGCTCAAGAAGCTGCGCGATGCCGGCAATTCTGTCATCGTCGTTGAGCACGACAAAGACATGATGCTGCAGGCTGACTACATTGTTGACGTAGGCCCCAAAGCGGGACGCCGCGGCGGCGAGGTGGTGTTTCAGGGCACCCCGCAGAAAATGGTCACCGGCGACACTCTCACCGCGCAATACCTCAACGGCCACAAGCAGATAGCTGTGCCTCAGAGCCGCCGTACCGGCAACGGCAAGCAGCTCATTCTCAAAGGAGCTACCGGCAACAATCTGCACAATGTTACCCTGACACTGCCCCTCGGCACACTCACTTGCGTTGCAGGAGTGAGCGGCAGCGGCAAATCATCGCTCATAAACTCCACCCTGCGCCCCATACTCACCCAAAGGTTCTACCGCTCCCACGAGCAGCCTCTGCCTTACGACAGCATCGAAGGGATTGAAGGGATAGACAAGGTGGTGACAGTGGACCAGTCGCCCCTCGGCAAATCCCCGCGCTCAAACCCCGCCACATACACCGGGGTGTTCACCGACATCAGAAACCTTTTTGTGGAGCTCACCGAATCGCGCATCAGAGGCTACCGCCCGGGGCGCTTCTCCTTCAATGTCAGCGGCGGAAGATGCGAAACCTGCGGCGGCAACGGCTACCGCACCATCGAGATGAACTTTCTGCCCGACGTGCTTGTGCCCTGCGAGACATGTGGCGGCAAACGCTACAACCGCGAAACCCTTGAAGTGCGCTTCAAAGGCAAATCCATTGCCGATGTGCTCGACATGACAATCAACCAGGCTGTGGAATTCTTTGCCAGCGTGCCCTCCATCCTGAAAAAAATAAAGGTGTTGCAGGATATCGGCCTCGGATACATAAAGCTCGGGCAGCCATCCTCAACCCTCAGCGGCGGGGAAAACCAGCGAGTGAAACTCGCCACCGAGCTTGCCAAACGCGACACCGGCAACACCCTCTTCATCCTCGACGAGCCCACTACCGGACTCCACTTCGAGGACATAAACACCCTACTCGGTGTTTTCAACAGGCTTGTTGACAAAGGCAACACCGTGCTGGTGATAGAGCACAACCTCGATATTGTCAAATGCGCCGACCATGTCATCGACATGGGTCCCGAAGGAGGAGCGGCCGGAGGTGAAATCATCGCTACCGGCACCCCCGAGCAGATTGCCGCCGGCAATTCACCCACAGCAGCCTTTCTGCGCGAGGAGCTTGACGCCGCCCGCCTTACCAATGGTTAAGGTACTTTATAAAAACTGAAAAGCGCAAACAACACCCCGCCCGCAAATGTTTCTTAGGCAAACTAACCAATAAAACAGATTGCCTATGCAAACAATCATCAATAGCAACATCCCCGAATTCTCCGTTCAGGCATACGTCAACGGCGAATTCAAAACCATTTCAAACGCCGACCTTGCCGGCAAATGGTCAATTTTCTTCTTTTACCCCGCAGACTTCACCTTTGTTTGCCCCACAGAGCTCCTTGACATGGCCGAAAACTACGACAAATTTCGCCAGCTCGGCGCTGAGGTATACGCCGTAAGCACCGACACCCAGTTCACACACAAGGCCTGGCACGACAGCTCCGAAAGCATCTCAAAAGTGAAATACCCCATGCTCGCCGACAAAACCGGCGCTCTCAGCGAAGCTTTCGGCGTGCTCAACCCCAATGACTTCCTCGCTTACCGCGGCACATTCATTGTCAACCCCCAGGGTGTCATAAAAGTGGCCGAGATAAACGACAACGGCATCGGACGAAACTCCGAGGAGCTTCTGCGCAAACTTGAAGCAGCGCAGTTTGTTGCCGAACACGGCGATCAGGTGTGCCCCGCCAGATGGAAAAAAGGCGACGCCACCCTCACCCCCGGCATCGAGCTTGTCGGCAAAATCTAAGAATAGCCCATAAGTAAGTTTTAATATCGTGGAGCAGAGGCCGAATCCGGTCGCTGCTCCATTTTTTTATGGGTGGGGAGTAACAAAAAAGCACACCGCAAGCGGTGTGCTTTTTGTGTGGTTCGGCGGGTGACTTAGCCCGGAATGATTGCTTCGCTGGGGCAAACTTCTGCGCAGCTGCCGCATTCGATGCAGGTATCGGGATCGATGTGATAGATATCGCCCTCTGAGATAGCTTCTACGGGACAAACGGGGAGGCATGTTCCGCAAGCAACACATTTGTCGGTAATAACGTATGCCATAATGGTAACTTGGATAAAATTATACGAATAAGTTTATTTGGATAAATACATTGCAAAAGTAAAAAGAATAATTGAATCAGCAAGAGCTAAAGCAATTATTTTTTAGCCGTTCACCAAATCCATGCCTTTCATTATTGCCTGACGGTTGAGGTCCAGCAGGTTGTGGTGACGCTCGGGCAACACTTTTTTCAGTCCTGCCATCACACTCTCCACCGGCACTATGTTTCTGATTTTAAGCAGGGCTCCGAGCACTATCATGTTGTAGGTCTTGGAGTTGTTCATATCAAAGGTTGCCTCCATCGCATCCACGCGATATACATTTATATCTGTGCGCTGCGGAGCGCGGTGGATACCATACGAATCATAGATGAGTGTTCCGCCGGGCTTCACCTTGCTCTCGAATTTGTCGAGGCTCTGCTGGTTGAGAATCACGGCGGTGTCGAATGTGTCGAGCACCGGCGAGCTGATGGGGCCGTCGCTGAGTATCACTGTCACATTTGCTGTGCCTCCGCGCTGCTCGGGTCCGTAAGATGGCATCCAAGTGACTTCAAGGTCATCGCTGAGAGCCGCGTATGCAAGAATCTTGCCCATTGAGAGGACACCCTGCCCTCCGAATCCGGCAACAATTATCTCTTCTTTCATTTGGTTTCGTTTTTGAGGTCGCCCGGAGGATAGGCTTCAAACATATTCTCCACCATCCACTGGTTTGATTTAGCCGGAGTCATTTTCCATCCGCTGCTGCAGGTGCTCACAATCTCCACCACAGATGTGCCTTTGCCTGCCATGCTGTTTTCAAAAGCTTTTTTTATCGCGGCTTTTGCCTTGCGCACTGATGCGGGAGTGTGGACGCTCTGGCGGGTGACGTAGCAGGTGCCGGGCAACTGTGCGAGCAGTTCGGTTATTTTAAGGGGATAGCCGTTGAGATCCACCCGCCTGCCGTAGGGTGTGGTGGATGTCGCCATACCCTCGAGGGTGGTTGGAGCCATCTGTCCTCCGGTCATGCCGTAGATGCCGTTGTTGATGAATATTATGGCTATGTTCTCGCCACGGTTTGCTGCATGGATTGTTTCGGCGGTGCCGATGGCGGCGAGGTCGCCGTCGCCCTGGTATGTGAACACCAGACGTCCGGGATTCAATCTCTTCACTGCGGTGGCAACTGCCGGAGCTCTGCCGTGGGCGGCTTCAATCCAGTCTATATCAATATAGTTGTAGGCGAATACGGCACATCCCACCGGAGCTATGCCGATGGCTATGTGCTCCGCGCCCATCTCTTCAATTATCTCAGCGACAAGCCGGTGCACCACTCCGTGGCTGCAGCCCGGGCAGTAGTGCATATTGTTGTCGTTGAGCAGCCGAGGCTTGGAGTAGACAATGTTTTGCGGCTGCTTTATGTAATCGGTATTATCCATTTGTCAAAAACTGAGCTTTAAATGCGTCGAGCACCTCCTGCGGGTTAGGCACAATGCCTCCGAGGCGTCCGAAGTGTGTCACAGGCACACGTCCCATTGCCGCCATACGCACATCTTCTATCATCTGGCCTGCGTTGAGTTCAACAACGAGCATACCCTTCACTCTACGGCTCAGCTCGTCGATAATCTGCGAGGGGAACGGCCATAGGGTGATGGGACGTATCATTCCCACCTTTATGCCCTCTTTTCTGGCATCTTCGATAGCTTTGAGGCATATTCTGGCCATGGAGCCGAATGCCACGAAGATATAGTCGGCGTCATCGGTGAAATATTCCACATACCTCACCTCGTTGGCCTTGATAGCGTCGTATGTGCGCTGATAGCGGAGGTTGTTCTCCTCCATCCTGTAGCTGTCGAGCTCAAGGGTTGTGAGGATATTCGGTTTGCGTCCTTCGGGGCGTCCGGTGACAGCCCAGGGACACTGCTGTGCAATCTCCTCATCCGTGCGCCGCGGACGAAATTCGGGGAGCACGACCTTTTCCATCATCTGGCCGACAATGCCGTCGGCAAGAATCATTGCCGGTGTGCGGTATTTGAACGCGAGGTCAAATCCGAGTCCCACAAAATCGGCCATCTCCTGAACGGTAGCCGGGGCGAGAACTATGAAGTGGTAGTCACCATGGCCGCCACCTTTTGTGGCCTGGAAATAGTCGGCCTGCGAGGGGTGGATTGTGCCGAGGCCGGGGCCACCGCGCATAACATTTATAACAAGAGCCGGCAATTCACCGGCAGCGATGTAGCTCAAGCCCTCAGCCATGAGGCTGACGCCCGGACTTGATGATGATGTCATGACCGCTTTGCCGGTTGAGGCGCCGCCATACACCATATTTATAGCGGCGACTTCGCTCTCTGCCTGAAGCACAACCATGCCGGTGGTTTCCCACGGCATCAGGGCCTCAAGGGTTTCGAGCACCTCGCTCTGCGGGGTGATAGGGTAGCCGAAGTAGCCATCCACGCCGTATCTGACAGCGGCGTGCGCAATCGCTTCGTTACCCTTCATGAGTCTTACTTCTTCCATTCTATATCGAGTGGTATGAGTGTTTATTAATCGTTGGTGCTTACCATCCGGTAAACGGTTATGCAACCGTCGGGGCAAACAGTAGCGCATGCGGCGCAACCTATGCAAGCGAGCGGATTGTCTACAAACGCAAAGTGATAGCCCCGGTTGTTAACCTCCTTGGGTTGTAAACCGAGCACATCGCACGGGCAGGCAACCACACACAGGTCGCAGCCCTTGCAGCGTTCGGCGTTTATGTCTACGGCTCCTTTTGCTTTTGCCATATATGTTTGCGGTCGTTATTATGGGTTTGTCTTATATTGTAATTACTGCAAAATTACACATTTTTCTATAACGATACCCTTTTTAACACAGAGTTAACCTATGGCACATATAAGCCGCAAATGTGCCATAATAGCGACTAATGTAGCCAAATGCGTAAATGTTAGGCAGATAATGTGAGGTGTCATTGTCATGGAATGACACGGCTCACCCTCACTTTCTTGTTTTTGAGCTTTGCCGAGGCCACCGAAGCCACAATATCGCGGGCCTTCGCCGCCGGCACAGCCGCGATTGCCTCGTGGTCAAACACAGTGATGCGCCCGAGCTCGCCGGGTGCAAGCGGTGAGTTAGCCATCAGAAATCCCACGATGTCGCCTTTCGATATCTTTTCTTTTTTGCCGATATTGAAGTGGAGCGTGGCTGTCGAGGGGGTGAGCGCGGAGGTGTCGCACTCCCCTTTCGGGGCGTACTCCCTGTCCCACTCCACATAGTCGGGCAGATTGTCGGCTTCGGAGGTGATGATATATGCGGTGCCCTCGGCTCCGTTGCGTGCGGTGCGGCCATTGCGGTGCACCCAGTTTTCAGCCGTCGGCGGTATATGGTAGTGAACCACAGCCTCCATATCCTCTATGTCAAGCCCGCGGGCTGCGAGGTCGGTGGCTACAAGGATGTTTACAGAGCCGTTCTGCAGCAGCTCCACGGCCATCTGGCGCGCGTGCTGGTCAAGACCTCCATGATAAAGGCCTGCCGGTATGCGCGCTTTTTTGAGGAATGTGTGCAGGCGCTCGGCACTCTCGCGGTGATTGACAAATACCATTACCTTGCGTTGGGGAATCGCGCAAAGCAGCGCGGCGAGGGTATCGGCTTTGTCAACAGCCGGGCTTTGGACACGGACTTTCTGTAGCTTTGAGGATGATGCACCGGAGCTGTAGTCAAAAGCTTTCCATGCCGTGCGCGGCAGATAGTCTGGCATCTCTGCGGCTGTCGTGGCCGAGGTGAGTATCACCGATTTGAGGTGAGTCATACGGCGCACTATCCGCCTCATATCGTGCTCGAATCCGAGTTCAACACACTTGTCATATTCATCAAGCACAAGCACTTCCGCGTCAGCAAGCTGGATGTTGCCCCGGTTGATATGGTCAAGCAGACGCCCCGGGGTGGCGATGATAATGTCGGGAACCGGGGTGAGCGATTTCACCTCATCTTCCATCTTGTGGCCACCATACAGTGCGGTGACTTTGTAGCCTGCGGCCACTACCTTTACCACAGAGGTTATCTGAAGCACAAGCTCGCGCGAGGGTGCCATGACGACACCCCTGCATCCCCGCCCCGGAGCGGCAAGCCGTTTCAGCAGCGGAATAATGAATGCCAGTGTTTTGCCAGAGCCGGTCGGGGCAGCGAGCAATATGTTGTCGGCGTCGGTAGCTGCCAGTTCAATCTGCATGGGATTGAGCGCGGCGATGCCGAGACGGTTTTCTATATTATGTAGTATATCCGATTGTGTCATAAGTTATATACGCCTCAGAGGGCGCTGAAGTTTTTGCGCCGCTTGATAAAATATTGCCATAGGATGCTGATTTTGCGGTTTGGCGCTGACCACAGAATATTTTCGGAGGGAGAATCGGTGTAAGCCTTGCGCATGCGGGCATAGTCGCGATGGGCGCGGAGCACCGCAGCCGCATTTGCAAAATTGAGTGTCACCACAAACTTTGCCCATGCCACTGTGTCGAGCAGCCGCCTTACAAATAGCTGGCGGGGGCGCACAGTCGCCGGCAGGTTTTTGTGCAGCATCAGCAGATTGTTGCGGAAGTTGAGATATGTTTTCTTGGGATTCTCGGCGGGCAAACTGCCTCCACCGAGGTGGTATACAGCCGATTGCGGCACTACCGCTATGTCATAACCGAGCAGCCTTATGCGCCAGCACAGGTCTATCTCCTCCATGTGGGCGAAAAAGCGCGGGTCAAGTCCACCTGCCCTTCTATACAAATCTGTGCGCACCATCAGGGCTGCCCCGCTGGCCCAGAAAACAGACATCACACTGTTGTACTGGCCATTATCAACCTCAACGCAGTCGAAAATCCGGCCCCGGCAGTATGGGTAGCCGTGACGGTCAAGAAATCCGCCGGCGGCTCCGGCATATTCAAAACAGTGCGGATTGACAGCC
Source organism: uncultured Muribaculaceae bacterium (assembly GCA_910588065.1). Lineage (GTDB taxonomy): Bacteria > Bacteroidota > Bacteroidia > Bacteroidales > Muribaculaceae > Paramuribaculum. Next base: position 53,063 of record CAJUPZ010000019.1, read on the forward strand.
GAAAGAATCTTGGGCTGGCAGGCACCTGCCCCGGGATGGGATTGCATGAAGTCAAGCAGCGGTGTTATCCAGTCGTTTTTCACCTCCACATCAGAGTTGAGCAACACAGCGTATGGGGTGGTTATCTGCTCGAGCGCCCTGTTGTAGCCCTCGGCGAAACCATAATTTTCAGAGAATGCGATTATGCTCGCATCTTCAAAATTGGCTCTGACATATTCCAGCGAGCCATCGGTGCTTCCATTGTCGGCAACCACAAGGCGCGCGGCCGGCGGTATGTTCGCGGCTACCGACGGCAGAAACCGGCGCAGCAGAGCCTCGCCGTTCCAGTTGAGAATCACCACCGACACAAGCGCATCTTCCATCATCATACAATAGTGGCATTAACCTCCTCGCCGTCAATAGAGTCGAGGCGCACGTTGACAATAGTGTTCGCGAGCTCGGGAGCCTGTGCAACTTTCACCTTAATATAATTGTCGGTGAAACCGTGCATGTATCCGCCCTTGCGGGTGTGCTCGAGGAGCACAGGCCGCACAGTGCCGATATACCGGCTTGTAAACTCCAGGAGCTTGCTGTCGGAAAGATCAATCATCGTTTTAGCGCGGGTGTGCTTCACCGCGTTGTCAACAACCGGGGTGATTTCGAGCGCCCTGGTGCCGGGCCGCTCGGAGTATGGAAACACATGCAGGCGGGATATGGGGAGGCTCTCGACAAAAGCGCGCGAGTTCTCAAAACGCTCATCAGTCTCGCCACGCGCCCCCACAATCAGATCCACCCCGATGAAGGCATCAGGCATGAGCTCACGGATTTTTTCAATACGGTGGCGGAACAGCGTGGAGTCGTAATGACGCCTCATCAACTTGAGCACCTGATCATCGCCACACTGCAGCGGAATGTGGAAATGCGGCATGAAACGCCGGGAAGTCGTGGCCACCCATTCAATAATATCGTCAGAAAGGAGGTTTGGCTCAATAGATGATATGCGGAAGCGCTCCACCCCCTCCACCTCGTCAAGAGCCTTTATGAGGTCAAAGAAGGTTTCGGGCGAACCTTTGCCGAAATCGCCTATATTCACGCCGGTGATGACAATCTCCTTGGCGCCCTGCGCCGCAGCCTCGCGGGCCTTTGCCACCACTGATTGCACCGATGATGAGCGGCTGCGGCCACGCGCCATGGGTATGGTGCAATAAGAGCAGAAATAGTCGCACCCGTCCTGCACTTTCAGAAACCATCTTGTGCGGTCGCCCCTGGAGCATGACGGATTGAACTCGCGGATATCCTTGGCGGGTGTTATCATCATCATCGGCTCGCGGCGAGCCAGCCATCTGTCAACATAGTCGGCCAGCAACAGCTTGCGGTCGATACCGGCCACCACCTGTACACCCGGCAGCCCCGCAACCTCCTGCGGCTTCAACTGGGCGTAGCATCCGGTAACAACAATGGCGGCACACGGCCACTTGCGGGCGAATGATCTGATTGTCTGGCGACACTTCTTGTCAGCCAGTTCGGTCACAGAGCAGGTGTTTACCACCACAATATCAGGCACTTCTGCTTTCTCGGCGCGCCGTATGCCTTTTTCGGCCAGCATTGAAGCGACAGTTGCCGTCTCGGCAAAATTGAGCTTGCAGCCGAAAGTATGGAAGTATGCTTTAGGGGAATCAGGGCTTTGCATGATGCAAAATTATACAAAATCCGCGTAACGAGCACCAACACAACGCTCCGAAATTCACTTCGAGGTGGTGGAGGGGGAGTGAGTTAGTTGTTAGTTGGGAGTTTTTAGTTGTTAGTTGTGTGGTGAGGTGTGGTACCTCCGGCACCATCTGCGTTTGTGGCTGGTAATCCGAGCACTGCGTGCCCGGTTAACAAAATATTCGCGCATCCTGCGCATATCACCGCAGGGCGGTGACAGGGAGGGCGCGATATATCGGCGCCCCTACAGGATTCGCGAATCATTTCTCGCGACCACGCTCGCCGCGGGTCTTTTTTTTGGGGGATGCGTTATCGTGTGGTCTCGCTGCGCTCCACCACACGCCATTATCCGGCCACCCGCTCACCGCGGGTGGGAATTACCCCAGCGCGGTGGGATGAGGAGGGCGCGATGTATCGGCGCCCCTACATGGTGCATTGGTGGTGGATGGGCTGCGTGATGGCTGTTTTTGAAGCTATCGGTTTTACTGTTCCAATAGATTGTATTTGACCAAGCCGTATTCTCCGGTTTCTTTGTCTGCGGTCTGAAGATACATGTGCTTGTCTGCCGGATTTATAGCTATGTCAAAGCCATTATAATCCAATTCATACCGGGCTATCATTTCTCCATCCCAATTGTATGTGAGCACGACATTGCCCAACTGCGAATCTATGAAATTCTCAGCTTTATTTCCCTCTTTGTCCTTATCAATCAGCAGAATATAGATTGCATCGGGGGTGGCTCTCAGACGCAAGCCCTCCGCGCCCGGATGGTATTTGTAATTGAGTCCATCTTCGGCCTGAGTGTATTCAACCATGTTGTCAAACAGCCGGGATGTGATTTTCACTTTATTGTCCTCAAGTTCAAAAATATAAACATACCGGTTTACACCAAGACTGTACACATATTTGCCATTGCCGTTGGTAAACAGCCGTGAATTGGAAAAATATAACATCAGTTTAGGCAAGTCATTGCCATTATAGCCGTCGTCAGGCCAATAGTCCACTGCAGACAGTTTATTTTTATTTATGTCAAGAATGGAATATATGTGGCGGGCATCGGAAAAAGATGCGCCGACAAAGAGCAGGCTGTCCGGATTCATTGCCACAATCGACCTGTCGCCGTAAATCACTCCGTTACAGCAGTCTATAGGCTTACGGTCGAAATAGCCGATAGGGCATAGCGACAATCGAGACACGCTTGTTATTGAACTGGTTGTACCTCCGGCAATGCATGGGGTACCATCATAGCCTTTAAAGACCTTTGCGTAGATGAATTCATCCGGACCGCCTCCTTTATGGGCAAAAAGGTTTTGCATGACAATGCTGTCGTTGCGCTCAGTTGCGGTCAGAAACATGTATTGCGGGTCGTAGGAGTTGAAAATCATGGTATCTCCCACAATCATTTCCAAGCCTCGGCCTATAAAATCCTCTGACATGGCGAGAGGTATGCCTTGCAGCGAACGATGTTCAATATTATCGCTGTCGCCTGACTTTGCGCTCCTTCCACAATTGGAAAGGACTGCAGCGAGCAATATAGTGCTCAGTAGCTTTATATACTTCATATCAAGAATATATCTCGGGTACGGAGCAAAGTTAGAGTAAAACGGGGAGGTTTGCAAGAAATTCAGTTTGAAATTTCAGTTTTAACGAGTTTGGAAAAAAGGGTTAGTTGGGAGGTGTGGTACCTCCGGCACCATTTGCGTTTGTGACTGGTAATCCGAGCACTGCGTGCCCGGAAATCTAGGACCTGCGCAAGAGTTGAAGCGTTAAAATTTGTAAATTAGCA
>CAJUPZ010000020.1 GCA_910588065.1 uncultured Muribaculaceae bacterium
GTTTCTCTAATGCAAATTCCTCCTCAAATTTTGCACTTCGATTTGGAATCTACAGATACTTTCTGTTATCGGACTAAAACTTATGCACTGATGGAAATGAAAATGCGACGCTTCAAGCAATTGCTTTCACAAGAAGAAAGTGAGGTGATACTCCGCTCTGCCACCTCGGGAGTATTGTCCTTATGTGGGGAAGACGGTATGCCATATGGCGTGCCGCTGAGCCATGTTTATGAAAATGGGAAATTGTATTTCCATTCAGCGTTAGCGGGACATAAGGTTGATTTAATCAGGCAAAACAGCAATGCGGGTTTCACCGTTATAGCAAAAGATGAAATTCATCCCGAAACCTATACCACATATTTCAGAAGTGTCATGGCTTTCGGAAGGATACGGATTGTTGAGGACGAAAATGAAAAGAAACGCATACTTGAAGTGCTTGGCCGCAGATGCAATCCGGACGATGACAATAGTCTGGCCGCAGAAATAAAGAAAGGCTTCAGCAGATGCCTCGCCCTTGAAATGACTGTTGACAGAATTACAGGCAAGCAAGCGATTGAATTGGTAAACCGTTGCTGAAAAGCAGTCCACGGAAAGATTCGTAGCCTGAAATGGTAAACATTCCTGCAGGCACTTGGGTTTTAAATGAAAAGTGTATGTTATGGCTACAATCTTACTCTATATTGGAATTGTGCTGATTGTGATAGGTTGGCTCTCATTGTCGTGGTTTGCGGCAAAGCAAGTTAATGCACAGAAAGAGTATGGGAAACTTCCTCAGAAATGGGAGGAAATCAAGCGAAATCTATTGCATAAACGGTTGATATGCCGCGGTGTAGTCATACTCGGCTTGATAGCCATAATCATCTCCCTGACCCTTTAAGCAGCATCGAGGCACAAACCGTTTTTCAGGTGCACAAACAAAAAGAATTGCACTCATTAATGTAGGGATGCGCCGTGATTTCGGCTTGTGCGATAACGTGCCCCGGGGTTCCCTACAGCATTCGGCAGGGATGATAAATAAGAAAAGCAGCCGTAAAAGGCTGCTTTTCAGTGTATTAGCGGAGAGACAGGGATTCGAACCCTGGGTGCCCGCAAGGGCACAACGGTTTTCGAGACCGCCCCGATCGACCGCTCCGGCATCTCTCCAACGGTCTTGTGGGTTTTGCGCTGCAAAGTTACACTTTTTATTTTGTTTTTGATGCGGTTTGCAGTGAATTTATTTAACAAGTTCGTCAAGCAGGCGCGCAAAAGTGGCTTCAAGGTCGGGAGTTATGCCCGGATGTGGGCGTGATGTCTGTATGCAGGTGCTTTTCACGGCTGTGAGCCATCTGAACCGTTCTTCAACAGGCATGTCGCGGAACGCTCCCGCTCCGCCGGCCACCTGGGTGAATATGTCAAGTTGTTTGATCATGTGGGTGGTGTCGACGCCGCGTGCAATGGCGATGATGCGTTGCGGGTCGGGGCAAAGCTGCACTTTTAGCCATTTGCTGCGTTTGCACATCATAATCAGGCCCACGTTGATGAATTCTTCGCGGTCAATGCGGGGTACTATGCGCACTACGGCGTATTCATATAATTGCATTTCTTGCATCGATGGCTTGTTTGGTGAAAATGGGCGAGGCTTTGAGGCGTTGTGTCAAAAAGGCGGTGTATGTGTTGCGGATGCTGTCGGGCGTTTCATCGGAGCCGTCGTGATGCAGCCATTCGTCAGGAATAGCTGCGGTGATGGCGGATATGGTTTCAGGAGTTATGGCGGACAGCATCAATTGCGCGGCTTCTTCAAGAGCCGAAGCCTGATGAAGCAGTGCGTGGTCCTTGATGTACGGAAACGGGGACCCGGCGCTTTTCTGCCATCCGGTCCATGAGTGGTGAAACATCAGTGAGGCTCCATGGTCAATGAGCCAAGGCTCGGAGTGCCAGATGAGCATATTGGTATTTCTTACAGTACGGTCAACATTTGTGAGGTATGAGTCGAGCCACACAATTTTAGACGCTTCGAGAGGGGAGAGCCGGTTGATGTATGGGTCGAGGGTCAGGGCTCCGCTTAAAAAGTGCATACCGAGGTTCAGCCCGCGGCTTGCCTTGAGCAGATCCTGCACCTCTTCGTCAGGTTCAGTGCGTCCGAAGCTTTCGTCTATGTCAAGCATCACGAGTTCTGGAACTCTCAGTCCGGCTGCCCGTGCAATCTCGCCTCCTATCAGCTCTGCCACAAGGGCTTTGGTGCCATGCCCGGCACCTCGGAGTTTGACAACATATTTGAAATCGTCGTCGGCCTCGGCGAGTGCCGGCAGTGAGCCTCCTTCGCGCAGGGGCATGATGAATCTTGTTACTTTCTGATGTCTCAGCTCTGTCATTGTCATACGTTTGCTTTGCAAATATAACAAACAAATCGGGGTTATCGGTCAGCCAGGGCTTTTTTGGGCTCAATGTTCGGTAAAAATCCGGTGACAATGCCGAGCAGCGGCAGGAGTGTGCTTATCTGAAATACAAATTCTATGCTTGTTGCATCGGCGAGCCAGCCGAAGAATGCGGAGGCTATGCCCCCGAGGCCGAAGTTGAGGCCGAAGAACAGTCCGGCTATCATGCCTACTTTGCCGGGCTTGAGCTCGGTTGCGTAGACAAGGATTGCGGAGAAGGCGGATGCCATTATGAATCCGATAATCACGGCGAGGATTATGGTGAGGGCGAAGCTGACGTACGGCAGTGCAAGGGCGAACGGTGCAGCTCCGAAAATAGACACCCAGATGACATATTTCCTGCCATAGCGGTCGCCGGCCATTCCTCCTATGAGTGTGCCGGCAGCCACTGCGGCGAGAAATGCGAAGAGGCATATCTGTGAGGTTTTGATGTCAACCCCGAATTTGTCCATGAGGAAGAATGTGAAGTAGCTTGTCATGCTCGCCATGTAGAAGTATTTCGAGAATGTGAGCACACACAGTATGAAGAGCGCCCAGTGGATGCGCCGCGATGACAGGCGGCTGACTGCGGGATTGACAGTTATTGTGATGTTTTTGGCAGCACGGATGGTTGATTTGTACCAACGGCCGACCGGGAACAGTGCTGCAATCGCAATCAGGGCTATTATTGCAAACCATGCTATTGATTTCTGGCCGAGTGGCAGTATGATTATAGCGGCGAGTAGGGGGCCTACGGCTGTGCCTCCGTTTCCACCTACCTGAAAGATAGATTGGCCGAGTCCTTTCTGTGTTCCTGCGGCGAGCTGGGCGAGTCGGGATGATTCGGGGTGGAATATGGCAGACCCGAAGCCAACAAGGGCAACCGATATGAGTATGATGCTGAATGATGAGGCTACGGCGAGGAGCAGGATGCCGGCGAGGGTGAATGTCATTCCTGCGGCGAGGGAGTAGGGATGAGGGTGTCTGTCGGTGTAAGTGCCGACAATCGGTTGCATGATTGAGGATGTCATCTGCACCACAAGTGTGATGATTCCGATTTGCAGGAATGAGAGGTTGTATTCATCGCGGAGTATCGGGTAGACGGAGGGGATGACCGACTGAATCATGTCGTTGAGAAAGTGGCCGAGGCTGATTATGAGGAGAATGGAGTAAATGGTACGCTGCTGATTGGTGGTGTCTGCTGCTGTCATAGACGGTTGAGTTTTTTATTCCGGGTGCAAAGGTAAGCATTTCCGCCAACATAGCGAGCGGGCCGCGCTATGGATTGAGCGCGGCCCGCAGCGGGTATGGGATAGGGTGATTGTGTTATTCCTTGAGCTGGTGGATTGTGTCAACCAACTGCTCACCGAGTCCGATGGTGTAGCCCTGCGACACAAATACAATGCGGTTGAAAGTGTCTGCGATAATGAAGATCGGGCGTTCGCTTTCGGGGAGTTTGAGGTTGGCGATTATTTCGGAGGCAATCTTGCTGTCGTTGTCAATGCCGAAAGAGGCGGTTGAGGGGAGCGCCGGCAGCTGTTTGGGATCGAAGCGTTCGGCATCCTGCTTGTCTTTGAACAGTAGAATCATGGATCGTCCCCATTTTTCGAATTCAGGATTGAGTGCGGCGATGTCTCTCAAAGCGTGGTTTGTGGGCTCGTGGTTGGGGGTGAGCACACCTATTATATAATAGCCGCGTCCGGTGGTGGAGAGAACAGATTTTTCGGTACCGGTAGCAAGGTCGGTGTACAGATTTTCGGAATTGAAGTTGCCGATAACCTGCACTCCTTTGTCGTCCTGACGCAGGATGAGTGAGTCGGTCACATTTTCACCGGGGGCAATATTGATGAAGTCTGCCCGGGCGAGTACGCCGCCGTCAGCCATACGCTGACCGGTAACTATCATATATTGTCCGGGGTCAATCTCAGCACCGTTGGCAAAGATGCTTTTCCAAGTTCCGTCTTCGGGGTAGCCCATTAGCTGCGGTTCGCCGTCAACGATTTTGGATACGGAGAACTGTGTGTAGTACCTGGGGTCATCTATGCGACCGGTCTTGGTGAAATCGAGCTTGAGGTTGCCGGGCTTGGATGTCGGTTGAATGTCTGTTTTTGCACCGAAATCCACATCTTGCCAAACTTCGTCAGCTGCAGCCCACTGTGTTTTGCCGGTAACAGGGTCTATGCGGGCGGGGATGCCGGCTGTGCGTGCGAGTGTCACAAAGTATATGTCGCGCGATGCGGTGTTGGTTTTCTTTGATTTGTGCACAGCTTCGGGGCTCATTCTCACATTTCCGGGATACCAGTCGGGCAGCACAGTTATCTGCTCGGTTACATCTTTTATCAGAGATGCCGGGTTTGCCTTGTAGGCAGCGAGCTTTTTGGCACCGAGAGTTTTGGTGAAGTATGAACGGAAGAGCGTGAGCGCCTCGTTGTCTACTCTGGGGCACAGAACATAGTCGACATACATACTGCCTGTGCCGGCGGGAGTAATCATCTGGTCGAGGAGTACGGGAAGCACCACGTCGCTGCGGTCCTTCATGGATATTGCCTCAAGCAGATTCATAGCGCCGTCGCGGTCGGCGGCCGGTGTGCCGGCAAGGAACTGTCTGATAACAGCGTGGTTGCCCCGCGCATCGGTCATGATGGCAGTGAGGCGAGCTTCGTCCACGCCAAGCTCCTTGGCAAGCGCAGCGCTTTGGGCTGGAGTCATGAATGTGGCGGTATACGCTCCGCGCAGAGAGTCCTCATACACTTTGCGGCGTTCATTCTCAGCAGCCTGCTCGGGAGTGACTGCAATCGGCTTGTTTGAAGGAGCGGGGGGAATGATGTCGAGGTTGAAAGCGCCTGTTGTAGCAGAGTTTTTATCAATAACAACGGTGATGTCTTTCTGTTTTCCGACAGATCCTTTTGTAAATCCGAAACCATTACCGTCTGAAGCCCATATCACAAGGTCGCCGAGGCCTGTGCTCAGCGAGGTCTTGCCGTTGGAGTCGGCTGTTTTGGTGGCGATGGGGTAGAATTCGGCGTAGTTGTATAGGCGGAAGCTTACTTTGGCGTTCGGCACAACTTTGCCGTTTGTGTCCAGAACGGTAACGTTGATTGTGTCAACTGGTGCGTAGTTGGAAGTAACATTGATGTCGGTGTATCCGGCGGGACGTGACAGCACCTCCTCGGGACCGTCATAGTTGCCGGCAACGCGGGTGTTCATCATCATGCCCCTCGATGCGGGAGCGTTGAACCAGCCGAGATTGAGCACCGGTTCCGGCTCGCAGGCACCGAGGAAATACCATTTGCCGTCGGCCCAGGCCTCCACCCATGCGTGGTTGTCATCTGTATGAGCCCAGCGCGGGGTGTAAATCTGACGTGCGGGGATACCCATCGCACGTAGAGCGGCAACGGTGAAAGTGGATTCCTCGCCGCAACGTCCTATAGCGGTGTAGACAGTTGCAAGTGGGGAGTGGGTGCGGCTGTCAGATGGCTGGTATGTGGCTTTTTCGTGACACCAGTGGTTGATTTCAAGGATAGCATCAGCCATAGACATGTTTTTTACGCGGTCTTTCAGCTCCTCGTAAAAAACTTTGCGGTGTCCGTCAAGATACTCGTTGTTGATTCTCACCGGCAGCACAAAGTGTCTGAATTCACGGTCGGGAACCTTGCTGCCCCAGGGCATCTCCTTGCGGGCTTTGAGAGCATAATCGACGTTTTCAAGGAAAAAATCGCCGGAGTTGTCTGCCATGTCGGGGAGCGGCATATATGCGTAAAGGACTTTCAGGGCCTGCTCCTGTTCCGGTGTCAGCGTACTGTTGAATATTTTGAAATATCCGGGGTCAGCAACACTGCTTTTACGGTCGGCGAAGTCAGCTTCCACCGTCGGGGTGGCTATCTGTGCGTTTGCTCCGAGCCACAGGCTTGCTGCGAGTGCTATTAAAGATGTTTTGCGTATCATTATTCTCAGCTGTTGATTCGGTTTACTATATCTCTGACAATATCGGCGGATGTGACTTTACGGCTGTACTCATCACTGCCAGGGGCGCCCATAGCCACTCCTTCATGGCGGTAGCGCATATTGCTGTCAACAGAGTGGCGCGCGCTGGCGTGCACCTCGTTGGTGGCGGAAGCTGCTATTATCTCAGCTGCATTCTGAGGGCCGACACCTGCACCGGCAAGGATAGTTATTCTGCCGGCGGCTTGTTTTACGAGTTGGGCAAGGGCGGCGGTGCCTTCCATAGCTGAGGGAGCCTGTCCGGAAGTCAGCACACGGTTGCATCCGAGGGCTATAATCTGCTCGAGTGCTTTCTCCTTGTCGCGGCACAGGTCGAATGCGCGGTGGAATGTGACATTGATACCGGCGGCAGCATCCATCATACGTCGGCAGGCGGCGATATCGATGTCTCCGTCAGGAGTAAGAGCTCCGATCACCACGCCGTGCACACCAGCCTCGCGTGCGGCAACGATGTCATCAACCATGCAGTCAACCTCATCATTGTCATACAGAAAATCTCCACCTCTGGGTCTGATAAGCACGTGCACCTTTATTCCGGGTACTGTCAGAGCACGACGGATGAAGCCGATAGAGGGTGTTACCCCCCCCTCGCCAAGAGCAGAGCACAGCTCCACCCTTGATGCTCCGCCCTGTGCGGCTGCGCGGACGCTTTCGATGTCACCGGCGCACACTTCAAGAATGTTTTTCATTTTGCAGCGGTTTCGAGTTCAATGATGTAGTCGATTGTCCCTTCAGGAATCTCGGGGAGCTGAATCTTGATTCCGCCCTCTTTGAGTTTTGAGAATTTCACCGGGGTGCGGTCATCGTAGCTCACAGCTTTTTTTACTTTTACGGTTGTGGGCACTGTGATTTCAGATCCTTCGGGAGTGAGCACATGCAGGAAGAGCTTGTTGCCTTTGCGGGTTGATGTGCCCCAGCTCTGGGCTTCGAAGTCGCCGGCGGTAGTTGCGTAGAAGGTGTCGCCGTATTTATTCATCCATTGGCCAATCTCCTTAAGACGGTCGAGAGCGGCTGCGGGGAGTTCGCCGTTAGGCTGCGGGCCGACGTTGAGAAGCAGGTTGGCGCCCATGCCGGCTGCTTTGACGAGATATGAGATCAGCTCCGGGGTGCTTTTGTAGTTCTGGTCCTTGATTTTGTAGCCCCACATTCCGTTCATGGTGTTGCAGGTTTCGAGAGGTAGGCGAGAGACAGCCTGACCAGAAAGACCGGCGGTGTTTTCGCCCGGCAGGTCGCGTTCAAAAATCTGGATATCCTCGCCTTCGTAAGGCGATTCGTGGTGGTTGTTGCCGATGAGGCACTGTGGCTGGAGCTTGTGAATGAGAGCATACTGTTCGGGGAGCTGCCAGTCGAAAGGCACGGAATCCTGGTCGTGGTCCCATTTACCGTCAAACCAGATAGCGCCTATCTTGCCGTAGTTTGTGAGCAGTTCTGTGAGCTGGTTGTTCATGAACTTGTAGTACTGCGGCCAGTTGCGCAGAGTGGTGTCCCTACCGGTGTTGAGGCCGGTGCGGCCGCTCGGGTAGTCGGGTCGGGTCCAGTCGATGTGCGAGTAGTAGAGGTGGAGTTTTATCCCCTGTTTCTCACACTCCTGAGCGAGCTCTTTGAGAATGTCGCGTTTGAAAGGAGTGGCATCCACAATGTTGTAGTCGCTCTGGTCGGTGTCCCACATGGAGAAACCATCGTGATGGCGTGTTGTGAATGTGATGTATTTAGCGCCGCTGTCCTTGATGGCGCTTACCCATTTTGCCGCATCGAAGTCGGCGGGGTAGAAACCGCGTGCGGCCTTGGCATATTCGTCGGCGGTGATGTTGTCGTAGTTGAGGTACCATTCTCCCTGGGCAAACATGCTGTAAATGCCCCAGTGGATGAATATGCCGAAACCGTTGTCGGCAAATTCCTTACGGGCCTGGAGGTTTTCAGCTGTCGGGATGTAGGAGGGCTTTTCATCAGCCATGGCACTGCCGAGAATCATTGTCGCACCGGCGATGCTGCAAAGAAGTTTTTTCATTATGCTATTAAATTCAGGTTTTTATATGATGAAAGGAACACGCACTCAGCGGTGTGGTTCCTTTCAATGTATTATAATTCAGAGGGCACGGGGAGAGAGCCTCAGAAGGGGAGGTCGTCGTTGGGCTCGGAAGCAACGGGAGTGGGGGGCACCAGATTGTCCACCGGCGGGAAATCGCTGCCCGGCTGAGCGGCTGCAGATGCGCCGTTCTTCTCGGCTTTCCATCCGCGGATGCTTGTGTACCAGCGGCCATTATACTCACGGCTTTCGATGTCAAACGACAGGGTGATGTCGTCGCCAACGCTGAGGGGATACTGCTCGGCGCGTTCGCCAAAGAAGTCGAAATGCACCTTTTTGGGGTAAGTTTCCTGAGTTTCCAGGACATATTCTTTCTTTTTCCAGGCGTTTCCGGACTTGGATGTGCCGGACTGCTCGGGTAGGGCTACTATAATTTTGCCTTTTATTTCCATTACTAAATTATTATGTATTGTTCTTTATTGCAAAATTACCCAAGAAACCGCTATACACCAAATTTAATTCGATAAAAAGTGTGGCGGTGAAGATAATTTTAAATAACTTTACACCTGTAACCAAAAATAATACAAGCTTATGGCAGACTGGTGGACATCTCCGGCAAGCGCGGAGGATGGAAAACTGATAATGGTGACGGGGCGTCGCGACGTAAGGAAGTTTCGCGAAAACCCCCGTTTCAATATACGGGTTGAGGTGAGCTGGAAGTATGTGTCCGGCGCAGACGGCATGCCTTCAACCGAGGATTCGGCTATGATGGAGGAGGTGCAGGAACGGCTTACCTCAGAGTTTGACAAGGATCCTGTTGCTGTTCTCACCGGGGTGTACACCGGTGACGGTGAGCGCAACTGGGTGTTTTACACACTCAGCACCCATATTTTCGGCAAGAAGCTGAACCAGGCACTTGAGTCGCTTCCGTTGCTGCCGCTCGAGATATATGCCGAGAATGACCCCGACTGGGCTGAATATGACGAGATGTGCGACTGTGAGATAAAGCTTGACTGATGTCAGAGGAGAGCGTTGTTTCATACAGCTTGGCTGACCGGACGTTAAAATGCCTCGCCGATGGCAAAGATGAATCCGGAGGTGTGGCGTCCGATGCCGTAGTCGATACGGGCATTGACATTGTGCTTGAACTCAAATCTCAGGCCAATGCCGCCGTTGGGCAGCCATTGCGGCCTGATTTCCTTGCTCTTGAAGTCATTCAGCGATGAGAAAACTGTAGCGCCGCCGAGCCAGGCTGTAGCGCCAAACCGCCCCCAGATATGCTGCCTCAGCTCGGTCTGCACGGCAATCTGGCTGTTGTCGATATATGAGCCCATGTAGTATCCTCTCATCCTCACACCCCCTGCCGCCACCATCTCCCTCATGCTCCATGGGGCTTTTGAGCTTGTGAGCTTGGTGTACAGGTCGAAGGCGAGCACGCTTCCGCGCCACATTTTCACATAGTAGTTTGCAATGAAAATGTGGCTGTTGAAGAATGATGGCGCGCTTCCGAGAAATTTCGGATAGGCCATGGCGGTGTATGCGAGGTGCACCCCGGAGGTTGGGTTGAGAATATTGTCGCGGTTGTCGATTTCAAAAGAGAGTCCGAGTCCGGTCACATATATATTTCTTCGCTCGCCGAGCAGGTATTCGGGACGGCTCATGTTTTTGGCATCGGTGTAATTGAGGTCGAGATTCACTCCGGCGTAGAGGCTGTGTGTGAACCGGTATATATATGCGAGCTGGGCGTTGATGCTGCGCCGGTCGTAGGTGGATTTCTCGTTGGTGGCGGAAGCCTCAGAGGTAATGCCCCAGAAATTAAGGTGCTTGCGGTAGATGTCAAGGCGGTATTTCAGGCGCGAGCGATTGTCCGGAAACAGAGTGTTGCCGTGGATAAACAGCACATAGAAGCCGTTTAGCGAGGCATTGAGGCAGGCTACAACGTCGCTTGGCTGTGGCAGGGTGTCGTTTCTGTCCACCCTGTACAGCGCGGTGCACAGGGCGCCGATGCCGAACGAAGCCTCACGGGTGTATGAGGGTGATGCCCCGAAGCTTATGTCTATCGCTTTCTCGCGGGTATGGTCAACATTGCCTTGAATCAGGGAGTTGAGATATTTCTTCATCCAAAGCGGGGCTTTGTTGAGCAGGGCGAGCGAGTCGACAAAAGTGGTTGAGGAGCGTGGCGGATCGGAAACCACGGCAGTCGTATCGGCGCACAGAGCAGTCTGTCCGAACATAGCCAGACCCATAATCAGGAAAATATATCTTACCTTCAGCGCCAATTTGCAAATGCTTGAATACCGTATGCAAAGTTAGTACAAAAAGATGTGACAATTGCAATCAGGTGACAATTGTACGAAAATAGAGGCATAAAATGCAAAAGCCCGCGGAGTGGAATCGCGGGCTTTTGAAAAGTTTATGATTGGGGAGATGAACTTTCGGGCAATCCTTTGAAGGGGGGAGGCAGTTCTCCGTTCCGGTTGCCGCTGTCCCCGGGAGTGTCTTGGGAATCACCGGAAGTGTCCTTCGGATCCTCGGAAGAAGTGCCGGCAGGTGGTGCGGGCAGGGCGGTTGTCTCTTTAGCCGCGAGAATCTCGTCGGTGCGCGATACCCAGGGGCGTTTACCGAAAATGTGCTCCACATCCTCGGTGAATATCACCTCACGGGTGATGAGGGTTTCTGCGAGCCTGGCATGGCCTTCGGCATGCTCGCGCAGAATGGATTTCGCTCGCTCGTACTGCTCGTTGATGATTCGCGACACTTCCTCGTCGATGAGCTTGGCGCGGTCATCGCTGTAGGGTTTTGAAAATCCGTAGTCCTGGCCGGTGGAGTCGTAGTAGCAAAGGTTGGGCAGTTTTTCGCTCATGCCGTAGTACACTACCATGGCGTAGGCCTGTTTGGTCACTCTCTCAAGATCGTTTGCCGCCCCGGTGGATATTCTTCCGAGGAACAGTTCTTCGGCTGCTCTGCCTCCGAGGGTGCTGCACATTTCATCGAGAATAGCCTGCGAGGGTGTTATCTGCCGCTCTTCGGGGAGGTACCATGCGGCGCCGAGCGCCTTGCCTCGCGGCACGATGGTGACTTTTATCAGGGGGTTGGCATAGCGGAGGTGCCAAGAGATGGTTGCATGTCCGGCCTCATGTATTGCTATTGCCTTTTTCTCCTCCTCGGTAGTGATTTTAGAGCGTTTTTCCAATCCGCCGATAATTCTGTCCACGGCATCGATAAAGTCCTGGCGGGTTACAGAGGGGTGGTTGTGGCGGGCGGCAATCAGCGCGGCCTCGTTGCACACGTTTGCAATGTCGGCGCCTGAGAAGCCGGGGGTCTGTCTTGCGAGCAGGTCCACGTCAACAGAATCGTCGGTTTTTATGTTGCGGAGGTGAACATTGAAAATAGCCACACGGTCGTTGAGATCGGGGAGGTCGACATATATCTGTCTGTCGAAGCGTCCGGCACGCAGAAGGGCTTTGTCGAGAATGTCGGCGCGGTTTGTGGCGGCGAGAATTATCACGCCGCTGTTTGTGCCGAAGCCGTCCATCTCTGTGAGCAGCTGGTTGAGGGTGTTTTCGCGTTCGTCGTTGGCGCCCATGTTCGGATTGCGTCCGCGGGCACGGCCAACAGCATCGATTTCGTCGATGAACACTATGCACGGAGCTTTCTCCTTTGCCTGACGGAAGAGGTCGCGCACACGGGATGCACCGACGCCTACAAACATTTCCACGAAGTCGCTGCCGCTCATGCTGAAGAAAGGCACATTTGCCTCGCCGGCAACAGCTTTTGCAAGAAGGGTTTTGCCGGTTCCGGGAGGGCCTACGAGCAGCGCTCCCTTGGGAATCTTGCCGCCGAGATTGGTGTAGCGCTGCGGATTTTTGAGAAATTCCACAATCTCCTCGATCTCAGTCTTGGCTTCCGACAAGCCGGCCACATCCTTGAATGTCACCTGAATGTCGCCGTCTTTGTCAAATATCTTGGCTTTGCTCTTTCCAACATTGAACACACCGCCGCTGCCACCGCTGC
Source organism: uncultured Muribaculaceae bacterium (assembly GCA_910588065.1). GTDB lineage: Bacteria > Bacteroidota > Bacteroidia > Bacteroidales > Muribaculaceae > Paramuribaculum. Next base: position 12,436 of record CAJUPZ010000020.1, read on the forward strand.
CGCCACCGCTCATGCGGCGCATCATCACAAACCAGAAGACTATCAGCAGAATCACGGGGCCGAATGTCCACAGCATTCCGGAGAAATTGCTGCTGTTTCTGAATTCCACGTTGCCTTTGAACGAACCGTCGGCGCGGCATTGGTCAACCATCTCCTGCAGTTTGTCGGCAGAGGGAATGGTGGCTGACACCGCCACTTTCACTCCGGAATCTTTTTTGAACTGGCCTGCAAAGACTTTTGCGGCGAGTGAGTCGTTGAGAAAAGCCTCGGCCTCATTGGTTCCGCGCTCAACAACGATTTTGGTCACGCCTCCGCTGCCGACATATTGCTCGAACTCGGTGTATGAAACCTCCTTGGACATCGAGGTGTCATCCATATACAGCAGTCCGACGAGGCATATGATGACGATTGCATACATCCAGTACATGCTGAAACGTATGGTCGGTTTTTGGGGCTTCTGGTTTTTTGGGGTCATAAGAGTTGTAAATGAGATGTGTTACAATCAGTCAAGGTCGGGGATTTCGGTCAGGGGAGCGTCGCTCCACAGCTCCTCAAGGTTGTAGAGGTCGCGCATCTCGCGCACAAACACGTGCACCAGTGTGTCGCCATAGTCAATGACAATCCATTTGGCATTCTGGTAACCGTCGTAATTGTATGGTTTAATGCCGGCCTGCTCAAGAAGGTGTTCGCGGATGTTGTCGGCAATAGCGCTCACCTGCATTGATGAAGAACCTTCGCATATGATGAAGTTTGAAGCGGCAGCTGTTTCGATGCCGCTGAGGTCGATGTGTGTTATGCGGCGTCCTTTCTTGTCCTGGATGCCTTCAGTGATGAGTTTGACAATATCTGTCTGTTGAGTCATAAAAATAAAAACGATATATGTGTGAATGATTCACTGTGCAGGTCAATGAGCTGCAAAATTAATAATACTTCGGTTATAAGATAAACAAATATTGTGCCAAAATAGGTCGCTGTCAGAAAAAATATCGGATAAAAAACTATTCATAGCGCATAGTCTCTGCGGGAGACAGAGTTGATATTATGTGGGACGGCAGCACGAGCAGAAGCAGCGCGAGCAGAATCACTCCTGCATCCAGCGTGCAAATCGACAGCCAGTTGATGTGTACCGGCACATAATTGAGGTAGTATGCCTCGGGGTCGAGCGGCACAATATGCCACAGGTGCTGGGCAGCGGCGATTGTCAGCCCCACGGCGTTGCCTATCAGCAAGCCGCGCACCACAAGCCGCGATGCCATATATATAAATAGGTGTCGGATAAGCGAGTCGGTAGCGCCGAGCGCTTTGAGCAGTCCTATCATCCGCACCCTCTCAAGCACAATTATGAAGAGGCACGACACCAGGGTGAAACCGGCTACACATCCCATCAGCACTATTATGACAATGACGTTTGTGTCAAGCAGGTCGAGCCAGTTGAAATACAGCGCTGCGGTTGTGGATATGCTCTCCACCCGGTATGACGGGGCGGAGACAGGGTCGGAGGCCTCGCGTCTGCATAGCCCGTAGCGCAGAGCATCGGCGGTTTCATCGATATTTCCGGCAATACCGTCAATCTCGACAACGCTTCCGGTCACGGAGTCAACGCCGCAAAGCTGCTGAAGCATGGCTATGGGGGCGAATACAAACAGTTTGTCATATTCTCCGAAATGGGTGTCGTATATAGCCGATACGGTGACTTTGCGGGTGTAGAGGTTGTCGCCGATAAAAAAGTGGGCAAACACTCTGTCGCCGCAATCAAGGCCGAGTGCGGTGGCGGTTGAGGCTGAGATCACCACCGGGTTTGATGTCCCGGCGTCAGCCCAGTCGGGCATTGTACCGTCGGTAAGCTGAGTGTCAATGAAGCTGTTGCCTGCCGCATCCACACCCATCATCACAACCCCCTCGAATTCGGTGTCGGTTTTCAGTATGGCCGGTTGGCGCAGGCCGAGCGCTACCTCCGCTTGCGGGCACACCGATTTTATTTCAGCCAAAAGCTCCGGTGTGAGCCGGATGCCTCCACTCACATTTTCCTGATAGTAATTGTCTACCGGAAAGATGCTTATCTGATGCTCGAATCCTGTAACCTTGTCGCGTATCTGCCGCTTGAAGCCGCTCACCACAGCGAGGCTCACAATCATAATGGCCACCGACAGTGCTATGCCGGCTACCGCTACAGCTATGCCCGGAGCGCGCAGGCTCAGGCGTCTTGCCATGGCAAGTTCGAGCCTCATCCGGCGGCGTTTTCAGTTTTGCCGGGGTAGGCTTTGAGGGCTTCTGCGAGAACTTTCAGTGCTTTGCCGAGGTCCTCCTTATTGAGCACGTATGCCATTCTCACCTCATTGCGTCCACGGTCGGATGAAGTGTAAAATCCGCTTGCAGGTGCCATGAACACGGTTGCTCCCTCATATTCAAACTCTTTGAGACACCATTCGCAAAACTTGTCGGCATCATCTACCGGCAGGCTCACAACGGTGTAGAAGGCGCCCATGGGTATGGGGGAGTAGCAGCCGGGTATGCGGTTAAGGCCATCGATGAGAAATTTCCTGCGTTCAACATACTCATTGTATGTCATCAGCATATAGTCTTCGCCGGCATCAATGGAAGCCTCTGCCACAATCTGACCGAGTAGGGGCGGGCTGAGGCGCGCCTGACAGAATTTCATGAAATTGCGCTTCAGGTCCTCGTTTTTGGTAATGAGCGCACCGATGCGTATGCCGCATTCGCTGTAGCGTTTTGACACAGAGTCGATAAGTACCACCTGATTCTCTATGCCGGGAAGATGGAAAGCCGAAATGTATGGAGCGCCGGTGTAGCAGAATTCGCGATACACCTCGTCCGAAAACAGAAACAGGTCATATTTCTTTACGATGTCGCGAATTCGGTTCATCTCTTTCTGGGTGTAGAGATAGCCGGTGGGGTTATTGGGGTTGCATATCAGAATGCCGCGTGTGCGCTCGGTGATGAGTGCCTCGAACTCCTCCACGGGTGGGAGGGCGAATCCCTGCTCTATGCTTGAGGGCACAGTAACGATTTTAGCCCCGGCCGATATGGCGAAAGCCATGTAGTTGGCGTATGCCGGCTCGGGCACGATGATTTCGTCGCCGGGGTCAAGGCAGGCCATGAATGCGAACAGAACCGCTTCCGAGCCGCCGGTGGTGACAATAATGTCGTTTGCATCGACATTTATTTTGAACCGGTGGTAATACTCGGCGAGTTTTTCGCGCAGTGACTGTATGCCCTCGGAGGGGCTGTATTCGAGTGTGGTGCGGTCAATTTTCTTCAGAGCGTCGAGTCCCACCTGCGGCGAAGGCAGGTCCGGCTGGCCGATATTGAGGTGATACACCATAGTGCCGCGGGCCTTGGCTGCGTTGGCCAGGGGCACGAGCTTGCGTATTGGGGAGGCGGGCATAGCTTCGCCGCGCCTTGACATTTTAGGCATACTTGTTGTTATTATGATAAAGCCGGCGGTGAGTGTGCCGGTAGTCATGCGCAAAGGTAGCACAAAATGATTTGACTTGCAAACGTGCATCCTTGCAAAATGGCACGATATTTGTTACTTTTGTAAATAATACAAACGAAATTTTCGATAAAAGATGAATAAAGACAACCTCGCGACGCTGCGCGCCAGCGTTTTGGCCGATGCCAAGGCCGGCCGGTTTTGCCGGATGTTTGACACGCTCGACAATCTGGTGGCGGCCAAACCGGTTTGGGCTGACAGATGCCGCAACCTGCGCACACAATATGACGCCTTATGCAGCTACGCCCTGGATGGAGCGCCGGACCCCGCGCGCAGCCGTATGCGGGCAGATATTGCAGCTGAGGCTGTGGAACTGGCCGACAATGCCCTCCATGCGTCGCGGATTGCCGATTCGCCGCAGCTGTATTATTCAAAACTGCGGTATGAGCAGTTGCAGCCTGAATCGCTTGAGGAACTGATGACCCGCTTCAGGGATTATAATTCAACCCTCAGCCTCGCTCTGCTCTCTGGCTCTTCCGATGCCAAAACAGCTGCCGGAGAATCGGTGCGCTTGCTGTCCGAGGCACTCGCCACAAGGATATTCAACCGCATCTGGACCAACCCTGCGATGAGCCGCGAGGATTTTGACGCAGCAGAAGCTTTTCTTAACGATGACGCAGTGCCGGAAAGCACAAAGGAGCAGGTTGTGTGGGCGCTGATGCTCGGTGGCACGGAGTATTTCCAGCAGTCGCGCCTCACTGTGCTTGGCCGTCTCTATTCCCGGGCATCGAGGCCGAGAGTGCGCTTGGCCGCGCTGATGGCTTTTCTCATACTTCTGTGGAACCACCGCACGGTACCGGCCGGCATGAAACTCACCGGCACAATCGATGTGATGCGGGGTCGGAACAGCTGGGCCTCCGATGTGAGGACAGTTGCCATGGAGCTTGTGCGCACACGCGACACCGAGAGAATATCGCAGAAACTCAAATCCGAACTGTTTCCGGCCATGATGAAGCTTCGCCCGGGGTTGGAGAAGCTCGGCGACCTGTCAAAAGAGATGGACATGGCCGATTTCGAGGCAAACCCGGAGTGGGAGGAGCTGCTCGACAAGAGCGGCCTCACCGATAAGCTCAAGGAACTGAGCGAGCTCCAGAGCGAGGGCGCGGACCTGATGATGGCAACATTCTCGCCTCTTAAGAATTTCCCCTTTTTCAACGAGGTGTCAAACTGGTTTCTGCCATACAACGCCGACCGCACTGAAGTTGCCCCCATGCTTAAAGGCAATCTGGCTACGGTTGGTGAGCTGATTGCATCCTCACCCGCCTTATGCGACAGCGACAAGTACTCCATGATTCTGTCGCTCGACCGCATTCCGGCCATGCAGCGGAATATGTTTGCCGAGCAGATCAAGGCTCATGACATAAATGCCGCCGAGATGAGAGCCGGTTCTACAGATGTGTCTGACGCCGCAGGTGTGGCTATAGTAAGGGTGCTGGTGCAGAATCTATACCGCTTCTTCAAGCTTTTTCGCCGCAAGTCGGAGTTTACCGACCCGTTTGCCACAACTCCGGACCTGTCATCGCTCGCGGTGTTGGGCGATGTGCTGGGCGATGCAGACAATCTCAGGCTTGTAGCGGAGTTTTACTTCAAGCGCGGGTATTACGCCGAGGCGGCGGGCCATTTCAACACTCTGCTTGCCCGGGAGCCCGAAAATAGCCAGCTGCTGCAGAAAGCAGGCTATTGCAGCGCCGCGACCGGCGACCTGCAGAAGGCTGTGGAGTTGTACAGCCGCGCGGAGTATTATGTTCCTGACAGCTTGTGGACGCTACGTAAACTTGCTTCGACATACCGTCTGCTTGGCGATTACAAAAAGGCTCTCGAATACTACCGCAAAGTGGAGGCCGCTCGGCCCGATGACCTGAATGTGGCATATTACATCGGCCACTGTCTGCTTGAGACCGGAGATTATGAGGGCGCGCTGAAAAAGTATTTCAAGGTGGAGTATCTTGAACCCTCTGCCGGCAAATCATGGCGCCCGATTGCATGGTGCTCGTTCCTCTCAGGCGATTACGCCCGGTCAAAGAATTATTATGACAAGATTCTCGCCTCCTCTCCCACGGCATCCGATTATCTCAATGCCGGACATCTTGCCATGGCCGAGTCCCGGTTCCGCGATGCCGTGGAGCTTTATGGCAGCTCGCTCTCCTCGGCCGGAAGGGAAGATTTTGAAAGAATGTTTGAGGCCGATGTGCCTGCTCTGCTCAAAGCCGGGGTGGACCCGGTGATGATTGAGATAGTAGCTGATAAAGTAAACTGATTATATGGAGAATACCAACCCGCTGATACATCCGTTTGCCGGAAAATATGGTGCCGTGCCATTCGGCAGTATTCACGCTTCCCACTTCGCCCCCGCGGTGGAGGCCGGAATAGAGAAGGCGAATGCCGAGATCGAGGCTATCTGTTCCAATACTGAAGCTCCGGATTTCGAGAACACGATATTGGCTCTTGAACGGGCAGGAGAAGATCTTGACCGAGCCTTGAATGTGTTCTATCCCCTGCTCAGTGCCCTGTCATCTGATGAGGTCATGGAGATATCCCTCCGGCTGGCCCCGGTGATATCCGGCTACAGCACATCCATAACGCTGAATGAGCGGCTTTGGCAGCGAATCAAGTCAGTGTATGACAACCGTGATAAATGGAATCTCGACACTGAGGATGCCATGCTTCTTTCCGAGACTTACGACTCTTTCCGGCGCAGCGGAGCCCTGCTGCGCAACGAGGACCGCGAAAAGCTCAAGGCCATCAACGCCGAGCTGACTGAGCTGACAACCCGATTTGGGCAAAATGTGCTCAACGAACTGAACGCATACGAGATTTATCTCACAGAAAGTCAGCTTGGCGGATTGCCGCAGAGGCTCATAGACCAAGCTGCTGCAGAGGCTGCCGCGAAAGGGCGGCCGGGCGAGTATCGCTTCAACCTGTCGCAGCCGGTGTACATGTCATTTCTGAAGTACAGCACAGAGCGCGCCCTCCGCGAAAAAATGTACCGGCTGTACACAGGCCGCAATATAAAAGGTGAGTATTCCAATACCGACATTGTGAAGCGTCTCACTGCCCTGCGCCTTGAAAAAGCGAGGCTGCTCGGATATGACACATACGCGGACTATTCCCTGGCCCACACTATGGCCGGGTCTAAGGAAAAGGTGTTTGGCCTGCTTGAATCGCTTGCCGTGGCCTATCGTCCCGCGCAGCTCAGGGAGTTTGAACGCCTGCAGAAGTTTGCTGAAGACAATTCCTTGATTGACAGCCCCATGCAGCCGTGGGATTACAGTTTTGTCGCAAACCGGCTGCGCGAGGCCGAATATGAAATCAATGAGGAGGAATACCGCCCGTACTTCCCGCTTGACGCGGTAGAGAAGGGTGTATTCGGCCTTGCCGGAATGCTGTATGGGTTGTCTTTCACTCCGCTTGATGATGTGGAGGTGTACCATCCTGATGTGAAGGTTTACGAGGTGAAGGATAGCGATGGGTCATACCTCGGGCTGCTGTATACCGACTTTTTCCCGCGCGAGAGCAAGCGCCCCGGCGCATGGATGACCGACTTCGGCGGCGAGTGGATAAATGCCGACGGCTCGGCTCACCGTCCGCACGTGTCGATAGTGATGAACTTCACCAAACCCACCGCCGACACTCCGGCTCTCCTGTCGCTGGCAGAGGTGGGCACATTCCTGCATGAGTTTGGACATGCGCTCCACGGTCTGCTTGCCGCAACAAAATATGCCTCGCTGTCGGGCACAAATGTGTATCGCGACTTTGTTGAGCTCCCTTCGCAGTTCAATGAAAATTTCCTCACCTGCCCCGATTTTCTCAAAACTTTCGCCCGCCATTGGCAATCAGGTGAGCCGTTGCCGGCCGAGATGATTGAACGCTTTGTGCGCGCCCGTCAGTTTGGCGCGGCATACGCCTGTCTACGTCAGCTCAATTTCGGGCTGCTCGACATGAAATGGCACACAATCACCGGGCCGGTAGACGATGTGGCGGCATTTGAGAAGGCTGCCGGCGAGAGCGTCAGCATGTTTGAGGCACTGCCTGATTCGCTCATATCGCCACAGTTCAGCCACATATTCTCGGGCGGCTATGCAGCAGGCTATTACAGCTACAAGTGGGCCGAACTGCTTGATGCGGATGCTTTCTCCGCATTTGAGGAAAACGGGGTGTTTGACAAGGCGACAGCCCGCTCTTTCCGCAAGAATATCCTTGAAAAAGGGGGCACCGAACCCCCTGCGGAGCTATACCGCCGCTTCCGTGGCAGAGACGCCTGTATTGACGCTCTGCTACGCCGCGACGGCATTGTTTGACATTGCACTCTTATTTACATACAGGTCTCGACAGCCGGCTGCCTCGGAGGTAGTCGGCTGTTTTCATCCTCTTTTTGCCTTGAAGCTGAAGCGAGAGTATTTCGAGGCGCACATCTCCGCAGTCAACCCACATTCTGCCATTGTCAACAGTTATTGTGCCGGGGGCTGTGGCGGCTGTGGCGCTCACCGCTGTCTCGTAAATCTTGAATGTGGTATCGGTGCTGTCATCGCTCAGCTCCGACCATGCCGCAGGGTAGGGCGACAGGCCGCGCACCTGGTTGTGAATCTCCACAGCCGGCCTGCTCCAGTCAATCCGGCAGTCCTCCTTGAAAATCTTGGGTGCAGGGCAGGGGGTAAGTTCATCTTCAAGCTCACTCTGTGCAACAGGCTTGACATTGCCCGCCGCTATATCCTTGACAGTGTCGACAGCCAACTCCGCGCCCATTCTCATAAGGCGGTCATATACAGTGCCCACATTATCTTCCGGAGCAATCGGTGTTTCACGTCGCCCTATCACATTGCCGGTATCTATCTCATGAGTCAGAAAAAAGGTGGACACCCCGGTTTTGGTCTCGCCGTTCATTATGGCACGGTTTATGGGGGCGGCGCCGCGGTAGCGCGGCAGCAGTGAGCCGTGGACATTGAAAGTGCCCAGACGAGGCATTGCCCACACGCTCTGAGGCAACATCCTGAATGCTATCACTATGAACAGGTCCGCACCTATGGCACGGAGCTCGCTCTGAAATTCCTCCGCCTTGAGGTTTACCGGCTGAAGTACCGGCAATCCTTTGCTCAGGGCATACTCCTTCACCTCGCTCTGAAGCAGTTTGTGGCCGCGCCCGGCAGGTTTGTCAGGCGCGGTCACAACAGCTTTTATATCACAGCCGGCATCAAGCAGAGCCTCAAGACTCGCCACCGCAAACTCCGGTGTGCCGAAAAAAACAATCTTTATATCCTTATAATCCATCAGTTGAAATTAGTGATGGCGCAATCCTCACTCTTTCGCGTCGATCTGCGACAGGGCAAAGGCGTATGCGCCGATAGATATTGCCTGGCTCGCACCGAGCTTGCTCACGGTGATGCCCACACGCTTCATGGGGTCGTAGGGAACGGTGCGCTCTGAGCCATATACTTTTATCATGCGCTCGCTACCCTTGGCAAAGGTTGCGAACTCATCTTCATTGTCAAGATCAAATACATTCATCTGCACTCTGTTCAGCTCCTCGCCCTTGAGCGATTGGAGCTTGCCGCGAAGCTCTGCCAGAAGTGACGGCATGAAATACTTGCGGGCGCCGGTGAGACCTCCGCCCACAACTATCAGGCCATCGACGAGTGTCACACCGGTGGCTATCGCATCGCCGGCTATCTCACCAAACTCGGCGAATGCTTTCAGAGCCGCTTCGCGGTTGCCCTCCTTCTTACCGTCGGCTATCTCGCATATATCCTTAGGCTCGAAACCATGGTCCGGATTGCCGCTCAGCTCACCGTACACTCTCTTGATGGCGCGGATTGCCGCACCCTCCTCAACATATATGTGGTTCTGCTTTTTGTGGCGCAGGCAAAATGTCTCCACACAGCTGTTGTCGCCGCGGTTCAGGTTGTCGTTGACAACCATGCCTACACCCAATCCGGTGCCGAAAGTGTAGCCGAGCAGGTTATGATAGCGCTTGGAGCTGCCAGCCGCTTCAAGGCGGGCATTGATTTCGGGCAATGCTCCGCCGAGGGCTTCTCCGTAGGCAAACAGGTCGCCGTCATTGTTGATGAACACCGGTATGCCGAATGTGTCCGCAAGGAACGGGCCTAACGCCACTCCGTCGCGAAACGAAGGAAAGTTGGGCAGATAGCCGCCAATCACTCCGTTGGGATAGTCAGCCGGACCGGGAAAAGCGAAGCTGATGGCAACTGGCTTGCTGTCAAGCTTGGCAATCACCTGCCTGAACCCTTCCACCATCGTCTCCAGACACTTGTCAAGATCTTGAGCCCGCGACGGCAGAGTGATGGGATCGACTATAAATTTATTTGCCCGCATCGCACCAAACACTAAGTTGGTGCCTCCGGCATCAAGAGTGATTACCACTCGGTTGTCATTTTCGTACATGGATAGATAGGTAAAAAGGTGATACAAATGAATGTTGGGCGCCGCTGCCGGCGCATTATGATGCAAAAATACAAAAAGCATCGGCACGCAACCGTTTAATATTTGTTAATTCGCATTGCTTCCCTTCATATTCATAAAACCGAACGCTCCTATCGTGACAATCCTCGCTGAACAGTGAACACCGGTTTCTGCACGTTGTTAATTTTGCACGAAACTTTTAAACCCCTATTGTCATGATAGACCCTATTATTTTATGGTACGTGGTTGTGGCGGCTGTTATCGCTGCATTTCTGGTTCACCTTCTCTGTTATCTGCGCCGAAATCATCGCCATCACGGAAGTAGCATTGTAAGTATGCTGAAAGAACATGAACTGTTTTATGTGCCCGGCGATAATATAACTGACGACGATGATGAATGACACTATATATAATAATGTGTGCCCGGGCTCCCGGCTGGCCGGCTTTATTGCCGAATATGCCGCGTGGCTATGGGGATGTGGCGCAACATGCGAACGCATTGACAAAAATATCTCGCGGATTGCCGGTTCTTACGGATATCAAGTGAATCTGTCAATCCTCCCGGGCAGTGTCACAGCCGTCATCAGTGGCTCAGATGCAGCTGACCATTTTGTCGCGTGCCACTCCCCGGCACCGTGCGGTATTGATTATTCAGTAAACACTGCACTGAGCGCGCTCAGCTGGCGAATATGCGACAGGAATATGCCATTGGACACAGCTATATCCGAATTCAGGGCTGCAACTGCTGTCCGGCATCTGAACCCTGTTGTGATTATCGTTCTGACATCCTTGGCAAACGCTTCGTTCTGCCGGCTCTTCGGAGGTGATGCTGCCGCTATGTCTGTGGTCTTTGCCGCCACTCTTGCGGGGTATTTTGTCAAGCATAGTATGCTTTGCCATCATATTGATGTAAGAATTGCATTTCTGGTGAGTGCATTCGTGTCATCGGTTATATGCTCCGGATCAATATTGCAAGGCTGGAGCTCTACGCCGGATGTAGCACTCGCTACCGGAGTGCTTTATCTGATTCCCGGTGTGCCTTATCTCAACGCTGCCGCAGACCTCATCAGTCGCAACTACCTTTGCGCTCTATGCCGCGCAATGGATGCTGTGGTGCTTACGGCAATGCTCTCGGCAGGATTATCGGTAGGTATATTTGTAATGAAAGTGAATCTCCCATGGTAGAACCATCTCTTTGTTGGACCGGAGTGGCGGAAGATGCCCTTTTCGCTGCTATGGCCGCCATAGGCTTCTCCTCCATCAGCCACACCCCGCGCCATGCGTTCTTTGTTTGCGGATTCGCTGCGGCGGTAGGACACTCTCTCCGTTTTCTCATTATGAACGGCTCATCGTTGTTGTCCGGAATTGTAGTCGCAAGTTTCATTGCTGCTTTTGCAGTGGGCACGATCGCCGTCATCTTTTCGCGTATAATCAGGGTGCCTGCCGAAGCATGTCTTTTTCCGGCGCTTTTGCCGATGATTCCGGGCATGTATGCTTATCGGGCTATCGGAGGACTTGTCGGTTGTGTCACAACACCCGCATTGGGGGAGGTCAACGCAAACTTTATTCTGATGGGTTACAATATGCTCATGACAATGGCTATCGTGCTTTCTTTGATTATAGGAGGGAATGCTCCGGTATTTATTTTTAAGAAAATGTCATTTCAGGCAACTCGCCAATCTTTTTTGTAATTTTGCACCTGATACATCTTGATGCTAATGGAACTGAGACAACTACGTTATTTTGTCAAGACTGCCGGAACGCTGAGCTTTTCTGAAGCCGCCAAAGTGCTGAATATAGCGCAGAGCACTCTGTCGCAGCAGATAAGGCAGCTTGAAGATGAGCTTCATATACAGCTTTTTGAGCGCCATGCCCACTCGATATCACTCACTGAGGCTGCGGCAGAAGTATTGCCCTTCGCCATCCGTACCATTCACGATGCCGATAGTTGCGTCTCAAAAATACAGGATATCAACCGGCTCGAAACCGGCTCGCTGAATATCGGTGTGACATACTCTTTCAGTCCAATTCTCACCGAAACCCTCATCGGGTTTACAAAACGCTTTCCGAAGATAAAGCTTAATGTGATGTATGAGCCTATGTCTGAACTCATGGATATGCTCAGACGGCGTGCGGTTGATTTTGTGCTCGCTTTCAAACCGAACTCCGTGATTCCCGACATTGAATCACATACACTCTTTGAAAATCATCTCGCTGTGGTTGTCAATCAGAGCCATCCGCTCTCTGCCAGGTCTAAACTCTCGCTTGCAGACCTCTCGGGATTTCACATAGCACTTCCCTCCAAAGGGCTTCAGGCCCGCAATGCACTTGATATAAATCTGTCGCCGCTGGGTTGTGAGCTGGATGTCCGGGTGGAGCTGAATGAGGTGAATATTCTTCTCGAGCTTGTAAGGCACAGCAGCATGGTGACAATCCTTGCCGAAGCTGCCGTGTATGGGCAGCATGGAGTAAAGGCAATTCCCATAGAACTTCCTGTATGTGAAATGGCAGGGTGTGTCCACATGCTTAAGGATAGCTACCGCAAGCATTCCGCCATCAAATTCATAGAGATGCTCCGTGAGTCTGATGCTGTGATGGCACGTACCCATAATTGGTTTTTATAGGCGAAAAAACAGTATAAATGATGTTTTCGGACATATTTTATCGATAAAAACTTGTGGGGGGGGGTATTTTTTTGCTATATTTGCGACGTAATCTGCTTTGGTGAATCAGAGCCATAATAAACCGATCGAATGAGACATTTTTCCGCTCTCCTTGCTATAGTAGCAATCCTTGCCTCGACTTTTACAGTCTCGGCTGCCGAACTGAAAAAATTTATGTTGCGTGGATACATCTACAACGCTGAATACCATCCGCTTGACAGTGTTGAGGTGAAGCTTGAGAAGAACGACACCATTCCGGTGCCTTTCAAACTCCTGACAGGCGACAGCGATACCCGAATCAATAAATCGGGCGAGCTGCGCATGATGGTGGAGAGCGGCATAGGCAATTACTGCCTCACATTGTACAAGGATGGCTACGAACCATTTGTGAGAAACTTCACTATAGGCTCAGTGAGTGAGGATCTCAAATATCTGTCTTCGCTCATAATGGAAAAGGAGATTCAACATGAGCTCGGTGAGGTGACTGTTCAGGCTACCCGCGTGAAAATGGTGATGAAAGGCGACACTATTGTGTTTGATGCGGCGGCTTTCAAACTGTCAGAGGGCTCGATGCTCGATGCGCTTGTGCGACAGCTGCCGGGAGCCACGCTCTCAACAGACGGTGTCATAGAGGTAAATGGCCGTAAAATCAACGAATTGCTTGTAAACGGCAAGGATTTTTTCAAGGGCGACCCGAAAGTGGCGCTACAGAACCTGCCGGCATATACTGTGAAAAACCTCAAGGTTTACGACAAGGCAGATAAAGATGCATATCTCACTCATTCAGATGCACGGCTCGACCGTAAGGAAGAGGATGAGAATCTGGTGATGGATGTGGTGCTTAAAAAAGAATTTGACACCGGATATATGGCAAATGTAGAGGGTGGATACGGCACCAAGGACAGGTATATGGGGCGCGCTTTCGGGCTCGGATACACTGAAAAATTTCGTCTTGCAGCCTTCGTCAACGCCAACAACATCGGCGACAGCAGCCAAGGCGGCACATCCGGCCAGTGGCGCGGACCATCCTCGCAGGAAAATGGACTTACCGACCGGATTTCGGCCGGACTCGACTACAATTATACACAGCCGGAAAAAATTGAGGCGAGCGGATCTCTATCCTATGCCGGCCTGAAAGAGACCTACAGATCTATCACAGCCTCAACCAATTTCTTCAACACCGGCGATATATTCGGACGCTCATACAGCAATAAACGCAGCAAGAGCCACTCTATTAATACACAGCACACCGTCAACTGGAGTCTGCCAAACGTTCATCTCACATTCAGACCCACGTTCTCATGGATACGCAATAATTCAGACACCGATTCACGGTCGGCCACATTTGATACCAATCCCTCTGAGAGTTATCGTGGCGAGGCTCTCGATTCAATATTCCGAATCGGCGATCCGGCAGATATATCGCGCAGCATGCTCACTTATCTGCGCAAAATGTCTGCAGTCAAGTCAGACCAGATCTCCGGCTCGTATGTGCTGAGCGCAACCATCAGACCCAAAACATGGAAAGGAATGCTCATACTGTCATCAACCGGCGGACTCGATAATATGAGCAGCGACAACCGCAATCTGTATGATCAGGGATATGGCCCGGGAAACCCCGGCATCCCGGCTCGATACGACCGATTCAACTCACCGGACAACCACTCCAATTATATAGGTGGCGCAGTACGCTACCAACGCGATATCCGCCGTTTTGGCGACACCCGCACTACTAATTTCAGCTACCGCATATCCTCTTCATATCGTCACGACCATACCGACACCAACAACCCCCTTTATTCATCTGACGCTTTGCCTGACCCTCTCACTCCTCCATCGGCAATCCTGGTGCCCGGACTTTTGTTTGACCCCGCAAACTCTCCGTATACATACGAGCAGCGCAACGGTGTTGGCGGTGAGGTGTACCTCTCGTATGGCAATTCCCCGACAACTCCCGGCGACTCGACCGTCAATTCAGCTTTCAACGTGGCCGCATCATTGGGCTACGACCATCGCCACTTCGACTATCGCTATTTTAAACAGGGCATCACAGATCAGAGCGTGGAGCGCAACACTGATTTTCTGCGTCCGATGCTGCAGTTTAATTACAGCTCCTCAAATAAGATTCGCAATATATACGCCATAGTATATTATCAGATGTCGCAGAATGCCCCTGCAATGTCAGCCCTTATCGACACCCGCGACTCAAGCGACCCCCTGAATATTGTCACAGGCAACCCCGATGGCTTGAAAAATTCCACAATCCATAGCGTCAATTTCAATGTGATGCGCTTCAGCCGCAGTCGCTCGAATGCCCGCTTTTTTGCATACGGTGGATGGAATGTAACCACCAACGCTGTGGCTTGGGCCCGGCGATATGACCCTGCCACCGGAATAACGGTCACCCGACCTGAAAATATCTCAGGCAACTGGAATGCCAGCACAGGCCTTGAATGGTCGTCAAGCTACGGTAGCAGCCGTAATATCACAATTAATGCAGGTGCATATGGCTCTGTTTCAAACTCAGCCGACTATATGGCAATCAATGCAACGCCGGTGCGCAGCTCGGTGCTCACTCAGAGGTACAGACCCTCTGTTTCCGTTGCATATACCCTCAAACAAGGCTCAACAATAACACTGGGAATGAACACAACCATTGCTCATCAGCACTCTGCCCGCGAGAATTTCAATAATATGACATGGTATGAGTACTGGCCATTTGTGCGCGCCTTCCTCAAACTGCCCGCAGCGTTTGAACTCAACACCCAGTTCAATCCCTACTTCCGCCGCGGCTACACAGACAACACAATGAACACCAGCGAGTATGTATGGGATGCCACACTCACAAAGTCGTTCACCAAACCGGCCATTACCCTCAAACTCACTGCCCACGATATTCTCGGTTCAGCCAAGCATGTATATTCAAATGTCAATGCCCAGGGTCGCACCGAAACATGGCAGTACACCCTGCCGCGCTATATTATGCTGACGGTGGGCTATCGCCTTGACATGAAGCCCCGCAGCGGCAAAACCCATAATTCAAGCCGCCGCACCTACTATTATTGATGTGCCGGGTTGAACTGACCGATAAAAAAAGACTGCCATACAGAATTATTCTTGTGGCAGTTTTTTTTATGACTGTGAATCAAATGGTTAGTGCGATTGTTGAAAAAATAGCTGAAAATATTTGTGTATTCACGGGAAAGTTTATAACTTTGCACTCGGTTTAAGCACCGCATGGCGGGATAGCTCAGTTGGTTAGAGCGTCGGATTCATAACCCGGAGGTCTCGAGTTCAATTCTCGATCCCGCTACTTTGAAAAAACTACGTTTTCATTTTTTACGAGGTCGGCTGTAAAGTCGGCCTCGATTTTTTAACAGCTCTGCAGATATTTCAACAGCGTTGATTCATACTTGGTTAGCTATTTTTTTGTAAAAATATTTGAATGTCGATTAAACCTTGTGGCGCTGCCAAAGTCTATTTTTTCGGTGGGTGGCAAAAAGCTCAGTCAGCCCGCCGCCGCAATTAACAATACATTTAATTTACAATGATTCACCACATAGCACGCCGCTGCGTAGCGGCATTCGTCAGTCTGGCCGCCTTTTCATCGCTCCAGGCTTATAATATAAGAGGTGTAGTGACAGACCCCGATGGGGAGGCTCTTGTTGCCGCTACGGTAAAGCTTCTCAATGCCTCGGATTCAGCCTTTGTGAAAGGCACCAAGACCGGCAACAACGGAAGATTCTCTTTTACCGATATCAACAAAGGCCGCTACATCGTGGAGACTACCTATCTCGGCTACGCTACCGCACACAATAATGTTGATATAAAATCCTCAAATATCCGTCTGGACACAATTGTGATGCGCGAGGCCGACTATGTGCTCGGCGAAGTTGTGGTAAAGGGTGTGCAGACCGAGATAAAAGTGAAGGAGGATACCATTGAATATAATGCCGGAGCTTACCGCACACAACCGAATGCCGTGATAGAGGACCTGCTGAAAAGGCTTCCCGGTGTGGAGGTCGACTCCGAGGGCAAAATTACCAGCAACGGCAAGGAGGTGACAAAAATACTCATCGAAGGCAAGGAGTTTTTCAGCGACGACCCGAAAGTGGCTTCAAAGAACCTGCCTGTCAACATGATTGACAAACTCCAGGTGGTTGACCGCAAGAGCGACCTCGCGAGATTGACCGGCGTGGATGACGGCGAGGAGGAGACCGTCATCAACCTCACAGTTAAGAAGGGCATGAAAAACGGCTGGTTTGGCAACATCGAGGGCGGCTACGGTACCGACAGCAGATATAACGCCAATTTCAATGTCAACCGGTTTTGGAACGACAACCAGTTTACCCTCCTCGGCAATTTCAACAATGTGAATCAGCTCGGATTCACCGATGGCAACGGGGCACGCTTCCGCAGATTCGGCGGCAATTCGGGCATCACCACCTCGCAGGCCCTCGGGGTTAACTTCAATGTAGGCAACAAGGAGATTTTCAGGGTGGGCGGCAATGTGATGTACAGCCACACCGACCGCGACAACCGCACATCCACCGAGCGCGAATATCTCAATGTGCCGCAGCTGTCAAGCATCGGCAAATACACCCGCGACAAAGGGCACAACCTACGCGCCGATTTCCGACTGCAGTGGAATCCCGATTCGTTCAACTCCATCGACTTCCGCCCGCGCCTGTCTTACAATGTCAACGATTCGTACAGCGAGGATTCAACATTCGTGTCCTCTTCCGATGCATTGCGCAGCGCCATAAGCCGCAGCTACAACACCTCTGCCAGCAACGGCAAGTCTTTTGAATTCGGTGCGCAGTTCATCTACAACCACAAGTTCAAAAGCCGCCGCGGACGCTCTTTCTCAGTGGATATGAATTACAGCCACTCTAATGTCAATGAGGATGAAGTGTCGTTCTCGCGAAATATTTTCTATCTCTACAACGACTCTACCGACATATACGACCAGATTACTCGAAACCACACCTGGAGCGACAATATCTCCGGCAGGTTGACTTTCACCGAGCCGCTCGGCAATGTGAAAAACGGCCGGTTCATAAAGCTCGCTTACCGTCTGAACTACCGCTGGAACAGCGCTGACAAAAATGTGTTTGACCACCCCGTTATCCTCGACCCCGACGGCCTCGGCCCGGTGATTGACTACACTCAGGAGCTGTTCAATCCACAGCTGAGCAACCAGTTCAGAAACGACTATTTCAATCAGGATGTAAGGCTGAGTTTCCAGCAGATAACAAGCGCCATCAATCTTGAGGCCGGACTCTCTTTCGTGCCTACAATGTCAAAGAGCATCGACCTCATAAACTCCGACAGGAATATCCCCTCGCGTTGGGTGCTCAACTACGCTCCGTTTGTAAACTACCGTCATAAATTCAGCAAAACACGCTCTCTCAATTTCCGCTACAACGGACGCTCGTCGCAGCCGAGCCTCAATCAACTGCAGCCGGTGCCGGATATGTCCGACCCCATGAACATAATCCAGGGTAATCCTTCGCTCAAACCCACATTCTCCCACTCCATGAATCTGAGATTCCAGGATTTCAACCCCAAGTCGCAGCGCAGCATCATGCTAATGGCAAACGCAAGCATCGTCCAGAATTCAATCATATCGATGATGACACGCGACCAGACTACCGGCGCTCAGACTACAACCTATACCAATGTCAACGGTGTGTGGAACGCCATGCTCGCAAACATGATTTCATTTCCCCTGCGAAACAAGCTCTGGCAGTTCAGCAACAACATCTTTGCAAACATGAGCCACGGTGTGGGCTTCAACAACGGCATGAGAAACAACAGCGAGGCTCTCAGAATCAACCTCTCGCCCGCAATTTCTTTCCGCCCCGAAAACCTTGAGTTTGAGCTGCGTCCCCGGTATGGTCTGCAGTACACACACAACAGCATACCTACAAACAGCAGCAACAAGCCCACTGTCCACAACTTCGGCGGTTCATTCTCAGCATACTACCGCACCCCGGTTGACATTATCCTCGCAAGCGATGTCACTTACACCGCCACCCGCGGCTACTCGCAGGGCTACAACAAAAACGAATGGCTCTGGAACGCCTCAGTTTCGTATGAGACTCTGCGCGACAAATCGCTCACGCTGTCTGTGAAGGCATACGACCTGCTCAACCAGCAGAGCAATATCAGCCGCACATCCACCGGCAACTATATTCAGGACCAGCGCTTCAACTCCTTGACACGCTACTTCATGTTCTCTGTCAGCTACCGCTTCAACACTTTCGGAAAAGGCAATGAACCCGGAAGCAGAAACCGCCGCGGTCCCGGTGGATTCGGCGGTCATGGCCCGGGCGGTCATGGAGGCCCCGGACGCAGAATGTAACAACACAAAAGGCTGAGCTATTGAAGCTCAGCCTTTTGTGTTAGTCGCGCAATTGTAGTGGTCACTTTGCCTTGAAGCTCATGTCAAGCCCCTTCACAGAGTGGGTGAGGGCTCCTACCGAAATAAAATCCACACCACATTCGCCGTAGGCACGGAGTGTCTCGAGAGTGATGCCGCCAGACGATTCTATCTCGGTGCGTCCGTTGATCAGCTTCACTGCCTCGCGGGTGCGCTCGGGTGTGAAGTTGTCGAGCATTATTCTGTCAACCCCCGCTGCGAGTGCCTGGTTTATCTCATCGGTGTTGCGCACCTCAACCTCTATCTTGAGGTCGCGGCCGGTCTCCTTGCAATATTTTTTCGCTGCCTCGACAGCCTTGCCTATGCCGCCGGCAAAATCAACATGATTGTCCTTGATGAGAATCATGTCGTGGAGACCTATGCGGTGGTTTGCCCCGCCGCCTGTCTTCACAGCCTCCTTCTCGAGTATACGCATGCCGGGAGTGGTTTTGCGGGTGTCGAGCACCTTGGTCTTGAGTCCCTTGAGCTCCTCCTGGTATCGGGCGGTGATGGTGGCTATGCCGCTCATGCGCTGCATGATATTGAGCATCACACGCTCGGTCTGCAGAAGCGACCTCACCGACCCCTCTACCTCAAAAGCGATATCGCCCGGTTTCACATGGGCGCCATCATTGATGAAAACGGTCATTTTCATCGCCGGATCAAATTTCTCGAACACCTTGCGGGCTATCTCCACGCCGCTGAGAATACCCTCCTCCTTGACAATCAGGCGCTGGCATCCCTGCTCGTCGGCAGGTATGGTTGAAAGGGTGGTGACATCGCCGTCACCAACATCTTCGGCAAATGCGAGCGTCAGAAGGTCGTCGATAAGTTCATCGTTTGTCTTCATATTTTTCTGATTTTGTGAAATCTGTTATACTTTTGCAAAAGTAATCATAATCATCTGAACTTTTTTAACGGCAAATGAAAATAATACTGCTCACCGTAGGCAAGACTACTGCAAGGAATATAATTGAAGGCATAGAGATGTACACCGCGCGGCTGCGCCACTATGTGCCGTTCGAAATGGTGAGCATCCCGGACCTGAAGAGCACCGCGGCGCTCAGCACCGACCAGCAGAAAACCAAGGAGGGGCAGGCTATTCTGGCAGCCCTTGCTCCCGGCGACAAGGTGGTGCTCCTTGACGAGCGCGGCGATATGTTCACCTCGCGCAAATTCGCGCAGAGCATACAGCAGAGCATGTCGGCCGGAGTGAGGCGGCTGGTGTTTGTTGTCGGCGGTCCGTATGGTTTTTCACAGGAGGTGTACAGCCGCGCCGATGCAAAGCTGTCACTGTCGGCTATGACTTTTCCACACGACCTTGTGAGGCTGCTGTTTGTAGAGCAGCTCTACCGAGCCATGACTATACTGCGCGGCGAGAAGTATCACCACGATTAAACCTCTATAAACTCTATCATCACTGCATCCGACCGCAGCCAATGGCTCTCGCAGATGCCGGTGTGGTTGCCATCCATCCACATCACTCCGCGTCGTATCAATGGCGCGGCTGTGTTTTCAATATTTTTCCGGCGGCGTCTGCCGAAAAGAACCTCGCATAGGTTGAGGTCGAGTCCTGACGATGTGCGCAGCGCAGTGATGACAAAATCATTGAACCGCTCCGAATCATTCTCGCTGTCCACCTTCGTAATCCCCACCCCTCCGGCCTTGAGGTAACCGGCCATGTCAGGCGGGTTGAAGCGGCGTGTGTGTCCGTCAAAACTGTGGGCTCCGGGGCCAAGACCGAGATAAGGGGTCATATTCCAGTACGCTGAGTTGTGACGGGCCTCGAATCCGGGCAGCGCGAAATTGCTGATTTCATAATGATTGTAGCCGGCCGCTGCCGCGGTGGCGGTGAGGTGACGGTACATCTCCTCGGCCACCTCCTCTGTCGCCTCCGTCACCTTGCCGGCAAGCCGCATGGCATAGAGCCGGGTACCGGGTTCGTAGGACAGCAGGTAGCATGACAGATGCTGCGGCCTCACCCCAATAACCCCTTTGAGCGATTCCTCCCAGCTTTGCAGCGTCTGTCCGGGCAGTCCGTATATAAGGTCGAGGCTCATATTGAAACCGGCATCTGCGATGAGGCGCGCTGCGCGGATTGCATCAGCCGCAGTGTGGCGTCGGCCTACTGCGCGCAGTTCGCTGTCGTTGAGCGACTGCACTCCCATGCTTATGCGGTTTACTGCGCTTCCCCTCAGCATATTCAGGAAATCGGCGGTGATATCCTCCGGGTTGGCCTCTACCGTAAACTCCTCCACGCCGCTCTCGGGCAGCAGGGTAAGCAGTTTTTCAAAGGCTTCTGCCGGCAGGCAGCTGGGGGTGCCTCCCCCTATATACACCGTTTTCACCTCTTCGCAAAGTTCACCGCGGCGGCTTTCGAGTTCATTGCCCACCGCGTCTATATAGCTCATAGCATCACGGACACTCAGCGGCCGGGAATAAAAATCGCAGTACGCGCACTTGGAGTGGCAGAACGGCACATGGATGTAGAGCCCTGCCATCAGAATTTGTCTTTATCTATTATGCGCCCGCACACACCCGTAAATCCGCAAAACTTGCAGCGATCAACATCCTCGGTCTGGAAAAACGGTGTCTCAGGGTCAAAAATCTCCTCAATGCAATGGTTGAGGAGAGGCACAAAAGTGTCCATCACCTTGCGGTGGTCATTGATTGTCTCTTTGCCGACAACAATATCGAGAGGCCCTTTCGTAGTGATTTTCCTGAGGTTGTAAATGCAGGGTTTCAGGCCAATATCCTTCTTTTTGTGCAGATTGTACACATAGCAGTAAAGCAGTGTCTGCGCAACAGCTTTGCGGTGATCTTTCGCCGTATGGTCAAAGCACACGGACAGGTCGCTGAGCCGGGTGTTCTCATCGCCGGTCTTGTAGTCAACTATGCGTTTTGTTCCGTCAACAATGTCTATTCTGTCAATCTTCTGCTTGAAGTTGACCTTAAGACTGTCGTTGATGTCAAGTGTGACAATCATGGATTCCTCCGCGCCGTCAAACACAAACGGGGTATACCCCTTGTCAACCTCAAGGATTTTCTTCACCGATTCCTTGATTACGTTGCCCATTATAAGAGCCTCGCCGGTCAGCGGAGTATTGAGCCGGTCATCCGGCAGCCGGTTGTATTCCCGGTTTGTGACAGCGGTGATTGTCCTTTCAAGGCGGGTGACGGCCGGAGCCAGCAGGCTGTCAAGCATCTCCTTGGTTATTGTATTGCTGCCGTGGCTCTTTATGAGCTCTTTGTACAGAGCCTCGCACGAATCGTGCACAATTGTGCCGTAGACTCCGGAGTCGATATAATCCTTCATCTCCTCATTGCCGTTGAATCCCTCTACATATTCCAGATAAAATTTCAGCGGACAAGCCACATAGTTGTTTATTGCGCTTGCTGACAGATATTTGGGGCTCTCAGCCTCAGGCTTGTAGCGGCTGAGAAGTTTGATTATGCGGCTGTTCTTGACAACAGATATTGCTTCGGTGTCGAAAGTCCTCGGCTCGAATACCCTCAGCGACTGCTTGATTTTGCCCGATTTCCCGAAAAGATATATCAGCTGGGTGAGGTAGCGTGATTTCTCGCCGGTCTTCATGCCTATGGTTCTGGCATCATAAAGAAGCTTCACATTTTTTGCCCGCGATATCAGGCGGTAGAAGTAGTAGGCGAATATGCTCTCCTGAAAGTCGGTGGTGGCTATGCCGAAGCCGCGCCTGATGGTGTCCGGAATGAACGAGCCGGAGAAATGCTTGCGCGGAAAGATGCGCTCGTTCATCGAAAGCATTATGATGTTGTTGAAGTCGAGGGCACGGGTTTCGAGCACACCCATTATCTGCAGCCCGGAGAGCGGTTCGCCTTTATAGTTTATTGTTTTGGAGGATATGGTGCGCTCCACAAGGCGGAAAAATACCGATGGGGTGAGCCTGATGCTGAATCTGCCGGTCAGCTGTCTCACTTCATCCACCGCCTTGGAGTATGACTGCAGGTAGTCGCTCTCATGCGAGTTCTTGTCGGAGATGCTGTATGGCAGAGCCTCGATGACAGAGGTGATGTAGTCAAACACATCTTCGTTGCTACCGTCGGCTTTGAGGATGGTAAACACGCTTCTAAGCTGTTCATTGGCATCATTGAAAAGCTCGGGCGACACTCTGAAGAGGTTGTTTTTGTAAATGGCATCCGTTATGGCATCCGCGCTGCCGGGATCAAGATTGCGGATAGAGGGGTCTGAGAGCAGGGCGTTTACATCCTTGTAGAAGAATGTGCTGCCGCCGGCGGAGTGTCTGACTCTCAGCTGCAGGTTGACAATCAGCCTCATCAGCGACGCTATGGAGGTGAGCTTCATGGGCAGACCCATTGTCACGTTCACTTTCTTGAAAAGGTTGTCAGGTATAGACCTTTTCATGGGCACAAAAAGCGATTCGTCGGGAAGCACCAGGGCTGTGTCTATGGCATTATCGGGATTGACTATTGCTTTGTTCTCAACCATGCCGCGCAGCAGCGCTCCCGCCACTTTTGTCTGCGCTATGCCGGAGGGCACTCCGATTATTTCAATATCGGGCAGGGTGGTGATGCTCTCCTCAGGCAGCTCGTAGATGGACGGAAAGTCCTTGATGTTGCGCTCTATGAAGCGGCCTGCGCGGTTGAATCCGTTGGCAAAGGCCGGGCTGTTGTAGTCCCAGTAAAAATCGGCCGCGCCGTGGTCTCTCAGCAGGGTGAAAATCTCGGTCTCGACAAGCGTCAACACATTGAACCCCACGAATATAAACCGCTTTGAAAGAAGTGTTCCTTTAACAACATATTTCCTGAGGGCTTCAAGAGCCTTGCGATACATCATGCCCCCCGAAGCTTTGCCCTCTTTGGCAAGCTCGCCGTTGAAGGCATGGTACAGGGGAGACAGCACCTCCCACAGCTTTGTGAATTTTGTTCCGGGGGTGGTGGTCTCATCGCCGATATGTTTCCAGAATCGCTCCACCTCTCTTGTGCCGGGATCCTCGCCCCAGTAGCGGCGAATAATATCTATCTGCTCCTGAGTGAGGTAATTGCTGCCTATCTCCTTGAACCGTTTTACGTTGGTAAACAGTGAGTCAGGGTCAACAAGATAGCGGTCAACATCGCTGAAATCTGCAAGAATCATGTCGCCCCAGAACATGAACTGGTCAAACTCCACTGCCTCTCCCGTGAGTTTGCGGTATTCATTGTATAGAATGAACAGTTGTTCAAGCCGTGATGCAACATTGGTGTGCGAAAGTCCCGATACAAAGCTTGTTATGGTCTTTACGCTTGTGCCCGCATATTCTTTGCCGAATCCTTCGAGGTAGTGCTTGAAAAAGTTGGCGGAGCGTTTGTTTGGAAACACAAAGCAGTATTGTGACAGGTTCTCAGCCTCGTTGTCAACATACACCTTCGCAACTTGTTTCAGAAAGGGTTCCATCGGATTATTGTTTGAGCAGAAGAATCACCTTTATGGCAACATCCAGATTCACTATCTTGCCGTTAGCGTTGCCGGCAATGTCAATCCTGGCGTTTTCAAACACCTCTATGAGTTTCTCCACATTGCGCTCCGTGATAAAGCGTGCAAACTTGGTGCTGAATGCGGATTCGGCTGAGTTAAGGTAATTTAGCTGCGGTAATTTAAAGTTGTAGATGAAGTTCTCGCGGATGAGCCTTACCGCATATTCGTAAAATTTTAGCTCCTTTTCCCTGCCCATGCCGGCGAGGTTGGCACCCCACTCTTTCAGGTCGGCGATTTTGCGCTGGTAAGCCTGACGCATGAGGTAGACAAAGAGGTCGAAAAACTCCTTTTCATCGCTTTGCGCCGCCAGGCTTCTGAATGCGGCTGTGGCGGAGCCGTCGGCATTATGGGCTATGGCCATGGCGTCGTCATGGCTGAGTCCGCGCTCCGTTTCGAGGATGCCTGCGATGGCGCTGTCAGGCAGCTTGGTGGTGGATATGCGCTGTACCCTTGAGTATATTGTCGGCAGCATCTCGCCGGGGTTGTCGCAGGCCATCAGGAAGATGGTATCCTCCCACGGTTCTTCGAGCAGTTTGAGGATTTTGTTGACGGCCTCGACATTCATTTTTTCCGGCAGCCACCAAAGCACAATCTTGTACCTGGAGCCGTGGGCGGCAAACGACAGCTTGCGCATGATCGCGTCGCTCTCGGTGACGTAGGTTATCGGCTGGGAGTTTTTTTTGTCAAAGGAATCGGCCCACGCGCTGAAGTCCATGAAGCTGTGGGTTGTCAGATAATCTTTCCACGCCTCGATGAAATCATCGCTCACAGGCGGGTAGGTCATCTTTTCGAGCTTCACCACAGGAAAAACAAAATGGGTGTCGATATGTCCGAAGCCGGCGTGCTGGATGCACGACGGGCACTTGCCGCAACTGTCGGTGTCGCCGGGCTGACGGCCGGTGCAATGGATGTATTGGGCAAAGGCACGCATAAGGGCGAACTTACCGCTGCCCTGCGGTCCTTCCAGCATCAGCGCATGGGGAATCCGGTCGCTGTCAGCCATCGCCCTGAGTCGGCTCTTGACGCTTTCGTGAGCCGGAATATCATTGAACTGCATGGCTTGTCACATTACATTTTCAAGTACCTTACGCACGCTGTTGGTGGCATTGAGCGAATAATAATGGACGCTCGCCACCCCCGCGGCATATAGCTCTCTCACCTGGGTTGTGCACCATTCCACTCCCACAGCCTTTGCCTCCTCATCGGTTTTGCAGGCCATGAGTGCCGAGGCGAGGGCGCTGGGAATGTCCACATGAAACACTTTTGGCAGAACAGACAGCTGCCTCAGGTTTACAATCGGCTTTATGCCCGGTATCACAGGCACATTTATGCCGGCTTTGCGACACCGATCAACAAAGTCGAAGTACTTGCCGTTGTCAAAAAACATCTGGGTGACGATATAGTCGGCGCCGGCATCAACCTTGTGCTTGAGCCATATCATATCCATCTCGGCGTTAGGGGCCTCGTCATGCTTCTCGGGATATCCGGCAACTCCGTAGCTGAACGGCGCTTCCGAAACAATGCCCATCTCGGTGCCGTCAAGAAACAGGCCTCTGTTGAAATCGTTGACCTGCACGGCGAGCTCGCTTGCGTGGCCGTGGCCGTTGTCGTTGGGCTTGAACGAGGCTTCATGCTTGGCTTTGTCACCGCGCAGCAGCAGCAGGTTGGTTATGCCGAGGAAGCTGAGGTCTATGAGGGCATATTCCGTCTCTATCTTGGAGAATCCGCTGCATATTATGTGGGGCACGGCAGGTATGCCGTACCGCTGCTGTATAGCCGCCGCAACAGCCACGGTTCCGGGACGGGCCCGCTCGCTCACACGCTGGTACAGGCCGTCAGGGGTGCATTTGTACACCAGCTCGCTGCGGTGGGTGGTGATGTTGACGTAGGCCGGATCAAACTCCTTCAGTGAGTCGATGTTGCCAAACAGCTGTCCTATGCCCTTGCCTTTGAGCGGTGGAAGCACCTCTATGGAAAAGCAGGGTTTGCCTTTGGATTCTATTATTTCGGGGATTGTCATGGTTGTTTCGAAACTGTCAACACAAAAGTACATAAAAATCGCGAGTTTTTTACGCAGGCAGAATAAAAAGGTCAATGCCACCGCAACTTATCTGCCTATATTGAGATTACTTATCATGCTCATATTGTTCTGCGCACAGAACAATATGAGCGGTTTTTTGTTTCATACGCAAAACATTGTGCGGCTTTTCTTCAAAATAATGCACTTTTTTTGAAGCAAGGGTAGGGGCTGTGGCAGGCGGGCGGATGAAAAAACAAGGCTCCGTGAATATTCACGGAGCCTGTATATCGGTAGATTGGGTAATCTATTATTTGAGGATGTCCTTAACGGCGTCGTTAGGCACCATCTGTTCCTGGAAGGTGTAAGCACCGGTTTTGGGTGACTTCACAACCTTGATGACCTTGCTGTAGGTGCGGCCTTCACCCTTCTGGAGTGATGCGACGGTTTTCTTTGCCATATCTCAGATATTATTTGATTTCTTTATGAACGGTTACTTTCTTGAGAATCGGGTTGTATTTCTTCAGTTCCAGACGCTCAGTTGTGTTCTTGCGGTTCTTGGTGGTGATGTAGCGCGA
This sequence comes from uncultured Muribaculaceae bacterium, assembly GCA_910588065.1. Classification (GTDB taxonomy): domain Bacteria; phylum Bacteroidota; class Bacteroidia; order Bacteroidales; family Muribaculaceae; genus Paramuribaculum. The sequence goes on from CAJUPZ010000020.1 coordinate 39,558, forward strand.
TGTGCCGGGCATGCCGCTTGCTTTGTGCTCTGTGCACTCAAGAATCACCTGTACGCGATTGCCTTTAGCTTTCTTTGCCATCGTTAATTAGTATGCTAAGTATTTGATTTCAGTTAAATAACCCTGACGAGCAGCGTCTTTGATGGCTGCGTCGAGACCTTTTTTGTTGATTGTACGGAGGCCGGCGGCTGAAAGGGTGAGTGTGATCCAAGCCTGCTCCTCTACCCAGAAGAATTTTTTGGTGAAGAGGTTCACGTTGAATTTACGCTTGGTGCGGCGCTTTGAGTGGGACACATTGTTACCCACAATCGCCTTTTTGCCTGTGATCTGACAAATCTTTGACATGGCTGTTGATGTTATTTAGCTCGTAAATGTTAATTTTGTTAACGTGGTCTTGTGGCCGCCATCTCAGTTCTCATATCGCCGCTAAGTGCATCATTTTTAGCCGCTTTACAGGATGAGCCACAAAACAGAGTGCAAAGTAAGCACTTTTTTGTCTATTTTCCAAATTTATAGAGATTTTTTTGCTCTCTGAGCATGGAAATAGCCATAATGAGGGCGTGGCTCACCGCTCGCTGCACTATTCTGGTGCGGTTGCCGGGAAAGTGCAGGGTGGTGGCGGCGACTTTGCCTCGGCATGCCACAGCTATGCACACTGTGCCTACCGGTTTGGCGGGTGTGCCTCCTCCGGGGCCGGCAATGCCGCTGGTGGCCATGGCTATGTCAGCGCCGGTGGCTTTGCAGGCACCGAGAGCCATTTGCGCGGCAACCTCCTCGCTCACAGCGCCTTTGGTGGCGAGGGTGTCGGCGCTCACTCCCAAAAGGCGCATTTTGACATCGTTGCTGTAGGCCACAATGCCTCCGAGCATGCTTGCGCTGCTGCCGGGTATGGCGGTGATTGCGGCGGCTATGTTGCCTCCGGTGCAGCTTTCGGCGGTGGCTATTGTGGCGCCGCATTCCGCTGCCTCGTTGAGGAGAATCTGTGCGGGGGTGAGGTCGCCTACAGCCACAAGGTTGCTGCCTATGAGCCGGGTTAGCCCGCTGCAGGCGGTGTCGGTTGCGCGTTTCAGCGCTTCTGCATCGTGGCCGATGGAGTCAAGGCGCAGCCGTATGTAGCCGGCGTTAGGCAGGTAGGCAAGGTGCAGTCCTTCGGGTAGCTGCTCCTCCCATGAGGCGAGCCTTTCGGCGAGGGCGCTCTCGCTTATGCCGGTGGTTATGAATGAGTTGTGGTATATCGTTATATCGGAGGGGTAGAGCTTGCACAGCCGTGGAAAAACTTCAGACTCGAACATGGCGCTCGTTTCAAACGGCACACCGGGCATCGCCACAAGCACTTTTCCGGCTGATTCAAACCACATCAGGGGGGCTGTGCCGAGTCTGTTCTGTATCACTGTGCAGCTTGAGGGCACCATTGCCTGCGCGGCTGTGAGTGCGTTCATCTGCAGGCCGCGGCGGTTCATGATGTTTCTGACATTCTCAAGCACTTCGGCGTTTTCAACAAGCTTGCCGCCGAATATTTCCATGAGCACCCCCTTGGTGATGTCGTCCTTGGTAGGGCCGAGGCCGCCGGTTGTGAGCACCACCGGTGCCTGTTCGAAGGCGCTGTTTATGGCACGGATAATATCTTCACGGTTGTCCGCCACCACTTGAACCCCGGCCACCTGCCACCCCGCCGGGGCGATGGTGCGGGCTATTGTGCCGCTGTTGGTGTCGACAACCTGACCCACCAGCAGTTCATCGCCTATGGCTATGATTGAAACTTTCATCTATACCTTATTATATTATATAGTGACGCGGGCGTAGGGCACCTCGTCGTATGAGCAGAAGTCTTTGCGCAGGCATTTGAAGTAGCCGGCTATGGCTACCATGGCAGCGTTGTCGGTGGTGAACACTCTCTCCGGTATGAAGGCTTTGAGACCTCTGCTTCCGCAGAAGTCGGCCACCGCCTGTCTCACTCCGCTGTTGGCGCTCACTCCGCCACCTATGGCAACTGTCTTTACTCCGGTGAGTTTCACAGCGGCGTCAAGTTTGTCAATCAGTATCTCCACGATTGTGCGCTGCAGCGATGCCGCGAGGTCAGCCTTGTTCTCCTCAATGAAAGCGGGGTTGAGTTTCAGTTGGTCGCGCAGGGTGTAGAGAAAGGATGTCTTGAGTCCGCTGAAGCTGTAGTCGAGCCCCGCCATGCGCGGTTTGGCGAATTTGAACCGCGCGGGATTGCCTTCGGCGGCAAGCCTGTCAATGTGCGGGCCGCCGGGATAGGGGAGTCCCATCACTTTGGCGCACTTGTCGAATGCCTCGCCGGCGGCATCATCGATTGTCTGGCCGAGAATCTCCATGTTGCTGTCGCTTTTCACAAGGATAATCTGGCTGTTGCCGCCGCTGACAAGCAGACAGAGGAATGGAAATTCAGGCACCTCGTCATCCTCCTTGCGGCGTATGAAGTGGCTGAGCACATGGCCGTGGAGATGATTCACATCTATGATGGGGATGCGCAGCCCCAGGCTCATACCCTTGGCAAAGGAGGTGCCCACAAGAAGCGAGCCGAGCAGCCCGGGGCCGCGGGTGAAGGCTATCGCGTCAAGGTCTTTGGGCTCAATGCCGGCGCGGCTCAGGGCTGCACTCACCACCGGCACAATGTTTTGCTGGTGGGCGCGCGAGGCGAGTTCCGGCACCACTCCTCCATACTCCTCGTGAACACTCTGACTCGCAATGACGTTGCTCCGCAGTATACCGTCGGTTATCACGGCCGCGGAGGTGTCGTCACATGACGATTCTATACCTAATATTGTAAGTCTGCTCATATCTATGCGGTTATCAATGCGCGTGCTATGCGCGGTTGAGAATGCAAAGTTACACATTTATAGTCTATCATTGGGAAAAAATGACTAACTTTGCGCCCGAATTTTTTAGATGAATTTCAGATGCAGAATCTTCGCAACATCGCCATCATTGCCCATGTTGACCACGGCAAGACTACCCTGGTTGACAAAATGCTGCTGGCAGGACACCTTTTCCGCGACAATCAGACAAAAGGTGAGCTTATTCTTGACAATAACGACCTTGAGCGCGAGCGCGGCATAACTATCCTCTCCAAGAATGTGTCCATCAATTACAAGGATACCAAAATCAACATCATAGACACTCCGGGACACGCCGATTTCGGCGGCGAGGTGGAGCGTGTGCTCAACATGGCGGACGGCTGTCTGCTGCTCGTCGATGCCTTCGAAGGGCCGATGCCCCAGACCCGCTTTGTGCTCCAGAAAGCCATTCAGATGGGCTTGAAGCCGGTGGTGGTAATCAATAAGGTTGACAAGCCCAACTGCCGCCCCGATGAGGTGCAGGAGATGGTGTTTGACCTGATGTGCAATCTCGACGCCACCGAGGAGCAGCTCGACTTCCCCACCGTGTATGGCTCGGCAAAGCAGGGATGGATGAGCGACGACTGGCAGAAACCGGCCGAGGACATAACCGCGGTTCTCGACGCTATAGTGAAATATATTCCCGCCCCCACAACAATTGAGGGCGCTGCCCAGATGCTCATAACCTCTCTCGATTTCTCAAGCTATGTGGGCCGTATAGCCATTGGCCGTGTTCACCGCGGCACTCTGCGCGAGGGCATGGATATAGCCCTGTGCAAGAAAGATGGCTCGGTTGTGAAGCAGCGCATCAAGGAGCTCCATGTGTTTGAAGGCATGGGCCGTAAAAAGGTTGAGAGCGTGAGCAGCGGCGATATCTGCGCGCTTGTAGGCATCGAGGGTTTTGAAATCGGTGACACCGTTGCCGACATCAACGAGCCGGAAGCTCTTCCGCGCATAGCTATTGACGAGCCCACAATGTCAATGACATTCACTATCAACGACAGCCCCTTCTTTGGCCGCGACGGCAAATATGTGACCTCGCGCCATATCGGCGACCGTCTCACCAAGGAGCTTGATCGCAACCTTGCGCTGCGTGTCACCAAGGCCGACCATGAGGATGTGTGGACCGTTTTTGGCCGCGGTGTGCTCCATCTGTCAGTGCTCATAGAGACCATGCGCCGCGAGGGCTATGAGCTCCAGGTTGGCCAGCCTCAGGTAATTGTCAAGGAGATTGACGGCAGAAAGTGCGAGCCTGTTGAACTGCTCACAATCAATGTGCCGGAAGAATACTCAAGCAAAATGATTGACATGGTTACCCGCCGCAAAGGCGACCTTGTGAGCATGACCACTCAGAACGACCGCGTGCACATGGAATTCCACATACCCTCACGCGGCATCATCGGTCTGCGCAACAATGTGCTCACCGCAAGCGCCGGAGAGGCCATCATGGCTCATCGGTTCCTTGAGTATCAGCCATGGAAGGGTGATATCGAGCGCCGCACAAACGGCTCGCTCATAGCAATGGAGGGGGGCACAGCCTACGCCTACGCCATCGACAAGCTCCAGGACCGCGGCAAATTCTTCATCTTCCCGCAGGAAGAGGTGTATGCCGGACAGGTTGTGGGTGAGAATGCCAAGGACAACGATATTGTTGTCAATGTCACAAAGTCAAAGAAGCTCACAAATATGCGCGCTTCCGGAGCCGATGACAAAGCCAAGATCATTCCCCCCGTGGTGTTCAGCCTTGAGGAAGCTCTTGAATATATCAAAGGTGACGAATATGTTGAGGTGACCCCCAACCATATCCGCATCCGCAAGATAATCCTTGACGAGATAGAGCGCAAGCGCGCCAACAAATAATCTCCCCAGGCATAACGTTCAGGCGGGGTCAGGCAGATTTATCCTGACCCCGCTGTATTTTTAGGGTATGTTTGCTTTTAGGGTGGGGATATCGGCGTTTTTGCTTAACTTTGTGGTGATGAATGAAAATTATCTTGATGAACTGAATGAACCGCAGCGGCTTGCGGTGACATACACCGATGGCCCGGCGCTCGTTATCGCCGGTGCTGGGTCGGGCAAAACCCGTGTGCTCACTTACAAGATTGTGCATCTGCTGCGTCTGGGCTTTGAGCCGTGGCGCATTCTGGCTCTGACATTCACCAACAAGGCGGCGCGCGAGATGCGTGAGCGCATAGAGCAGCTTGTGGGCGCGCCCACGGCTTCGAAACTGTGGATGGGCACCTTCCACTCCATCTTTGCCAAGATGCTCAGGGCCAACGCTGAGCGTGTGGGCTACAAAAGCAGCTTCACGATATATGACAGCGCCGACAGCAAGTCGCTGGTGAAGACAATAATAAAGGATATGGGGCTTGACGAGAAGGTGTATAAGCCGGCAACGGTGCTGTCGGCGATATCGTCGGCTAAGAATGCCCTCATATCGCCCGAGAAATATGCTACGCTGGCAGATGTGATGGAGGCGGACAGGCACTCACGCCGCCCGCAGACGTATGCTATCTACCGCACTTACCGCAACCGGTGTGTGGCAGCCGGAGCGATGGATTTTGACGACCTGCTGTACTACACAAACCTGCTGCTGAGGGATAATCCGGATGTGCTGCGACACTATCAGGATTTTTTCAGATATATACTTGTGGATGAGTATCAGGACACCAATTTTGCCCAGCATGTGATTGTGTCGCAGCTCACCCGCGAGAACCACAGTCTGTGTGTTGTGGGCGATGATGCCCAGAGCATCTACTCTTTCCGCGGGGCGAATATCCGAAATATCCTCAATCTCAAGAACGCCTATCCGGACCTGCATATCTTCAAACTGGAGCAGAATTACCGCTCGACCCAGCATATCATCGACGCGGCAAATTCACTGATTGCCAAAAACACCGAGCAGATACGCAAGAACGTGTTTTCGGAGAATGAGCCGGGACAAAAAGTTGAGGTAGTGCAGAGCTACAGCGACTTCGAGGAGAGCTTTCTGGTGGCCAACCGCATTTCGCAGGTGAAGATGAGGACGATGGACTCGTTTGACGAGTTTGCAATCCTTTACCGCACCAACGCGCAAAGCCGAATTCTGGAGGAGTCGCTGCGCAAACGCAATATCCCTTACCGCATTTACGGAGGCCTCTCATTCTATCAGCGAAAGGAAATCAAGGATGCGATTGCTTACTTCAGACTGAGTGTCAACCCCTCTGACGATGAGGCTCTTAAGAGGATAATCAATTTCCCCGCACGTGGCATCGGCGAGACTACCGTTGCCAAAATCGTGAGGGCGGCGATAGACGGCAACGCCAGCATGTGGGAGGTTATCTGCTTTCCAGAGCAATACGGCTTGCAGGTGAATTCGGGCACAATGGGCAAGCTCACCCGGTTCAAGGAGCTGATACAGCGTTTCATAAGCCTCAATGAGCAGGGATGTGACGCCGAGACAGCCGCAGAAGCCATTATCCGCGACACACAGCTGCTGAGCATGCTCGCCACCGACCGCACTCCCGAAAGCATATCCAAGCAGGAAAACCTCACCGAGCTGCTGAGCGGTGTGAAAGAGTTTGTCGACAGCCGCCGTGAGGAGGGGCAGGAGAGTGTGTCCATCAGCGACTTCCTCGCCGATGTTTCCCTCGCCACAGACCAGGATAACGAGGACACATCCGAGGAGCGCATCACCCTGATGACAGTACACGCCGCCAAGGGTCTGGAGTTCAACAACGTCTTCATTGTGGGTGTGGAGGAAGATCTCTTCCCTTCATCCATGGCAAACGGCTCGCTCGCCGAGATTGAGGAGGAGCGCAGGCTGCTGTATGTGGCCATCACGAGGGCACGTAAATTCTGCATGATGTCATACGCCTCCAGCCGCTACCGCAACGGTCAGACAATGACCTGTTCGCCCTCGCGGTTCCTGCGTGACATTGACGTCGCCCACCTCGACCTTGTGTCAGGTGCGAGCCTCACCCCGGCGCGCCCATCGTTTGAATCATACCGCTCCTCATACCATAGCAGCTATGCCCCCGCGCGCAACAGCGCCGGTGCGTCATCGCGCCCGTCATCGTCATCCATATCCGCCTCACCGGCAACAGACGCTCCTGTGCGCAAGCCTGCTGCCCCCGGCTCAGGCGCCAAGCATGTTGCCTCAGAGCTGAGCGCCGGCATGAGAATCGAGCACAGCCGCTTCGGCACAGGCACCATAACGGATGTCGACACCTCCCAGGCCGAGGACCGTATCACAGTGGAGTTTGACAACACCGGCACCAAGCTGCTCCTACTCAAATTCGCCAACTTCAAAATACTATAGCACCTCCCATGCTGACACCTGCAAACATACCCACCCCCTGCTACCTCATATATGAGGATAAGCTGCGCGCAAACCTCAGGCTGATTTCTGATGTGAGCAAGCGCTCGGGAGCAAAAATAATTATGGCCTTCAAGGCCAACGCCGTGTGGCGCACATTCGACATAATAGGTGAGTACTGCCGCGACTTCACGGCCTCGTCGCTCAACGAGCTCGAGCTCGGCAACACCACCCTCGGCGGTGATGCCCACTCATATTGCCCGGCATATACAGACAGCACCATCGACAGCTACATAGCCGGCTCCACCCACATCACATTCAATTCGCTCGAGCAGGCCAAGCGCTTTGCGCCGCGCGCTCTCGCCGCCGGAGTGTCAACCGGGCTGAGAGTCAATCCGCAATGCTCTGTGATTGACACCGACATTTACAACCCCGCGCTGCCCGGCTCGCGCTTCGGCGTGACTGCCGACCGCATCGGAGCCACCTTGCCGGATTATATCGAGGGGCTGCACTTCCACGCCCTCTGTGAGTCGTCGAGCTATGATCTGGAGAAGGTACTCGATGCTTTCGAGCAGCAGTTCGGCCACCTGCTGCCGCAGGTCAAATGGGTGAATATGGGTGGCGGCCACCTCATGACAAGGCAGGGCTATGACACCGGCCATCTGGTGAGTCTGCTCACCTCTTTCAGACAGCGCTATCCGTGGCTGGAGGTGATTCTCGAGCCGGGTAGCGCATTCACATGGCGGACGGGCGATTTGCTCGCATCGGTTGTGGATGTTGTTGAAAACCAAGGTATAAAGACGGCAATCATCGACGCATCCTTTGCCTGCCACATGCCTGACTGTCTTGAAATGCCCTACAAGCCGGCAATTTCTGAAAGTGTTGAACCGGCCGACGGCCTGCCGACATACCGAATAGGGGGCAATTCATGCCTGAGCGGCGACTTCATGGGCGACTGGTCATTCGCCGAGCCTCTGAAACAGGGCGATCGGCTTACTTTCGAGGACATGAACCATTACACAACAGTGAAAACCACCATGTTCAATGGCATAGCCCACCCATCGATTGCCCTTGCCCGCAGCAACGGCGAAGTGGAATACCTGCGCCAATTCGATTTCTCTGACTATAAATCACGCATGAGCTGATGGAACCGCAGATACCGAAATATTCAGTGATAGTGCCGGTATACAACCGCAACGATGAGGTTGCCGACCTGCTGACAAGCCTGAGCGCCCAGACATATAAAAATTTTGAGGTGATACTGGTGGAGGACGGCTCCACGCAGCCCTGCACAGAGGCGGTGGAGAGGTGTGGCCAAGGGCTTGACCTGACATACCGCCACAAGAGCAACGAAGGGCGCTCCATTGCCCGAAACTGCGGCATTGAGCTCGCGAAAGGGGAGTGGCTGATATTTTTTGACAGCGACTGTGTGATTCCGCCCGATTATTTCGGGAACCTTGACAAAGCGCTCGCCGGCTCGGCTCTCGACTGCTTCGGCGGCCCCGATTCGGCCCACTCATCATTCTCCGATGTGCAGAAGGCCATCAACTTCGCCATGACCTCGTTTCTCACCACCGGCGGCATACGTGGCGGCAAGGTGAGTATGGAAAAATTCACCCCCCGCAGCTTCAACATGGGCTACACCCGCAAAGTGTATGACAGAGTGGGAGGCTTTCGCGAGATGTTTTCCGAAGATATAGACATGAGCATGCGCATACGCAACGCCGGTTTCAATATCGGGCTCATCCGCCCGGCGGCCGTGTACCACAAACGCAGGGTCGATTTCAAGAAATTCCTGCGTCAGGTGTATGTTTTCGGTATGTCGCGCATCACACTCAAGCTCCTCTATCCGGGTTCGCTCAAAGCGGTTCACACCCTGCCCGCGCTTGCCGTTGTCGCAGGCATCTTATGCCTGGTTTTGGGATGCATGGTGTCGCCGTGGTGGTTCCTGCCGATCGGGGTATATCTGCTTGCGATATTCATTGCGGCGCTTGCCTCAACCCGTTCGCTGAAAATAGCCCTGCTGGCTGTGCCGGCGAGTGTGATTCAGATAGGCGGCTACGGTTGCGGTTTTCTCAAGGCATGGTTCAGCAAGATAGTTCTCGGACGCGGACGCAATATAAACGAGGAGATAGAGATGCGCAGAGGCAAGTGAACTATGGAAACTACTGACAAACTCTCTTACTCCGGCCGCATAGCCGATCTCAGCGAGGATGACCGCCCGAGGGAAAAGGCGATGCGCCACAGCGTGCGCTCGCTCTCAAACTCCGAGCTGATTGCCATAACCCTCGGCGGAGGCCTTCCGGGCAAATCTGTCATGGACCTCAGCCGCGAGATGCTGGCGGCTGCAGACAACAGCCTTGACAAACTGTCGAGAATGTCTATCGCCGAGATGTGCAAATGCTTCAAGGGTGTGGGACCAGCCAAAGCGGTGTCGCTGTCGGCGGCGTTTGAGCTCGGCATACGGTGTCGCGACGAGAAAGCCCGCGCCAATGATGTTGTGCGCAGCTCAAAGGATGCCTACACCTACATGCGCGCTTACCTCGAGCGTCTTGACCATGAGGAGTTCTGGATTCTCACCCTCAGCCGCTCTAACCGCATCACCGACAGAATACGCATCAGCCAGGGTGGCACTTCGGCGACTGTTGTGGATGTGAAGATGCTTATAAAAGCGGCGCTTGACCGTCTCGCATCAGGAATCATCGCCATTCACAACCATCCCAGCGGCAATGACAGGCCGAGTGTTGAGGACGACCGCCTCACCGGCAAAATCAAAGAGGCGGCAGGGCTGCTCGACATGAAGCTGCTCGACCACCTAATAATCGCCGGCGACACATATTATTCGTATAACGACAACGGACGGCTCTGACTCTAAAACCTCACACCCGCCACGAGCGACAGCGAGGCCATGGAATTGTAGAAAGTATAGCCCTTTGCAAAGTAGAAATGCCCCTCGTAGTTGCCTATCAGCGCTGCGAAAAGGCTCCGGTGGTTATACACCACCGAGAAGTTGCCTCGTATGTTGGTAGAGAACATATCCTTGCGTCCCTCGGTAGTGCCCTCGTATGAATGTTTGTAGCCGATAGATGGCATTATGGTGCCGTTAATCAGCCATTTGCGGGGTTTAAGCACCCAGTTGTAGCCGTATCCGCCGAGAATATCGTAGTCGGTATAGTGAAAATCGTAGCGCTTCTGCAGCGAGGGCAGGTGGCTGATAAGATCCTCCGGCAGGCCGGAGAAATCCATTGATATCTTCTGGCGGTTGATGCTGAGGCCGCTGAGCCAGCTGCCGGCGCTTTTCAGCTGATATTTGGAGAAAGAGTAGGCCGCTCCCTGTGAGTATTTCCTGTGGTTGAAAAAGTAATATACGTAGGCCGAGAGGCTCTCCTGCGAAATGTCGTCAAACTTATATTTCAGCTTCCCTTTGGCCGGGGCATAGTCGCCGAAATGGTTTATGGTTGTGCCCCCCTTGGCGGTTGAGGTCGATATGCCGGCTGAGAAGAGTCCGCACACAAAATTGAAATTGAAATTGTGGCGTGAGCCTGATGACCCTCCGAAATAAGCGTTGGCATCCACTGTGTAGCCTATGCTCACAGCCATGAAGCTGAGGTGGATACCGAGATCGCTGTAAATGTCGGAATTGATGTGCAGGTAGTTTTTGCGCGAGAAATAGAGCGCAAAGGCATCGTTCCAGTTATAGCTCCTCACCAGCGCCTTCCAGTTTTTGCCGGTACCGACAACGTAGGCCGTGTCATACGAATTGAAAGTTTTGTCGCCCCAGTTGTACACTTTCAGACAAAACCGGGCGAACTTGGGATAGTTTATTCCGGGACGGTTCACATCGAAATTGCTCTTCGCCAGCTGTTTGAGCCATGGCAGCTTGCTGAACTCCAGAGAATCCATCTCCTCGGCGGCAAGCCCGGAGGCCGCTACCGAGGAGAGGATAATGAGTAATGCAAGCCGTAGGAATCTCATCAGTACATCGGAGTGAACGGTTTGGATTTATGCATGAGGGAGTTTGCACAGCCGACTGCGTCTGCGGTCTTGGTCATGTCGAGTTTCATCACCGGTGCTCCGGGACGGAGGTCACACTTGGCAAGGTCGACATACACCACCCCGAGATGGGTCACAACGTCAAAGTAGTACTGCCGGTCGCGCAGATTGGCAAACGACCGCCATTGGGTTGACGACACATTCGGCTCGCCGTTCACCTCATAGAGGTAGGGCACGGACACATTCATCAGAATGCTGCGCACAACCGGCAGCGCTACCGAGGCGTCGCCGCTCTTCTCCACATTTTGCTCAAAGAACGACGCTCTGACAAAGCGGTCGGGGCTCTTGACTGTGCCGGGCAGCATGTTCACCCCCCCTATGCCCTTCCAGTAGTTGTTGATGGCTGTCATCTGCGGATACGGAGGGTCGTTGGTAAGCACACGCACCGAGCTGTTGTCGTATATCTTTATGTTGCCGTTGTCAAATTCAAACACCGCGCAGTCGCCCGAAGCATCGGTAATGGCCCAGTGGAGGGTGGACACGGTGCCGCCGTCAAAAGTGGCTCCGGCAACCGTGAATTCCTGCTTTTTCAGCTCGGCCACAGCCTCGGCGGTGGTGGCGTTGCGGTCAAGAATCCAGGCGACAAACACCGCGAGCGACATATCGGGACGGCCGGCTGTGCTGTCGTTGACATACACTGTGCCCTTGCAGAACAGCCCGTTGACACACAGCCCCTTCTCATTCATTCCCTCGGTGATGCCGCCGTCATAGCTCACGGCATACACTGAGCCGTAGCGCGAGGTCCATTTCACCGCGCCGGCTGTGGTGTTGCCCACCTTGGCCATGCCGCGGGGATAGACGTAGAGATTTGTGGGGATAGGGGTTTTCCAGTCAAGCGACCGGCCTACGATAACAAGAGTGCTGTCGCCCTGATAGGCAACAAGCGAACAGGCCTGCGGCTGCGGTGCCGCTATAGCCGCTGCCGCTGCGATTGCGGCGCCCGCTATGATTTTTTTGATAGCCATAATGCAAAGTTACAATTAGAATTTAACATTTTAACGCTATTTTCTACCATTTGGTTCTATTTTCTTAAAAATACCGGAGCCATGCCCACGACTACCTGTTTTTATACTACCTTTGCGTATCATAATCTCAAAAACTTAGCTGAAATGAAATATATAGGTGCTCATGTGAGCGTTGAATCAGGTGTGAGCAACGCTCCGCTCAATGCCGCTAAAATTGGTGCAAAGGCTTTTGCGCTGTTCACCCGGAACCCCTCGCGATGGACCTCCCCGGCGCTCAAAGACAAGGAAGTGGCCGCCTTCAAGGCCAACTGCATTGAACTCGGCTACTCGCCGGAGCATATCCTGCCCCACGACAGCTACCTCATAAATCTCGGCTCACCGGACCCCGAGAAACTTCAGAAGAGCCGCGAGGCTTTTCTTGACGAATTCCGTAGATGCGAGCAGCTGGGACTCACAATGCTCAACTTTCACCCCGGAAGCCACCTGAAGCTGATTGACACAGAAGCTTGCCTCGACCTCATTGCTGAGTCAATCAATCTTGCCCTTGAGCAGACTGCCGGAGTGAAAGCGGTGATTGAAAACACCGCAGGGCAGGGCAGCAACCTCGGATTCACCTTTGCCCAGATAGGCCATATCATCAGCAAGGTAACCGACAAAAGCCGCATCGGGGTGTGCGTGGACACATGCCATGCCTTCGCTGCCGGTTACAACCTCGCCACCCCCGATGGCTACAAAGCCGCTTGGGATGAGTTTGACCGCGAAATAGGGTTTGAATACCTCAGCGCAATGCACATCAACGATTCCAAGAAGGGGGTCGGCTGCAAGGTAGACCGCCATGAGTGTATCGGCAAGGGCGCAATCGGCGAAAACTTTTTCAAAATGCTGATGGCTGACAAACGGATGGACAACATTCCCCTGATTCTTGAAACGCCTGACATGGACCTGTGGCAGCAGGAAATAGAATGGCTTTACTCCCTTGTGCCCTCAGAAGCTGAATAGTCTGTAGCTCACACCTATACCGATATAAGGCCGGATACCGCACGGAGTGGCGGAAACACCGGCGCCGACACCAACGCTCCACCGGCTATGACGGCCCGGCGGCTGGATGACAGTGCGGCTCACCTCCGGCCACTCCTTATATATTACAAGCGAATCAAGCCGCGGACTGATGCCGCTCACATACGCATCATATTCATCACCGCTGTAACGGCGCACCACACGCGGCAGCTCAATATCAACACTGTCGCCGCACTCCGCACTGTCAATTTTCAGCTCTGCCCGGGCAACAGTGACGGCAGTGCGGCCGGCTCTGTACCCGCTTTTCAGCACAGGCTCCGTTATAATAACAGTGTCGCGCATCATCACGGTATCGACCTTCACCACCTGCACCTCACATATTTCGGTGCTCCTCTTTTTCGCACCCGCGAAATAACCGAGCGCAAACATAGCGCATGCGGCCAAAACAAATCCAAACTTCCTCATAGCTTTTTTTGCAGCAAAATTACAACCGCCTCCCCCCGGTTTCATGCGAATTTGCACATTTGAGTTGGTAGTTTTTAGTTTTTAGTTGAGGGAGGGGCGTAGGGACATGCCTTTGGCATGTAAAACCCTAAAAGTCAGGGGGGGGGCGGAGACGCCTGAGCACCCGGCGGGTGCGATTATCTTATATTGATCTGGATTTTGGTAATTTCCACCCGCGGTGAGCGGGTGTCCGGAAAATGGCGTGTCGGTGGAGCGAAGCGAGACCACACGATAGCGCATCCCCCAAAATAAGACCCGCAGTGCGCGGGTAGCGAGAGGAGAGACGACACACCTTCCGCACCGCATGGCAGTGATGACCTCGGCAAGGCCTGAGCGCGGAATGCGTTTATTTCTGCATCGATAGCATTTTAGCGTCGGAGACACCTGAGCGCAGGATGCGCGTTATCTCGTTAGCCGCACACGCAGTGTGCGGATTACCAGACAGATACGCCGATGGTGCCGGAGGTACCACACAGCACCCACCGCGCATGCATCACGTAGGGGCGCCGATACATCGCGCCCACATCATCCTATCCACCGCATAGGGCGTCGGAGACGCCTGAGCGCAGGCTGCGCGATGTCATCTACAACCCCTGCACGAGCGCGCAGCGCGAGGCCTGGGGTAGCAGAGCCCTCCTCTCTCCTCTGAGCCTCGGAGAGGCGATGTTATTGAATATGAGCCATTTTAGGTCTGGTACCTCCGGCACAATTTTCGTTGGGGCGGTGCCTGCCCCCGCACTTCGTACGGGGATAACAAAATTGACGAGCCTACGGCTCTTTGCTACCTTTCACACCTGTAGCTTTCTGTCCCCTGCTTTTTTTTCAAGCGCCCGGAGGACGCGATTATATTGTTAACTTTTACCTTTGTACCCGAGATTCAGAGTTGACATTTGC
>CAJUPZ010000021.1 GCA_910588065.1 uncultured Muribaculaceae bacterium
AGATGAACCTGCCGCTGGGCACCATCAAGAGCCGCATCTTCTTTGCCCGCCAGCAACTCCAGACCCGCTTCGCCGACTACCGCTAATCTCCCCGCAGCCAAAAACACACAACCAAACCCGACACACACATACACAAACGCACGGCGCGCAGAGTTCCACTCCGCGCGCCGCCGCATTTTCAGTTTATTACCAGTTGCCGAGGGTGGCGTTGAAAATCTGGAGCACAAGCTCGTCGCAGATTTCCTCGCAGAGCTGGTCCTGCACTTCTGTGAGCATCTGTGAGCTGTCAAAATCGCGGTAGGCCGAGAATGACTGGTCTATGTCGTTTTTCTCGTTTTTGTCATCGGTGTATTTTACGCGGACAGTTATTGTGAGCCTCGTTTTTGAAGCGAGGGCATTTTCAGTGACTGCCTGAGGCGAGAGCGCATAGCCGGTGATTTCGCCTTCGAGCTGCAGGTCTGCGCGCCCGTCGGTGGTCTGAAGCCTGGTGTTGCGGGTCACATAATCGAGCAACTTGTTTTCAAAAGTCTGCTGCAGAGGGGGATACACCAGAGCCGCGCGGATAGGAAAATTATCAATCTGAATGGTTTTGTACGTATTATAGTCAAGAGCCGCACCATTGAGTTTGTAGCTGATTCGGCATGCCGGAAACGCCAGCAGCATGACAGCGGCCGAGCAGATGGCAATGAAGAAAGAATTACGCATTTTCATAACAACTGCAAAGTTAAGCAATTCCTTGGCTATATGAGGCGTGTTTTGTATATTTGTGTAGAAAATAATTATAAATCAATCCCTTATGAGACAGATGGCTGTGAATATTGCGCTGTTGCTCGCCGCAAGCTCAGCTGCATCGGCTAATTTGCTGACCGACAGCATTGTAACCAGTACCAGGCAAACTGTAGTGAATTTCATGCAGGCTCATTCGCCCGACTTGCAGTTTGACCCTTCCTTCACAAGAGAGCAATTCAAGGAATGGCAGGGCAAGGTGACAGAAGAAATGAAGAAACTGATGAAGCATCCTCAGGCTGAATACGCACCGCCGAAATTGGTGAATAAGGTGAGGCGCGACGGCTATACTGTCGAGAAGTGGCATTCCTATCCGTTGGAGGGAAGCGTTGTGCCCTTTCTTGTTCTTGTGCCGGACGGTGTCAGTGGCGAAGCGAAGACTCCCGCCGTTTTATGCATTCCCGGCTGGGGACAATCCAAAGAGCTGCTTGCCGGCGAACGCCCCGGCAATTACAGCCTTGAAGGCGAACCGGGCAAGGGGGACGACCCGCGGAGCATGGCGCTGCATTTTGTCCGCAACGGCATAATCGCACTGGCGATAGACAACCCTTCGTGCGGCGAACTCAGCGACAACGGTGTGTTTGACTATCTTGTAACATCGCGTTTTCTGCTTGAAAACGGCTGGAGCTACCTCGGGCTATCGTCATGGCAGGACAGAGTGGCGCTGAATCATCTGCGCAACCGCCCGGATGTGGATACCGGCAAGCTGATAGTGAGCGGATTCTCGCTTGGAACAGAACCGCTTATGGTTTTAGGAGCACTGGAAAAGGATATATACGCATACGTCTACAACGACATATTCTGCCGCACCCGCGAGAGGATTCTCTGTGCCGACAAGCCTGACGACAAGGGTGTGAGAAACTTTCCCAATACCCATGAGCACCTTGTGCCGGGATTTCTTAACCATTTCGATTTTCCGGACCTTGTGGCCAATCTGGCGCCGAGCTATCTGATATGCACGGAGGGCGGTATGGACAGGGATTTCGGCCTTGTGAAGCGGGCGTTTGAAATCAACGATGCCGCCGACCGCTTCACCCATCTGATATACAACGCGGAGCAACACCCCGCCGAGCCGGTCCAGACTGTGCCCACCGGCATAACATTATCGGAATACTACAGCTATCTTTTCACCGCCCCTCACTATTTCAAGAAGGACAAAGTGCTGCCGTGGCTTGACAACCTGCTGCAGCGCTGACCCGGGATATAGGTACCGCCGGAGTGGGGACGTCTACATCGCAAAGCGATGTCCCTACGAGGGAGGCGGGTTGGTTATGAGACAGCAGCGCCACTGACATCAACGTCAGCGGCGCTGCCTCATAACAGGGATTTACTAATTATCTGCGTATTTAACCAATCTCATCTTTCTGCGTATCGGCCTCCCTCGGGAGCCCAGTGGATATTCTGGTACATCATCGAGTTGGCGGGGTTTCTGTCCGGAGAGGCGGATGTGATATCCTGGGCGCCGAGAGGATAGAGATAGTATGCCTCGGTCCAGCTATATCCATCTTTAAGCTCGTTGGCGCCTGCAAGGCTTGCGGAGCACAATCTCAGATATTTACCCTGCTCGGGACCAGAGAGGAGAGAGTTCGTTGATCCGTCGCAAACAATTGAGAAATTGCCGTTGGCATCCTTGTATCTGTCGTTTTTCCACATGCTGTCCCAGAAGTTGCATCCTTCGGGCATAGCCGGGGTTGTGAGCATACGGTCAAATGAGCGCCAACGGATGAGGTCGGCGAAACGAAGACCCTCGTTGAAGGTTTCGTTCATGCGCTCACGGCGCACATTGAACAGCAGTGCCGATACCTGACCGGAGCCTGAATAAACGCTCCACTGCCGCTCCTGACTGAGGTCGGTGGAAGCCACTGTCAGGGCATAGTCCGGACTCACACCCGCGCGGGTTCTGAGCTGCCTCCAGTAATCGGCGGCGACACCGTCCACAGCTCCGTTTTTCTCAACGCAAGCCTCTATATAATTGAGCATGGCCTCGGCTATGCGGAAAATGGGGCAGGCCATCTCCTCGGCATGAACAGTAATAGGATAGTGGTATGTGAAATACTTGCGGGGCGTGTAGCCGGTGACATTGCGCTGCTCAATGATAGTGTTTGTGAGGTCAGAAACTCCGAAGAGCGAATTTTCAGGGGTCGGGGTTGCAAACACCTCGGCTGTCTTGAGTGTGGACTCGGACCATAGAAACAGCTGCAGACGGTAGTCACGATCCGCTTTAACGTTGTCAACGCTTTCATCGCCCTTGTACAGCGGGCTGGCATAGAAAGGCTTGCCGTCAGTCATAAGAAATCCTTCTGTAAAAGCGCGGGTCATGCCATCGTTATTACCTGCAAAGATATAATAAGGCACATTGGATGTTACATTATGGGTTTTGTTATACTCTTTCCACAGCAGGCACTCGGGGTTGTTTGCCAGGGAGAGCTGCGCATACATTTCGAAATACGGATTCCAGCCGTCCATCACTCCGGGTTCTGGCTGCAGAACCTTGGAATTGGTGGTAAGAGGAGTTGAACCGACAGCCAGTCTGGCGCCATCCATCGCTTGGGTGAGAAAGTAGTCAATCTCAGAGTCGATGTTGAATACTTTTTCAGCGTTGTATGCCATCTTTGCACCGGGCCATTCGGCATCGCCGGGCACACGGCCTGAACCTCGGTGATATTTCTCGAATGTAGCCTCGAATAAAGCAACCCTGCTCTTGAGCAGAGCGGCGCATTCGCGGTTTACCCTCTGGCCTCTGAACAGAGAGCGGTCGCTCAGCAGCGAGATGGCGGAGTCAAGGTCGGCAATTATGTATCGGGCGAGCTCGTTTCGCGGCACACGCGCCGAGTTTTCCACGATCACCTCATCTTGGTCCGGTAGCACGGTGTGGACAATCGGGGCATCGCCATATTGCGCCAGCAGGCGGAAATAAGCCAGAGCGCGGAAAAAGTGTCCTTCGCCGATATAGTTCTCAATCAGATTGTTGTCACCGGAAATGATTCCGGCCTCATGGTTTCGCTTGGAAACAGAGAGGAAATAGTTCCACACACGCACATTCTCATACTCGCTCTGGAGCACCTTGCCGGTGGGTGTCTGCCTGTGGTCTTTGGCAAACCAGTCCGTATTGCCGGCTCCCTGTATGTAGAGGTCGGTATTGACATCGGAGTTGCCGAGACCTGCATTGAAACCACCCTTATGGTACATCTGTCCGCTGAAGGGGTTTACAAGCTGCGAGTTATAGTATGCGTTGAGATAGTTGGCGAGCTGGTCCGCGGTGCGGTAATAGTCATCCGGAGTGATTTCCGTGATTGGCTTGAGATCCAGCTGGTCGTTGCACGCTGCGGTGCCGAGCACAAGAGCGATAGCCGACAGTGACAGCGCAGTATGTCTGATATGTTGTTTCATGTGAGTGATAATAAGAAATAGTTAGAAACTGAGGCTTACGCCAAGTGACCATGTGCGCTGCAGCGGGTATGTTTTGCCGGCGCCATATTCGCCACCGAGAACCTCCGGGTCGAAAACTTTGGACATCTTGGTGATTGTGAAAAGGTTGTCGACAGACACATACACCCTGCAATTTGTCATGCCTGCGTGGCGTATTATTTTTTCGGGCAGCGAGTAGCCGAGCTGCATATTCTTGCACCGGAGGTATGAAGCGTCCTGCAGATAGCGGGTCTGCTGCTGACGGTTCTTGCCGTTCTTCATATATGGCTTGGGGTAGTAAGCGTCAGGATTCTCGGGAGTCCAGTAGTCAAGGTGCTCCTTGAACACGCATGCCTGCCACATATTGCCCGACAGTCCCCAGAAGTAAGGCTCGGTGTTGCCGAACAGGTAATCTCTCTTCATCACACCCTGGAAGAACGCGGAGAAATCAAATCCGTTCCACTCGGCACCGAGGTTGAAACCGATGCGGTAGCGTGGTGTGTTGTTGCCTATCACGGTGTAGTCCCCGTGGTCGGCGAGGGTCTGTTTGCCCTGGTCAACCTTACCGTCGCCGTTGAGGTCCTTGAACATGATGTCACCGGCACCCCATGTGCTTGACCAGTTTGGCTCGTTATCCGCAATCCATGCATCCATCTCCTCCTGGGTCTGCGCTATGCCATGTGTGGTATAGCCCCATATCTGGCCATCCTCCTTGCCGTTGTACCATGAGAAAATCGACTGGTTCTCGAAATCACCGTCGTAGGGGTAGCTTGTAACCTTCGCATGGCTGTCGGAGAGGGTGAGGCGGGCGTTGTAGTTGACACGGTCAATACGGTCGTTCCACCCGATCTCAAGTTCCCAACCGGTGCCGCGCATATCGCAGTTGTTTGTGCGAGGGGCGTCAGCTCCGAGTATTGAGCCGAGCACAGGTGCCGGGCCTATCATGTTTTTGGTTTTGCGGACAAACCAGTCGAAAGAGCCGGTGAGGCGGTTGTTGAACGCAGCCCAGTCAAGGCCGAAGTCAAGGGTTTCGATGGTTTCCCATGTCATGGATGAGTTTACGATAGCAGGGAGTGTGGCGGTGTTCGGTTTCTCGCCGTTGATAATCCATGTAGAATTCTGTATGCCTACAGGCTGCTGCTGGAAGAAGGGATACCAGTCCCAGAATGACTCATAGGCGGAGCTTGTGTTGCCCAGACGACCCCATGACACTCTTGGCTTCAGAGTGTTGACCCAACGGGAGGCATCTCGGAAAAATGATTCCTTGGCTATGTTCCAGCCGGCTGATACAGATGGAAATAGCTCCCATCTACGGTTTGCGAGGAATCTTGACGAGCCGTCGTAGCGGAGGTTGAACTCGAGCAGGTAGCGTCCGTCGTAGTCATAGTTCAGGCGGCCGAAGTAACCGGCTGTTGAGCGATGGTTGTAGGAATCGGACACGGTAAAGTTGTCAAGGGTCTGCGACAGGTATGGTTTGGTGCCCACAATCATGTTGTAGCCTTTGCCTTCGAGGCCGTCCATATCCAGCTTCTCGTAGTTCATGCCGAGCAGCACCTTGAAGTTGTTGAGTCCCCAGGAGCGGGTGTAGTCCGTGAAAATGTTCAGTGCGTAGTAATTGGTGCGCAGGCGTTCGTCGACAACGTAGGATGTCAGTCCGTAGCCTGAATCCCTGATAAACGGCGTGTTGTCGACATAGTAATATGTAACCGGATTTACGCTGTAGTTTGTCTTGTTGTTGTTTGTGCGCATGGCGCCGTCCACCACAATGTTCCATCCTTCGAGCGGATTGAAAGTGAAGCGGAGCTGCTGCGACATCATGTCGCTTTTTTCAAAGCGCTTGCCCATATCCTCGAGCTCGGCAATCTCCATCTCGTCCATATAGTGGCCGTTGGGGTCTATCACCGGCATGTTTGGCCAACGCCTGGCTATGTTGTGAAAGAACAGCCCCTCCATATACACCGGGCGCTGAAAGTCAACGCGGGTCCATTTCATGTTGAAATCGAGGCGTGCCCATGAAGCGAGTCTGGCACCGAATTTGGCATTGGTTGTGTAGCGGTTGTTCTGGTCGTGGCCGTGGCGCATCAGACCGTTCTGCAGCAGGTAGCTGCCGCTGATAAGCCAGTTGACATTGTCATTGCCTCCGCTGATGCTGAGATTGTGCTGGGTTGAGGGCACATTTTTCTTATAATACTCATCAAACCAGTTGGTATTTGCGAATGCTCCCTGCCATTTCGCCCAGTTGTTGTTTGATCCGGGCAGAATGCCGTAGTATTCGGGGGTTGAGGGGTCTTTGTATTCCCCCCGGATGTATTTAGCCATACGTTCGAGGGTTTCTTCCGTAAACACATAGCTGCCAATCTCATTGAACTGAGCGGCGTTGAACGTACCTGCCCATTCGAGCGAGTTGGTCATGTCCGGCAGCTGTGTCGCTGTGCTGAAGCGCACATCGCCCGAATAGCTCACCCTTACTTTGCCGGCTGAGCCGTTTTTTGTTGTCACAAGAATTACACCGAATGCGGCGCGTGAGCCGTAGATGGAAGATGCTGCGGCATCCTTCAGCACCGACACGCTCTCTATGTCATTGGGGTTGATAGTGTTGAGGTTTCCTTCGATACCGTCGATGAGTACCAGCGGGTTTGCAACGGAGCCGTTGCCAATAGTGCCGACACCGCGGATGTTCATGGTCATGGATGAGTTTAGCTGACCTCCGTTGTCGGTCTGCATGAGGTTAAGGCCGGGCACCGCTCCCTGGAGTGCCTGCTGCACATTGGCGACAGGCCTTGATGCGAACACCTCGTCGCCTATCATTGATACCGCTCCGGTGACATTCACTTTTTTCTGCACACCGTAGCCCACAACAACAACTTCGTCAAGAGCCTCATCAGAGGGCTCGAGGGTGACATTGTAGGTGTCCTTGGCACCGACCTCGAATTTAAACGGGCGGCATCCTATGTATGTGATGGTCACTTCATCGCCCGGCACAACGTCGGACAATATGTAATTGCCCTCCATATTTGTGACGGTAGGGCGCGTGGGCTGTGACGCGGAGCGCACTGTCGCTCCCGCAAGCGGCTCACCGTCAGCATCGAGCACCAGTCCGGATATCGATTTGGCTGAGGCGGATTTCCTCGCCGTGGCGTCAGCACCATTTCTCTTTATAATAACGATGGACTTCGGCGACACAATCTCGTATGTGACGTCAGTGTTGCCGAATATGCGGTTGAGCACATCCTCAACTCCTGCCGAGCTGCAGTTCAAGCTCACATTTCCGAAGCCTTCGAGAATGGAGTCCTTGTATGAAAAACGGTAATCTGTCTGTCGCTCAATGTCGCTGAGCACTTGTTTCACCGGAGTGTTGTCGGCCGTTATCGTCACCGTACCTGAACTCTGGGCCCATGCGCCCGAAGCACCGGTAATAATGAGGGCAAACAACGCAATACTCCTCAGTACATAGCAAATTTTATTCATCTTGGGTTGTTTATAGGATTTAACATATAGACTCCCCAAGAGCGGCAACGTACCGAAGTATTTTTATGTTTTATAACATATCCGCGTTTTCAGCTTCAGAATCGTTCACGTTTATACCAAAAGAGCCGAACCCATACACTTTGCCGAGCACTTTAAGAGCTCCGTTGAGGTCGTCGAAAGGCAGTGTGCCGGTGAAATTGCCGTCAATGGCTTTTTTTATGCCGGGCGACAGGGCAACATCGTAGTGCTGCTCAAACTGTCTGATGAGAGTGTCGGGGTTTACGTTGAGGCAGTGTATCTCGTTGTTTTTCCAATCAATCTGAATGTCGGGATTCATGCTCCTGACAGTAAAATGACCGTTTCCGGTGTCAAGTGTGGCGATATTGCCGCTTGTGAGGGTTATTCTTTCGTTGGACCGTGTGGATGTCAAATCCACGGTGCCTTCGAATAGCGACACGCTCGTGCAGTCGAGATTGCTTCCTGCCACAACCCCGAAGGATGTGCCTTTGACGGAGATACTCAGCCCCGGGGCGTTTATAACAAAGGGTTTGCCATCCATCGGTGCAATGTCAAAGAAGCCTTCGCCCTCAAATGATATCTGTCTGTCGTCAGAGCCGAAATTCTGAGGGTATTCGATGGAGCTGCCGCTGCGGAGCCTCACTACCGAGCTGTCGCACAGCGTAATGTATGTATCTTTTCCCAAGGTGGATACCGTGCTGTTGCAATAGCCCGGATGGTCTGTTGCTTCCGGTGAAAAAATCAGGAAGCACACTGTTACGATACATGCGGCGAGGAGTGCGGCAGCGGAAGAATATATCCAGACGCGTGAGGCCGGAGCACTGTTATGGGCGGCGATGCGTCTGTCCAAGCTGTTCTTAATCCTGACGATGCTTTCGGAGTAGTCATGAGTGGACTCATCCGGGGCGCCGTTTTCATCAAGCAGCCCGAGCAATTCACTGTCAGAGACGGTGTTTACCATTTCTCTGAGCCGTGTGAGTTCTTCAGGGCTGAGGGTGTTTTGCCTGTATTTCTCAATCAGATCTTTGAAGCCGCTGTAGTTATGATCCATAGTGCCGTAAAACAATTGAAATGATGGTTATGATTGGGCCGTGGAAGGCTTTGATTTTCTGATGAAGCGACCTGAGAGCCAGAGACAGGGAGTTTTTAACGGTCTGTATGCTCAGGTTCAGAGCCTCGGCAATTTCTGCGTTCGACATATTCTCGAATCTTGACATTTCCAGAACTTTTCGCTGGGTAGTAGGCAATTGGCTGATGCACCGCATCACCATGCGCTCGAATTCGGCATATTCCAGAGGAGACTCCTCGCCCGGACAGTCATGCCGCGCGGCCACATATTCCTCATAGATGCTTGAGTTGACTCTTTTTCGAAGAACGGAGAGCAAGCGGTTTTTTGCGGCTGTGAATAGAAACGGGCGCAGTGTGGAGGAGTTTCGCAGGTTATTTCGGTTGTTCCACAGCGATATGAACACATCCTCAACCACCTCTTCCGAGTCTTCCACAACATGGAGGTAGCTCTGGCAAAAAGCCATGAGCTGCCCCACATACCTATAATATATGGTGTCAAAGGCTGTCTTGCTTCCGTTTTTGAGGCGGGAGATAAGGGTGGATTCGTCGGCAGGGGTGTTCATTGAAGCGGGAGTGGTGGCAGGTTGGCGGGTATGGAGGTGCGTATTCGCCAGGGGTCGGGGTAGAGGTTGTTGGCTCTGTTGCCGAGATTTTTTACGAATCCGAGCGGCAGTCCGGAGTATGTGAGTAGTACTATGCCGCGCGGGGTGTCCTCGGACAGGTGCAGCGCTTCGGCACGCAGATAGGAGAGCGCGGTGAGGCGGTCAACATCGAGGCGTGGCCATATTTCTGGGTTAAGCAGGGTGCTGAGTGCGAGTTGCTGTGTTGGAATGAAGTCGCGCCCTTTGCGTGTGGCGATTGGTGTTGCCGGTCGCAGTTCGGGCGGCAGGGTCAGTGCCGCGGGGGCTGTTGAGGTGGCAGTTACGGTGTCTTTGTCGAGAGACAGTTCTACCTGCGCATCGGGTAGCAGCCAGAGAGCAAGCTGCGCGAGGGCTTTGTCGGGCTTTGCGGGTTTGGGAGCTTTTGCGGGTCTGCTGTTCGGTATCGGGCCATCCGGTTTTCTTACCACTGCCAGAAAGAGACCTTCGCCGCGTGTTGTGCCGGGGATGAATCGGTAGCAAGGTGCGGTTGTGGCGATGCCGGGAGTGATATTCCACTGCGGCATTGCGGGAATCTCTACCGGAAGAGCACCGAATTCATCTATCATCCAGTCGATTATCTGCTCGTTTTCGGCGCGGTTGAAAGTGCAGGTGCTGTATACCATGTATCCTCCGGGACGGAGAGCCGGCCACAGGTTTGATATGATGGTGCGCTGACGGTCGGCGCAGGAGTTGATGAGAGCCGGCGACCATTGGGCAACAGCTTCGGGGTCTTTGCGCATCATCCCCTCCCCGGAGCAAGGCACGTCGGCGGCTATGATGTCAAACAAGGCTGTGTGGCGGCTGAAGCGGGATGTGTCGCAGTTTGTGACGGCGGCGTTGGCGGTGCCCCATTTGGCTACATTCTCGCGGAGAATCTCAGCCCGGGTGCGCACAAATTCGTTTGCCACCACAACTGACCCCTGCGGCAGCGCGGCCATGACTGCTGTTGTCTTTCCTCCCGGGGCGGCGCAGGCATCGAGCCATCTGACAGGCTGTCCGGCCGCGAGATGGGCTGCTACATGGCTTATAAACATGGAGGAGGCATCCTGCACATAGTAGGCTCCCTGATGAAGCATGGGGTCGAGTGTGAAGGCGGGACGCTCGGGCAGATAAAAGCCGCAGCCGCTCCAGGGCACAGGGTCTGTGGCCGGGAGCGGAGCGGTGTATTTTGCGGGGTTAATCCTCAGGGACACTTCCGGGGTTGTTGATTCGAGAGCATCAGGCAGGTTGTCAAACTGCGGCAAGCCGTAGCTGCGGATCATGCTTACAAAGCCTTCGGGGAGTGCCATGTCGGGTTAGGGCAATCAGATTGAGAGGCGGCGCAGTGTGTCAAGCAGCGCGCGGTTGATTGGCTTGTCGTTTTTGATGGCTTTTGAGAAGGGCACGTATACGATGTTGTCGTTAGCGATGCCGATCATCACATTGCGCTGATCCTCGAGCAGAGCATCGATAGCGGCTGCTCCCATGCGTGAGGCGAGTATGCGGTCGTGGGCAGTCGGAGAGCCGCCGCGCTGCAGGTGGCCGAGAATAGACACGCGCACATCGTAGCCCGGATATTCGTTCTTCACACGCTCGGCCATACCCATTGCTCCGCCGGTGACGGGGCTTTCGGCAACAAGCACTATGGATGAGTTTTTGCTCTTACGGAAACCGTTCTGAATAAGTTCGGCAAGCTGGTCGACCTCGGTGGAGATTTCGGGGATGATAGCGGCCTCGGCGCCGGATGCAATGGCACCGTTGAGGGCAAGGAAGCCGGCGTCGCGTCCCATCACCTCAATGAAAAAGAGGCGTTCGTGGCTTGTGGCTGTGTCGCGGATTTTGTCGACGCACTCCATAATGGTGTTGAGCGCCGTGTCATAGCCGATTGTGGTGTCAGTGCCGTAGAGGTCGTTGTCGATAGTGCCGGGAAGCCCGATGCAGGGGAAATTAAATTCGTTGGCAAAGATACGGGCACCGGTGAGTGAGCCATCACCTCCGATAACCACCAGAGCGTCAATCTCATGGCGGCGGATGTTGTCGTATGCGAGCTGCCTGCCCTCGGGGGTTGCAAACTCAGGGCAACGGGCGGTTTTGAGGATAGTGCCGCCCATCTGGATAATGTTTGACACATTCTGAGTCTTGAAATCAACTATCTCGTCTGAAATCAGACCCTTGTAGCCCCGGTATATGCCCTTGACCTTGAAACCGCTGAAAATAGCCGAGCGGGTGACGGCGCGTATAGCGGCGTTCATGCCGGGAGCATCGCCTCCGGAAGTGAGAATGCCGACGCATTTAATTTCTGACATGTGTGTAAATGTTTATTTGATTGAAACTGCAAATATACGCAATCATCCTCACAAAAGTCAAGCGCGCAAGGCTTAAATTTAGTAAAAAGTATGTTGTCCGTTCCTAAAAAGGTTGACTCGATTGGGGTCTGCAGGTGGGGTGGGATCAGCGGATGGCGGTGACGACGTTTTTTGAGGCTCCGCGCCAGGGGAGGGTGCCGTAGTATTTTTCATATATAAGGGTAATACGTCGGCCGGGTGGTGTGGAGAGAGCCTGGATGCGGCGGGCAAGGGAGTCGGAAGGAACGGTGAAGGAGAAATCGCGGGTGTAAACTCTTGTGGAGTCGCCCATGGCCTGCTCTGTAGCCATAGTGCCTTCAAAGGTTTTGAAAATAATGCCGCGCTTTTCGATCGATGTGACATAGCCGGTGGCCTGAGCCTCCTGTGCGTAGGGGTTGAGATAGCGCACATAGAATACGCCGGCAAGCACCAACAGTCCGATAATAACGGTCCATATAAGCAGATTGCGGACACGGTGGCGGCGTGGGCGCGGCGGCTGACCGGGAGTGTCGGATGATGATGCGGCGGGTTGGTTGAATTGTATCTGCCGGGAATCTGCCTGCGGGGTTGCCGGAGCGTCGGCGGTTTCGTCGAGAAAAAAGTCGTTATGATTGTCCATGCGGGGCTGTTGTGGGTTTGTTGTTTCGCCGTTTGTCGATAGACACGGCAATGAATGTGATTATGCCGAGGAGAATAAGCAGCAGTGTGTTGCAGCCCATCACGAGGTTAGCAAACGAGCCGGCATATTCGCGGGTGAGGGCGGGAATGCCTGAGGCGTACATGCTGAGGCCGAACATCAGCGCCCACTGGTATGGGCCTATGCCGCCGTTTGATGGCACAGCCATGGAGATACTTGACAGCACGAAGCATACCAGAACGGCTGTTATGCCGTAGTCAGTCACCACCTGCGCGGTTGCGGGAAATGCGAAAAACGCGAGGTAGAGCTGAAAGAAGTAGCAGCTCCACAGCAGTATTGTGTATATCAGCCACTTGACTTTGCCTTTCATGGCGGCTATCACGGCAAATCCCTGCCAGATGCCGGCGATGAGTTTCTTTATGCCGGCAATGAATCTGTTGTCAGGATAAAGGCGGCATACAGCCACGGCTGCAATGACAAGGACGGGGAGCGTGAGCCATAGCCACGGGCTTGACAGAATGGCAGTTATCCTGGTGTACATCTCCGGATTCTGCTGCAGGTAGCTCATTATCTGCGGGTGTGCGACCCCGAGGGTGAGGAGCAGTATGAGAAATACAGTAATGGTGTCGGACAGCCGGTCGCAGATCATTGAACCGAAGATGGTTGAGAAGGGAGCCTTCTGCCGCTCTGCGATGTAGCCGGTGCGCCACAGCTCGCCGAGGCGCGGCAGAATGAGGTTTACGGCGTATGTGCCGAATATGGAGAGGATTATAATGGCTGTCGGAGGGCGAACGTCCAGGGCATTGAGCTGAATCTGCCATCTGAGGGCGCGGATTACATGGCTCAGAATGCTGAGAGCGAGCCCGGCGGCAATCCAGGCGAAATTGCAATCGGTGCGGATGATGCGCATCATTTCCTTTACATCCACGCCGGTGAACAGGATGTAGCAGAGGCCGATGGTTACAATCAGCGGCACACCGTATTTTAACAGAATGCGCCACACAGATGGCCGGGAGTGTAGTGATACTTTGTCCATATATATTCAGGTGTGCAAAGGTAAAGAAAATAAATCATAGAATCAGCGTGGTGGCTGTAGATAAAATTGGTCTGAAAGGATAATAATTTCTGCACTTGGATAGGAACAGGTGGAGTTTTTTGATAAAAAGTTCTATATTTGCGGCGTAAAACCCAAAATACGCACATCGCTATGAATTTTTCAGAAGACCATTCAATAACATCAGAGACTCTTGAAAAATACGCCTCGGAGTTCAGTCGCCTGGGCTCGGAATACTTCTTTTCGCGGTTCACCAATGTGAGGCCGCTTGCGGAGATGTCGTTGGCGCCGAGCCGTATGCCGGGCGTGCTAATAGCTGTTATAGTGGCGGGGGCGGCCACTATAGAGGTCAATCTGGCCACCTACCGGCTGGAGGCTAATTCGGTGGCGGTCATGGGACCTGACTGCCTTATCCAGGTGACTGATGTGGATTGTGCGAACTTCGACAGCTATATTTTCATAGCGTCAACCGATTTTTTGCGCGACATAAATCTGGATGTCAATATGCTGAGCTCAACCCGTTTCAGCACAGCTCCTGTTGCGGTGCAGAAGCTAAGCGAGGATGAAACCTCGCTTATGCTGCGCTATTTTGACCTTATCCACAGCAACACTGTGCACAATAGCGACGAGAAGTGTGTGCGCAGCATAAGCCGCTGCCTTGTTTCGGCCTCGGTGTACCAGCTGATGCAGTTCGCGCTCAGAAACGCAGCTGCCGTGCAGGTTGAGGAGCCGCGTTCCCGGCGGTCTAATTATGTGAAGGACTTCATGGCTATGGTGCACCGCCACCACCGTACAGAGCGGTCGGTAAGCTACTATGCGTCACGGCTGTACATATCGCCCAAGTATCTGTCGCTCATAGTAAAAGAAGCCACCGGGCGGAGCGCCGCCCAGTGGATAGATGAGTTTGTGATTCTTGAGGCGAAGAATCTGCTGCGCTTCTCAGGAAAGAATGTTCAGCAGATTGCATACGAGCTGAATTTCAGCAATCAGTCGAGTTTCGGTAAATATTTCAAGCATATTACCGGGATGTCGCCTACCGAGTACCAGAAATCTTAGAATACTATTTCGGCACCGGAGGAGAGGGAGGTGCGGCTTCCCATGCCGGGGTCGTTTGCGGCCGAGGATGAGGAGGCGCCAACACCGCGCACGCTTTCCACAACTTTTTTCTCGCGGTTGTAGGCGGGGCTGCTCTCGAGCACCTCGATAACAGCGTCATCGTCCATCTGGCCGGGTTTGAGGATTATGTAGTTTGTGCTGTAGTAGTCAACCTTGGCTCCGTATTCATCGCGCAGGCGCTTCTGCTTGTCGGTGGGGTCGACAGCCTTTGGCTGTCCGAACGGCTCCTCAATATCTGCTGGCACGAATGCGGCATTGTCCTCCACCTCTTCAAATCCTGAGGCAAGGAGTGTGACTTTGACCTGATTGCCGAGCGAATTGTCTACCGACGCACCCCATATCACATCCACCCGTTTGTCGATTGTCTTGACAAAAGTGGTGAACTCCTGCATCTCGCCCATGCGGAATTTGTTTTCGGCTTCCTGCGAGAAGTAGAGGTTGAAGAGGAGCTTCTTGGAACCGAAAATATTGCTGTTTTTGAGAAGCGGTGAGTCGAGGGCGTTTTCGATAGCTTTGGTAACACGGTTCTCGCCTTCGCCGTAGCCGGTGCTGATGATGGCCGCACCACCGTTTCTGAGGGTTGTCTCCACATCGCGGAAGTCGAGGTTCATGTGGCCTTCCGAGGTAATTATTTCGGAGATGGAGCGCGCGGCGGTGGCGAGGGTCTCGTCTGACTTGTAGAGGGCGTTGAAGAAATCGAGGTCGCCGTAAATTTCAATAAGACGGTCGTTGTTGATAACGAGCAGCGCATCGACATGCTTCGCCATCTCATCGCGTCCCTCAAGGGCTTTGAGAATCTTGTTGTCGCCTTCGAAGTAGAAAGGAATAGTGATGATGCCGATGGTGAGCAGCCCTTTTTCCTTGGCAATCCTTGCCACGACGGGGCCCGCACCGGTGCCGGTACCGCCGCCGAGGGTGGCTGTGATGAACACCATGTGCGTGTTGTCCTCAAAAAGAGCTTCGATTTTGGCGATGTCGGCCTCTGCGGCCTCCTGGGCCACTTTGGGTTTGTCGCCGGCCCCGAGGCCGTTGCCTATGAGCACTTTGGTGGGCACCGGGGATGTTTTCAGCGCCTGGTAGTCGGTGTTCACCACAGCGAAGTCAACATTCTTGATGCCTTGCTTGTACATGTAGTTTACGGCATTGCTGCCGCCGCCACCAACGCCTACTGCCTTGATGTATATGCTGTTAGCTTTATTTTGAGCGGATGTTTCGATGTCTTCGCCCAGCGAGTCCATGTTACTCCGAACGTAGTCTTCCATATAGCTGTAATTTGAAGTGTTTTAAAAAGAGGTGAGAGCGATGGGGTTATTCCTCGTCATCAACATTCCAATCGTCATCGTCCTCCTCCGAGTCGAGAGCTTTGGTGATCGAGTTCCAGATATTTTTAAACCGGCTGCCTGACTTCTTTGTGTCGGTTTTTACCGGCGGTTCTTCCGGTATCACCTCAGTTTCCACCGGCTTCTCCTCCGGGGTGAGGCATTCAACAGGAGCCTTTGAGGCGGTGAGCAGAAGCGAGATGATGTCTACGGCATCGGAGGGTATGCGTCCGTCGCCTATGCGCACGAGGGCAGATGTGGAGCTGCCGCTGCGCACCTTCATGCCGAGTTCGTTTTCAAGACGGGTGCTGAATCCGGCGAGGAGAGCTCCGCGTCCTATGAGAATCACGCCGCCGGGGAGTTCGGCCGGTGTGAGCGAGGCGTATTTTATCTGCTCCTTGATGTTTGCAATGATTTCTCCGGCACGGTGGCTCACGAGATTGTTGATGCTCGAGAGGTCCATCTCGGCGTTTTCGGCGCTGAGAATCGCCGAGCCGCGGCTCTTTTTGAGCTCCTCGGCGTCCTCTTCAACGGTGTTGAGCGTGGTGAGGTCGCGGGTGATGTTTCGCGAGCCGAGAGGCAGGGTCGCGAGATATTGCAGCGCGCCCTGGCGGTATATGGCCACTGTCGTTGTCTCGGCGCCGAAATCCACCATCATGCAGCCGAGCCGCTTTTCGTCGGTTGTGAGCACAAGGTCAGCCTCCGCGAGCGGGCGAATGATATAGCCGTTCACCTTGAGCTGCAGTTTGTCGACAACGAGCAGGTCAAGGTTGCGTTTGAGCTGAGGGCGGCAGGTGATGAGGTTTGCGGCCATGCGGATGTCCGAGCAGATGCGTCCCTCCGGGTGGTCCTCTCGTGTGTTGTCAATAAAGAATTCTCTCGGCACCACCTCCAGAATATCCTTCTCGGTTCTGACTCCGGAGCGCACCTCAAGCTTGAGGCGGTCGATAAGGTCGGCGGTGACTTCTGTCTCCGGGGGGAGTTTCCGCTCCACCTCGGCGGGTATTGATGAAAGCGAGCGACCACCGATGCCGAGATATACACCTGTAATTTTCCGGGTGCCGAGGCGGTTCTGGATTTTGCGCAGTATCCGTTCGACGGAACCGGCAGCAACCTTGATGTTGTTTACCTGACCGTAGCGCACGCTGTCGACCAGCGCCTCGTCTTCGACTATCTTAACGGTGAGAGTGCCGTCGGGGCTCACCAGCCCCACCGCACCGCGGATTTTGGAGCTGCCAATCTCAAGGGCTATGATGGTAGTATCGTCCATAAATATATGATGTGTGAGAGAATTATTCAATGATTTTTTTTAGAAGCGGGAATCGGTTTGTCGTCTTTGGCCTTGACGCCCGGTTTCACCTGTCCGGGCTGCACATTGTCGCCGGCGAGCATTGTGTTGACATCGGGTGTCTCATCGGCATCATCGGCGGCAAATTTTGGCGGAGGCAGCTTTTTGTTGCGCCGCGTGGCAACAATCTGGCCGTTCCATTTAACGGAGATTGTGTCGTAGTAGCTCCAACCTTTGACTGGCATCACCTCGGCGTACATTCTGCGCAGGCGATGAAATTTGTTGTCAAAATTGTCGGGGGTGCCGAAGTTGATTATCTGGCCGCGGACAATAGGCACGAGCAGGATGTCGGAGGGGGAATCCACTTTAATCATCGACACCAGCGAGTTCCAGAGCGAGTCGTTGGATATGTAGTCGACGAGAGGAAGCACCCGGCTTGCGGGAAACACAGAGTCAACAAAATTGCCCTGGATAACCGGCACATCGATATGATAGCGGGCATCGGCCGATATGCGCTTGCCGCTGCGGTTGATGTAATATGACCCTTTTGAGTCAAACACCCTTGCCACCGGGTGGAGCGGGTCAACCGTGATGAGGACTGACCTGTCGGTGAGCCTCACGGCGTTTGCGTTTTCGATTTTGTCGATGGAATTCAGCAGCCTCTCGATGCTGTCGGTGTCAATCTCCTTCAGCAGCATACCCTTTGCCTGAGCGGGGAGTGACCCGAGCTCGCGGGAGAGCTCCGCCGCGGTTACAAATTTGAGGGAAGCGGTGTCATTGACCGCGATTTTAAGGCCGGTGCACACTGAGTCGGCGCTGGTGCTGTTGGTGATGCAGAGCGCGAAAACAAGATAAACGGCAAGGCATATCGCCACGACTGCCCTTATCACGGAGCGGCGGCGAGAGTGTCCTTTGCCGGATTTATGTCTAACAGGCCTTGTCATTTTGCATTTTTCACAATTTCAGGCAGGAGGTCGCAGATATCCCCGGCTCCGGCCGTCAATAAAATGTCAAAGTTACGCTTTTTTACAGTGTCAGTCAAATCTTCCTTGTTAATCATCACCTTGTCGGGGCAAGAAATTTTGTCAAAGATGATTTTTGAGGTCACTCCTTCAATAGGAAGCTCGCGCGCAGGGTAGATGTCGAGGAGTATGACGGAGTCGGCCAGCGACAGAGCCTGAGCGAACTCCGCTGCGAAATCGCGGGTGCGTGAGTAGAGATGGGGTTGGAAGGCTACTGTCAGCCTGCGGTCGGGGTACAAGGCTTTTACCGAGCTGATAGAAGCCTTGAGTTCATCGGGATGGTGGGCATAGTCGTCTATTATCGCCCTGCCAAGCGGACCGGCTTCGCGGAGATGGAATTCAAAGCGGCGCTTCGGCCCCATGAAAGAGGAAATAGCGGCGCGCACATTGCCGGGG
The DNA here is from genome assembly GCA_910588065.1 of uncultured Muribaculaceae bacterium. Classification (GTDB taxonomy): domain Bacteria; phylum Bacteroidota; class Bacteroidia; order Bacteroidales; family Muribaculaceae; genus Paramuribaculum. Next base: position 18,546 of record CAJUPZ010000021.1, read on the forward strand.
TCGGCCTCGGAGACAATCCATGCGGCTGCTATGGCGGCCACGGCATTCTCAATATTAATTTCCACCGGCACACCGAGTTCAATGTCGGATATCACTCCGTCGGGAGCCACGAAGTCGAAAATTATGGAGCCGTTTGTATGGCGGATGTTCTGTGCATGGAAGTCACCTTCATCGCGCGAATAGGTGAATGTTCTCACTCCCGGCTTCACCCGCGGCTTCAGTTTCAGCCCTGTGTGCACCACAAGTGCGCCGTCGGGGCGTATCAGCTCAGTGAAATGCGCGAAGCTTTCGAGATATGCCTCTTCGGTGCCATAGATGTCAAGGTGATCCGGGTCGGTGGAGGTGATTACAGCCACGTATGGTGACAGATGGTGAAACGACCGGTCGTATTCATCCGCCTCAATCACAGTGTATGGAGAAGATTCGCTCAGCAGAAAGTTTGTGCCGTAGTTTCTGAGCACCCCGCCCAGAAAGGCGCTGCATCCGGTGGATCCGCAGTGTAGCAGGTGGGCAGCCATGGAGGAGGTTGTGGTCTTGCCGTGAGTGCCCGCAAAGCAGATGCCTTTGCTCATGCGTGTTACCTCGCCGAGCAGCTTGGCACGTTTGACTATTTCGAATCCATTCTCGCGAAACCATTTGAAAATCGGCAGGCTCTCCGGCACGGCGGGTGTGTAGACCACCAAGGTAGTTTCCGGGTTGCGGAACTGCGGCGGAATACCGGTCTCATCGCCGGAGTATGTCATGCTCACCCCTTCAGCCTCAAGAGCGCGGGTGAGGTCGGAGGGTGTGCGGTCGTAGCCGGCCACGTTGCATCCCTTAGCCAGGAGATAGCGCTCAAGAGCGGCCATGCCGATTCCTCCGGCACCTATGAAATAAATGTTCTGTTTCATTTTACAAGGCTGTAAATAACATCTGCAATCTTGTCGGCGCTTTCGGTGCGGGCCAGAGCGGCCACCGATTTGCCAAGGTTTTGAAGCAACTGCGTGTCCTTTATCATCGAGCATACAGTGGAGCCTAACTTTGCCGGAGCGTCAGCGTCGAGAATCATCACGGCGGCGTTGCGGCTTGTAAGCGCCTCGGCGTTTTTGCGCTGATGGTCCTCGGCCACATTTGGCGAGGGCACAAGCAGCGCGGGCTTGCCAAGCAGCTCAAGCTCCGATATAGTGCCTGCACCGGCGCGCGCCACAACAAGGTCAGCCGCGCGGTATGCCAGCGCCATGTCGGAAATGAACGGTGTGGCCTTGACAAAGGAGAGCCCTTTCGCGGCAGCGGCGCATTCGTCGGCATACAGTTTGCCGGTTTGCCAAAGCACCTGTATGCCCTCCTTTTCAAACAGCGGCAGCGCAGCTTTCACACTGTCGTTGATTGTGCGCGCACCGAGGCTGCCACCGGTTACAAACAGCAGCGGTCTGGCGGGGTCGAACCCGAGCTTGGTGCAGGCTTCGTCGCGCGTGCATGAGCATTGGGTGAGCGATTCGCGCACCGGGTTGCCGGTAAGGGTTATTACCTCGGCGGGAAAAAAGCGCTGCATATCCGGGTAGGCCGTGCATATAGCCTTGGCCTGGCGTGCGAGCATCTTGTTTGTCACCCCGGCGTATGAGTTCTGCTCCTGAAGCAGAGTGGGAATACCTTTTTTCTGGGCTTGCTTCAGCACCGGGCCGCTCGCATAGCCTCCTACACCCACGGCAATGTCGGGGTTGAAATCCTTTATTACCTTACGCGCTTTTGCAAGGCTGTTTGCCAGCTTTACCAGCACGGCGAAGTTGCGCCAAAGCCTTTTGCGGTCAAATCCTGCTACCGGAAGACCTACAATGGGATATCCGGCTGCGGGCACTTTTTCCATTTCCATACGGTTTTGCGCGCCGACAAACAGAATCTCCGTTGCGGCATTCTTGCGCTTGAGCGCCTCGGCGATAGCGAGAGCGGGGAAAATGTGGCCGCCGGTGCCACCTCCGCTTATGATGACTCTAAGGGGTTTGTAATCAGCCATAGACAAGTAGGGTTATTACAGTTGGGTCGGGTTTTCGGCTCTCATCTCGTCGGGCAGCACTTCCATTTCGTTCTTGATGTCCTGCTTCTTGCCGTTACGCACAGCGAAGCGGCTCACGCTCAGCATCACACCAATAGCTATAGAGGTGGTGAGAATCGAGGTGCCACCCTTTGATATCAGCGGCAGCGGCTGTCCCGACACCGGAAAGAAGCCTGTGACGATAGCCATGTGGAACAGAGCCTGGAATGCCACCATCACCGCCATGCCTATTACAAGCAGCGCGGGGAAGGCACGTGAGCATTTGGATGCTATGGCACTCGCCCTGCCGAGCAATCCGAGGTAGCACAACAGCACCACCAGACCGCCTACAAGACCCATATCCTCTACAATGATGGAGAATATAAAATCGGAGAATGCGAGCGGCAGGCGCGCTGTCTCACGTGAATTGCCGGGAAACACGCCGATTATACCGCCGTTTGCCTGCGCCATGTAGGCATACATCTCCTGACGGTTCTTGGCATCTATATCCTGCATATATTTCGGCTTGCCGTCGCCGAAGAAACGGTCGATGCGCTCCGACCATGTGCCGGTTCGGTTGACATCATCGTCGTTGCCTTTCGTCATTGCGTAGAACACACCCACGCAGGCGAGGTAAACTGCAATGACAATCAGAAATTTACGCCATTCAACACCGCCGATAACCATCATAGACAGGCTGATGCACATCAGCAGAATGGTGTTTGTCATGCCCTGCTTTATAAGGAGGCCGCCGAAGAGCATCACTATTATGGCCGAAATGGTGATGCCGATATTCTTGACTCCGCCGCGAATCTGTGTGCGCGACATTATCAGCGCAATCACCAGCGCGGAGGAGAGTTTCAGAAATTCGGAGGGCTGGATAGTTATGCCCGCGAGGCTGAAGCTGCGCCGGGCACCGTTGACAATCTCGCCGAAAAACATCACATATAGCATCATCACCACGCTTATGAATGCAAAAACGGGGATGAAGGGGATGAACTTGCGGTAGTGCACCCGCTGGAGCAGAAAAATCAGGCCGCAACCGGCGCCGAGCATGAACGCGTGGCGCACAACAGGGCCAAACACGCCCATTGACGAGGAGGCTACCTCGCGTGAGGATGCGCTGTATAGCTCTATTATTGATATGAGGCATATCATGATGTAGAGCCCCCACAGATATTTGTCGGGCTTGCTCTCCACAGCGTCAGTTGCTGCGGGAGCACCTGACTGCACCGGCTCGGTGACGGGGGATGTAATGATTGGTTCCATAGTTTTATCTCTTTAAGTTAAAGGGTTATTCGGGAATCTGACGGACAGCCTCCTTGAACTTGCGCCCGCGGTCCTCGTAGCTGCTGAAGAGGTCGAAGCTCGCGCAGCAGGGCGACAGCAGCACTGTGTCGCCGGCAACAGCTATCTCGCGGCATTTTTCCACAGCCTCGTCAAGCGAGTGGGTGGAAGCGAGCACTGGCACCTTGCCCTCGAAAAATTGCTCGAGCTTGGTGTTGTCCACACCCATGCACACAATCGCCTTTACCTTTTCGCGTACCAGCGGCTCGATTTCGGAGTAGTCGTTGCCTTTGTCCTTGCCTCCGAGAATCAGTATGGTGTTCTCGGGCATACTCTCCAGGGCGTACCAGCAGGAGTTTACATTCGTGGCCTTGGAGTCATTGATGTATCTCACGCCGTTGACCTCGCGCACAAACTCAAGGCGGTGCTCAACCCCCTCGAAGTCGGCGAGTGCCTTGCGGATATCCTCTTTCCTGATGTCAAGAAGACAAGCGGACAGGCCGGCGGCCATGGAATTGTAGAGGTTATGGAGTCCGTTGAGCGACAGGTCGGCGCGGGGCATACGCATGGATGTATCGGGAGTGTCAAACACCACACTGTCATCCTCATCCACATACGCGTGGGTGTCGTTTTCGATATGCTCGGCAAAGGGAAACAGCTGCGCCTCGGTTGCCAGACGCTTCATCTGCGAGCTTATGACGGGGTCATCCTGCCAGTAGATGAAAGCATCCTGCGGAGTGAGGTTCCGGATGATGCGGAATTTGGCCTTGATATAGTTTTCCATCTTGTAGTCGTAGCGGTCAAGGTGGTCGGGAGTGATGTTGAGCATCACAGCGATATTTGCCTTGAACTCATACATGTTTTCCAACTGGAAACTTGACAGCTCAATCACATACACGTCGTGCTTTTCTCTTGCCACCTGCAGGGCGAGACTCTTGCCCACATTGCCTGCGAGGCCCACATTTATGCCGGCGTTGCGAAGAATATGATATGTCAGCAGAGTGGTGGTTGTCTTGCCGTTGCTGCCGGTTATGCACACCATCTTTGCATCGGTGTAGCGTCCGGCGAATTCTATCTCCGATATAACCGGAATCCCTTTGTCGAAAATAGCTTTCATCACGGGCACGGTCGGTGGTATGCCCGGACTCTTGACAACCTCGTCGGCAGCGAGAATACGGTCCATCGAGTGCTGTCCCTGCTCCCATTCAATGCCTTCGCGGTCAAGGATTGCACGGTATTTCTCAGGAATGGAGCCGGAGTCGGAAAGAAACACTTTCATGCCCTTGTCCTTGCCGAGAATCGCGGCGCCAACGCCGCTTTCGCCACCGCCGAGCACAACAAGAGTGCGCGGTGAGCCGGATATATTGTTCAGAGAGTTGTTGTCCATTATCTTATTTTCAGAGTTACAAATGTTACAGCTGCCAGAAATATGGCAATGATCCAGAAGCGGGTCACAATCTTTGATTCGGGCACAGCCCTGAGGGGAGCCTGCAGTATGGCGTCTATGCCGCAGTTGCCCGGTTTCTGGAAATGGTGGTGCAGGGGTGTCATCTTGAAAATGCGTCTGCCGGTGCCTGTGCGCCTGCGGGTGTATTTGAAGTACGCCACCTGAATCATCACCGACAGGTCTTCCACAAAGAATATGGCGCAGAGAATCGGTATGAGCAGTTCCTTGCGGATAAGGATGGCAAACACGGCGATTATGCCGCCGATGGTCAGGCTGCCGGTATCGCCCATGAACACCTGCGCGGGATAGGCATTGTACCACAGGAATCCGACAAGGGCGCCGATGAACGCGGCCATGAACACCACCAGCTCGGAGCTGCCGGGGATATACATTATATTAAGGTATGAGGAGTAGATGATATTGCCGCCAAGATATGCCATTATGGCGAGCGCCACGCATATTATCGCGGACACTCCTGTGCATAGACCGTCAAGGCCGTCCGTGAGGTTGGCTCCGTTTGAGGTGGCGCTGATGACGAATATTGTCACCAGCACAAACACTATCCACCCTCCGGTGGCGGCATATCTGCCCATCCACGATGTGAGGCTGGTGTAGTCAAAGTTGTTGTTTTTGACAAACGGGATTGTTGTCTGCGGGCTCTTTACATCCTCTTTCTTGTAGGTGACGGTCATCTCGGAGTTCTCCATATTGACAGTCTCCACATTCTCGCGCATGACAATATCGGGGCTGAGGTACATTGTGAGCCCTACGATGAGGCCAAGCCCCACCTGCCCCACAATCTTGAATTTGCCGCTCATGCCATCTTTGTTGTGGCGCTTGATTTTGAGCCAGTCGTCCATGAAACCGAGCGAGCCCAGCCAGATGGTGGACATCAGCATCAGTATCATATATATGCTCGAGAGGTCGCCGAACAGCAGGCATGGCACAAGAATCGATATGATTATGATGACACCGCCCATTGTCGGGGTGCCTTTTTTCTGCATCTGCCCTTCAAGGCCGAGGTCGCGGATAATCTCGCCAACCTGCATGAGCTGCAGCCGGTCGATGATTTTGCGGCCGAACACCAGAGCAATGAAAAGCGAGAGCAGTAAGGCAGCTCCGGAGCGGAAGGTGATGTAATCCATCAGCCTTGCCCCGGGGAATCCGGTTTCTGCGAGATAGTCAAAAAGATAGTACAGCATGAATTTTCAATTCCTTATTTATTATAGTTTTCCGAGCACTTCGGCAACAACCTCACGGTCGTCGAAATGGTGCTTCACTCCTTTGATTTCCTGATAATCCTCATGTCCCTTGCCGGCAACAAGAATCACATCGCCGGGCTGAGCGAGCGCGGCGGCCGTGCGTATGGCCTCGCGGCGGTCTACTATGCTGAGGGTTATTGTGCGGGTGGTGTCGTCCAGCCCCTCCTCCATATCGCGCAGTATGTCGGCAGGCTCCTCATCGCGCGGGTTGTCAGAGGTGAGTATCAGTTTGTCGCTGCGCAGCGCGGCCTCGCGTGCCATAATGGGGCGCTTGCCTTTGTCGCGGTTTCCGCCGGCACCTACAACTGTGATTATGCGACCCTTCGAGCCGACAACCTCCTTTATGGCTGTGAGCACATTCACCACAGCGTCCGGTGTGTGGGCATAGTCCACAACAGCTGTTATGCCGCCGGGTGAGCGGAAGGTCTGGAAGCGTCCGGCAACAGGCACCAGACGGCTCATGTCAACAAGTACCTTCTCGGGGTCAAATCCGAGCAGTATCGAGGCTCCGTACACAGCGGTAAGGTTGTACGCATTGAATTTTCCGGTAAACAGCACCTCCACATCATTGCCGTTGAAGCTCATCAAAGTGCCGTCGAGGCGGCTCTCGATGATTCTTCCGGTAAAGTCGGCCATGCTGCGGAGTGAGTAGGTGTAGCGCTTGGCGCGGGTGTTCTGCAGCATCACCTCGCCCACCTTGTCATCGGCGTTGGTCAGGGCGAATGCACTGTTGGGCAGGTTGTCGAAGAAAGATTTCTTTGCCTGAAGGTACGCCTCCACTGTTTTGTGATAGTCGAGGTGGTCGCGGGTGAGGTTTGAGAACACTCCTCCGGCAAAATGCAGCCCCGAGATGCGGTGCTGGTGGGCGGCGTGTGAGCTCACCTCCATGGCGGCATACTGACAGCCGGCGTCCACCATTCTGGCGAGCAGACTGTTGAGGGTCAGCGGGTCCGGGGTTGTCTGGGCCGCGGGCACAGCTTCGGTTTCGATATAATTGCATACGGTCGACAGCAATCCTGCCTTGAAGCCGTTGATGCGTGCCATCTCGTAGATGAGTGTGGCTGTGGTTGTCTTGCCGTTTGTGCCGGTGACACCCACCAGTTTCAATTTGCGCGAGGGGTCGTCATACCATCGCGAGGCGAGAAATCCAAGGGCAACCGACGAATCAGACACCTTGATGTATGTGACACTCGACTCCAGACGTTCCGGCAGCTCCTCGCATACAATGGCGGCGGCACCGCCGACAGTGACAATCGGTATGAATTTATGGCCGTCGACATTGGTGCCTCGCACGGCAACAAACAGGCAGCCGAGCTGAATCTTGCGGGAGTCGCACTCCACTGAGCTTATCATTACATCTTTGCTGCCTATGATCTCTTCAACTGAGATGGCCGACAGCAGGGAGGTGAGTGGTTTCATATACTGTGGTGTTTTTTGTTATTCTTTTAACAGGAGGGTCACTTTTGTGCCTGCGGCAAGCTCTTTGCCCGGTGTGGGGGTCTGCGCGGCAACATATCCGGCTCCCTTGAAATCGACATTGTAGCCCGCGCGCTCAAGGGTGGCTATGGCATCGCGAAGGCCGTAGCCCACCACGCTGGGCACCCCTTTTGATGCGGAGGCGGGGTGTGCGATGCTCTTGTGGGTGCCGTTGGAGGTTATGTGCTTGCCCACTTTCTTGCCCTTGGCGGTGTTGGCTGTGGCGTATATGACAGGCGGGTCCACACGGGCCGGCTCGGCGCGGTAGTCGGAGCTGTTGTCAAGCATGCCTCTTGAATAGAGCTTCAGGGCAATGTTCTTCAGCACCTCTCCGCTTGTGCTTGCCGCGCCGAAAGCGTTTTGCTTGGGGTTGCAGGTGAGCACTATGCAAGAGTATTTGGGGCTCTCGGCGGGGAAGAAGCCGCAGAATGCCAGGCGTTTCTTGCCGGTGTTGTAGGCACCGCCCTCAATCATGTAGCAGGTGCCTGTTTTGCCGGCTATGCGCACATAATCGTTGCGCAGGCGCCGGCCTGTGCCATGGTCGCCCCACACCACATTGGTGAGCATGGTGCGCATCTTGGCGGCATTGGTCTCGCTGCATATCCTGTCGCGGATGTAAGTCACCGGCATTACTGAATCGATGCCGTCGCCAATCAGCTGGCTCACCAGGCGCGGGCGAACATAGCGTCCCTCGTTGGCTATGGCGTTGTACACCGACAGGGTGTAGAGCGGCGGTATCTCGGTGGCGTAGCCGTAGCACTGGCGTGAAAGGGCTATGCGTCCGCCGCGGTTTGACGGCACGGAGTCGACTCTCGGCACACTCTCGCCTGCTATGCCGGTGTTCATCGGCTCCAGAAATCCTATGTCTTTCAGGCGCGAGTAGAAGCCGCCCGGATTTGAATCATATTTGCGTGTTATGATTTTTGCCATGCCGATGTTGCTTGAACGCTCAATCACCTCCTTGACAGTCAGGGAGCCGACACCGTGGCTGTCGGTGATGGGTCTGCCCCCGGCGTAGGCGAATGAGCTGCCGGTGGACAGCACTTCGTCGAGGTTGTTGACAATTCCGTCCTCAAGGGCTATCATCATGGATATTGTCTTGACAACCGAGCCGGGTTCGTAGCCGAGCACGGCGCGGTTCATGCCCTCGATATAGTTATCGGCGTTGGGGTTTTTCTCAAGGTTGGAGATAGCTTTGATATCGCCGGTGGCCACATCCATCAGCACAGCCACGCCCCAGTCGGCGTTGCAGTATGTGAGCACATCGTTGAGTTCGTTTTCAACAATGTCCTGCATCTTGATATCTATTGTGGTGCGGATATTGTAGCCGGGAGTGGCGGGCACATCGGTCCAGTTGTAGATGCCTTTGGTCAGGGGCACCTTCTTGGAAAGTCCGGTTTTGCCGTAGAGCAGTGTGTCCAGAGCTTTTTCCAGACCGGATATTCCATGCACCTCCTTGCATTCGGCGGTTGCTCCCACACCCCCGATGCTTCGGCGCGCCATGTCGCCGTAGGGGTTCACCCGTTTCATCTTGCTCTCTACAGACAGACCGTTGCGGTTGCGGTTTTTGATGGAGAAAAACGGGAATGAGCGCAGCCGGCGGTAGTCGGCATAGCTGATGTTGTTGATGAGGCGATAGGCTCTCGGACGCTCGGCTTTTGCTTTGGCGAGCGGCTTTGCCATGTGTTCGCGCCACTGCGCTTTTGTTCGCGAGGGAAAATAGCGGGCCATGCTGTCGGCTATGGAATCGAGAGCCATACGGAAACGTTCCTCCATGAAGCGCTCGCAGCGGAAGTCGATTCTCACTGTGTAGTAGCGCAGGTTTGCCGCGAGGATGCTGCCGTCGGCGGCGAGGATGTTGCCACGTTCGGGAATGATTGTGTCGCAGCGCGACAGCTCTTTGTTAGCTTTCTTGTTCCACTCGTCGGCAGATATGACGGTTGTGTCCACGAGCTTGTATACAATGCCTATGCTCATGAACAGGATGCCGGCTACTATCAGGCCGTAGCGGAAAAGGATGTGTTTCCTATTAGACTTTTTCTTCATTTTTCATCAAGCTTAAAGGGTGGTCTGTCCTGTACTCTCAGATTAAGTCCCAGAGAATCAATCAGCTGTTGCATGGATGATTCGCGTGTGTGGCTCATGTAGGCGCTGCGCACCCGCAGACGCTCGGTTTTTACAATCTCCAGCTCGGTTGTGAGCCGGCGTATCTCCTCCATCTTTGTCTGGCAGGTGTATTTCTGTGTGATATAGAGCATCACGACAACTACCGCCGCAAACACTGTCAGCCAGTTGCGGGCAAAAAAGTCGCTGCTTAGCACCTCTCCCTGGCGTATGCGCTTGATCAGGCCCGGTTTTTCCTCTTTTTTATTTCTGCTCTTTGTGGTTGCCATAGCTTTTTGTGGTAGCGGATCAGTTCTCTTTTCGGGTGGCTATTCTCAGCTTTGCGCTGCGAGAGCGCGGATTGCGCTCTATCTCGGCCTCGTCAGGCACCACCGGTTTGGAGCCGAGCATCTTGAACGGTGCCTCGCTGCGGCCGAACAGGTCTTTGTTTTCCCGGCCTTCGACATTGCCGGTGCGCATGAAGTTTTTCACCATGCGGTCCTCGAGCGAATGGTAGGTTATTATGGCCAGACGTCCGCCCGGTTTTATCACTTTTGCTGTCTGCTCAAGGAATGAGCGCAGCGCGTCAAGCTCGCCGTTGACCTCTATGCGCAGCGCCTGAAATATCATGGCAAGCTCTTTTTTCTCCTGACGCGGATTGATGAATGGCTTTATGATTTCAAGCAGACGCTCAACTGTGTCAACCGGCTTTTCGCTCCTGGCCTTGACTATCGCGGCAGCGATGCGGCGCGAGGCTTTCACTTCGCCGTAAAGATACAGCACATCCGCGATTTTTTCCTCGGCTGCGCTGCTGAGAAACTGTGCGGCCGTGGTGGATGCCTTGCGGTTCATGCGCATGTCAAGCGCTCCGCTCCATCTGAAGGAGAAGCCGCGCCCGGCATCATCAAAGTGGTGAAATGACACCCCCAGGTCGGCAAGCACTCCGTCAACCCCCTCCACTCCGTAGTAGCGCATGAAGTTGGAGAGATAGCGGAAGTTGGAGTACACAATTGTAAACCGGGGGTCGTCAAATGCTCTCTCCACAGCATCCTCATCCTGGTCAAAGGAGTATAGATGGCCCTGGGCATCAAGCGATTCCATAATGGCGCGCGAGTGGCCGCCACCTCCGAATGTGGCATCGACATACACTCCGCCGGGCTTGATGTCGAGGGCGGCGAGAGTCTGGGGCAATAGAGCCGGTATGTGATAGATTTCTTGTTGCATGGCAGCGTGATGGAAGCTTTTTGACGGTAATGATTCTTTCAGGTTGTAAAGTTAGTGATTTTTGGGTGTAATTTACAAACTTAAACTCAAAATTTTGTCGCTTGTTAATAACTTGGTTAAGCACTGATCTAAATGGTGGTTGATTTTCAAGGCTTTACCATTTGGATTAGCCACCCTTTGCGTTTGCAATTGTAAATTTAACGTTTTTCCGCTCCGCTATTTTGTTTTTACCTTACAAAACCCCTAACTTAGCGGTCTGATGAGTTTATTCTGAATAAAATATCAATAATTTTATAATAAAAAATGGCTAAAGTTATAATTATCGGAGCAGGTGGCGTGGGCACTGTGGTTGCCTATAAGTGCGCGCAGAATCCGGAGGTGTTTACCGAGATAGTGCTCGCCTCACGCACAAAAAGCAAATGCGATGCTATCGCCAAGGCTATTGGCAAGCCTAACATCACTACCGACAGTGTTGACGCTGACAGTGTTGACCAACTGAAGGCTCTGTTTGAGCGCCACAAGCCGCAACTCGTTATCAATGTGGCTCTTCCGTATCAGGACCTCACAATCATGGAGGCATGTCTCGCCTGTGGTGTCAACTATCTCGACACTGCAAACTACGAGCCTAAGGATGTGGCTCATTTTGAATATTCATGGCAGTGGGCCTACCGTGAGAAGTTTGAAAAGGCAGGGCTCACAGCTATTCTCGGTTGCGGTTTCGACCCGGGTGTATCCGGCGTGTTCACAGCCTATGCGGCGAAGCACTATTTCGACGCTATGGAAACTCTTGATATCGTGGACTGTAATGCAGGCGACCACGGCAAGGCTTTCGCCACCAATTTTAATCCCGAAATCAACATCCGTGAGATCACTCAGAACGGCCGCTACTGGCAGGATGGTGAGTGGGTTACAACCAAGCCACTCGAATTTCATCAGCCGCTGACATATCCGAACATCGGCCCCCGCGAATCATACCTTCTCTATCACGAGGAGCTCGAAAGCCTTGTGCAGAATTTCCCCACAATCAAGAGAGCCCGCTTCTGGATGACTTTCGGACAGGAATACCTCACCCACCTGCGTGTTATCCAGAATATCGGCATGGCCCGGATAGATGAGGTGGACTACAATGGCACTAAAATCGTGCCTCTGCAGTTTCTCAAGGCTGTGCTGCCAAATCCGCAGGACCTCGGCGAGAACTATCATGGCGAAACATCCATCGGCTGCCGCATAAGCGGTGTCGGTAAGGATGGAAAGCCCCTGACTTACTATATTTACAACAATTGCAGCCATGAGGAGGCATACAAGGAAACCGGTATGCAGGCTGTGAGCTACACCACCGGCGTGCCCGCCATGATAGGGGCTATGATGTTCCTCACAGGCAAATGGAACAAGCCGGGCGTGCACAATGTGGAGGAGTTTGATCCGGATCCGTTCATGGCTCAGCTTTCTGTTCAGGGTCTGCCCTGGCACGAGGTGGTCAACGGCGACCTTGAGCTTTGATTCCCAGCTTTTTCTCCAGATAAGGAGTTGGCGAAATATTATAGGCGCGGCGCAGATATTCTGCGCCCGCTTTTTTATTGCCGCGTGCCCACTCGGAGTTGCCGAGATACAGAAGTGCGGTCAGGTCATTCGGCGATATGCCGATAATGCGTTTGTAAACATTTTCCGCACCCTCAATATCATTGCAGTCGAGATAGCCCTGCGCCAGCAGACGCAGATAGCCGATGTCATCGGGCAGCCCGGCAAGCATACGCCGGGCGTACTTTACCGTTTCCGGGCCTATGCGGCGAAATGCGAAGTAATGAAGAAGGCGCTGGTCTACAGCTCTTTGAAGCCAGGGCTCGGCGCTGGCTATATTCTCAAGATACTCTTCGTAGACCGTTGGCCGGCCAATTGCCACTGATGCACGCTCAACTCCGCTGAACAGCGAGTCAACCACCACGATATGCTCTATCGCGCGGCGGGTAAGCCTCTGCTGGCTTAGGGTATCGCTTGCCATACCTGCCGCAACAAGAGCGTTGACGTATGTCGGGCACTCGCCGGGGCGTTCATCAAGCATAAGGTCGTACATCGCAAGCGCGCTCCGCCATTCGTGCTGCTTGTAGAAGCGCCCGGCTTTGGCGGCGATTGAGTCGTAGGGCAACTGCGCGTATGACACTATGGCAAAAACCGCACATACAGCTGCCGGCAATATTTTTCTTAACATCTCAGCTGATAATTAATGATTGCGTCTACCAGATACAGCGCCTTGATGTCCGCACGGTCAACAATCATGTCGTCGTAATCGCTGTTGGCGCTGACAAGTCTTATCTTTTCTTCATCGTCGGCCCTGCGCACATATTTCACCAATCGGTAGTCTTCCATCACTATAACGTAAATCTGGCCCCAAAAGATGTTGCGGCAGTCGTTTGTGGGGTTGATTGAGATGTATGCCCCCGGCAGAATAACAGGTGTCATGCTGTCGCCGCTCACTCTCACAATGACATCCCCGCGCTTGAGGCTTGGCAGGCTTATCTGTCCGATAATGCGCTCTTCTGTAAATATTTGCGACAGCTCCTCTGTGCCGGCAACAACATCTATGTCGTATATCGGCACAACTGCCCCGCGGCCCGGTGAGCTCTCCTTGGGAAATGGCACATCCTTGCCCTCGGCAAGCCACGACTTGGACACTCCGAGCGCAACAGCTATTCGGTTCATAAGTCCTTCGGTGATAGGAAGGCGGCCATTGATGTGCTTGGACATATTTGTGTGGTCGATGCCTATGCGCCGCGCAAATTCTTTCTGGGTTATGCCGAGTTTCTTGATTATAAAGCGTATCCTGTCGGCAGGCGTCACTCTGTCCTCTTCGGTGCTATCCATATTCATTTGCATAAGGGTGTTGTTGTGGTGTTTATGCAAAGATATGCTATATTTGGCTATTTACCAACTGAAATTACAAGATTTAACCAACTTCCGCTCTTTCCTGCGGAGTGGCTACTGCTATGAGCGCGGTGTCAGAGGGCAGATACTCGATGATAAAACTGCGCCCGTCTGGCACAATCGCTTTATCTGCACTCAGCGATATGTCATGGATTGTGAGCCCATCGCAGGCTGCGGCCTTGAAGGTGGCCTCTTTGGCTGTCCATGCGTGGAGCAGGCTCGCGCTATCATCTTCCGGTCTCATGAATTTGTCTCGCACCCGCTCAAGCTGCGGACGTGGCGCTTCGATGTCAATACCTATCGGCCCGGCGCTCACGGCAAGGATAGCTTTGCCTCCTCCGTGGCTCACAGATATATGGCTCTCCACTCCTGCTATGTACGGCGCGCCGTTTTGACGGTGGCATAGCTCTCTGTTGCCGAAAGCGGTGCGCACAAGAGTGTCGACAGCTCTTCTTTCGGCGCTCCGGCCGCGTCCGTCAAGCTCTATTATATATAAGGTGTAGCCGTTGCGCTCTATTTTCATCTCAACCGGCGGGCTGCTGAACCTCGGGCATAACCTTCACTCTCACACTCGCTATCCTGTGGCCGTTGATGTCCAGAATCAGGAAGCGGCAGCGCCCGTATACCATCGGCTCTTTCTCTTTCGGAAAATCCCCCTTGATGGCGAGCAGCATACCCGCAAGGGTCTCGCAGTCCGATGCCACCTCCTTGAATTCATCCTCCTCAAGGCCGGTGATTCTGAAAAAGTCGCCGAGAAGGGTTTTGCCTTCGAAGATATAAGTGTCGTCCGGAAGCTTTTTATAGGTTTTCTCCTCCTCGTCATACTCATCATTGATATCGCCTACTATCTCCTCGAGCACATCCTCCATTGTGACAATTCCTTGGGTGCCTCCAAACTCATCCACAACTATGGCCATGTGGATGCGGCGGCGACGGAAATCCTCGAGCAGGTCGTCAATCATTCTGCTCTCAGGCACAAAATAAGGCTGGCGCAGCAGCTTGTGCCAGTCGAAATCGGAATCCGCTTTTCCGATATGGGGTAGCAGGTCGCGTGAGTAGAGCACCCCTTTGATATTGTCCTGCGAGCCTTCACACACCGGCAGACGGCTGTAGCCGCTGTCTATCACAGTAGTCATCACCTCGTCAAAGGTGGCCTCTATGTCAAGGGTTGTCATGTCAACCCTCGGGGTCATGACCTCGCTTGCGGTGGTGTCGCCGAATTTGAGAATACCCTCAAGCATCTCCTTCTCATCTCCAGCCTGCACATCTGTGATTTCGAGAGCTTGAGAAAGGTCGTCGGCGGTCACATCGTCATCCTTCTTTGTCACAACCTTGTTGACTATGATGGTGCTGCGCTCAAGCATCGCCGCCAGCGGCTTGAAAATCAGGGTCAGTGCCTTAACCCCTCCGGTAGAGAAACGCACCCAGCGCATATTGTCGCTGTTGGCTATCAGCTTGGGTAATATCTCGCCGAAAAGCAGTATGAGAAAGGTTAGTATTACGGTCTGGAGAATGAAGCTCAGCACCTCGCTCATACCCTCAAACACAGGGCCGAGGGCAAAGTTACAGAGCACAACTATAGTTACATTCACCAGATTGTTCGCTATCAGAATCGTGGCCAGCAGACGCTCCGGTGCCTTGACAAGCCTGAGCGCGGCCTCACCCGACGGGCTTTCCTCGAGCTCCTCGCACTGGCGCTCCGTCAAGGAAAAAAATGCTATCTCACTTCCAGACACAAAGCCGGACACAAGCAGCGCAAGCAGCGCAAGCACAAGCGCTATTATCTGACCTACGCCGAAACTCTCCGGCAGTCCAACGTTTATTGCAGAAAAAATACCGGCAACGCAATCTGCGGCTGGCAAAGGATCAATATCCAAATCTCGAGATTTTAGTTAAACATAAAGTGCGCGGCAGACACTCCGCCACGCTTTTGCCTGCAAAGGTAAGGCTTTTATCTATCCCCACCAAATATTTCTCTTGATACAAAAGCTTATACAAAAGCGGCGGCGCGCGGAGTTGGACTCTGCGCGCCGTGCGTTTGTGTATGTGTGTGTGGTTTGGTTGTGTGTTTTTGGCTGCGGGGAGAGATTAGCGGTAGTCCGCGAAGCGGGTCTGGAGCTGCTGGCGGGCAAAGAAGATGCGGCTCTTGATGGTGCCCAGCGGCAGGTTCATCTGCTCGGCGATTTCGTCATACTTGTAGCCGGCGATGTGCATGTTGAACGGCTCGCTGTACTTGGCCGGAAGCTCGGCGATGGCGGCGGTGATCTCGGCGGCGGTGAATGAACCCTCCGGTGAGTCGATGCCGCTGTCCTGGCTCAGGTTGAGGTGATACAGGTCCTCGGTCTGGTCAATCACTGTGGCGCTCCGCGCTATGCGGCGGTAGTTGTTGATGAAGATGTTGCGCATGATGGTGAACACCCAGCCCTTGAAGTTGGTGTTCTCGACATACTTGTCGCTGTTGTCGAGAGCCTTGACCATAGTGTCCTGCAGAAGGTCGTAGGCATCGTCGCGGTTGGAGGTGAGCATGTAGGCGAAGTTGAGCATGTTTGCCTGAAGGCCCATCAGTCGGTCGGTGAAAGTTGAAGTAGCAGCCATAGTCGTAAGTTTTAAGTAAGAAGTGATAAATAGTGATGTAACGTTTTTTGGGTTTGCGTCTTCGGGAGGAGAATGTCTCTGTCCGACGATGCAAAGTTACGGCAAAAATCACCGTTCCAAGCATTTTGAAGTTAACAGAAGTTAATTCCGTTACACACTTGTTACAACCCGCCGCTGAATGGACTATACCGGCGTATTATCGCTCTTATTATTAGTATGTCGCAAAAAGAATTCACCCGACGGATCACTGAGCTGATGGAGAAGCACAAGCAGGAGCTTTTCCGCTATGCGTGCTACCGCGTTGCAAACGTGGAGGATGCTGAGGATATTCTGCAGGATGTGTATCTGCGGATGCTCGAGCGGGGTAGCGAGGCCGCCAAGGTTGAAAACCTTCATGCTTACGTGTTCAGAGCCTTGGTGAATGCCTGCAACAGCCATGCCCTGTCGCCCGACTTCATCCCTCTTACCTGCGCGGAGGTGCTCGATATCAGCGAGCAGCCGCAGTCGTTTGAAGATGAGGCGCCGCGCATAGCAGCCCTTATCGATGCTATGCCCGAGCATACACGCGAGGCTGTGCGGCTGAAGATTTTCGCCTCGATGACCTTCTGTGACATCGCCGCGACGCTCGGTTTTTCGGAAACCACAGCCAAGCGCCGCTATTATGAAGGACTTGAATATCTTAGATTAAAATTGAATAATACACTATGAACCTCTCCGACAACACCAACGATGCTAAGTACCGCAAGGTCCTTGAAGCACTGCAGCCCCGCCATCTGCCCGTGACCTCGATTAAATTCGAGCCGCCGCGCAAGGTCCGCAAACCATTCTCCTTTCTCACCTCTGTTGTTGGAAAAGTCGCTGCAGTTCTTGCGGTCGGTATATGTGTAGGTATGTTCCTGATGCACTCCGACAGCACCATAGCCGCCGAAAAGGTGGTCCAGCTGGGGCTGGAAAAGCTTCGCGCCTCAAAGCAGTGTGACATTGAATTTGACACTCGGCTCAAAGCCGGCACCCCATCTCAACCGTTCAGACTCTCCCCCGATGGAGTGATGACTCCGGCGAGGCTGTCATACACAACCACAGGTGATAATATGCTGAGCCTCTCATGGGAAGATGACGGTGGCAGCCACCTGATTGAGATAACACAAAAGGGCTCGATTTCCATTGATGGCGCAGCCAAGAGTACAGTGATGCCGGAGCATGCCAGGGAATCTCTCTCCGGAGTGCTGTTCCTTGGTGCGGATGATTTCGCGAGGATTCTGGATGGCAAACAGGTGAAAATGTCGCAAAAAGGTGACACAATTCTTGTGTGTATTTCTGAAAAGGGAGGTGAGTTTGAAGCGAAATTCTCCGATGCCACCGGCCACCTGCTATCGTTCAAAGCCTTAGACAAATCAATGGGCACCCCAATCATAATGTTTGAAACCAATTCCATAACATACAAATAACTACAACTCTCATGAAACAAATATACTATGCCTTGGGATTGTGCATATTGTGCTCATGCAAGAGCAATCCGGTGTCTGTAACCATGCTTGATTCTGACTCATCAGAGTTAATTGTGGTTGATGAGTCTGAAGTAAAAGAGACGAGGGATATTTATCTAAGTGAAATTGCCGAGGACTTCCGCATTGTTAGATTTGACAATGTGGAGGAAGCCTTTTATAGTGGATTTATGCCCTCTTTCTCAGAGAACTATATAGCTATAGGCAAAAAGCCGGTCAAGCTATTTACCAAAGATGGGAAATACTTGTGCGATATAGGTGGTGTAGGCAATGGTCCGGGAGAATACTCTTCGGCTTACGATGTGCTCATTGACGAACCCGCCGGACGAATTTATGTAGCAGGTTTTTCCAAAAACCTGAACTGCTATGACCTCAAAGGCAATTATGTGGGTAATATAGCATTTCCTAAGCCTCTCAACAAAGGCAAACTGTTTAAATCCCCGGATGGTACTATATCCGCAGTGCAACTCTGCTTCAAAGAGTATGAGGATAACCATTTTGTCGCTGCCAATTTTAATCCATTGGATGCCGGCGACAGCGTGAGATATGTTTTCTCTCCTCAACTTGAAATAAGTATAAAAAATGAAGAGGGAGCGACGGTGGGCTTCAACAACGAGGTGTGGTCCTACCGTTGCTCTGACCGGCAGTCTTTTCACACAACCTTCAATGATACCTTATACTCCTATAATCCACAAGAAAACAAGCTTGACGCCATCTTCAAGTTGGATATGCTGCCTGAGCGTAAAGGCTCCTCATTTTTTGTATACAGGGAGTTGCCGGATTTGATTTTGGCGGATATTGTTGGAGGAGACAACTCCGGTTCTATTGCCCTTGACAAACACAACAAAGACGTCTGGCGCGTGGGCAAGATGATTAATGACTCCTTCTTCAATCTCCGTTACGGTTGCAGAGGGCTGCATGACGGTTATATTTTTGAAGTATACGAGCCGCTTGAGTTGAAGGAGAAGTTGGAAAAATCTCTTGAGAATGGAGATGTTGCAGACAGCGACAGAGCAAAAATAGACTCGTTACTGAACACTCTACACGAAAACGACAACAATCTCCTGTTTGTTAGCAAATTAAAGCAGAGTAAACACAATCAATAACAAAAACAGAATAATAAAATTCCACCCTCACGAAAACGATCCGCATCATCTCATCTATACAACTCCAAATTTTACGACGCTGGACGGATTTCTTAGGTTGTGTAGTTGTTAAGTCATTTAGAAAGAGTATATTTGCAACAAAGACGAGTAATACACAAATCATTGCCCTGCTTGTAGAAAACATTTAATAATTCAATAAAACTTCTAACTCCATGAAACGAATCCGCATCACTTCGCTGCTCGCTGTTGTGGCAGCTGTGCTCACAGGCTGCGGTTCAGGCTCATCGTCAAAAGGTGAGTTCTCGGGGTCTGCAAATCCTATTTCCAAAACCTTTGCCGAAGCGCCGGTGGTGGCGCAAGCGGTGGCACACGGCAGCGACACCCTGATTGTCGGCAAACTCACCTCAGCCCCGGAGCAGGTGACTCTCCTCGCCTCCGACGTTCTGGACGACATTGAGCTGGTGAAGCTTGAAAACAGCGATGAAGCCGTTGTTGGCAGAGGCAATGTGTGGGTCACAGACAAACGGATTCTGATATATTCCGACGACGAGGTGAAGCAGTTTGACCGCTCCGGAAAATACCTCGGCAAGGTCGGCGCCAAGGGGCAGGGTCCCGGCGAATACTCCATAGCCCCCTATTATATGGATGCCGATGAGAAGGCGGGGCGCATCTATATGATGCAGTATAACGCAAAGAATATTTTTGTGTATGACACTGACGGCAAATACATCGAGAGCATTCCGCTGGCACAGGAGGTAAACAAAGGTTTCTTCACCGTTGACAATGAAAAAGGCACCGTTACAATTGCCGCCCTTCTGTTTCACAGCGATGAAAACCCCACTCCGGTGTGGACCCAGGACATGAAGGGCAATGTGATCAGTTCGGTGTTCAAGCCTAATATCACTGTTGTGCCCGATTTCAGCAGCGAGATTTATCGCGGCTCGAATGCAGGCAACGAGGACTTAACCTACTCACTGTTCAGAATAGATGCCAAGGCTGACACTCTGTACAACTACTCCGATGGCCGCCTCACACCCGCCTTTACCTTTGACTTCGGCGACGAGGTGCCGATGCACTATTTCAGAGCGTTTCCCCAATTTTATGTAGTTGTGACATTCGGAACACCCGAGCAGGTCAGCGAGTCAACATACGTGCTGCCCAGCAACGCACCGTTTGTAATCGACCGGGCTACACTGCATGGTGCGCCGGCAGTGCTGATGTTTGACAACTTCGGCACCCTTACCATGGACCGAGGCTGGACCGGCTGCAGCAATCCGGAATACTTGGCGTGGAATCTAGATCCGGGTGATCTCCTCGCTTGCCTCGAAACGGCTCCCGAAAGCCATCCCCTTGCCACAGAGGAAGGGATGGCACGCATGAAGGAGCTGAAAGAGAGCATCGACCCTGACGACAACAACTATGTGATCATAGGCCGCTGGAAGCGCTGAGATTCACAAACCATATAATCAAAAGCGGCGGCGCGCGGAGTTGGACTCTGCGCGCCGTGCGTTTGTGTGTATATGTGTGTCGGGTTTGGTTGTGTGTTTTTGGCTGCGGGGGAAATCAACGGTAGTCGGCGAAGCGGGTCTGGAGCTGCTGGCGGGCAAAGAAGATGCGGCTCTTGATGGTGCCCAGCGGCAGGTTCATCTGCTCGGCGATTTCGTCATACTTGTAGCCGGCGATGTGCATGTTGAACGGCTCGCTGTACTTGGCCGGAAGCTCGGCGATGGCGGCGGTGATCTCGGCGGCGGTGAATGAACCCTCCGGTGAGTCGATGCCGCTGTCCTGGCTCAGGTTGAGGTGATACAGGTCCTCGGTCTGGTCAATCACTGTGGCGCTCCGCGCTATGCGGCGGTAGTTGTTGATGAAGATGTTGCGCATGATGGTGAACACCCAGCCCTTGAAGTTGGTGTTCTCGACATACTTGTCGCTGTTGTCGAGAGCCTTGACCATAGTGTCCTGCAGAAGGTCGTAGGCATCGTCGCGGTTGGAGGTGAGCATGTAGGCGAAGTTGAGCATGTTTGCCTGAAGGCCCATCAGTCGGTCGGTGAAAGTTGAAGTAGCAGCCATAGTCGTAAGTTTTAAGTAAGAAGTGATAAATAGTGATGTAACGTTTTTTGGGTTTGCGTCTTCGGGAGGAGAATGTCTCTGTCCGACGATGCAAAGTTACGGCAAAAATAACCGTTCCAAGCATTTTAAAGTTAACAGAAGTTAATTCCGTTACACACTTGTTACAACCCAAAACTCCCATACCCTGGACCCTGCATTACACCTTATTATATATAGGCTGCCGGAGATGTGCAGCGGCTAAAAGTGCGGCGGTGGCTTGATTATTCGCCGACAAAGATGTAATTTTGTCTAATAATCAGGCTGAAGCGAAATACAACGCGCCCTTGGTTTTCCCCGCTTATGGAAGATTCGATATTGAATAAATTTGCCGGCAGTATCGGCAGCGATTCCTGCCCGTCGGAGCAGGAGGTGGCTTTTCTCGAAGCCGCCTATCCTTATTTTCTACTGCCGGCGGCTGTGCGCCTTGAGCGTGGAACCGATGTTGACGGGCAGGAGCGAAGACATTTGTCGCAGCGACTGGCTTTGGGTGCCGCGGCTCCGGATGCTCTTTTTCAGTTCGTAGACCCGGATGGCAGACTTTTCGCTGACTTTTACCCTCACTCTACCATGCCCTCAAAACCCTCCACTGATTCTGCAATCAACACTTTTCTTGAAACATACGGCAAGAGCACCCCTGAGGAGGAAGCTCTGCTCACCCGTTTGATTTTCAACCCGGTGCCGGAATATGCCGCCACTCTTATTGCAGAAGATGAGCGGCAGGAGCAGCATTCGCAGGGTCAGGATGCGGTGCTCGACGCTTTTCTCAGCAGCTTCTCAGCCGACACCAAAGGGGAGGGCGGTGAGGCTCCGGCTCCGCAGCCCAAGCCCCGCAAGACATCCCGGCCAAAGGCATCGGAAGATTCGCTGCTCAGTGAAAGTCTGGCAAAAATTTACATTTCGAGGGGCCGATATGACAAGGCGTATGAAATTATCCACTCGCTAAGTTTGAATTTTCCAAAAAAAAGTATTTACTTTGCAGACCAATTGCGTTTCTTGCAGAAACTTATGTTGAATAACAAATTTAAAGACAAATAAATACTACCGGATATGTATGTAGTTCTCATCATTCTCACTCTCATTGCAGCCATCCTTCTCATAGGAGTGGTGCTCATCCAGAAATCAAAGGGTGGCGGCCTTTCTTCATCTTTCGCCGGCTCTAACCAGATTATGGGTGTGAGACGTACAAACAGCTTTATCGAGAAAGTTACATGGATTCTCGCGGCTGCAATCTGCGTGTTTGCAATCGTGTCAACTTTCTTCATGCCCAACGCTCTCGGCGAGGATGGCAGCCGTGTCAAGGCAGCTCCCGTTCAGCAGCAGACAGGTGGCAACTATGATTCGCCCCTCACTGTAGACGAGGCTCCCGCTGCAGCTGACGCTGCTCCCGAGGCAGCTCCCGCTGAGTAAGGCCGGACAGTAACTTTTTCCGGGAGGCGGCGCGCTTTCACTCGCGCTTCCTCCCTTTTCTCTTATGCGGCGGCTAACAAATCGCCCCCTCCCGCGTTATTTCGTATATAGACAAATAGAAATAACCTAAAAAAACACTCATTATGGAAACTACCCGTCAAGCAAAAATATCGCGCCTTATACAGAAGGAGCTCAGCGAAATTTTCCGGCAGCAGACCGCAAAGACACGCGGTGTCATTGTGTCGGTGAGCAGTGTGGCAGTGTCGCCTGACCTCAGCATAGCCAAGGCATATCTTTCAGTGTTTCCCTCTGAAAAAGGAGCCGAAGTGATTGAAAGCATCCGTGCAAGCGCAAAGACTGTGCGCTACGAGCTTGCGCAGCGCGTCAGATTCCAGCTGCGCAAAACCCCCGAGCTGTCATTCTACCTTGACGACACACTCGACTATATCGAAAATATCGACAACCTGCTCAAAGCCGACGCTGAAAAACATCCCGCCGGCTCTGAACCCACCGACAATGACTGATGGTTGCACTCCGTATAGCTCTGCGTTACCTCTTCTCGCGTAAGAGTCATAATGCGGTAAATATCATCTCATGGATATCTGTTGCGGGGGTGGCTGTGGCCACCGCCGCAATTGTGTGTGTACTATCCGTGTTCAACGGTTTTTCCGATGTCGCGATGTCTCGCCTGTCGGCAGTTGACCCGGATATAAAAATTGTGCCCGCGGCCGGAAAGAGTTTTGCCGATGGCGATTCGCTTGCGGCGGCGCTTGCGGCTCTGCCTCAGTTTCAGGCGGCTGTGCCAACTGTCGAGGAGCGTGCGCTGGCAATATACGCCGGCCGTCAGCTGCCTGTGACAGTAAAGGGCGTGCCTGACAACTATGGCACCGTGATAGACCTGGCGCCGACGGTGATAGATGGCGAACTCATGGACAGCGACGGCGATTATCCCTGCGCCGCGCTGAGCGTGGGGGTGGCTGTGAGCCTTGGAGCGCATCCGGGCTATTACGATCCGCTCTATCTCTATGTGCCCCGACGCAATGGCAGGGTGAATGTTGCCAATCCTGCAGCCTCCTTTATGGCTGACACCCTGCTGGTGAGCGCGGTGTATGAAGTGGAGCAGACCGAGCATGACGCCGACAGGGCTGTTGTGCCGCTCAGTGTCATGCGGTCGTTGCTCGAATACACCACCGAGGCATCTGCCATAGAGCTGAAGATTGCCCCCGGAGTGAGCACCGATCAGGCTCTCGCCGCCGCATCGGAGGCTGTAGGCAGCAGGGGAGTGGCTCTCAGCAGACTCATGCAGCAGTCCGAGTCTTTCCGCATGATTTCGGTGGAGAAGTGGCTCACCTTCGTGATGCTTATCTTCATTCTTGTCATAGCGTCATTCAATGTAATATCAACCATGTCGATGCTCATAATCGAGAAAAAGGATAACATCGCAACCCTCCGGGCGCTCGGAGCCTCCCCGTCAACAGTGTCGGGAGTATTTCTGATGGAAGGGTGGCTGATATCGCTTCTCGGCGGCGTGAGCGGCATAGTCATCGGGGTGATTCTCTGCCTGGCCCAGCAATATGGCGGTTTTATAAAACTCGGCGGCGACCCCTCTCAGCTCAATATCACAGAGTACCCCGTGAAGATTCTTCCCGGCGACCTGCTGGTGGTGCTTATGCTTGTAGCTGTTGTCGGTTTTGTCATCGGCCTGATAGCGAGCCGCATATCCTCAGCCCGGTCGGTTGACAATGCTACCAATCTGCAATAATCCCAAAACCATATTTATATGAAGAATGTTGTAATGCTGTTACTTTCAATTATTTTTGTCATGACAGCTTGTTCTGAAAAACAGTCAGGGTCAACCGCTTCGTCCTCCACCAACGAGGCTATTGACTGTATACTTACCCGCACAAGTGTGCGCCGCTACATACCCGGCAAGACTATCGGTGCCGACACTGTGGAGATAATGCTGCGCGCGGCTATGGCCGCCCCCACAGCCGTAAACAAACAGCCCTGGGCATTCGTGGTGGTCAATGAGCGCGCCGTGCTCGACTCGCTGATGGCTGCTTGCCCCTATGCCCACATGCTTGAGCAGGCACCTATGGCGGTGGTTGTTTGCGGTGACCTCTCCAAGGCTCTTGACGGAGAAGCACGCGATATGTGGATTGAGGATGCCTCGGCAGCTACTGAAAATCTGCTTCTTGCCGCCCATGCCCTCGGTCTGGGAGCCGTATGGACAGGCGTTTACCCTGTTCAGGAGCGCATGGCCGGTGTGAGAAAAGCCCTCTCCATGCCGCAGAGCATAGTGCCTTTGGCTGTGGTGCCTGTGGGCTATCCTGCCGGAGAGTCTACTCCCAAAGACAAATGGAATCCCGATAATATCCACTACAACGCCTGGTAACCCCCCTTAGAAATCATTTCTGAACGCGGCGAGCATACGGGAGCGCACAAGCTCCTGATGCTCGTCGTCGCCGTAATTGGCAAACGGGTAGATTGATATGCCTCCGCGCGGGGTGAACAGCCCGATAACCTCAAGGTAGCGCGGGTCCATGAGCTTCACAAGATCCTTCATTATTATGTTGATGCAATCTTCATGGAAATCGCCGTGGTTGCGGAAGCTGAAAAGGTAGAGCTTGAGGCTTTTGCTCTCCACCATCCGTTCGCGCGGAATATAGTTGATGATAATCCTGGCGAAGTCCGGCTGCCCGGTCTTAGGGCACAGCGAAGTGAATTCCGGGCAGGTGAAAGTCACCAGATACTCGTTGTCCGGATGCTTGTTCACAAAAGTTTCGAGCACTTCCGGTGCATATTTGTCCGGATATCTGGTTGCGGTGTTGCCGAGCAGGCTCACACCGTCAAGTTCATTGTCGTTGCGCATCAGTAGTCGTTGTCGGAAAAAGTGAAGTTTGCCATCTGGGAGTAGAGGTCCATAATCCGCTCCGCGTAGTGGTCGTTGGCGGCCCATTTGCGGCTGAGGTCGGCCCATGTTGGGGCTATACCTCTGGCAACAAGCGAGAAACGCGGGTCTATGAGCTTTTCCCCGCGCGGCAGCTTGCTGTCGCAGGCGTAGGCGTACAGATGTTGCATCTGGGCCTTGACCCCCTCCTCGATAGATTTGAATTTGTGGCCTTTCATGCCAAGCTTTGTCACACCGAGGCCGCAGTAGTTGTGCTGGTCCGGAGTCACGGCGGTGCCCCCGGTAAACATAAACCAGCCGGTTTCCAGAATCGACTGGCACAGCGCTATGTCGCCGCGCACTCCGTAGCGTTTGCCTATATGGTAGAATGCCTCGGCAATCTCGCGCTTGAAGTTTTTGTTACGGCTCTTTACAAACATATACATCTGCTCCACATCCAGAGCCGGCTCGCCGAGGATGGTGGTGCTGACATCAAAAGTGAAATCAACTCCCGCCGACTCCGCAGCTATCTCATCCGCCATCACCTCAAAGATGATATCCTCAGGTATCACTATGGTGTCGGTGGGGATGTTTTTCAGCGGTTTCTTGCGCTTTGCGCTGACCGGTGCCGCGCATATTGCGCAGCATACGCACAGTAATATGATGCGCAGCGCAAACATCACTTTGTGTCGGCCTCTTCTTTTTCCTCGCTTACGGAGTCCTTGTTTTTAAACGCAGTTATCAGGTCGCGGCCAAACAGCACCCATGCCGATGCTGCGACAACAGCAAGAAACAGACACCCCACAATAATCATCATCTTCGAGGGCTTGGAGGGTGCGAGCGGCACAGTTGCCGGCTGCACTATGGTGTATACCGGCGTGATTTCCTGCACCTTCGCCTTTGCCATCTGCAGCTGCTGGGCGGTGGTGTTGTACAGGTTGAAGGCGAGCTGCATCTCATTCTGCAGTCTCTCCTCCTCATTGCGCATGGAGCGGAGAATAACACCCTGGTTCTTGTCCATATAAGAGGCGTAGTTCTGCTGCGCGGTGAAATAGTCCTCCCTTGCCTCATCATTGAGCTTCTGAGCATAGCTGAGGTCGGAGCGGGCTTTGTTGGTGCGGTAGTCGGTAACATACTCCTTCAGCCGCTCGGCAACAGTGTCGGCGAGCATGGCGGACACTACCGGATCCTGCATGGTGACGCTGATGGATATGATCGAGGTTTTGCCGTCTACATCCACGCTCACGCGCCCGGCAAGCGCTCCCACTATGCCGTTCTCCTCGGGAGTAAGGCGAAATGAGTCGGGCTTGCGGCTCTCCTCACCCTCTTTGTCCGAGCTTGAGAAAAGCGACCTCACTCCGCCGATAGCCTTGCCTGGAAGCGACATTACCGCGCTCCACCAAGGGGCGCTCAGGTCTTTGCTCACATAGTCCTTGACGCTCTTGGTAACACTGCCGTCGGCATTGGTGACGCTCACATTGAACAGTTCGAGGGTAAAGGGTATGGAGTTCACTATATCCGGGTAGAGCTGAGGGTTCACCGCATCCTTGCCGCTGTTGCCAACAGGCGATATCCCCGCCATGGCGGCAAGGGCGCCGAGATTGCCCGCGGAGCCGCCGCTCTGCGAGGCCTCGGGAGCGAGCTTTATGGTGGTGGTATACTCTTTGGGTATGGACAAGGCTATCACCAGTCCGGCGATTATGCCTATGCCTCCCCATTTCAGTATTGTCTTGCGGTTGTCCCACAGCTTGCGGGCAAGCTCCAGCAGGTCTATCTCCTGTTCGGAGCTGTCAGGTGTGATTATATCTTTGTTATCCTCCATGGGGCGATTTACTTGAAGATGGAATAGATTGTTGCGGCCATAGTGCCCAGTGAGGCGAATGAGCTGACGTAGCTGATCACCTGAGCCCAGTTGGTGCCTCCTGTCTTAGGCTTGGACGGCACAATTATCTGGCATCCCGGTTCTATAGGTGTGTTACCCTTAGCGCGGGCAACCATACCGTTCATATACACTATGAATGCCTTGCTCTTGCGGGCGCGTTCACCATAGCCGCCTGCCTGGTCTATGTAGTAGCTGAGTTTCTTGCCGGGCTGGTAGCCGACAACGTTGGGAAACATCACGTCGCCTGAAATCTTCACGGTGCTCATTTCCTCAGGAATGATGAGCTTGTCACCGTCCTGCAGCACAAGGTCGTAAGCCGAGCCGGGGTTGGCAAGCGCTTTCTCGAGCTCGATGCCCACGCTGTATATGTCGCTCAGTGCGAGCTGGTCCATCGATATGGAGTCCTCGCTGCTCTGCATCGCCAGGCGCACGGATTCGTCACGCGCGGCCTTCTCGTCATCGGTCATCTTGCGCATCAGTCGCGCTCCCTTGAGATAAGCGCCCTCGACAACACCTCCTGCGCGGCGTATGATGTCGCTGATGCGCTCGTTGCGGTGCTGCAGCGCATATTCGCCGTCGAAAAGCACCTCGCCCTCAACATTTATCAGCTTCTGGGTCTGGTAGCCGGGGCTGCGGCGCACCTCCACAATATCGTAAGGCATCAGCTCGAAGCCGGGGTCGCCCTTGAGCACCAGACCATCCTTCAGCGCAAAGCTGAATATCTCGGCGGTGTTTTCTGTCGGAGTCATGCTGGTGGGGTCTATGATGCGGCGCGACACATCAACCCGCGCTGTCGACGCACCCTGCATCAGTCCGCCGGCCATCACTATCAGGTCCTCAATGGTTGTGCCCTTGGCGTATGGGTAGTCGCCCGGGTTTGTAACCTGGCCGTTGATGGTCAGCTCGCCCTGGTCGAGAATCTCCTTGGCGCTCGACACAATGAGCATATCGTTGGGTCTCAGTATTATATCCTTGGTGCGTCCGGCAAGTATGTCTGCCAGCGCAACGCCAATGGCTTCGAGATTCTGGTTCTCACCCTCGCGGTACAGTATGGCGCGGTTCACAAAAGCGTCATCGGCAAGCCCCTCGGCCTGACGGAGCACTTCGCGCAGGGTGGTTGTGCCGGGGGTGATGGCATACATGCCGGGGCGGGCAACAGAGCCTCGGAGCTCTACCCTGTTGAGGAATTTCTCAGTCACCTCGCCGACATTCACAACATCGCCGTCCTTCATGCGGTAGGATGCGAACTCCCCGCGGTCAACATTGAATATCTCGTTGTCTCTGCCGGTGGCGCGGTTCACTGTCACCATATCGGTGTACGCGTTGCCGGCGAATCCTCCGGTATACTCCAGCAGCTTGGCAAGGGTCTCCCCTTCCTTGAGCTCGTAGAACATCGGGCGTTTGACCCCGCCCTCGACATTGATGAGCTCGGCGTAGGGGGGCACTATGATCACATCACCCTCCTGCAGCCGCGCGCTGCCGGTCTGCTTGCCGCCGAAAAGGTAGTCGTAGATGTCAACCTTCACAAGACGGTTGCCGTTGCGTATAATGTCGATGTTGCGCAGAGAGCCCACTTCGTTCACTCCGCCGGCAC
Source organism: uncultured Muribaculaceae bacterium (assembly GCA_910588065.1). Taxonomy (GTDB): domain Bacteria; phylum Bacteroidota; class Bacteroidia; order Bacteroidales; family Muribaculaceae; genus Paramuribaculum. Next base: position 47,360 of record CAJUPZ010000021.1, read on the forward strand.
GGTACAGGGCGTTGAACACATTGGAGAAGGGCGACAGCCTGTATGAGCCGGGCACATTCACCTCGCCCATCACATTCACAAGTATGCTGCGTATCTCTCCGAGGTTGATGCTCACATCGGTCTCCTCCTCCTCAACTCCGGCGTATTTCGACGCGAAGGCCTGTTTGAGTCTGCTGTTCGCTTCGCCGATGGTGAGGCCGTTGAGATACACCGGGCCTATCTGAGATATGATGATGCTTCCCTCGGGAGATATATAGTCGCGGATCTGGTCCTCGCTCGCTCCCCAGATGTCGATGACAACCTCATCGCCGGGCCCCAGGCGGTAGTCGCTCGGAGTGGCCATGTTTTCATTAGGCTCGAAAGAGAGGGCTTTGTTGGTAAACATGTCGTGGCCGAAGATTTTCTTTTTGGCCACGGTGTCGGGCTCCTCGAATGCAAGCGAGTCGGGGAGCATGATGTCAAACACGGTGCCCATCTTGCCGACTGTCTGCTCGTCGGGCTCAAGGGCTTTGCGCAGGCGGCTCTCACGGCTCCCTTCAAGCTTTTCGCCGGGGCCGGTCTTCTTGTTGTTCTTGATATTCTTGGCGGTTGTCTCGTCGGAGGCGTATTGCTCTTTCAGACGCTCAACCTGCTCTTTTGTAACGCCTTTGGCCAGCAGCTCCTTACCGATCTGCTGCTCGGTTTTGCCGATGGCGCTCTGGCGCTTGATATATTCAATGACCTGCTGGTCTGTCATTTTTGCCCACGCCGAGAGCGATGTTATCACTGCGGCGATTACAATGGCGGTCCTTAGAAAGGTGCGGAACATAGCGTATGGTGATGCGTTGTGGTGTTACTGGTTGTTTTTATTGGCGTTCATCTTCGCTTCCCTCGCCTTGCGTTTGCGCGACAGCCACACATTGGTGAGTGTCCAGGCAACTATGTCAAGCAGAAGCAGAAGGTTAGGCTCTATATATCTTGAAAGGAGAATGTTGAATGCACTGAAAAATATGGCTGAGAAAACTATCAGCGTCATCGCAAGACGCTGGTTGAGCCCTATCGCCAGCAGTTTGTGGTGGATATGGGTCTTGTCCGGCAGAAAGGGGTTGCCGTGGCGGAGTATGCGGTGGAAAAACACCCTCACCACATCGAAGCAGGGGATTATCAGCGGCGATATGGCAAGTATCAGCGGATTGGTGCGGAATATCGGCAGCGATTCGGGCGCGTACTGCAGCAGCGCGAGCGCGAGAAACACAAGGAAAAGTCCTATGGTGAGGCTGCCGGTATCGCCCATGAATATCTTTTTGCGCTTCTCGGGGTTGCCGAACACGTTGTAGTAGAAAAACTGTATCAGCACGCCGAAGCACGCAAATGATATCATCGCGTACACCGGCTTGCCTATCAGCAGAAAGGCTATGCCGTAGATTATGAACGCGGCCCCGCTGAGACCCGATGCAAGGCCGTCTATGCCGTCTATGAGGTTGATGGCGTTGATCACATACACCACTATCAGCACGGTGAGCGGTATCCCGAGGAAGGGGCTGATGGCATGGAGCCCGAGCACGCCGTGGAGATTGTGTATCCACAGGCCGCCGCCGATAAGAAGCACCGAGCAGAATATCTGCACGATGAATTTCGCGCGGTAGCGCACTCCGATAAGGTCGTCCGCCATACCGGTGAGGTAGAGCATGAGCAGTGCGCAGAAGCCGAAAGCAACTGCCTGGGCGTTGGTGCGCATCATATATTCTATTTCAGTGTCGCCCATCAGATACGACAGGCCGAGAAGCAGCGACACCGAGAAGCATATCACGGGGGTGAAGGCTATGCCGCCCAGGCGCGGCACTGTGCCGCGGTGTATTTTTCGCTCGTCCGGCTCATCAAACAGCTTCCTGCGAAATGACACAAGGAGAATCTGCGGAATCAGGATTCCGGCGAAGAGGATGCTTAGCAGCATCGCTGCGAGTGAGCTGAGTACCCAGGATGTCATGGTAATATAAAGGTTTTGGCTGTGTGGATAAAATTAAAGTTCGTCCCGGAAGCAGGGTTGTACAGCTCCCCGGTGTGGCATCTGCCGGTTTTTGTCATGTAGACAAGGCCTGTCATTTTATCTGAGCACGAACTTTATTGGTTATTACACGCTTCGGTTTTTCCTTCAAGGCTAAAACAGAATGGTCGGTTTTGCAAAGTTAAGATAAAAGAGTTAACAATGCAAGTGTTTTTTTACGGTTGTTGGGCGTTGTCAGAATTTGCTCAGCGTTATGCGCGCGGCATCGCTGGCTATAACAAGGCTTTTGCCGGTGAGATGTTCCACGCTGAAAGTTGTCTGCCAGTTGTATATGCCCCAGTCGTTGAGCGAGGTATTGTCCTGGTTGTAAGGAAATTCAAATGTCAGTTCCTTGCCGGAGTATGTCATGTTTCCCGCAACTATGACAGGGCCGGTGGTGAGATTGACGGTGTGCAGGTACATGTTGATGAATCTGCCCTGAGGCTCGCTCACTGTGCCGTCGGCAAGCAGCTCTATTGTCTCTATGCGCCACTGTCCGTCAAGGTCGCCGTTTATGCCGCCTTTGTTGCACGACACTGCAATGCCGGCAAGGGCGATAAGAAGCAGAGGCAATATGTTTTTCATTATTTTTTTCATAGCCATCCGGTTTTTTTGATAGATAACATTGCGCCGACACTCGGGCCGAGAAGGCCGCCGCCGTCCGAGCCGAGCGACAGGGTGGCGCTCCACCCTTTGAGCCGCTCGGGTGTGAATGTGGTTTCAAGCAGTGTGTTGAAGTTGTGCATCACCTTGGAGGTGGGTATGTCATAGGTGCCCCAGCTGCGGGTGTACGACAGCAGCACTCTGTAGCTCACAAGCGGTATCGGATGACCCTCGAAGCCTAAGTGGTGTCCTTTCAGGCGGTTGTGGCGGAAGTCGATGCTGTGGTTGCGGTTGTATACCGGCGATATGGCGAGCGGATTGCCTATGCCCATGCCCCAGTGTTGCCAGCCGGTGTATATGCCGTGGTTGTAGTACTGGTCGCGCCCGCTCACCTGCTCGGGAATTTCGGGAGTGTGGTCCCAGTACACCGGGCCGGCCTGGTCCTTGGTGTATAGATATTCATACACGATGGTGCTCACAATCGGGTTCTTCGGCAGCTTGGCCTCGACGCCGAGAAGCATATCGCGCCATGTGTAGTCGAAAAACATCATCGAGTGGTCCTCGAAGTAATGGTCGTAGTAGAGCCTGAGCCCCCAGTCGGCATCGCGCGGGGTCCAGTTGATGGCAAAGTTCCAGTCGCCTACATGGTTGCCATACACATTTGTCTGCTCTCCCACAGGGGTGTCGCTGCCTCCGGCAGAGGGGATGATGACTTTGAGCCAGTCCTTTATGCCGTTTGGCATATCGATGATTCTGTCGCCGGCAATCGATTTGCCGCCAAACTGTGCCGCCATCTGCAATCCTCCCTCAACCGATAGCGGAAAGCCGTCAGGATCAGCGATTTTCAGAAAGCCACCCTTGGAGTGAAACAGCACATGCTCGGTGCGCTTGCTCCCCGGAGCCGCCCAGCTTTTCTGCCATCTGTCATCGGTGAAAAATCCGTACGAGAAGAAGCCTTTCACCGATAGCCACCCTTTGGTCCAGGGCACGGTAGTGTACTCCGGTATCTCAATACGCGCCTGAGGTATCGGGCGGGCGTTGGGCGAGAACAGGAGGTTGCCGCTCGACAGCCTCGGATTGTTGAACCCTGAGGTGAATTCTTTGCTGCCCACGGTGAGGCCGAGGCAGCGGTAGCGCAGGTCGGCGTACAGCTGCTGAACTATGAATGTGGAGGAGAAGTTGTAGGCCACAGCCAGGTCTACCCCCGCGCCCCAGGCAAAGCGCTTGCCGTTTTTGTTGGCTTCCTTGAACAGCCCGGCACGCAGATAGCCGTTGTTTTTTTTAATGGACGAGAGCCCGAACTTGTTGTTGGCGAGCCAGAAAGGGGTGTTGTTGCCGGAGCTCAGCGAGCTCATGCCTTCAATGGAGTAGCTGATGCTGTCGGGCAGCGTCATCGCCGATAACCCCGGCCCGGTGAGAGCGAGGAGTAGAATTAAAATCTTATGAATATGCATCAAATATACGGTGCTGAGATTGGTTATGCCGTTTTCGGTTGCAAAGGTACGCAAAAAAAAGGAGTGTGCCAATGATTGCCAAACTCCTTTTAAATGTGGCATTTAAGCGGGGTTTGGCGGATGGATGCTTCCATTATGCGCCCCGATGCCCCTTTTTTGCTTGCAATATGTCAGCTGTTTTTGCTCCAAAATGAACAAAAGTCACGCCGTTCTTTTTGTAATTGAGCAAATAGTTATAATTTTGCACGTATTAATAACATAAAATCTGTCACATGCCATTAATTTTACCAAAAAGATATAAGCGTAAACTGCTGCCGGAAACAACCGAGGTGGCTATCAAGATGATTAAGGATGAGTTTCAGCGGCGTCTGGCCCAGGAACTTAATCTCCGCAGGGTTACAGCTCCGCTGTTCGTGCTTTCGGGCACAGGACTCAATGACGACCTGAACGGCATTGAGCGCGCGGTGTCGTTTCCGGTTAAGTCGCTCGGCGATGCACGCGCGGAGGTGGTGCACTCGCTGGCAAAGTGGAAGAGGGTGAAGCTCGGCGCATACGACATAGCTTTTACCTTTGCAACGGGATTCAGAGTTAACATTTGCTCTCTGAATTGTT
>CAJUPZ010000022.1 GCA_910588065.1 uncultured Muribaculaceae bacterium
TTAAGGGGTCAAACAAACTTTGGCCTCAGGGGGCATCCGCGCTTGGGTTTTCCACCATCCTCGAAGTTGGCGCGTGAAGCGCTTACGGGCGAGGAAACGGCAACGCTGAGATAGTGTGTCTGGTCGTACTTAGCCACACCATTTTCGATACCGTTGGGCTCTGTATCGTTTGAACACGATGCGAGTCCGGCTGCAAGGGCGAATATTGACATCGACCCTGCGAGAAGTTTTGAGATTTTCATCGCAAAAAATGTGATTGTTAAGTGAATATAAAAGATATTTTGATTTCGGGTTAAAATCCGAGGTCGTCGAGCTGCTGCAGGGCAGCTGTTGCTTCGGCCACACCGGCATCGGCGGCTGTGCGCAGCAGAGCGCGGGCGGCGGGGTAGTCCTGAGTATCCTGAATGAGGAGAAGGGCGTTGATGTAGGTTGCCTGCGGTGAGTTTCCTGCTTTGGCAAGGTATGCCCGTGCAAGGTCAAACTCGCCGTGAGCCACCGCTGTTGACGCGGCGTTGAGGTTTGCCACCGGAGAGTCGGGGAACATGCGCACGGCCACCTCCATCACCTCGCGGAATTCGGGTGAGTTCTCGTCGAGGGAGCGGGCGTATCTGAACAGCTCCTCAAGCGACAGTTTCTGCGGAGCGGAAGCCATTACGGCAGCTATCTCTTCGGTAGATACGTATGCGCGGACATTGAAGTCTATCTTGTAGTCGCTGTGGCGCAGCGATGGGAATACGTTTTCGAGCAGGAAGGCGTATTGCTTGGGGAAGCGCGATTTTAGGCGTGCCTCGCGGGTGTCGGGAGCGAGGGAGTTGTCGGCGGCGAGCTCAATTATGGCATCTTTGTTTTCTATGGATGATGAGCGGAGGTATGCCACCAGCCCTTCCCAGTCCTCGGCATGCCATGCTGTGTGCATGATTCCTGCAGGGAAATGGTAGAGGTTGTTCACATAGTCGACAAGGCTTTGGGTGCGTCCTTTGGCAAGACGTTCGTTGCCGGCGTAGGAGCCGTCCGGCGATGCGTAGCCCACCACGGATAGCGATGTGATGGTGACATCCTTGTCGGATTTCACTTCATCGATGGAGGCGCGTATTTCGGCGAGCTCGCGGGGGTTGTTGCGGTAGTCGGGGTCGATTACGGTTTTGCCGATTTTGAAGTCAATGAAAGCGGAACCGCTGACAGAGCGGGTCTTGACCGCCTCGGCCTCGGGCTTGACGTAAATGTATGTTGACACGAACACGCGCGGCGCGAAGTCGAGCGTGGCGAGGAGGGTGGAGCCGTTCTCTCCGAGGTTGTCGCCGCAGCATCCTTCAACAGAGTAGCGGAGAATCAGCTCTGAGGTCTCCATCCACGGAGCGTAGTCCACCACCTGGGTGTAGTCGGCGGTGTCGGTGCGGTTAGAGCGCAGCAGGGTATAGGGCGCGGGGTTTGAGTCGTTGCGCAGGTGACGGTAGTATCTGGTGCGTCCGGCCACGATTATCGGCTGGAGCACAAGCGAGTCGGTTGACGATTTTATGACGGGGGTGAGAATCACCTCGCGGTTTGTCTGATTTGAGAAGTCGGCGAGGTTTACGGCGAGGTTGACAATCAGAGAGGATTCGGATCGTTCCACTCTTGTTCCTGAGCCGGAGACGGCGGGTTTGGTATATGCCCCGGTCGATATGGCAGCTGCTGCGGCAGCGGCGGTTATGATGAGTTTGTAAGCGTTCATGCGGTTTGTGCGTTTAGAATACATAAACGAGGTTGAGGGCGGCTTTTGTGGGGCCTACATAGTTGTGGTGGCGGTTTTTGCTGATTTTCTTGCCGCAGCCGGCGCATTCGAATGTGTCGAAGCGGGTGTATATCCAGCCCACGCCTATCTCAGCTTCAAGGTTGAAGTGCTTGGATAGAATCCAGGAGTAGCCGTAAGCCACGCCGGCGCCGGCCATCCACCCCTGGTAGCGGTGATCCTTGAGGTGAGAGAAGTCCGTGCCGAGAAATTTGAAGCTGCCGAGGTCCACATGGCCGATGTTATACTGGCCTCCGAGCGCGTGGACACCGAAGAAGTGGCCGGCGAATACATCGCAGAGCCAGTAGCGTGCTTCGGGCTGGATGAGCCAGTGCTTCCAGCGCTTGCCGTTGTCAAGTGACCATGAGTTAAAGTTGGCGCTCAGATCAGCGGTCCATTTGTCGTTGATTTTCGCTTCGGCGCCAAGGTTGACAGTCAGAGCCGCATCATAGATGAGGTTTGTCTTCAGGGCGACTTTCTGTGCAACTGCGATGCTGCAGCAGGAAGACAGCAGTAACATTACGGCTACTGCTCTCATTCCATTTTTTAAGAAAATCTTCATAAAAAGGGGTACTATATTTCTGTGTTATTATATTAAATAAGTATAGGCTGGCTTGAAAGGTTAAAAAACGCAATATTTTAAGTTAAATGCTTGGTTTGGCAAGGTGTGTGAAATTCAAAATATCAGCTTTAACCGAGTCAAGTGCTGCAAAGGTAGACAAAATGTGCGAATTTACCCCCCCCAATTGTTAAAAATAGTTAAAGTTTTACTTTCGGCACAATCCGGAAGTGAGTCCGCCGCCGGTCTGATGGGTAATTTCCACCACGCTGTGGTGCGATGATGAGGTGGACAAAAGAGGCGGGATGGGTCGCGAGAATCGCCCATAACATCGCCTCTCGCGAGGCTCAGGGGGAGAGGGGGCGCTCTCCTACCCCAGGCCTCGCGCTGCGCGCTCGTGCCGGGGATATTCATGGCATCGCGCATCCTGCGCTCAGACGTCTCCGACGCCGATCCGCTATGCGTGGGAAGGTGTGGTACCTCCGGCACCATATAGGTAATGCGCCGATAATCCGCACACTGCGTGTGCGATTAACAAGATAATCGCACCCTCCGGGCGCTCGGGCGTCGGCGGCGCCTAAATTAGATAATGTGGATGTAATATAGAGCCGTAGGCTCGCCAATTTTGTTAGCCCCGTACGAAGTGCGGGGATAGCTCACCGAGATGGTGCCGGAGGTACCAGACTTCTCGCGACCACGCTCACCGCGGGTCTTTTTTAGGGGGAACGCGCTAACGTGTGGTCTCGCTACGCTCCACCGACACGCCATTTCCGGCCACCCGCTCACCGCGGGTGGGAATTACCGAAATCCCGATCAATATAAGTGGGTAATGCACCCGCGGTGAGCGGGTGGCAAGGCAGTAGCGGGGGTGTGGAGCGCAGCGACACCCCACGAACAGGCAGCAAAAACAAAAAAAGACCCCTGTGAGGGGGTCGCGAGAGAGGAGAGAGGAGGGCGTTGGAGATAGGATGGTGAGGGCGCAATATATCGGCGCAGGGTGCATGAACCGGGGTGGGACGCCGTCGGTCTGGGTGCCTGCGGGTCAGTCGCCCATAGTGCGCAGAAGTTCGTCATTGTCGTGGCTGCGCTCCATGCGGTCCTTGATGAATTCCATGGCTTCGATGGAGTTTCTGTCGGAAAGGAACCGGCGGAGAATCCACATTCTGTTGAGGGTTTCGTTGCGCAGCAGCAGGTCGTCGCGTCGTGTGCTCGAGGCCATGATGTCGACTGCGGGGAATATGCGTTTGTTGCTGAGCTTGCGGTCGAGCTGCAGTTCCATGTTGCCGGTGCCTTTGAATTCCTCGAAGATAACCTCGTCCATTTTGGAGCTTGTTTCGGTGAGCGCGGTGGCTATGATGGTGAGCGAGCCGCCCCCTTCGATATTACGTGCTGCGCCGAAGAAGCGTTTGGGTTTCTGGAGGGCGTTGGCGTCCACGCCGCCGGAGAGGATTTTGCCGGACGCGGGTGACACCGTATTATAAGCGCGCGCGAGGCGGGTGATGGAGTCAAGGAGAATCACAACGTCGTGGCCGCACTCCACAAGGCGTTTGGCTTTTTCGAGCACTATGCTTGCAATTTTGACATGGCGCTCGGCGGGTTCGTCGAAAGTTGATGCAATCACCTCGGCGTTTACGCTGCGGCTCATGTCGGTCACCTCCTCGGGACGTTCGTCGATGAGGAGAATCATGATGTATGTCTCGGGGTGGTTTTCGGCTATAGCGTTTGCTATGTCCTTGAGAAGAATTGTCTTACCGGTTTTCGGGGGCGCTACAATGAGGCCGCGCTGGCCTTTGCCGATGGGTGAGAACATATCCACAACGCGGGTTGAGATATTGCAGGTGCGTCCGCTTGTGAGGTCGAATTTCTCGTCCGGGAACAGGGGCGTGAGGTGTTCGAAAGGCACTCGGTCGCGCACAAATTCCGGTGAGCGGCCGTTGATGCTGATGACGCTTGTGAGGGGGAAGTATTTGTCGCCTTCGCGGGGGGGACGTACGGTTGCTTCGATGACATCACCGGTTTTGAGGCCGTAGTTTTTGATGTGTTGCTGGGTCACATACACGTCGTCGGGCGAGGACAGGTAGTTGTAGTCGCTTGAGCGGAGGAATCCGTAGCCTTCGGGAATTATCTCGAGCACACCTGATGCGCGGATAATGCCGTCGAAATTGTAAGCCGGAGTCTGCGGCTGTTGCTGCTGCTGACGCTGGTTGTTGTTATTGTTGTTGCGGTTTTTCTGCTTTTTGTTCTGTTTCTGCATTTTCTGCTCCTGCCAGGGTTCGGCGATTGTGATGGGAGCTGATGCGGCGGCGATTGCGGCAGCTTTCTCGGCCTCCTCTTTCTCGCGCTGCGAGCGGGGCACAAAGCGGCGGCCTTCGGAGCGGGGGAAGAATGCTCCGAATTCGGCGCTGCGTGGCTTGAAGTCGCGGCGCTGCTGCTGGGGCTGGTTCTGGTTCTGCTGTTGTTGCTGTTGCTGCGGCTGTTCGTTTTGGGTGGCAGCGGGTGCCGGCTCGCTGTCGCTGTTTTGGACGGGGGACTCGTTTGGAGCTGATTCCGTCTGTTTTTCTTCGAGAGGAATCGGGGCTATGAGAGTGAGCTCGTCGCGCTTGTCGTCTAAAGAGGTCGGTTCTTGTGTTGCCGGCTGCTGTTCGGTGGTGTCGGCAGGTTGCTTTTTTGCAGGGCGTCCGCGTTTCGGTTTTTCCGGAGCCTGCCGGGCCGGCTGTGTTTCAGCCTGAGGCTCGCTTGCGCTGTCGGTATTTGTTTCTACCTCAGGGGTTTCGGGAGCTGGTTCGGCTGCTTTGTCGGCTTTCGGTTTGCGTCCGCGGCGTTTGGGAGCGTCGGTTGGCTGGTCGGTTGCAGTGTCGGATTCGTTATCTTCAGTCGCTTTACGGTTTTTCTTCCTTGAGTCTTTTGGTTCGGCTTTACGGCGTTTTTCAGATGCTGATGATGCGTAGTTTATAGCCTGCTCGTCAAGGATGTAGTTGATAAGGTTGTCGGAGTCGGCAGCCTCAGCCTTTTTCATTCCCATCTCGGAAGCTATGGCTCGAAGTTGCTCAACGTTTTTTTCTGAAAGTTCAGAGTAGTTGTACATTGGTTGAAAGTGTCTTTATTGTTTTCGTGAGTCAGCCGGAGCGGTGCGTGGAGAGTCGTCAATGCGTAGAAACTCCTGAGAAGTGGCACTTCAAGCCGGCTGCAAACGCAGGGATTTGAAACAGAGGGTTGAGTGGATTGAGGGGAGATGGTGAGAAATTTGTTGGGGATGCCCGGTCACGGAAATGAGCGGAGCCGCTCGGCCGGAGATGGATGCGAGGTGCATCCTGCTTGAATTTGAGTGCAAAGTTAGTGCAATTTTTGAAAAGAGCAATACAATGTTCAAAAATAAAACAGTCGGGTGGCTGAAATGTTCATCGCGGGAGCGCATTGTAATTTTTGTGCATTTGATTAAAATGTGTAATTTTGCGGAAAAATACGCAGCAATGGCAAAATATGATTTTGATACCGTGATTGAGCGCCGGGGCACCGGTGCGATGAAGTATGATTCGTTGAAAGAACTTTTCGGCCGTGAGGATGTGACGCCGCTATGGATCGCCGACATGGAATTTGCGGCGGCTCCGGAAATCACGCAGGCCATGCTGCGGCGGTTCTCCCACCCGGTGTACGGCTATGCTTGCACACCGCAAACTTACTGGCAGTCGATACGCTCGTGGCTTAAACGCCGCCACAACTTCAATGTTGAGCAGAGCGAGCTCGCCTTTGTCCCCGGAGTTGTGAGGGCGATAGCCTACGCGCTGAATTTCTTCACCTGCGCGGGCGACAAGGTTGTGATACAGCCGCCGGTATATCATCCTTTCCGTCTTGTCACCGAAGGCAATGGCCGGGTTGTTGTCGAGAATCCGCTGGTGCCCGCCGCCGATGGCAAGAGCTATGAGATGGATCTTGCCGGGCTGGAGCGCATATTCGCAACCGAGAGCCCCAAACTGATGATACTCTGCAACCCCCACAACCCCGCGGGCATACAGTGGAGCCGTGAGACGCTTGCCGCTGTGGGCACTCTCGCAAGGAAATACGGAGTTGTGGTTGTGAGCGATGAGATTCATGGCGACCTGATGCTTTATGGCCGCGCGCATGTGCCGTTTCTTGATGCGGGAGAGGATGCTGCGGCTGTGGGCATAGCTTTCGGCGCTCCTTCAAAAACTTTCAATATTCCCGGACTTGTGAGCTCATGGGCTGTTGTCCGCAATCCGGAGCTTCGTGAACCGTTCTACAAATGGCTTGAGGTGAATGAGTTTTCGGCGCCTAACTTCACCGCCACCACCGGCACCGAGGCCGCATATACCTGCGGCGAGGAGTGGCTCAACGAGCTTATACCTTATATAGAGGGCAATATCGAGGCTGTAGAGACATTTTTTGCTGAAAAATGTCCTGCCATCAAGGTGATGCGTCCGCAGGCGTCATTCCTTATATGGCTTGATTGCCGTGAACTGGGACTGACCCAGCCCGAGCTTGAGAATATGTTTATAAACAAAGCCGGGCTCGCACTCAATTCAGGCACAATGTTCGGCACCCAGGGCGAGGGCTTCATGCGTCTGAATATCGCTCAGCCGAGGGCATCACTGCTGAAGGCGCTCGCATCGCTCGAAGGGATAGCCTGTCCGGCAGAGGCCGTCAACGCCTGATTTGCGTTCGGGAAATCGATTTTAAATGACGTCAGTCCGCTCCGGTTGTCGGTGCGGAGGCTGAATCTGCATCCGTGCTTGCGCAGGATGTCGCCCACCATCATCAGTCCGAGGCCCTGGCCGCCGCGCTTGGTTGAGAAGAACGGCGAGAATATGTGGCCGCTCGCCTCCGGTGTTATTCCGGCGCCGTTGTCGGTAACTGTCACGGCAACAGGGCTGTCGGTGACTGTGATAGTTATGTTGCCATGGCGTCCGGTCGATTCGATGCTCTCCTTTGAATTCTTGACAATGTTGACAATGGTCTGCTCAAAGAGCACGGGGTCAATCATAGCGAGTGGCGGCGCGGATGTGCTGACAGTCAGCCGCACTGTCGCGCTGCTGCCCGCAAGCCCTTCGAGGAAAGGCATCAGCGAGGCTATTCTGTTGGCGATATCCATGGTCTGCAGCTTGGCCTGCGGTATTTTCACAACATCAGCGTAGGCGGTGATGAATTCGCTCATGCTGCCGCAGCGGTCGTTGCAGCTGTCTATGGCTTCGACAAGGTCCTGCTCCTCAAGGATCGAGGATAGGGTTTCGAGAATCGATTTCACACCGGCCATGGTGTTGTTGACCTCGTGGGCTATCAGACGTATCACCTTGCCATACGCTTCTTTTTCAGCCCTCATCACCTCGTCAGTGAGGCTCTCAACGAGCACATACGGGCGGGAAAAGCCTTTTTCCATGAAGTCGAGGCGCGAAATGCGCATTATGTTGGTGTCGCTGATTCTGAGTGTGCGGCTTGTGCGCTGCGGGGTGGCGGATATGGCCGCGGCCACCTCGCTTTTCAGGTTGTTGAGCTCCAGTCCGGTTATGTCGGAGGATTCTTTGGCGTCGAGATAGCGTGTCATGGCCGGGTTGACGAGCGAAATCCTGCCGTCGAAGTCAAGAATCATGATTCCCACGGGGGATGTTTTTATGAGCAGCTGCAGAAAGTGCTCCTGCTCGATGCTGTGCAGCCTTTCCTCTTTGAGCCGGTCGATGATGCGGTTGAACATTCCCACGAGCCTGTCCGCATCGCGCTGTCCCACCTTGACGAGGCGGCTGTTGAAATCTTGGGCGCGGACAAGGTCCATGCCGCTGTTTACCGCGCTGATTGGGCGCACAACGCTCATGTACAGTATGTACAGCAGGCCGCCCGGCACTATCACCGCGCCCGCGGTTATCGCGACTCGCCGCCATCCTGCGGCGTCGGCAAGCCATTGCGGCTGTATATATAATAAGGTGGCCTCTGCAATTATCCAGATTACAAGCAGCCAGAAAATCCACTTTGATGCCATAGCCTGCGGGGTGTTACTGGGAAATACCGAATTTTTCCATACGGCGGTACAACGACTGGCGGGTGATGCCGAGCGCTTCGGCAGCCTTGCTCAGGTTGCCGTCATATTTTTCGAGCGCGTTGGTAATCGCCGCCCGTTCGAGGTCGTCGAGGGTGGCACCTTCGAGGGACGGGGCGTTTGCATTTGCATTGCTGTCGGTGGGGGCTGCTGAGCGCTCAAAGTCGGCAGTATCAAGAATATCGGCTCCGCTCACAATCATGGTGCGCTCAACAAGGTTTTTGAGCTCGCGGATATTTCCGGGAAATGGTTGACGGGTGAGCCACTGCATGGCGTCGGCGGTGATTTCCGGAACTGATATGCCTGCAAGCCGGGCGTTTTCGCGGGCGAAATGGTTGACAAGCAGCGGAATATCCTCTCTCCTCTCGCGCAGCGGCGGCAGGCGGAGTGTTATGAGGTTGATGCGGTAATAAAGGTCCTCGCGGAAAGTGCGGGCGGCAACCATTGCCGGCAGGTCGGCGTTCGTGGCGCACACCACACGGATATCCACCTTGCGCGGCTTGCTGTCGCCGAGCGGTTCAAAGGTGTGTTGCTGCAGCACTCTGAGCATCTTCACTTGCGAGGCCGGGTCGAGGTCGCCTATTTCGTCAAGAAAAATAGTGCCTTTGTCGGCCATCTCGAAGCGGCCCTTGCGGGCGGCCACCGCACCAGTGAATGCGCCCTTGGTGTGGCCGAACATCTCGCTTTCAAACAGTGACTGGCTTATGCCGCCGAGGTTAACCATAACGAAAGGCTGCTTGCTCCGTGGGCTGTTGGTGTGAATAGCCTGGGCAATCATCTCCTTGCCGGTGCCGTTTTCGCCGAGAATAAGCACCGGCGCATCTGTCGGTGCCACGCGGGCAACAGTGTCGAGCACACCGCACAGCGCAGCGCTTTTGCCAATTATGCCACATCGGTTGAAACTGCCGGAAGCGTGCTGCGCCTGCTGTGGGGCGCTGTTTAGCTGCAGCGCGGTGTCGATGCGTTGCAGCAGCAGATGATTGTTCCACGGCTTTGTGATAAAATCAAAAGCCCCGCTCTGCATCCCTTCCACCGCCAGCGGTATGCTGCCCCAGGCTGTTATGAGGATAACCGGAACGGCAGGCTGAAAAATCTTGCACTTACGCAGCAGCTCGATACCCTCCTCGCCGGTTGTTGCCCGCGAGAAATTCATGTCCATGAGTATGAGCTGCAGCGGAGTAGACCTCACGATGTCGAGCGCCTCGTCGGGCGAGCCGACAGCCTCCACATCGTAGCCGCTGCGCTTGAGGAGCACTCCAAGAGACAGCCTTATAGATTTGTCATCGTCAACAATCAGTATCATCCGCGTTTATTTTGTTGGGTTGCGATAGTACAAAGGTAGCTGAAAATGCTTAAAAACAGGGGAAGAACTCAGTTTTTAACGATTTTGTCAATGTCGGCGTCTATGCCGGTGCCATGTTCATAATCCCAGAGGGTGATTGAGCGGAGCTGATAGAAATAGAACCAGTAGCGGAACAGCTGGTTGATGTATTCCTGCCGGCTCTCGTCTTTTTTCACCTGCGAGTCGTTGAGGTCGAGCGTAGAGATACGTCCTATCAGGAAGGTTTCCACATTGGTGTTGTATCGCTTCTGGGCAATCGAGGATGCTTTGTCGGCAATCTGCAGCTGTTGCTGCTGGTTGCAGAAACGCTCCACGAGAATGAAGAGATCCTGATTGAAATTCTGTGTCTCCTGCCTGAGGCGGCTCTCCACCACCTGCCGGTTGCTCTCGGCCACTTTCACCTTGCCACGGCGTTTGCCCCAGTCCACAAGCGGAATGCTGAATCCCACCTCCACAATCTGATTGTCCTTCAGGTGGTTGTATGCCTGGCTGAATGAATGGTCGGTGCCGGTGTAGCCAACCTGGGCAAATAGGTTTATCTCGCGCATATTCGCTTTGGCCTTGGCAACCTCGTAGTCGGCCTCAAGCTGACGGCGGCGCAGGTTCTTGGCAAACTTATTGTTTGCGAGCGCGCGCTCGATAGCATCGGCAAAGGTCACATCAACGACCGGCACCACAGCCGGAGCCTCGGGAATCAGCTCCACATCCTCGCCGTAGTCAAGAAAAGAGCGGAGGGTGAACATATTGCTTTTGAGATTGCTCTGGCAGTCGGTGAGGTCGGAGTTTGCGTTGAGCAGGTTAAGCTCCATCTGCAGCAGGTCGTTCTCGCTTATCTGCCCCATGGCTCTCTTCTCTTTGGCCACCTCATAGAGCTTGGTGGCGTTGGCGAGGTTTTGGGTGGCGATGTCAACATTCTCCCTTGCCATGAGCAGATTGAAGAAATAGTTTATCGTTGTCATGGCCACAGTCTCTGTTTCGGTGAGAAACTGCGCTTTTGCCTCGGCGTATCGCACCGGCTCTATTTTGCGGTCCCATTTCACGGTGTTCACGCCGAAGATAGGTTGCCTGAGGGTGAGCGCCACGGGTATTGTCATGAACTGATTGTATTTGTCGCCGCTCAGCTGACGGAGGTAGTCGATGGAAGTGTTGAGCGAAAGGGTGCCGCCGGTAAACCATATCTTCTGGTCAACAGACAGCTCGCCGCTCATCTCCAGATAATTGTTGGGCACGAAGGAGTATGACCCCTCGGCATTCATGTATGAGCTGTATTGCTTGCGGTAGGCAGGCACAGTGGCTGTGAAGTTGACCTCCGGCATAAGGCCTGCGCGGTAGGTGCGGTATTCCCAGTACGAGCTTCTGAGCTCATTGAGAGCCACTGCCGCATCCACGCTTTTGGCGCGGGCGCGGGCAATGGCATCTTCAAGAGTCAGCTGCAGCGGTGTCGCACCGAAAGCGGCTGAAACGGAAGCTATAATCAAAAGTATGAAAGAAGTAGTTCTCATTGTCATATAGTGATTTATTCATCTTTAAGAGCCTCTGCGGGCTGAATCTTCATGGCGCGGTTTGCCGGGAAGAAAATTCCGGCCACCACCATTATCGCCATAAGGGCGAAAGCGATGAGAGCGTTGATAACAAGGTTTTTCCACACAAAGTAGCCGTAGAGCCAGGTGTTGAGCTCGTATTTGGCGAGCAGAGCGTCGATGACGAACGCAATCGGGGTTGCGATGACAAGGAGAATGAGTCCTTCGCTCACAAGGCGGGCAAACACCGAGGAGTTTGTGGCGCCGTTGACCTTGCGCAGGGCAATCTCCTGTACCCTCTGCTGAGTGCGGAACCAGAATGTGCCGAGCAGACCGAGGAAGATGTTGAGCAGCATGAATCCCATGCCCACATAGTAGTTGCGCTGCTGGTCGTAGTCGCCCTGCTGGTATGCCTGACGGATGTCGTCAAACGACTGCACATTGTTGAGGATATAGTTGCCTACATGAAACTGGGTCTGCGCCTCGGACATGAGGCTGTTGATGATATCCTTGTCCATGTCGGGGCGCACCCGGATGCATAGCTCGTCCATCCACAGTATGAACGAGGAGCCGGCTGCTTTTTCTGTAAACAGGCCAAATGAGGACCAAGGGCTGAAATCGGAATAGCGGACCGGCTTGAGGGGAGTGCCGGTTTCAACAAACATGGAGTCGCGCTCTACAGCTATAGTGCCTTTCTCAATATCCTGCACAAGCTTGGCATCGCTGCGTCTATATGTGAAGAAGTTATCGCTGAACAATATTTTTCCATCTTCAAGCTCCTTGGCAATCTGCTCCGGAGTTTCGCCGTTTATGCCTTCGTAGCGAAACACTATAGGAAATTCCGAAGTGGCGATTCTACGCAGGCCTTGTGCCCAGATGCTGTCGTATTTGGCGGATAAGCCGCTGTTGCTGCTGTTGTAGGGATAAGAGTTCTGGGAGTAGCTTGCAGCCTCAACTTCGGGTCTGCGCTTCAGTCGGTTGAGAATCTCGTAGCGGTCCTCGGCCATCTGCTCCGGGGTACGGTCGGCGATATACTCGGGGCTCTTGTCGGTGAGCTCCTGCAGGGTGAGCAGGTAGCAGTGCTCGGTGTCGAAGCCCTTCGGCTCGGCGCTGATTGAGTATTGGGCAAAGAGGTAGTCGCTGATATACCACAGCACCACGCTCACAATTATAAACTCGATGACAATCCACACATTGGACCGCCACTCGTTTAGCATTTGTCTGATAAGTTTCTTTTTCATGACGGGATACATTTTTAGCGGTTAATGCCTGAAAGTGAGTCAACGATGCCAACCCGGGCGGAGCGCCAGGCGGGGATGGCACTGCACAGGAGGTTGAGGATAAAGCAGAAGAGGAGAGCGTAGGCAAAGGTGCTCCACTGCAGCAGCATCTCGGCAGAGATGCGGGTGTCCGAGGTGGAGAAGAGGTATGACCCGCCAAGCCATGCGAAGAGCACACACATCACCAGCCCGGCTGCTCCGGCGATAAGGGTAATGACAAGGTTTTCGAGGATAAGGCTCAGGGTTATGCGTCCGGCTGTGGCACCGAAAGCGCGCCTTACACCGATTTCGGCAGTGCGCCGGCGCATGCGGCTGCGGGTCATAGAGCTGAGGTTGATGGCGGGTACAAGCAGAAGGATTGCGTAGATAATCAGGTTTGTGCGCCGCGCCTTGTCCAGGTCCGGCTCAATATTGGCATACAGGCCGATAGATTGTTTCTCCTGGGTGTAGGGGCGGTTTCGGCCTATAAATTCGTAGCCTTCGGCCTCCTTCATGGCGGTGTTGATGCGAGCCAGGCGGGCGTCAATCTCATCGTGGATGCTCTGGAAATCATCGCTGCTGCGGGCAAGGATTGTTGCGCTGAGCTTCCCCATGTGTCCATCGTTCCACTCCTCGCGGTCAAGGCCGGCAGTGGTGTAGGGTATCCACGCCTCGGCATAGGCGGTGCTCGCGAGCTTGCTCACATCCTTCACCACGCCGACAACTGTGAACGGCGCCATGTCGATAAGCATCTCCCGGCCAATCACGTCGGTGGATTTGAACACCTTGCGGGCCATATCCTCCGACAGCACTATCTGCGGACGCGCGGCCTCAAAATCGGCCCGGTTGAATGGCGCTCCACTGATGAACGTGAAGTCAAACACCTTGAAAAACTCCGCATCGGTGGGTTTCAGTTTCACCGACACCGGGGTTTCGCCCGGCAGGGCAGCCGAGTTGATGGAGTAGAAAGCCTTGTATGCGGTGGTGGTTTCGGCAGATGAGAGGTCGCGGAGCAGCTCCTTGATGGTGGCATCGCTCAGCGGACCGTTTGAGTTGGCATCGCCCCAGTTCACATGGGTTATGCTGCCCATCTTGTAGTGGAGCATGCGCGAGCGATTGCTCTCGGGGGCGAAGTCGGCCACCTTGACCTGCTGCAGCATCACCACAACCATTATCAGAAATATGGAGAGAGCGGTGCCGATTGCGGTTATGGCGCTGACAAGCGGCTGCTGCTTTAGTTCGTTGAAAATCTGTTTCATAGTTCTATTCATCTTTAAGGGCTGAGGCGGGGTCTATGCGCATGGCCTTTAGGGCCGGATAGAACGAGCCGCAGATAATCATGATGGCGAGGAGAAGATAGGTGATAGCCACTGAGATTGCAAACATGCCGGTGGAGTAGTTAAACCGCTGCAGGTTCATGTTGAGCTCATTGTGGCATATGAGCCAGTCGATTGCAATGGCTATGGGGGTGACGAGAGTGAGAAGAATGAGTCCTTCGCTGACAATTCGGCGGAATATGTCGGCGTTTGTGGCACCGTTGATTTTGCGCATGGCTATCTCGGGTGTGCGCTGGCGGGTGCGGAACCAGAAAGTGCCGAGCAGGCCGAGAAACACGCTCACGAGCAGGAAGAGCATACATGCCACAAACTTGCGGGTAAAAACAGCTGTGTCGTGGTTGATAGTTCGCTCCATGGTGGAGTAAGGCTTTATGTCAGAGATGTAGGTGTTGCCGAAGCGGTAGTAATTTGTGCGGTCGGCGTTGAAACGGCTGACAAAGTCTTTGGCGCGGTCAGCTTTCACCCTGATGCTGTAAGTGCGGGCCTCGGCGAGTATAGAGGGGTTATTGTCGTCAAGCCAGGTGATGAGGCCTATGTCGAGCATTGCGGGCTCGGTGTCGCGGCGCTTGAGATACCTGATAACTCCACCGATTTCCACCTGTGATTCGCCATCCCATGAGTTTATCTGGGAGCCTACAAGTTGGGCGGCGTTTGTCGTGCTGTCGCCAACCGCGCGATGTCCTGCGGGAAAGTCGGTAATCAAGGCTTTGCCGCTGCGCAGGGCCTGCTTTAGCTGCTCGCGGGTCACACCCGGCACAGCGGGCTCCCACTCAAACACATCGAGGTGGCTCGGAGTGGCGGCCATGTAGCGCACCCCTATGCGGAGGCTGTCGGGCACGCGATACCACCCCTGGCCATAGTAGTTGAGCACATATGGGTCGGCGTTGTAGCTGGTGCTCACCGCCGCTATGTCCGGGTTGGTGCGCAGGGCGTCGTAGAGCTTCGCCGCATCATCGGCGTTTTTCTGCTCGGCCTCCTCGCCATAGTCCACAAAATAAGGGCTTGCGCTGCCGGAGCGGCTGACTGATAGGGCATAGGTGTTTGTGATGTCAAAGCCGTTTGGCTCGCTCACAGTGAGGGCATATGAATAGATGTAGTCGGTGATGAACCACACTATCACGCTTACGAGCAGCAGCTCTATTGCCAGCCACAGGTTGGCGCGCCACTCGTTGCGTGTCTGTTTCAGTAGTTTGCGTTTCATTGGGCGGATTATTTAGAGGTTGCGGCGAGGGCATCCACCGGATTGAGGCGGCTTGCGCGCCAGGCGGGGATGCCGGTGCTGAGCAGGTTGAGGATGAAGCAAAACAGCAGTGCGTAGCCGAAGGTGCTCCATGCAAACAGCGCTGCCGGGCCGAGGGTGACTATAGTGTTGTAGGCGGCGAATGTGCCTGCCGAGTAGATGGTATCGAAAAAGAGGCTTCCGAAGCCAAACGACAGCAGCAAGCCTATGGCTCCGCCGGCAAGGGTGATGAGCATGTTTTCGCACAACACTGTCACAATAATGCTGCCGCGGGTGGCTCCGAAGGCACGCCTCACACCGATTTCGCCGGTGCGCCATGCCAGGCGGCTGCGGGTCATGGAGCTGAGGTTGATGGCGGGGACGAGCAGCAATATTGCGTAGACAATAAGCTGGTGGCGGTGCTCCTTGGCAAGGTCTGCCGGGTTGTTGGAGCCAACCTGCGCTCTTTCGCCCTCCTCGGTGTAGGGGGCGCCGTTGAAGTCCACCTCAATATTCTCAGCGGCTTTGAGTGCATTGAATTTGGCGAGGTTGGTCTTAATCTCCTCCTCAACCTCAGAGAGTGGCTGCCCCTCATGGGCAAGCACCGCCACAGCGTATTCGCCAATGCCCCATTGCGCGCTCCATTCGTCGAGCTCCTTGTAGGGGAGAGGAGTCCACACCTGGGAGTATGCCTTGTTGGTGACAGGCGACACCTCCTTTACCACTCCGCTAACACGGTGAGGCACCTCGTCAATCTCAATGTCCCGCCCAACCGCTTCGTCGGCGCTATTGAAGAGCCGGCGGGCAATCGACTCGGTGATGACGGCCTTGCGCAGGTGGGACGCCACATCGGCTGAATCGTAGGGAGCGCCGGCAAGGAAGGTGAAGTCATACACACGGAAGTATTGCTCATCGGTGCTCTTGGTGTCGGCGATGAATCCTGCCACGCCGGGAGTGCTGACAGTCTGCTCATCGTTCCATTTGGTGAACACTGTGATGCGCTCGGGGGTTGTGAGCGGACGAAACACCGCGTCAATAACCGGAGCCCCGAGGCTGGAGGTGTTCATTATGTTGCTCTCCTTGGTGGTGTCACGACCGCGCATGAATGTAGCGTAGAGCAGACGGTGGCGGTTGCTCTCCGGAGCCAAGTCAACCACGTTCACCTGGTTGAGCATCACCACCACCATGATAAGAAACATGGCGAGAGCGGTGCCGATAATCGTTACCCAGGCTATTACCGGCTGCGCTTTCAGTTCAGTTATTACCTGCTTTATCATCATAGCACCTGTCTACCGTCAAAGAATCGGACAATACGGTCGGTCTGCCGGGCCTGCTCCTCATTGTGGGTCACCATCACGATTGTGCGGTCATCCTCTTTGTTGAGCTTGTGGAGCAGATCCATCACTTCGGCACCCATCTTTGAGTCAAGGTTGCCGGTGGGCTCGTCGGCGAGGATAATCTCGGGGTTGCCTACAATGGCGCGGGCAATTGCAACGCGCTGGCACTGACCGCCGGAGAGCTGCGCGGGCATGTGGCGCATACGGTGAGACAGCCCCACACGCTCAAGCACCTCCCTAACCTTTGCCTTGCGCTCGCTGTCGCTCAGACCGGAGCGGTATATCAGAGGCAGCTCCACATTGTCCATCACATTGAGCGAGGGTATGAGGTGGAAGCTCTGGAACACAAAGCCGAGGTTGTGGTTTCTGAACGCGGCGAGCGCGCGGTCCTTCATGCCGGCGGTGTCGGTGCCTTCGATTGTCACAGTGCCTTTGGTGGGGGTGTCAAGAAGTCCTATTATATTAAGGAGTGTGGACTTTCCGCATCCGGAGGGCCCCATGATGGATATGAATTCGCCTTTCTCCACTTCGATGTTCACATTTTCGAGAGCGGTTGTCTCGATTTCGTCTGTACGGTAAACTTTGCTGACGTTTTTTACTGAGATAATAGCCATTGTGCTTATTTTTTGTGATTGAGTTTAAGAGTATTCGAGTTGTTGAAGTTTGACATATCGGAGATAACGACCTTGTCGCCGGGCTTGAGCCCTTCCACCACCTCCACATAGTCGAAATTGCTGTCGCCGAGGCGCACCTTGCGGCGTGACAGCTCACCGTCGCCGGTCTGCACGAACAGCTCATATTCGCCGGGACCTTTGAAGTACGGGCCTGTTGCGATGCGCACAGCCTCATCCTTGATGTCGCACATCACATACACATCGGTTTTCAGGCCGCTGCGCAGACGCGGGTTGTCATCGTCGGCAAGGGTGACTGTAAATGAAATCACGCCGTTTTTGCTCAGCGGGGTGAGATTGCTCACGGAGCCTTCGAGCCTTGTCTTGCCGACGCGCACTATCGCTCTCGACCCGACACTCAGCCTGTCGCCGTAGCTGTCGGATATGTCGGCGTCAACCTTGAAGTGGCTCAGGTCGGAGATAACGGCCACCTTTTCGCCCTGGCCAATCTGCTGGCCAATCTGATTGTTCACGTATGTGAGCGTGGCGGCGCGCGGTGAGCGTATGCGTGCATCCTCGAGGGTGCGCATCTTCTCGGCGAAGTTCTTTTCAAAGATGTCGAGTTCCAGACGTTTCATTTTCAGGGAGGCGTCGCGCACCTGACGCTCGTTTGCCAGCTGTTGGCGCAGCTGTTCGAGCTCGAGCTTGCCGGTGTTGTAGGCCAGCTCCGCCTCGCGCACCCGGTCGCCTGTGCCGGAGCCGAGCGAGTCGAGCCGCCGCTCGTTGTTCACCTCCACCTTTTTGCGGTTCACATCCATTTCCTTGACCTTCACCTGCATTTCGAGGCTTGAAAGGAATGTGTGGTTGTTGAGGCGGGTCTGTTCCAGCTCATATTGCTTCATGCGGCGCTCGTCGCTGAGATTGTTTATCTCGGTTTCTGCGCTCTGCAGGTCGAGCCGCAGCAGGGGAGTGCCGGCCTCCACACTGTCTCCCTCGCGGCTGTACACCTCCACAATGCGGGTGGCTATCGGTGAGTTGATAATCTCCTCGAAGGCCGGTTGCACTCTGCCGGAGGCGTTTACCGATGTCTCTATTGTGCCGGAATCGGCGGTGACTATAGTAATGTCCTCTGCATAAACGCTTTTGCGCATCATTGACAGCAGTATTACTATTACAATAACTGCGGCCGCAGCTCCGCAACCCCATTTGATTATGGTTGCGCGCTTGGCTTTCAGCCGCTCTTCTTTGGGTATTTCTCTGTCCATTATAGGATAAAATTAGTTTTTTAAGAATGTGCAATATAATATTACATAAACCGTGCCAAATAGATAAGTATCTGTGGTGCAATGTTATATGACGTTGGCGCACTGTCCGAATTCGGACACACTGTCCGAAATATCATAAAATCAGCGCCACAATCGGAGGGATTGTGGCGCTGCGGTATCTATGGAGATTGTATTCAGACTTTGTCAAGGGCCTGGGCAAGGTCGTCGATAATGTCGTCGATATGCTCTGTGCCGATGCTCAGACGCACGGTTGACGGTGTGATATGCTGCTCGGCGGCCTCCTCAGGTGTGAGCTGCGAGTGGGTGGTGGTGTAGGGGTGGATGACGAGACTTTTCACATCGGCCACATTTGCAAGCAGCGAGAAAATGCGGAGCGAGTCGATGAATCTCCAAGTGGCATCCTGTCCGCCCTTGAGCTCGACAGTGAAGATGCTTCCTCCACCGTTTGGAAAATACTTTTTATACAACTCGTGGTCAGGGTGGTCGGGGAGTGAGGGGTGGTTCACCTTGGCCACCTTGGGGTGGGAGGCAAGATAGCTGACAACCTTCAGGGCATTTTCAACATGGCGCTCAATGCGGAGCGACAGGGTTTCAACTCCCTGCAGCAGAATGAAGGCATTGAAGGGGGATATGGCAGCGCCGGTGTCGCGCAAAATCACCGCGCGTATGCGTGTGACAAAAGCTGCCTCCCCGGCAATGTCGGCAAACACAGCTCCGTGGTAGCTGGGATCCGGCATCGCTATCGTGGGAAATTTGTCTGCGTTCGCTTTCCAGTCAAATTTGCCTGAGTCGATAATCACTCCGCCGAGGGTTGTGCCGTGGCCGCCGATGAATTTGGTGGCGGAGTGGACAACGATGTCGGCTCCGTGCTCTATGGGGCGGATGAGGAAGGGGGTGCCGAAGGTGTTGTCGACAATCAGGGGAACGTTGTGGCGGTGGGCTATCTCGGCTATGGCGTCAAGGTCGGTGACATCGGAATTGGGGTTGCCGAATGTCTCGACGAACACAGCCTTGGTGTTTGGCTTTATCGCCGCCTCTACAGCCTTAAGGTCGCGCGGATTTACAAATGTCGATTCGATGCCGCGGGGCTCGAAGGTGTGGGAAATGAGGTTGTACGACCCTCCGTATATATTGTCGGCGGCAACAATGTGGTCGCCTTGGTGGGCAATGTTCTCGAGGGCGTAGGTCACGGCTGCGGCTCCGCTTGCAACTGCGAGGGCTGCCACTCCGCCTTCAAGGGCGGCAATGCGCTTTTCGAGCACATCCTGGGTGGAGTTGGTCAGGCGTCCGTAAATGTTGCCCGGCTCTTTGAGCGCAAAGCGGTCGGCGGCGTGCTGCGAGCTGCGGAATACGTATGATGTTGTCTGATATATAGGCACCGCACGGGCATCGGAAGCGGGGTCCGGCTGCTCCTGGCCGACATGCAGCTGCATGGTTTCAAATCGTAATTTTTTGTCTGACATAAGTTTGCGTATTTTTACAGGTCAGCGGATAAACAGCAGTTCGCGATACTTTGGCAGCGGCCACATTTCGTTGTCAACCATCAGCTCGAGCTTGTCGATGTGGTAGCGGATGGTTGTCATCCGGGGCACAACGGTGTCATGGTAGGCTATCGCTTTGCCGCGCTCGGATTCGAGTCTGTTTGCCACACGGCGTGCATCTACCATCGCGGCCACCTCTTCCTTGATTATTTTCGTATGGTAGGCGATTTTCTCAACGGTAGCAATGTCCGCACCGGCAATATTCTCGAACTTCTCGGCGGGGAATATGCTCTTGATGCGGCAGATGTTGTCAAGGAGAATCGACTGGTAGCGGGTGGCGACAGGTATCACATGGTTTATAGCGAGGTCGCCGAGCACGCGCGCTTCAATCTGCACTTTCTTGGTGTACATTTCCCATTTGACTTCGTTGCGCGCGGCGAGCTCAACTTCAGTGAACACGCCTGTTGTGCGAAACATATCAATGGATGATTTGAGCTGATATGCGTCAAAAATCAGGGGCACGCTTGTCTCCCAGTCGAGCCCGCGGCGTGCGGCCTCCTCTTTCCATTCGTCGGAGTAGCCGTTGCCGTCGAAGTGTATTGCCTTGCATTCCTTTATGAGGGTGCGGATCTCTTCGATGAGAGCCTGGTTGAGCGACTCGCCGGAGGCTATACGGGCATCCACCTTTGCCTTGAAGTCGATGAACTGCTCAGCCACGGCGGCGTTAAGCACTATCATCGCCGCTCCGCAGTTGGCGCTCGAGCCCACGGCTCTGAATTCAAAGCGGTTGCCGGTGAAGGCAAATGGCGATGTGCGGTTGCGGTCGGTGTTGTCAAGTGTTATCTCGGGAATCTGCGACACGTTGAGATTCAGACCCTCGCGGTTGTCAAGGTCGGCGAGCTCGGCGTTGGTGGAATTTTCAACAGTGTCGAGAATCTGGGCGAGCTGTGAGCCGGTGAATATGGATATGATGGCCGGGGGCGCCTCGTTGGCCCCGAGACGATGGGCGTTTGTGGCCGACATGATGGATGCTTTGAGCAGGGCGTTGTGGCGGTGCACCGCGGCCATTACGTTGACAACGAATGTGAGGAAGCGGAGATTGTCCTTTCTTGTTTTGCCGGGCGAGAAGAGCATCACACCGGAGTCGGTGCCGAGGCTCCAGTTGTTGTGCTTGCCGGAGCCGTTGATTCCTGCAAACGGTTTTTCGTGGAGAAGCACTCTGAAATGGTGCCTGCGGGCCACTTCGGCCATTACAGACATGATGAGCTGGTTGTGGTCGTTGGCAAGGTTGCATTCCTCGAATATGGGGGCGAGCTCAAACTGATTGGGCGCCACTTCGTTATGGCGTGTTTTGGCGGGTATGCCGAGCTTGTGGGCCTCTATCTCGAGGTCGAGCATGAAGGCCTCCACCCGTGAGGGTATCGAGCCGAAATAGTGGTCCTCGAGCTGTTGGTTTTTAGCGGATTCGTGTCCCATGAGGGTGCGTCCGGTGAGCATGAGGTCGGGGCGGGCGGAGTAAAGTGCCTCGTCTACCAGAAAGTATTCCTGCTCCCATCCGAGGTATGTTTTGACATGCTTGGTTTCCGGATAGAAATAGTTAGCCACAGCTGTCGCGGCCTTGTCAACACTGTTGAGGGCTCGCAGCAGCGGGGTCTTGTAGTCGAGCGATTCGCCGGTGTATGATATGAATATGGTGGGAATGCAGAGGGTGTTTCCGAGAATGAAGGCGGGAGAAGATATGTCCCACGCGCTGTAGCCTCTGGCCTCGAAGGTGTTTCTTATGCCACCGTTGGGAAAGCTTGATGCGTCGGGCTCCTGCTGAACAAGGAGTTTGCCGTTGAAGTTCTCCACAACGCCACCTTTGCCGTCATGGTCAACAAACGCGTCATGTTTTTCGGCGGTTGTTTCAGTGAGCGGCTGAAACCAGTGTGTGTAGTGGCGCGCGCCATTGTCAATGGCCCATTTTTTCATGCCTTCGGCAACACTGTCGGCCACTTCCCTTGGCAGCGGCTCTTTGTTGTCGATGGCGTTGCACAGTGCCTGATAGGTCTTAGCCGGCAGGTATTCAAACATTTTCTGGCGGTTGAACACATTGCGGCCATAATACTTTTCGGGTCGTTCAGCCGGTATCTCCACCGGGTCGGCCTTTCTGTTGAAAGCCTCATCGACCACTTTAAATCTCAGTTGCGACATAAGCGTTAGCGATTAATTGATTTTTTTGAATGATTTTGAAATTTTCGATCTCTCTAATGGTTTCGGTTAATCATCACTTTTGAGATTTCAAATTGTTTTTGGCAAAAGTAGTGGTTTGTATTTTAAAATGCAAGTCTTTTGATTCGTGCCACAGCCGCGGCTGTGTTGTCGTGGCTCGAAAAGGCGGTAAGACGCAGGTAGCCCTCGCCGCATGGTCCGAATCCTACGCCGGGAGTGCCTACAAGGTGGCATTTTTCCAGCAGCAGGTCAAAAAACTGCCAGGAGGTGAGTGCGCCGGGTGTCTTTATCCATATATAAGGAGCGTTGATGCCTCCGAAACATTCTATGCCTGCGCCCGTGAGCCCGTCAAGCAGCATTTTGGCGTTGGCCATATAATAATCGATAGTTTGGCGCACCTGTTTTCTGCCCTCTTCGGTGTACAGAGCCTCGGCTGCCCGCTGAGATATGTAGCTGGCACCGTTGAATTTGGTGCACTGGCGGCGGTTCCACAATGAGTTGAGCTCAACAGCAGTGCCGTCCGGCGCTATACCTTTGAGGGCGTGAGGCACAACTGTGTAGCCGCATCTTATGCCGGTGAATCCGGCTGTTTTTGAATAGCTGCGAAATTCAATAGCCACCTCTTTCGCTCCCTCTATTTCGTATATTGAGTGAGGCACATCCTCTTCGGTAATATACGCCTCGTAGGCTGAATCGAAGAGTATCAGCGAGTTGTGCCTGCGGGCGTAGTCAACCCATTGTTTAAGCTGTGGGCGGGTGAGGGTTGTGCCGGTCGGGTTGTTGGGGTAGCAGAGGTATATCACGTCCGGTGCGGTTTGTGGCAGGGCGGGGATAAAGCTGTTTTCCGCGCGGCAGGGCAGATATTCAATCCGGCTCCATCTGCCGTCGGCAAGCTCTCCCGCTCTTCCGGCCATCACATTTGTGTCAACATACACAGGGTATACCGGGTCGGTGACTGCCACCGTTGCGTCAGTGGATAGGATGTCACCGATATTTCCGGTGTCGCTCTTGGCTCCGTCGCTCACAAAAATCTCGTCGGCGGCTATATCGATGCCCCTTGCCCTATAGTCGTGCTCAACAATCTTTTCGCGAAGAAAAAGATAGCCTTGCTCAGGTCCGTAGCCTTTGAAGGTGCGCTCTGTGGCCTCGTCGGCTATGGCTTTCTCCATGGCTGCCACTGCTGCCGGACATATCGGGCGTGTAACATCGCCGATGCCCATTCTTATCACCGGCTCGCCTGTGTTGGTTGCCGCGAATTGCTCCACCCTGCGGGCTATCTCGGAAAAAAGGTAGCTTGAGGGAAGCTTGATGAAATTGTCGTTGACGTGTATCATCGTTGTTATATGGTTACTGTTCCTTCAAATACGGTTGTCGCACCTCCGGTCATATACACATGGCCATCCCCGCCGAGGCTTATCGACAGGTCGCCGCCGGCAAGGGCTATTGTCACATCGCTGTCGGCGCGCCCTGTGAGCTGTGCCGCAACAGCGGTGGCGCATGCTCCGGTGCCACAGGCCATGGTCTCACCGCTGCCGCGCTCCCACACTCTCATGGTGATATGGTGGCGAGAGTCAACTCTGGCAAACTCAATGTTGGCTCTGTCAGGCCACATCGGATGCTTTTCCAGTTCGGGGCCGAGTGTGAGCACAAATTCATCAGACAGGTCTTCGGTAAAAATAACTCCGTGCGGATTGCCCATGGACACTGCTGTGACCCTCACTTTGCCGAGCGATGTCTGCACCGGAATATCGACGCTCAGAGGAATGTCTGTGACTACCGGTATCTCGGCGGGGGTGAGTACAGGCTTGCCCATGTCAACGGTCACACTCTCAACCTTCCCGTCTGATGTTTTCATATCCAGAGTCTTTATTCCGGCGAGAGTTTCCAATGTTACGGTCTTTTTGTCGGTCAATCCTTTGTCGTACACATATTTGCCGACGCACCGGCTGCCGTTGCCGCACATCTTTGCCTCGGAGCCGTCGGCATTGAAGATTCTCATCTTGAAGTCTGCGCGGTCAGAGGGGCAGATAAGTATTATGCCGTCACCGCCTATGCCTTTGTGACGGTCGCTCAGACGCACAGCCAGCTCCGGAAGCTCTTCCGGCTCGCCATCGCTACAATCTATATAGATGTAGTCATTGCCTATGCCGTGCATCTTGGTGAAGTGAATATCTTTCATCTGCAAGAATACTGAAAACTGACATTTGTCAGTTTTTATGGGCGCAAAGGTAGCAAAATGTCGCGATAGTGATAAAAATTGTGTGTTAAAAATATGATTGCAGCATAAATACGATGAAAAATGTAATAATTGCTTATAATTATTCATTATTATCTGAAATCCGCTCCGGAAGCCGGATAGATGCGGTTAACGAAATTTTACAAATTACAATTTATAACCGAATTGTGTCTTTTGATTTGAAAAGTATAAGAATTAGGCTCGAATCGGCCTTGAAACTTTCAGATTATAACACAAGAAAATTTTTAGGCTCTGGAAATATGTTTAAAAACATAATTTTTATTCGCTGTTTTGGATGGAAAATCCATTAACTTTGTAACGCAAAACAAAAACAAAAGCTTTTTCATACTACGTAAGATTAGACATTCAGATAAAAATCCACTGACGTTAAGTACTATGTGTAAATGACTGTGGGCTGACCGGGAGGTCAGCCCACAGTCATTTTAAGGGCAAAGGTCTCGGACCGCCGGTTTATAAAGTCGCCTATATATAAATAGGTGTATGGCGAGCCGGAAGTCAGTTTTTTAAGCAGGATGGGCAATATATGGTGGAAAAGCCTTAATTTTGCAGGCGAAATGAAAACCAAGCGCAGTCTATTAGTAGTTAACCCTATTTCCGGCACCACAAACAAGCGGGGGCTTGACAAATTGGTGCGGGAGCGTCTGCACGGTTCAGGCATGGATATGGAGGTGGCCTGGACAACCGCACGCGGCGATGCCACCCGATTTGCCCGGGAGGCTGTTGACAAGGGGTTTCACACCGTGATGGTGGCAGGCGGCGACGGCACTGTCAATGAAACCGCCAAAGCGCTCTGCGGCTCGCGCACTGCATTGGGTATTCTGCCTTGCGGCTCCGGAAATGGCCTTGCACGTCACCTTGACATACCGGTTGATATCGATGCCGCGCTCGAAATCATAGCCGAGGATC
Organism: uncultured Muribaculaceae bacterium; assembly: GCA_910588065.1. Lineage (GTDB taxonomy): Bacteria > Bacteroidota > Bacteroidia > Bacteroidales > Muribaculaceae > Paramuribaculum. The sequence goes on from CAJUPZ010000022.1 coordinate 25,137, forward strand.
ATATTGTGGCCTGTGACTACGGAACTGCGAACGATATGCCCTTTTTCTGCACATTCGGTATGGGCTTCGATGCGGCGGTGAGCAAAAAATTTGCGGCGCAGAAGCAGCGGGGATTCATTACATATATAAAGAGTGCCTTCGAGGAGTTCCGCAACTTCAATGCCGACGAATACATCATATCGGCCAACGGCAAGGTGCTCACGGAAAAAGCCTTCGTGGTGGCGGTGTGCAACGCGTCGCAGTATGGCAACAACGCGTACATTGCCCCAAGGGCATCCATGACCGACGGCCTCCTTGATGTGACGATAATTCATAGCGGCAATCCGCTGACTACAGCTCTTGTAGGAGTGGATCTGCTCACCGGCTATATCGACCGCAATACACTCATCCACACATTCCGCACCACCGAAGCCACTATCACCCGCAAGGCGCCCGGACCCGCGCATATCGACGGCGAGCCGATGGAATTCGGGGTGACGACGCGCATAGCCTGCCACCCGTCGCAGCTCTATATATACACCCCCTCTGCCGAACGCCCCTTCCGGCCCATAATCACCCCTATGGTCTCGAGAGTAAAGGAGATGGGCTACAATATATCGAAGCTGTTTGCAAAGAAGTGACACTCTATTTTGAAAAACGAATAAATCATAATATAATATGGCATTAAAATGTGGCATAGTAGGATTGCCTAACGTTGGCAAATCCACCCTGTTCAACTGTCTCTCCAACTCCAAGGCACAGTCCGCAAACTTCCCTTTCTGCACTATCGAGCCCAATGTCGGCGTCATCACCGTGCCCGACGAACGCCTCAACAAACTCGTTGAGATGTGCAATCCCCGTAGTATCGTCCCCGCTACAGTGGAGATTGTGGACATTGCAGGGCTGGTGAAAGGCGCGAGTAAAGGCGAGGGGCTCGGAAATAAATTCCTGGCAAATATCAGGGAAACAGATGCCATAATCCATGTGCTCCGCTGCTTTGACGATGACAATATCACCCATGTGGACGGCTCTGTGAATCCCGTCAGAGACAAGGAGATAATAGACTATGAGCTGCTGATAAAGGACCTCGAGACTGTTGACGCCCGTATAGCCAAGACATACAAGCAGGCCCAGACCGGTGGCGACAAGGTCGCAAAGATGCAATATGAGGTGCTTGCACGCATAAAGGAGGCTCTTGAGGCCGGAAAGCCTGCACGCTCGGTGGCTATGGAGACCCCCGATGAGGAGAAATATTCAAAGGAGCTCTTTCTGCTCACCTCCAAGCCGGTGCTGTATGTGTGCAATGTCGATGACGCATCTGCCGCTACCGGCAACGCATACGTCGAGGCGGTGAAAGAGGCGGTGAAGGCTGAGAATGCCGGCGTGCTTGTGGTGGCCGCTCAGACAGAGGCGGAGATTGCCGAGCTCGAGACATTCGAGGACCGCAAGGAATTCCTTGAGTCGATTGGCCTTGAGGAGTCGGGTGTGGCGCGCCTTATCAGGGCTGCTTACGCGCTGCTCGACCTCCAGACTTTCTTCACCGCCGGAGCCGATGAGGTGCGTGCGTGGACATTCATGCGCGGCAGCAAGGCTCCGAAGTGTGCCGGTGTCATACACACCGATTTTGAAAAAGGATTTATCCGCGCGGAAGTGATTAAATATGACGACTATGTGGCTCTCGGCTCCGAGGCCGCTGTGCGCTCCGCAGGCAAGATGGGAGTGGAAGGAAAGGAATACGTTGTCGCCGACGGCGATATCATGCACTTCCTGTTCAACGTCTGACCCCCCCCTTGCGTTGTGAACGAAAAAGGAGGAGCCGCGGGTTACCCGGCTCCTCCTCTCACGTTTCAACTATTTATTTATGAGAGCTCTGCCGCCCGGTATCACTACCCGACTCGCAGAGACGAGGGATGTTGAAAATACTGCTGCTTACTGCTGTGAATATTAAATACTTGAATCTGTTTATGTGCGTTTTCTACAGTTTTGTTACATCAGTATAACAACAAACTCACCCAAACGGTCTCATCTACAGCACTAAAAGAGATTAAAAGATGCAAATCCATCAATATTGCGCCTAAAAAAGCGTGTATAAAGAGTCATATTTGGCCAAAAGCAGAAAAAAGCGTATCTTTGTGCGCTATAATTCAAGCCAATCAAAAAAATATCAGAATAATCAATGGCAACATTAGAAAAAATCAGAAGCAAATCAGTGCTTTTGCTTGTAATCATCGGCCTGGCGCTCTTGGCGTTCATTGTCGGTGACTTCTTTACTTCCGGCAGAACGCTCTTCGGAACCGGCACCACAGTGGCCAAGGTCGGAGGGCAGAAAATTGACGTTCAGGAATTTCAGCAGCGTGTTGAGCAGGCTAACCAGCAGGTGCAGCAGTCTGGCCGCAAAATTGATCAGGCTGTGCTCCAGCAGCAGGTGCTCAGTGCAATGGTCAGCGAAAAGCTCTTCAAAGAGGAGATGGAGAAGCTCGGCCTGAAGGTTACTGACGCTGAGCTCACCGACGCTATGCTCGGCAGCGGCTCTTTCTACCTCGACGGTATGCTCCGCCAGCAGGGAATCCAGAGCGCGAGCGCTCTCCACGATATGGCATACAATCCCGTGAACTACGGCATTGATGAGGCAAGCGCCGCCCAGCTGCGCCAGTATTGGAAATCGCTCGAAACCCAGATGGAGGAATCTCTGCTCCGCCAGAAATTCAATACCCTTTTCATGGGTACCCTCACTGCAAACGAACTTGACGCCAAAGCTCTCTATGACGAAAACGCCGCTACCGTGCAGGTGGCTTACGCCATGAAGGATTTCTCTTCTCTTTCAGATGACGACTACGCTGTGTCTGACAGCGAGCTGCAGGACGAATGGCAGAAAAACAAACAGAACTATCTGCTTGACGAGCCCCAGCGCGCCATCAACTACATCGCTGTAGAGATCGCTCCCTCGGCTGACGACATCACCGCTGCCGAAAAAGCTGTTGAGAATGCAATCGATGCTCTCAAGGCTCAGCCCTCTACCGAAGGACTCGTTGATATGCCCGACTTTGTCGTTAACCGCAACAAAGTGGCAGCCGCGTCTATTCTCGATGCACGCCTCAAAAAGTTTGCCGACACAACATCGGTTGGAAACGCTGCCCTCGTGTCACGAATCGGCAACGACTTCACTCTGGCAAAACTCATCGGCAAATCTGTTGAAACCGATTCAATGAACATCAACATTTTTGCTCTCCGCGGCAGCCGTGCCACCGCTGACTCAATTACCCGCGAACTGAATGCAGGCCGAATCTCATTCGACAGCCTCTCAACTATAGCAGGTGTTGAATCTGTGCAGCGCGACCTCGCTCTCTCTCTTCTTGACCCTCAGGTGGCGGCAATGCGCGATGCGCTCGCTTCTGCAACAGTCGGCACATACTTCATTCCCGACACCACCTCTTCTGAAGGTGCCGTTGTTGTAAAGGTTAACAGCCGCAAGGCTCCGGTGGCAGTCTACGACCTCGCCGAGGTGCATTTCACCGCCGAGCCCTCACGCGCTACCGTCAACAAACTTGAGGCTGACCTCCAGACATTCATCAACAACAATAAGACTGCTGCCGACTTTGTTGCAAACGCAGCCGAGGCCGGTTTCCAGACTTTCCCCACTATTGTCAGCACATCTTCTCCCCAGATTGACAACCTCCCCTCCAGCCGCGCAGCTGTGCACTGGGCTATGGATGCCAAGAAGGGCAGTGTGTCACCTATATTCGGTGAGGAGACCGACGGCCGCTTCATCGCTGTAGCTCTTACCGACATCTACGACAAGTATGTGCCCGCAACCGCTGCAAATGTGAATACATATCTCACATCCGAGGTGCGCAACAACAAGAAGGCAGCCGCTCTCATCGACCAGTACAAAGGCAAAGCAAACGACCTTGCCGGATATGCTCAGCTCATGGGCACCAAGGTTGACACAACTTCTGTCAACTTCGGTCAGCTCTCCATCTACAACCCCGGAGTCGGTGGTCCCGACTTCGCCGCAACTGTCAGCGTTACTGAGCCCGGCAAACTCACCGGCCCCGTCAAGGGCAGCACCGGAGTGGTTGTGTTCAACGTTGTTAATGTTGACAAAGAGGGTCGTCCCTACAGCTTCGAGGAAAATGCAATCAACTTCAACCGCAGCCGCGGCGCAGCAATGCTCAACAACAACCTGCAGCTTCTGCTCCTCGGCAACAAGAAGATTGAGAACAACCTCATGAAATTCTTCCGTGACTAAGATGTCCGGACTCTGAATATCGAACATCAATCAGCCCGGCGGAAGAATCCAAGTCCGCCGGGCTTTTTTAATGAACCGCTAATACCTTATTCCTGATGAAATCCATACGCGAATTATACCGCATAGGCACCGGACCCTCAAGCAGCCATACAATGGGCCCCCGCAGAGCCTCGCAGCTCTTTGCGCAGCGCGCCCACGGCGCAAGCAAATTTGTAGTTACACTCTACGGGGCACTCGCCGCAACAGGCAAGGGCCACCTCACTGACGTTGCCATAATAGAGACACTCGAGCCCGTGGCTCCGGTGGAGATTGTGTGGCAGCCAAACATTTTTTTGCCATACCATCCTAACGGCATGAAATTCGAGGCTCTCAACCTTGCAGGTGAGGTGATGGACTCATGGACGGTTTTCAGCATCGGTGGCGGTGAGCTTGCCGAGGAGGGAAACCGCGGTGCTATGACCCCCGACGTGTATGACATGAATACCCTTACCGACATCCTTGAATGGTGCGAGAGAACAGGCAGGTCATACTGGGAGTATGTGGAGCAGTGCGAAGGACCCGAAATCTGGGATTATCTCGCGCAGGTGTGGCAGACAATGAGCGCCGCCGTAGAGCGTGGACTTGACCGCGAGGGGGTGTTGCCCGGCCCGTTGAACCTGCGCCGCCGAGCCGCGACGTACCATGTGCGCGCTTCCGGCTACAAGAGTAATCTCCAAAGCCGGGGTCTGGTGTTCTCGTATGCTCTTGCCGTCAGCGAGGAGAATGCCAGCGGTGGTGAGATTGTCACAGCTCCCACATGTGGCTCCTGCGGTGTGGTGCCCGCCGTGCTCTACCACCTTAAAAAGAGCCGCGATTTCTCCGATGCCCGGATCTACCGCGCTCTCGCAACCGCCGGCCTTATAGGCAATGTGGTGAAGCATAATGCCTCCATTGCCGGTGCCGAAGTGGGGTGTCAGGGCGAGGTCGGGGTCGCCTGTGCTATGGCGGCAGCCGCTTCAAACCAGCTGTTCGGCGGCAGCCCCGCGCAGATTGAATATGCTGCCGAGATGGGTCTCGAGCATCACCTCGGCATGACCTGCGACCCGGTTTGCGGACTTGTGCAGATTCCCTGCATCGAGCGCAATGCCTACGCCGCTGCCCGCGCCCTTGATGCCAATCTCTACTCGGCGTTTACCGATGGCGGCCACCGGGTGTCGTTCGACCGTGTGGTTGAGGTGATGAAGCAGACCGGCCACGACCTCCCCTCAATATATAAGGAGACAGGTGAGGGTGGCCTTGCCCGCACCTGGAACAATTGAGCCGCTTCCGTTGCCGATGCGCATTCTTCTGGTAAATAAGTTTTACAGGCGTGGCGGTGGTGACTGCGTGCATTTTCTCGAAGTTGAGAAGCTGTTGCGCGGCGCCGGTCATGATGTGGCGGTGATGACTATGAGCCACCCTGACAATCTGCCCCTTCCCCCGGGCTCCTACAGCCTGCCGGGGGTGAGAATCGACGGCACAGCCTCGCAGAAACTTAAGGCCGCGGCGCGTATCCTTGGCGCAGGAGTAGACTCGATTATTGGCAAGGCTCTCGACGAGTTTCGACCTGATGTGGTGCATCTCCATAACATCCACTCCTACATATCGCCCCGCATCGCGCAGATGGCGCATGGTGCGGGATGCAAGGTTGTGTGGACGCTGCACGATTACAAGCTTGTTTGTCCCACATACTCATGCCTTTGCAACGGCAATGTATGCACTGATTGCATGACAGATCCATTAGCTGTGATCAAGCGACGGTGCATGAAAAATTCACTTGCGGCGTCTGTGCTCGGCTATCTTGAAGCCCGCAGATGGAGCCGCGGTGCGCTGCTCGATTGCGTGGATGCGTTTATCTGTCCGAGCGATTTCATGCGCGGCAAAATGGCTGAGGGTGGATGGCCTCAGAGCAAGCTCGCTGTGATCAGCAACTTTGCCAATACCGATATGTTCAGCGATAACGGCCTGCAGCGTTGCGGAGCCTGCTACATTGGCCGTCTGTCACCTGAAAAAGGGGTGGAACTCCTTGCTCAGGCGGCCTCGCGCTACTCATTGCCACTGACAATCATGGGCACCGGACCGATGGAGAGTGCCCTCCGGGAGCGTTATGGACGCTCTCCCTACATCACCTTTGCAGGCGCAGGGACAGTGGAGCAGGTAGCCGCGCTCCTCGCCCGCTCAGCTGTCAGCGTCATCCCCTCGGTGTGGTTTGAAAACAATCCTCTTTCAGTGATTGAGTCGCTTTGCTGCGGCACACCTGTTGTGGGGTCGCGCATAGGTGGTATTCCTGAACTCATCACTCCTGACAATGGTCTGCTTTCCACCCCCGCGGATGTCGATTCGCTCGGCAGGGCAGTGAGGCAGGCGCTTGCCCTGCCTTGGCACAACGCCGCTATATCATCTGCGGCTCGGCAACGCTTTGTTCCTCAGGGCTATTACCCCCGGCTGATGCAGCTGTACACTCGCTGATATTGGCATTGTACAGACGGCATACGGCGTCACAGATAGCTTCGGCGCTCATCTTCGAGGTGTCAAACACCGCATGATAGTTGCGCGTGTCATCCCACCGCTTGCCGGTGTAGTAGGCATAATGGGCAGCTCTGGCTGAGTTTGTCTGCGCAACAGTAGCCGAGGCTTTGTCGGCAGGGATGCTGTAGTACTCTATCGCCCGCTTGATTTTGTAATCGGTTGAGGCATGGAGATATATGTGTATGCAGTCGGGCTTGTCCTGGAGAACATAGTCGCTGCACCGCCCAACAATCACACACGCCCCCTCATCCGCCAGCCGTCTGATGACGCGGCTCTGGGCAACAAACAGCGCGTCCTTCATGCTCATGCTGCGCTCAACAGGCACAGAATAATCGTCAAACACCATTTCATACAGCAGGCTGTGAGGAAGCCGCTGGTCATATTCCCGCACCTTCTCCTCGCTGAAACCGCTCTCTTTGGCCACCATTGCCATCATGGTATTGTCCCAAAAGCGTATGCCGAGGCGCTCGGCAATCATCCTGCCTATATCGTGGCCTCCGCTGCCATACTCGCGTGCTATGGTTATGACGCAGTGGCTGCTTCCTGTTGAATCAGTAGCGCCGGTGTGTATCTTGGATTCTTCGCTTTCCCATCTGCCAACAAATGCGAGGCGCGGCATGAACAGGCGCACAAGCGGGCCGGTGAGCAGGGCGGTGAGGAGGGTGCCCTCACGCACTCCGTCAATTCTTCCGGCGAGAATCCATGAGCACCCCACCGCTATAACCACAAGCGATATATCAAACATTATCTTGACAACTCCAAACTCCTTTTTGAACCGTTGCGACGCTATATGCACAAAATACTCACCGCTGACCATCGACACATCGGCAATAACCTCAAGCGATATGCCTATAGCCATGCTTACGCATCCGAGAGCTATGGTTGACAGTTTGACAACATAGTTTTCCGGTTGATAAAATGCGAGCATAGCCATTGTCATGTCTACAAAGAGCCCGAACGCTACCGAAACCGGGAGCTGCATCAGCAGGTCTACTTTGCACTTTCTTATACCATCAGCTCCGAGCATCAGCATCTGCCCGACCATAAGCACGAGGTTGAGAATCAGAATGAAGGTGCCCATCGACAGCGCTGTGTTGAGGCTCATCACGTATGGTATGCTTGAAATAGGGGAGGTGCCAACAAGTGAGCGGGTTATAAGGCTGACTCCCAAAGATATGAAGAACAGAGCTATGACGAAGACGAAATACCTGCGCAGTAGCTCGCTTCTTGAACGATTTACCTTTTCCATATAATAAACTAACCTTTCGTAATGCAAAATTACAAAATTATTTCCGATGCCTGCCTAAGTAAAAATATACTTACACAATCGCCATTAAATGAGCTGATTATGTAGTACTTATCGAACTTTTTTCGAACTTTTTAAAATTGGCAAAAATACAATGTTATCCCCGCATTTCCGATATTTGAACAAATTTTGAACACTGCCATGAGATTGGCCGGAAAGTTGAAATTTAGGTGGTTTGTAATATATTGGAGTATAGCTATATATGGGCGTTTCTCGAACTATTTTCGAACAGAATTTGAACAAAATTTGAACAAACCGGCTGTTCAAATTTTGTTCAAATCTGGGCTTGCATCGGAAATCTGCGAGTAAAAAGAATCTAACCTGTGTAAATTTTAAACCTCTGTATATCAGCATTATATTGAATTTATTAGAATAGATTTCTAACTCGCTCACCTCTTTAACTGAATTCGAACTATTTTCGAACTGCACGGATTGGCCTGATTACAACTGTTTGCCAATATTTGAACAGATTTTGAACAGGGTCATCAAATCGGCTTGAAAGTCTCATTTTTTTGTTTTTGTAATCGATTGAAAAATAGGTAGATAAGAGGACTTTTCGAACTTTTTTCGAACTGAATTTGAACAAAATTTGAACAAAAACAGCTGTTCAAATTTTGTTCAAATCCGGTCTTATGACGGAAATATGCGTCCAATAATTTTCTAACCTGTGCAATTTTCAAGTATCTGCATATCAGTATTATAGCGGATTTATTTGAGCAAATTTATAACTCGTTCACTTCATACATCCAAATTCGAACAAATTTCGAACTCGAATTTTTGGCCATTGACGCTGCCTGAGATAACTTTGCTGAAATACTGATACCATTGCAAAAACTGATTGAGTTTTATTGAGTCGTTCCCAAAGGCGAAGTCATGCGGCCGGTAAACACGTCAGCGTGCTTTTACCCTGTTTAGCGACTGCCCGGCTTCGCCTCGGGGAATATTTTTATATCAACAGCTCCCAAGGGTGTATCCTTAACACAATTTTCAGCACAGTCTGCTTCGCGTACCAAAAAAAGTGACTACTTTTGCAGTAATTATCAGAAACCTAAAAAACATTCAGTATAATGGCTAAGAAAGCGTTACTCATGATTCTTGACGGATGGGGCATAGGCAACCATTCCAAGAGCGATGTCATTTTCTCGACACCAACACCCTACTGGGATTCACTCATTAAAAACTATCCTAATTCGCAGCTTCAGGCAAGCGGCGAAAATGTGGGATTGCCCGACGGTCAGATGGGCAACAGTGAGGTGGGTCACCTTAATATAGGTGCCGGCCGGGTGGTGTACCAGGACCTTGTGAAAATCAACAAGGCTTGCAAGGATGGCTCCATAATGGAAAATCCCGAGGTGAAGAGCGCTTTCTCGTATGCCCGCGACAACGGTAAGGCTATCCACTTCATGGGCCTCACTTCCAACGGTGGTGTGCACTCATCGCTCGACCACCTTTTCGCTCTTTGCGACATAGCAAAGGCTTACGGTCTTGAAAAGGTGTACATCCACTGCTTCATGGATGGCCGTGACACTGACCCCCGCAGCGGCAAAGGCTTCATCGAACAGCTAACCGCCCACTGCGCGTCAAGCGCCGGCACAATCGCATCTATTGTCGGACGCTATTACGCTATGGACAGAGACAAACGCTGGGAGCGTGTCAAGGTGGCATACGACCTTCTGGTCAACGGCGAGGGCAAGCAGGCCACCGATATGGTGAAGGCCATGCAGGAAAGCTATGATGAAGATATCACCGATGAATTCATCAAGCCCATCAACAATTCCACAGTGGACGGCACAATCAAGGAGGGCGATGCCGTTATTTTCTTCAACTACCGCAACGACCGAGCCAAAGAGCTCACAGTGGCACTGACCCAGCACGATATCCCCGAGGCCGGTATGAAGACCATTCCCGATCTGCAATACTATTGCATGACCCCCTACGATGCCTCTTTCACCGGCGTGCATATCCTTTTCGACAAGGAGAATGTGGGCAATACCCTCGGCGAATATCTTTCTTCGCTCGACAAAAAGCAGCTTCACATTGCAGAGACAGAAAAATATGCCCATGTGACATTCTTCTTCAACGGTGGCCGCGAAGCCCCCTACGAAGGCGAGGAGCGCATACTTGTGGCTTCGCCCAAGGTTGCTACATATGACCTGAAGCCCGAAATGAGCGCTTTCGAGGTGTGCGACAAACTCGTCGAGGCAATCAAATCGCAGGAATTCGACTTCATCGTTGTGAACTACGCCAATGGCGACATGGTGGGACACACCGGTGTGTACGAAGCTATCGAAAAGGCAGTCAAAGCTGTCGATGCCTGCGTTGAACGCACTGTGGAGGCTGCAAAAGCCGCTGACTATGAGGTGATAATCATCGCCGACCACGGCAACGCCGACAACGCTGTCAACCCTGACGGCACTCCCAACACCGCTCACTCCCTCAACCCCGTACCCTGCGTTTACGTGACTGAAAACAAAAACGCTAAAGTGCAGGACGGCAAGCTCGCGGACGTGGCTCCCACAATTCTCAGCATCATGGGGCTCAAGCAGCCCGCCGAGATGACAGGCCACAGCCTCATCGATTGAATCACCACCCATACAATACACAAAGGGGGCGACGGTCTTTTCCGCCGCCCCCTTTCGTTGATTGCGAGAATATTACATTGGAATTTGTCGTGGGAATGCTGCATATTCAAATTAAATGCCTATATTTGCGATATTAACCCTCTAACACCATATTTATGAGAAAACTATTATCATTTGGAGCAACTATTTTGATGGGGCTGGGAGTGTTATGCTCCTGCAGCAGTGATGAACCGGACGATGATATGATTTGGGACATCATGCCCTTATATCTTGAGGTGGATATTCTGGACAGCAATTCCTCCAGTCTGCTTGACCCCGAAAGTGCCGCTAACATTATTGGCTCGGAGGTGAGCATTGAGATTGACGGCAACAGCTATGACGCAGTGTGGGACGGCGATGACCAAAGCATGCTTTCCCGTGCGTTGCCGGCGATATTCCATGGCATCAGGTTCAAGGAGATGATCAGATGGAATCCCGACAAGAAAGTCAACGAGCCGAGCGGTGAGTGGCGCCTGGTGATTGGCGAGTTTCCCCGCGACAAAAGCTATACAAAGGATATCACGATACGGTATGACAACAAAGAAAGTGTTGTTACTCTGAACAACACTTTCTCGTGGAAGGACAAAAAGCCCGTTATTGTAACAAAAATTTTTCTTGACGGAGCGGCGGTCGATGGCAAACAGATTGTGCTGCGCCGCGATTGATATCCGTCATTCAGTCATGGTGAACTCGAGTGTGCCACCGGCCATAATGTCGCGGTGGTTGATAAACGGCAGGTCGTAAGGCTTGCCGTTTAATTTTACGGATGATATGTGGCAGCGGGTCTTTGACACCCCGGGTGCGAGTATTGTGAATGTTCCGCCGGGCACCTCAATCTGTGCTTTTTCATGCAGCGGCGAGCCAAACCAGTATCTGCCACCGGCCGGTTCCACCGGGTAGAATCCGAGCGATGAGAGCACATACCATGCCGACATCTGTCCGGCATCCTCGTTGCCACACAGTCCGTCGGGCGATGTGGTGTACATCTCGTCAAGTATTCTGCGCACGAGCGCTGAGGTTGAGCGAGGCTGGCCGAGCATGGTATATATATAAGGTGTGTGATGTCCCGGCTCGTTGCCGTGGGCATACTGGCCGATGAGGCCTGTGATGTCGGGAGAAGCGTCGCCGGTGAGCACGGACGGAGCTACAAAGAGCGAATCGAGCTTGGACAGCATCGCCTCCTTGGAGCCGAAGCAGGCTTCGAGTCCGGCCACATCATGTGGCGCGAGCCAGGTGTATTGCCAGGCATTGCCCTCGCAGTAATCGTCAACACGGTGGGTTGTGGAGAAGGGGTCGAACGGAGTGCGCCAACCTCCCTTGCTGTCCTTGCCGCGTATAAATCCGGTGGAGGGGTCGAAGAATGTGCGGTATGAGTGGCTGCGGCGGGTGAATTCATTTGCCACAGCGGTGTCGCCCATCGCGGTCGCAGCGTTTGCTATCGCGGCATCGGCGATTGCATACTCCATGTCGTAGGCCACAGCCTCGGTGAAAAGATCGCAGGGAATATAGCCGTAGCTCTGTCGCAGTGCTCCGCCGCGGGCAGTGTCGTTGGCAGTGGCAATCATCGCCTTGAGGGCACGCTGTTTGTCAACTCCCGGAAAATCTTTCACAATAGCGTCGGCTACAGGAATTATGCCGGGGTTGCCAACCATGCAGTCTGTCTCATTGCGCCACAGGTGCCACACCGGCAGGCGTCCCTGCATGTCAAATATGTCAAGCATATCATTCACCATCTCTGCGCTGCGCTGCGGCTCGATGATTGACAGTAGCGGCATTTCGGCGCGATATGTGTCCCAGAGGGAATATGTGGTGTAGGCTGGTGTGGCTCCGACATCGTAAAGCTCAGCCGGGCAGAACATTGTGTGATACAGCGCGGTATAGAATTTCACGAGCTCGGCTGTGTCGGTTGACTGTATGTTCACCTTTGCAAGGGCGTTGTTCCAGTCATTGTCGGCCTGCTCGGCCACAGAGTCGAAGTCCCATCCGGGGAGCTCCGCGGCCATGTTTGCCTTGGCGGCCTCCACCGAGGTGGGGGAGAGAGCCACCTTGACAAGAATCTGACGGCTGTCGGCCGCGGGGAAATCTATGCGGCAGAACATGCTGTCGCGTCCGTGGTAGGTCACGGAGTCAAACGGTTCGGAAAACTCGGCCACGAAGTATACCTTCTGGTCGGCAGCCCATCCGGTTGAGAAGCGGTGGCCCACAACTCTGGTGTTGCCCTCCGGAGTAAGGGCGGTGGATGTGGGGCGGTCGTAGCATCCGCCGTCCATTAGGTCGAACACTATCGCGGCAGAATCGGTTTTGGGGAAGGTGTAGCGATGGAATCCAACTCGTGATGTTGAAGTCAGCTCGGCGTCAATGCCGTAGCGCTCGAGGGGCACGCTGTAGTAGCCGGGGCGCACCTTCTGTCGGCTCCTCACTCCGTAGCTCCATAGCCCGGACAAGGAATCGGCGTGGTTGCCCCGCGCATAGCGCACATTACCGGTGACCGGCATCACGGTGATGTCGAACAGGTCGCCGACACCTGTGCCGCTGAGATGGGTGTGGGAGAATCCGATGATGGTGCTGTCGCTTTCATGATAGCCGGATGTCCAGTCCCAAGCCTGGGTGATGGATGTGGGGCCGAGCTGCACCATGCCGAAGGGCACGTTGGCTCCTACAAACACATGGCCGTGGCCTCCGCTTCCTATCAGAGGGTCGACAAACCGGGTTACGGACGGGTTTGCATCTTGACGTGAGGTGGTGCAGGCCACCGCTATTGCAGCGGCTGCGATAACAGGCAATGATTTCATTTGCGTGGTGTTGATGACAGGTTGTACTTCAGTTTGCCCCCCTTGAGGAGCTCATCGTGGCTGATGCGGTAGTTGCGCAGGGGCTTGTCGCCGAGGCTCATCGAGCTGATGTATATGTCGTCCGGAGATGTGTGCGGGGCTTCGATGACAAGGGTTTTGCCGTTGCCGAGATCCATCTCCACCTCGTCAAACACCGGCGATGTGAGGGTGTAGTAAGGTTCACCGGGGCAGTCGGGGTAGAATCCCATCATGGAGAATATGGCCCATGTGGACATGGTGCCTGTGTCGTCATTTCCGGGGATGCCGTTGGGCTGAGAGGTGAAGTGTTTGCCCAGCAGCCGGTTGACTTCGCGCTGGGTGCGCCATTCCTCGCCTTTGAAGCGGCTGAAAAGATAGGGATATGCGATATCCGGTTCGTTTGCCGGGTCGTAGAGGCCTTCGTCAAACACTTTCTGGAGGGTGTCGACAAACTTCTTTTTGCCCCCCATCAGTTTGGCAAGTCCCTCGACGTCATGGGGAACAAAGAAAGTGTAGTTCCATGCGCTGCCTTCGTGGAATCCGGGCACCTCCTCGAAGTTTTCGCCCTGGCGGGGATTGAATGGGGTGAGGAATTTGCCGTCGGCATATTTCGGGCGCAGGGTGCCGCTCTCCTTGGAGTAGTAGTTTTTGTAACCGGCGGCGCGTCGGCGCAGCTCCTTGGCAAATTCGAGGTCGCCTCTCTGCTCGGCAAGCCATGCGAGCGCTGCATCGGCAACATAATATTCCAGCGCATGGCTGACAGAGTTGTCGCCGCTCATGTCGGCCGCGTATGCTCCAAGGGGCACATATCCGAGCTCAATGTACGGGTCAATGTCGGGGCGCATGGGGTTGAACGCGCCGGGAGTGGTGGCGCTCCGTTTCATGGCTATGTATGCGGAGTCGATGTCGAAGTCGGTGATGCCTTTGCGATATGTGTCGACAATCACCGGCAGCGCGGGGTCGCCCTCCATGGTGAATGTCTCGCGGCCATAGAGCTCCCACTTAGGCAGCCATCCCCACTCCTTGGACATGTCCACCATACTGCGCACCATATCAAGCTGGCGCTCGGGGTAGGCGAGGGTGAGGAGCTGGTGGACGTTGCGGTATGTGTCCCAGAGAGAGAACACGGTGTAGCGGTCATAATCTTTCCTGCCGTTGCCGAACGATTCCATCAGGGGGTATTCGCCGTTGACATCGTTGAGCACGTTGGGGTGTATAAGAGTGTGGTATAGAGCAGTGTAGAACACCTTGCGCTGTTCCTCGGAGCCACCTTTCACCCGTATGCGTCCAAGGTCGGCGTTCCATTTGTCGTGGGCGAGGGTGCGTATTTCGTCAAAGGTGTAGCTGAGCTGTTCTTTCTCCAGATTCTCGCGGGCGTTTGCGGTGGATACGAAGCTGACACCGAGCCTCACTTCCACCTGCTCGCCGGGAGCGAGGCTGTCGTAGGTAAAGAAGTAGCCTATGTCATCGCCTGAAAGTTCCCTGCCATATTTGGTGTATATTTTATATGTGCCGTTGTCCTTGTCCCAATGTTTTTCCGGTCCCTCCATCACGGGCTGCATCTTCCAGTAGCCGCTTGCATCGGGTTTGCGGTTCACTTTCATTACGAAATATATCGGGAATACCGCCTGCGAGTTGTAGCAAAAGGTGCCGAGCAGTTTGGAACCTTCGATTTCCGTGTCGCTTACGCGGCGCACGGTAGCACCGCTCTCATTGGTGAGTCCTTCTCCGAGGTTGATGAGGATATTTGCCTTGCCCCCGGGAAAAGTGTAGCGTTCAGCTGAGGTGCGTGCTGTTGCTGTGACCTCCGACAGGATGTTGTATTTCGTGAGGCGGTTTGAGTAATAGCCGGGCACAGCCTGCTCGGAGGTGTATGCCGAGCCGTAATCGTGGTAGTCGGGCTGGAGGTTGCCTGTGGTGGCCATGGTCAGGAGCGAGCCGAGCTCGGGGCATCCCACACCGCTGAGAGCCACATGGGCGTAGCCGGTGAAAAACTTGTTGTTGATTTCATAGGGAGTGCTCCACCAGCGGGAGTCCTTGTCAAACTTGTTTGTCTGCGACCCCATCACATTGAAGGGCACTACCTGCATCATGCCGTTGGGCACAAGCGCGCCGGGATTTGTGGTGCCGTAGTTTGTGGTGCCCACAAAGGGGTTGACATACGATGTGTAGTCCTCGGGCTGCTGGGCGGCGGCAGCGAGCGCGGCCACAGCCAGGGCTGCCATCAGCGATTTAAATCTGTTCATGTATCGAAATTGGTATTGATTTTATGGTAAGTGGTTGCCGGTAACTAACCGTGGTGCAAAAATAGCAATAAATGAGCGTGTTTGCAATAGGCACGGGAAGGTAACACGCGTGAAAATTCAGGAGGTATATTCATTTTTAATACAAAAGAGCGCTTATGTTGAAAGATTAAGGGGTGTGCGGTGAATAGTTTTGGTAAAAAATAGCTAATTTTGCAGTAAAATTCGGAGCGAGAGCTCAAAACCCATCATTATTTCACTGAAAATATGGATTTTACCTGGTTACTCAACATCATCGGCCCCGGAAACGTGTCGCTGGCAAGCACGATTGCCCTCTACTCGTTTGTAATTGCTGCGGGCGTTTACCTCGGCAAGCTGAAAATTGCGGGAGTGAGCCTTGGTGTGACCTTTGTGCTCTTTGTGGGCATTCTAATGGGTCACTTCGGCTACATCGTCAACGGTGAAGTGCTTCACTTTATCCGAGAATTCGGCTTGATTCTGTTTATCTTCTCCATTGGCCTGCAAGTGGGTCCCGGCTTCTTCTCATCATTCAAAAAGGGTGGCATGAGGCTTAACGGACTTGCGGTGCTCGGCATTGCGCTCAACGTCGCCATAGTGCTGTGTATATACTATTTGGGCGGTGAGAGCAATATCGCTGCCCTTATCGGCATAATGAGCGGTGCTGTCACCAACACCCCGGGTCTTGCGGCAGCCCAGCAGGCCGCAGGCAATGCGGATGCGATCAACACAATGTCAATGGGCTATGCAGCCGCATATCCTCTCGGTGTGTGCGGTATCATCGGTGCCATGTTCCTGATCAAGGGCATTTTCCGAGTAAAGACCCCCGATGAAATCAAGGCTATAGAAGAGCAGAACGAAAACAGCCAGCTGAAGCCGGACATTATATCGGTGGAGGTGACCAATCCTCTTATCGATGGCAAAACCCTGCGTCAGATCCACGACATAATACAGTGTGAGTTCGTGATATCGCGCCTTATCGGCGAGGATGGCAAGGTGATAATACCGGTGTCGTCCACACAGGTGCATACCGGCGATAAGCTCTATGTTGTAATATCCACCCAGGATATCGAGCGGTTCGAGACTGTTATCGGCCCGCAGATAGATATGGACTGGGAGGCTGTTCACGGTGAGGTTGTGAGCCGCAGGATATTGATTACCAAGAGTGAATACAACGGTGTTGCCCTCGGCTCGCTGCGCCTTCACACCGCTTATAAACTCAACGCCACCCGTGTGAATCGTTCAGGAGTCGACCTCCTCGCCGCTCCCGGCCTGCGCCTGCAGATGGGCGACCGAATCACTGTTGTCGGCGATCTCAACGATATTTCCCGTCTTGCCGACAAGCTCGGTAACTCGATGAAGCGCCTCAATGAGCCAAACATGATCACTATCTTCATAGGTATTCTGTTCGGTATCATAGTGGGCTCGATCAATGTAGGCTTCGGCATGAAGCTCGGTCTTGCCGGCGGTCCTCTGGTTGTGGCAATACTTCTCAGCCGCTTCGGCTACAAATTCAAGCTCGTTACCTACACATCATCAAGCGCGTCGCTTCTCATGCGCGAGCTCGGTATCTGCCTGTTCCTCGCCTCGGTGGGTATAGCCTCAGGCGCCGGATTTGCAGAGACTGTGTTCAACACCACCGGTATGTGGTGGGTGATATGGGGCTTCATTGTCACCTTCCTGCCGCTTGTGATTGTTGGCTGCATAGCACGCGGAGTGTATAAAATCAACTTCCTCACAATCATGGGCCTGTTCTCGGGCGGCTACACCGATCCTCCGGCGCTGGCATACGCCAACGGCAGCACCGGCAGCGATGCGCCGGCGGTTGCTTACTCCACGGTGTATCCTCTGACAATGTTCCTGAGGGTTGTGGCAGCGCAGGGTCTTGTGCTTTGCCTGATGTAGAGCAAACGTTTCATAACCATATATATAAGCAAGCGGGCGTGCCAATAGAGGCGCGCCCGCTTTTCTTTTTGAATGCTTCGTTATTCGTCGCTCTTGGTGGGAATGTGCTCTCTCATCTTGGCCTCAAGCATGTCGGCCTGATGAAGACCGTAGCCGCGCCACACAGCCTCGCCGTCCTTGAACAGAATGAGTGTGGGCACCGAACGGATGCTGAACTGCTGGGACAGCTCCGGATTCTGATCCACGTCAACTTTGAGAATGTTGACAGCGTCGCCAAGCTTGTTCTTGACCTCCTCAAGGATTGGTCCCTGAAGCTTACAGGGGCCGCACCAGGTTGCGAAAAAGTCGACCAGAGTGGGCTTCGACTCTTTGATAATCTCGTTAAAATCAGCCATAACAATATGTTTTAGTTTGTTAGATTCGTTTTGTGAGGTAGCGGATAATCCACCCTCGCAAGTAATAACACTCTATGGCCTCAATTGGTTTAAGTGATTGCCGCGCGGTAGCGGGGCAGACTGTTGACGCACCGGCCGTGTGTCGAAAGAAGAATCATGTGGCTCTATATTTTGCCGATAGGGCATTTTTATTTAATTTTGCGGTACTAAAATCCACCAACCCATGTCACGATTTGACCTCAGAGGAATGGGCGTGGCGCTTGTCACCCCCTTTAAAGCTGATAAATCCATTGATTTTGACGCGCTTGCAAAACTCCTCGACTACCAGATAAAGAGCGGAGCCGACTATCTTGTTGTGCTCGGCACCACTGCGGAAACAGCTACCCTGAGCTCTGATGAAAAGCAGGCGCTCAAGCGGTTCATAGCCGATAGGGTTGCCGGACGGGTGCCTCTCGTAATCGGCTGCGGAGGCAACAACACCGCTGCAATTATAGAAGAGCTCAAAACTATTGATACTAATGACTTCGGGGCGGTGCTCAGCGTGGTGCCATACTATAACAAGCCGTCACAGGAGGGCATCTATCAGCATTACAGCGCAATAGCCAAAGCAAGCCCTCTGCCCATCATTTTATATAATGTACCCGGCAGAACCGGCGTGAACATGACTGCCGAAACAACCTTGCGCCTCGCTGCAGAGCATCCCAATATCATAGGCATCAAGGAGGCGAGCGGCAACATAAGCCAGATGGACGAAATCATCAAGAAAAAGCGTCATGACTTTCTTGTGATATCCGGTGATGACGGCATAACATTTCCGCTGATAACCCTCGGAGCTGCCGGTGTGATTTCTGTTATCGGCAACGCATTTCCCAAAGAATTTTCCAAGATGGTGCGCCTCGCCCTTGAGGGAGATTACGATGCTGCCCGCACTATCCACCATCGGTTTACCGACCTGTTCAGTCTGCTGTTTGTAGATGGTAATCCGGCGGGGGTAAAGTGTCTGCTCCATGCCATGGGATTCATCGAAAACGAGCTGCGTCTGCCGCTTGTGCCTACGAGAATCACCACTTATGAGAAAATACGTAGGGTGTTGGATTCGCTAAATTAAAAATAAAGTTGTATCTTTGCACCGTCAAAACCAAAAGTTTGACAGAAAAAGGGTCCGGTAGCTCAGCTGGATAGAGCATCTGCCTTCTAAGCAGACGGTCATGCGTTCGAGTCGCATCCGGATCACTAAAAGCAACCTGAGAAGGCGGTGAGGCAATTCACCGCCTTCAGTTGTTATATTAAAAAAGTATGGAATATGACAAGATATCATCAGGAATCAATAGCCAAAAAGAAAGCTTCGATTGCCTCCTGGAGAAAGCAGCCGCTGAAGC
Organism: uncultured Muribaculaceae bacterium; assembly: GCA_910588065.1. Lineage (GTDB taxonomy): Bacteria > Bacteroidota > Bacteroidia > Bacteroidales > Muribaculaceae > Paramuribaculum. The sequence goes on from CAJUPZ010000022.1 coordinate 44,589, forward strand.
CGGAAGAATATCGCTTGCAATTCAAGAAATTGCGGGAACAACGGCTTGCAAGGGAGTCCAAATCGATGGGCTAAAGAAATGGGCAAAAGAAAACGGGTGCTGGTTTAACAGCCCTGAATCTTTCGGTGAATTCTCCGACCGTGAAGCTTCTATTGAAGAAATTGCCGGCACCTTGGCCTTGATGGGTTTTATTCCTCAACAAGACGGAGAATATTTTACCAACGGAGAGGTGGATATATTTGATGCCTTGCCAAACAACGTCCTTCATGGAATCGACGGCAACCTTTATTTCATAGATACAATTTGTCTCCCATCCAACGACAACTTCATCGAAGCCTATAAATCCCTCTCTCCCAATTGGAATAGAACGAAGTGAAATAACAGACATCTTTTTTAGTCATGAAATGTAAATATTGCGGGAGCAAGATTTCGTTTATTAAGCATTATACCGAGTTGGGGATGATTCATGTAATTTCATGTAATAAGCAAAGCGATATTGAATAGTCAATCAATAGCCTACAATACATCACTTCTTTGTTTTTCAGACTCATACAAAGATTTTGCAGGGCTCAATTTCATGTATGTAAGTGACGGTGTATTAGCTTGCTGTGGCTATTTCATGAAGGGGGCTACGTAAGCACGCCACTTAGCCCGGGTGATGATGGAGCTGCCGGCAAGGTGAGCCACAACGCTGCCAAAGCGTGCGCCGAATTCGTAGGCCATGCGCTCGCGGGTGGGAAGTTGCTCTGTAGGATGCTCTCTCCACCATTCGCTTATCTGCACGGCCAGCTCCTTGAGCAGCGGTTTGTCAAAACGCTTGAATTCCTTGAGGCCTGAGTTGGTCATGACCCAGTCAACCAGCAGATTACCCTCGGCGCGGGAGTCAAGATCTTCCGGCTCGGCCTCGGGAATGAATCCGGGGCGCGGCGCGCGCTTGGCCTTGCGCTCGGCGGCCTTAATGCGCTTGCGCTCAGCGCGTTTGTCAATATCTTCCATAATATCAATAAGCACAGCCTGCGCCTCGCGGCTTTTGAGGGGAATCTCGGTGCCGTCCTTGATATAGTTGGCAACAGCCTTGAATGCAGCGAGTTGTAGCGATTCGTCGAGGGTTTCGATGGCATCGAGCCATTCGGTGCGGAAGGTGATGTTTGTTTTGGTTCTCATAAATGTGTGTTTTTTAGTATGATGCTGCAAAGGTAAGACGTGGATTGGCCGGATTTATGCGAAATTGCACATTTGAGTTGGTAGTTTTTAGTTTTTAGTTTTTGGTTGGGGGCTTTAAGGTTGCTGAGGTTTTTAAAGTGGGTAATTTGTATAATTCTGATAACTCGTATCATTCTTATAGACTGGCGGATACCACAAAATAATCGTGCATACTGCGCTCATGCCTCGCCGAGGCCATTATTGGTGGGCTGTATCCGCATAACTCTTATAAGGTGCGTGGTCTTGAATAGCAGTATGGATTTTTGTAAAGAAAGACGGCGGGGAGAATTGAATCTCCTCGCCGTCCGGAAGCTGTTGCCTCGGGATAATCACCAACAAAATCAAGACCGATAGCTAAATCAATAACCCGAAACTGCATCAAGAGCAAGAACAGCCTCAGACAATCAAGTCTTCTCGGGCTTTACGGCCTTACGGCGCGGTTTGCAGTCCGGACACCTTAAATAATATCAAGATGCTTTTTAATTAGCATTTGCCGTCATCGAAAACGGCGAAATCCAGATGTTGAATGGTGGTTTCCTCCGGCATACGGAGCAGTATATCGCAATCGGATTTTCCGGCTCCTACAGCTGCCATTATTTTTTGCCGAGATGGGCAACCTCTTCATATATCCCTTCAAGTGAGTGAGGAATCACAATCTTAAGGTTGCCGATATCTCTTACTTTTTTCTTTTTGTAAGTGGACAATTCATTTTGAATGCGCGTGAGTTCGGCCTGATATGCGGCAAAGGCATCTGCGTATGCAGTCTCAACCTCAATCTCAGACTCTTTTACAGCCTTCTGGCAGTCGAATTTGATGGCGTTGAGAGAGGCCTGTATCTCACGGAATTCTTTTTGCACGGAGAAATACACCTCATCGACCTGGGATAACTCCACTGTGGGGGTATATGTATATATGAGGGCATCGCGGCCGTTGCCCACTACTGTCCTGGGATTTTTGAGCCGTTCATTGAGTTGCTCGCGGGCATTGGCAATAGCCCCCGCGGGATGCACGGCTTTGCCAAGAACAGAAGCAAGTGCCTCAAGCGAGTAGTAGCGGTTTCGCTCATCGAGCGACAGAGAGGCATAGTAGGCATTCTCTGTGAGCGCGGTACCCATCTCGGGCCTTTCCGGTTTTTGAATACCCTGCTGATCAATGAAGTCGCTGAAACAAAGCTCCTCAACCTCATTGAGCAGGCGCTCCTTTGCTTTGATGGCCTCGCGTAGCCAGGCAATCAGAGAATTGGCTTTGGCGATGGTGTGGAGTTTGGTCTTTACCTCGCCTAAGGCCTCTGTGTCATCGCCCTCGTTGAGGGTATTGGCTTTTTTATTGCCAATCAAAGTCACCGATGTAGAATAGAGAGTGAGTCCGGCAAGAGATGTCTCGATTTCACGCACCATTTCCTTGGCCAGGTTCGCGATATGGTTGGCAGAGGTTGATGTCAGCCCTTTGCCTTCGGTAGAGAAGAAAATCATGTCTTTTTTCATAGTTGTGTCTTTTGGGGTTTAAGTGGTTCTCGTAAATTATTTATATCAACTCTTTGCTTCCTCACGGCATCCCAAATGAGCTTCACAGGTCATTATGGAACCCATAACTCCCTGATCGTTATATTCTGTCTGCTCAAGGTGAGGCCAGATATAATATAAACAAATTTTCGGTGCCTGCTTTTCACAGCTTGCTGCCAGGATGACGTTGCAAAATTAGACCCTATCTGCGCAATTATTTTGCGTAGATGAAGAAAAATGACGAATTTCTGAATCAAATGAAAGGGAAACTCTGTCTATAGAGTGTAGGGGAATACCACCTGGTGTCGTATTGTTTAGCCTCTATAGCAACAGTTAGAACCGACAGATATATCTGCCGGTTCTAACGGGACTGCTGGAATGTACAAGGGGATGTGTGCTTTGATAGCAGCCGGACGCTTCTCAGAACCTATCTGAACCGGATCAATATAACCGCGGGGTTGGCATCCGGAGCCACGCTATCAAGAGGCTGATATGACTCTGAGAATTTATTGGGAGTCTCGGTTATATACTCGTGGGTTGCGTTGGGGTCTATGACTGAGACGAAGCAGTCGTTGTCGCTATCGTTGAATGCGAGCATGCCCAGCATCATGTTCTGGCTTATGTCCGGAGCTCCGGAGATATCATCTATAAGGGCGGTGGCGTCAAACTTGATGGTTTGGCCGGTCATCCTGTTGTACAGGTATAAAGACATTTTGTCTTGATCGATTCCCATCCACATAAGATGGTTTTTGGAAGGTGTCAGTCCCATATAAATTTCTCCGCTGACATCGGTTTTGCTTTTGGCCTTGGGAAGCTCTTTGCCAACCTCGTCTGTGCTCAAAGCGTCATCATTCTCGACAAAAGTGATTTTATAAGTCTGCTTTTCGGCAGGTACTATAACATCAATGTCATTGCCCATTGAAGGATGTATGTACTCACCATCCTGATACTCAATGAAATCAAGTGTGCGTGGAATGCTCCAATCATTGCCGGCGCTCAGCAGGCTGCATATCGTATCTCCGGATTCTGCAAAAAGCATAACACCGTTCCCATTGGTAAGAGGTTGGTTGAATGATGCGAGAATACCGTCATTTATTTTGCGGATTCTTCCGCCGCTTTGGCCGGTGGCGATTTCGCGGAAGTCGGCGGGATTGCTGATATTGCGGACAACTATCTTGCCGGGAGCCATCACATAGCAATATCCATCGGCAATATCGAAGTCTGTAACCATCGTGACTTCGCCCGGACCGGACCCGACAAGATTAATTTGGCTGACGAGGCGGCCGGATGGGTCGAAGTGGTAAAGCGTCCGGGATGATAATGCGTATATCTGAGATTCGCGGACTTTGATTGCGTCTATGCGCCCTATGAGCAGTGAATCGTTGGTTTCGAGAGGGACAATCTTGATGGATTCGATATGCTCCGAGAGTTTTGTGGCTCCTAACTCCGAAGTGGTTGATTTTCCTGCGATTGTGAAGTTACCCCCCCCATCTTTTTTACCGCAGCTTAGCAGGGCGACGCCGAGAATGGCGCATAGAGCAAATTTAAATGATGTCATAGCTGAAATGGTTAGTATGTCTGAAAATATTTTAAAGGTGACTCAATGATGGTTAAGTGGCTGAAAATTGGGTGATTAGTGAAGCCGGTAGCAAATTCAAAGTGCTGAGTGCTAAACATAGACTCTTATAACTATGCTCACCACTGGCAAAGTTAATGAAATTTTCGTAATGATTGACGGAATCGGCAAGAATTTTAGTGCAATGCTTCGTCTTAGTGTCTTGACAAGTCCAAAAATGGAAGAAAGCATGATTGCCACAGATATTGATTGAAGCCGAGGATGAGATTGTTATCAACCGATATTTCAGTGAGTTGCACCTCTTTGTGGTGAACAAAATCGTTTCTTCTGCGACAGTTCCCGATTTGTACACCTCAGATTGCTCAGATTTGCCATTTCGGACGATTGCGGGTAAAATAAAAATCGCTGAAATGTCTGAATTTCAGCGATTTCCTTGATTTGGTAATGGTACCTCGTGGTCCCACTTGTACTACATTATTGCGGTTAAGTGGGTGATATTCAGAATGATGGTTTTCTAAATCTCCGAAATGGACACTTCTCGCACACCCGAAGACGTCATCATTTTTCAATGCCTTTTCTTTGCTACCCCCCCGGCCTCCGCCGCAGGGTTCAAGTCCGACGGAACCATTAGCCCATCAAACCTTATTGCAAAGTTAGCGATTTTCCTTCGCTATTACAATAGTCCTCTTCTTAAGAATCCTTAAAATGAACCACTTATTCCTTTACAATCCAATGTCCGGCTTTTGTTGAGCCTTCGCGGACGAGGCGGCCATCCGCACGCATCTTGTCTGCGGCTTTTTTAACACCATCTCTTGTAATGCCCAACCTTGAGGCTACTTCAGCAAGAGTTAAAGATGGATTAGTGCGTAATAACGAAAGAATTTTTTCTTGGGTACTCAGTACTTTTTCTTGCACATTTTCTTGGGTACTTAATTGTGTTTCTTGGGTACTCGCAGGTGTTTCTTGTGTATTTTTTCCTTTATTCGTAGTACTTTCTTGGGTACCCCCTCCATTTTCTTGGGTATTTTCTCCCTTTCTTTTACTTTCTGGGGTACTTTCTTGGGTACCGAGTTCACCAAAAGTTATGGCTTCAGGGTCATCATATAGGCGGCGCATGGCTTCGGTGTCGGGTTGGTGACCTTCAAAGCTCAGCCGCAGAATGGTACGGTCAACGCCACCGGATGCTCTTGTTTCCATTGTCGGCTTGCAGTGATACACTGTCTCCCATGTGTGAAAGATGCGGTGCAGCCCGCTTCCGGCGCGCTCGCCATATTCCACCATTGCCAGCATCTTCAACATTGTGCCGTTGCGCGGATCTGATGAATTGTCTTGAATGGCATCCGAGAGAGATACACGCATAGTTCCGGGATTGGCAAACTTGAATCCTTCCTCATCCTTGTTCACCACCACACCTCTGCGGCCATGGAAATCTGCATTTGTCACCATGTTGATCATAGCTTCTCTAACAGCCTTGTGCACCGGAGTGTCATCTTGACGGAGATTGCCTTTAAGCACAAACGGCACTTTCAAATCAGCCTGAAGTTTGGGGATAACCTTCAGCAGGAAGTCAAACACGTTTCCACTCCAATCTCCGGTCTGACAAGTGATGCGGTCAGTCCACCGGGCATTGATGCCATTGGTGCGGTTTTCTTGGTAGTCAAGAAAATAGTTTGGATAGACAGCCGTGATTTCATATTCGTAGCCGAACATCAGCAATCCCGCACTGTAAATTCTAATTTAAAAAGGAGCCGGATTCTAATTTAAAAGTGCGCCATTT
>CAJUPZ010000023.1 GCA_910588065.1 uncultured Muribaculaceae bacterium
GCACAAGGGGTCAAACAAACTTGGCCTCAGGGGGCATCCACGCTTGGGTTTTCCAGTTTTGTGCGATGAAAAGAAAAATTCATTCGGCGGTAGAGTAATTAACCGCACCAAGACTATTTATTGCCTGAACCATCAATCCGTCATTTGCTCGGGTGTATTTCTCTGTGTGCCGTAGGCTGCTGTGACCAAGCAACGTTGACACCGTTTTGATGTTTGCTCCACCGTTCAGCAGATTCACTCCAAAACTATGACGTGCGCAATGCCAAGTAATATGTTTATCAATGCCAGCACGTTTTACCCATCGTTTGACCGCTTTGAGGCAAGCGGTGTGAGATGGCAGAGGGAAGATGATATTATCGCGTTCTTCTGCGGATGTTGGTTCGCCTACCAATGAAAGAATATCATCGTTAAGAGGAATAATGACCCCACTTGCCGAGCTATGACCTTTGGTCTTGTTCTGCTCGAAAATAAGCAACTTGTTGGCATAGTCAATATTTCGGAAAGTTATCGTACTCACATCGCACCAACGCAAGCCACAAAAGAGGCTAAAAAGAAATGCCCGTTGAATCACAGGATTCTCGTTGGCGTAATGGGTTGCCATAAGTCGTTTGATTTCATCAAGCGACAGCACTTCTTTTTTCAAAGTTTTTTCATCAATCCGTATTGTTATCCCGTCACATGGACTTTTGGGCAGTATGTCTTTCTCAACAGCATAGTTCAGCACCTTTTTGAAGCGTTGATATATGGATTGAGGCCCCTCGCCTTTGCCGTGGGCTTGCAGATATTCCACAAAGGCAATCATCATTTCTTTTGTCAATTGCTGAGGCCGGATGATTTTGTCGTACATCGCATATCCGGGTGTTTCCTGAAGAAAGGCACGGAAACGGCGATGCGCTAACTTAATCATTCGCTTATCTGCCTTTGTATAGTTTTCGATATATTCCTCAAAGAAAGAGTGAAAGTTGGCTATTCGCTCTTTCTTCAAGCGATAACCCTCACGGTCTTCGAGAAGCTGCTGCTCTCGCTCAAAGCGAATCTTTTCAGCAAGTGCAAGAGTGTTCTTGTTCTGGAGGCGTTCCTGCTGTGTGCGCGGAGCTATCCAGATGTAGAGGTTGAGATTTTCTTTTCGGCGGTCGTGCTTAATTTTATATTTTGGCTTACCAGCCATAGCCCCCGATGTGTAGTACACCGGATTGCCGTCCTCGTCAAGTACGGGAGTTTCAGTACGTCCGAGGTAAAATTCAAGATATAGGCTCGCACGCCCATCACTAAGCTTCGATTGTTGGAGCTTGGGGTTCTGTTTGTTCTTTGTCTTGAGATTTGCCATAGAGTAATTATTTCTTTGACACAAAGTTACCAATTCAGAAATAAATTGTAAATTTGCATTAAAGAGTCGTTAACAGTTCTATAACAACCGAGGTGTACTAAAAGTGTACTACTTGGCAAAAATAATAGAAAACAACACTAAATGGATAGAAATGGAATTGCACTTAATACGCTGATGTTCATTAGAATAAGTTCTAATGAGTTCTATCCGTTTTCTACCATATATCCCGGCTCCGGGTACTGATAATGACTGTTAATCACTTGATTTTCAGTCATTATTTTTTTTGTTTAAGGTGTACTAAAAGTGTAGTCTTACCATTTTTGTGCCCAAATTTCTCTTCTCAAAACCTCATTGTCTAAATTTTATTTGTATTTTTGCAGACGATGAGAAGAGTTTCATCGCAGCTTTTGAAAAGACAGGAGGCGTTATGCTTTTAAGAGGCTATCAGTGATGTTCTAAGATTGGACAAGGTGTCGTAGGCTCATGTTTTTTCCACTCAGGCCTTGTCGTGGTATGTGCATCCGGTTCCATGATCAGGCCTTTAATTGATTTATTATTTCCATGGTTATGCGCCTCCACCTGATCCCCGTTCTTTTGTTAGCCCTTATGTCGAGTATTCATAGCCCGGCGCAAGATTCGCGTGATGTTCCCACTGATACCTACGGAATGGTGAAAACAAATATCAGGGTTGCATATGACTACACCAACGCACCCATATCCAATCATTTTAATGCCAGGGTGTCATACGAGTTTTTCAAAAACAGGAAATTCACGCTTACTGCAAACGCAAACTATAACTCCCTTCAAGCAGATTTTTCAACACATAACCTTGATGTTGGATATGACCCGCAGCAAATGGGCATGAATAAGACGCATCTGTATGGCCAGTTTGGCGTTTCTGCGTCATTTCGGAGCCGGCTTTTCGGAGTCCCGTTCATGGCGTTCGGCTCAGTATCGACCGATTGGGGCGACAAGCGCTTTCAGCGTGTAGCCGGTATCGGAATGGGTATGTTTATGCTGAGAGCCAATAGAAACACTCAATTCGGTATAGGCCCACTCGTATTGATTAACTCCACCACTAAAGTTCCTGCATTTATTGTGTTTATATACCGTCACCGTTTCAATGACTACCTTGCTCTCAATCTGTATGGAGGTATGTTCGGACTCGATTATACTCCTGCAAAATCAGATTTGATAACCATAGGTGGCGACATTGATGTGAGGTCATTTTACTTTCAGCCACACCACGCTGATTTGCCCGGACGGTGCCGGTACACAAACACCAATTTCCGTCCCGGGGTAAAATATAAGCGCAGGCTTGCCGATAATTTCTATGGCGAAATTCAAGGTGGCGTGATACTTAAAATGTCAAGCCGTGTTACAGGAGTGTTGGGCACCAAAAGATATTTAGAGATTCCAATGCCAACACGCCCATTCATACAGATTGCAGTCAATTATGCATTATAAGCGGCTCTCGTAAATTGTTTTAGCTCATCGCTTTGATTTTCGACAGCTCACGCTTCGCAGACCAACCGATCAACAGTTGCGCCTCGGCTCTAAACCGCCGGAACTCCCTGACGCTTATCTTGAAACTGTTGAGGCCGTACTGTTTTCTAATTGCACCGAATTCGGTACAATTAAAATCCGGATTGTAAAGACTTTCCCAAATTTGTTTTTTGTGTACGGGGGTCTGAGATATTTGATTAACTTTGCACGGCAAAGGCCGGCGCATCGCTTCACTGCAGCGCAGGCCGGCTTGCGTAGTCCCAAAACTATTCATTTAAATTGATTTATCATGAAAACGGTATTAGGCATTATTGCCGCAGCAATTTTTTGCAATGTGTGCATGGCTCGCGGAGAAGAGTTTGTCACCCGGTTCGAGATTGAGGGCATGCCGGATTCCACCGCTATACTTGCCAGAATTCACGACGGAGCGAATTACGGTGAGATGAGGTTTGACACCATATACATTTTCAATGGTCAGGCTGAGCTCCATGATGTCAGCAGAGTCGATGATCCGGTGAGAATGTATGTTTTTACACCGTCAGGCTCGATAATGACTTATGTGAAAAACGGGTGTACGGAGCGCATTTCCGGCAAAACATCCGATATTTACACAGCTTCCCTTAAATATGAGGGGGCACCCTGGAGCAATGATATGATGATTTTTAACCGGGAGGTTGAGCATCTCAACAATAGAGCCTCCGGTATTGCGCGGCGGTATCAGTCGTTGAGCGATGATGAAAAGAAAGAGTTATCAGCATTGGATGCCCGGATAGATTCTCTACGGAATGCCTACTACAGAAATTATCCCAATTCATGGCACACTTTATCTCAACTGCAATTCCAAATGATGGATATGCCAAAGGATAGTGTGCAAAGATTCTATGATGCCTTGAAAGCAGAGCAGAAACATAGCCGTTACGGTGTTGCGATGGCGCGATACCTTTCAACACGCACTATCGAAGTGGGAGATAGCCTGAGCAGCTTCAATATAACTGCCCTTGACCAGTTTGGAAACCGGATAAACCTGATGGAGATTGAGGAGCCTTATATTCTTCTCGATTTCTCGAGCTGTTACTGCGGCCCATGCATTGCGGCGGCCAAGGAGATACATAGCATCAAAGAGAAGTATGCCGGCAAGATTGCCTTCATAAATTACTCTTGTGATGACACAGAGCAAACCTGGCGGCTGGCACTGAAAAGAGATGACATCAGCTGGCCCTCCATCTATGACGGTGAGGGGTCGGGCGGCTCGGTATGTTTGAAATACAGAGTTAACAGTTACCCGACATTTTTCCTGTTCGGCCCGGGGCGCACTCTCATATGGCGGCAGGAGGGGTATGGCCACGGTATGCTTGACGCCTACCTCAGCGGGGTTGTGAAATAGGGCTATTCGAAGTCTTTTTGCTGCTGCTCCACCTCTTTGAGGCGGGCGTTGCTGTCTGTCTTCCTGGTTTGCCCCGGAGCTGACAGCGGTTCTGCCTCCCGGGTGGTGGCTGCCGTTCGCTGCAGCTCGATGGGGTTGGCAATCATGGGATGGTCGGCAGCAGTGACCGGAATCTCTATCTCGGCAGACACCGGTGTGTAGATTCCCCGGATGGCAACCGAGGCTTTGACCTTGATGGTGCCGGGTGTTGTGGCTGCCTGTACAAGCACCGGAGCCGTGCCCCATTCGGTGCGGCGGGGGTTGGTGAATGTGGCTTTGTCGGCGAGGAGGTGTCCCGGGCCTTCGATGTCAAAGAGTATGTCGTAGTTCTCGAGCCTCCGTATGCGGCCGGCCTCATCGGCCACGGCGGCTATTACAGTCACAATGTCCGAGCCGTCGGCTTTCAGGCTGAGTGAATCCGAGTCAGCCCAGAGCAGCAGCCTGGCGGGGCGTCTTGCCGGCATCACTTTATGGGTGGCAACAACCTTGCCCTCCACAAGCCCTTCGGCAAGCAGATATGAGTCATCGCGGTGGCCGGAGCGGTCAAGAGCCTTGTCGTGCATCACATCCCACACATTTTCAAATACAATCGGCGGGGCGGGCATGCCGTCGGTGCGCGGGTTGGTATAGGTGAGGGTGTCGCCTCCGGCGCAGTTGATAAGGCGCACCTCATCGCAGTTGCTGTACACAGTCACATCTCTTGGTGAGAAGGGGGTCATCGCATGGGCGATATACACCATCGGGCCGCTGCCGGCAATCAGGTCGGGGTTGATTGCCGCCGGACGCTGGGCTTCAAACAGATGGTATGAGAGTTTCGGCTGACGAAACGCGTCCATTATGCCTCCGTAGAAGGGGAGCGGATGGTAGCCACGCTGGTGGTCGAATGAATGCCACAGACACCCGCCGACATGCTGCGGCGACTGGCGGTAGAGTATGTCGTAGCTCGTGTGGCCGTTGTAATTGTCGGGGTTGGCGTAGCCCTTTGCCTGCACAAGCATCGGGTATTCACCCCATCCGCGGCCAACGCGGCTTGGCGAGTTGTGTGAGTTCCAGTCATCAACATTGTCGCCCCACTCGCGGGTGAAATATGTGATTTTCGGGTCGGGGTTGTCGCCGACGGCGTTGGGATGCTCAAATAGTATCGGGAAGTGCTCGTGGCCTTTGGCGGCGGCATCGCTCGCGCAGTAGCAGTAAGGGTAGGGGTACTCCTGATGCACTATCTCCACAACATCTTTTGCAAAGGTCTCCGGATACCAGGTTTCGTTGAGAATCGGTTCCCACATCCACACCGACGGGTGGTTGCGGTCGCGGCGCACAATGTTGCGGATGTCGCTGTACACCCTTTGGCCGAATATCGGGTCGTTGTTCCAGAACTGCCATCCGGGAGTGTTGACAATCACCAGCAGTCCGAGCTCGTCGCAGGCATCCATGAATGCGGGGTCCTGGGGGTAGTGCGCGTTGCGTATCACTTTCAGTCCTGCCTGACGCAATTTCCTCGCATCGCGCCAGTGAAGGCTGTTTGGCAGAGCGTTGCCTATCACTGCAAAGTCCTGGTGGCGGTTGGCTCCTATCAGTGGCTCGCCGTAGGGCTTGCCGTTGAGATAAAAGCCGTCTTTGCCTTTGAATTCAAAGCTGCGTATGCCTATTCGGCGGCTGTAGCCGTCAACAGTGTTGCCGTTGCGGTCTTTGACATAGACGTTGAGATTGTACAGATAGGGATGTTCGGGGCTCCATAGCTCCGGCTTGGCCACCTCCATGCCGCGGCTCACGCTGCGTGCCCTGCCGGGGCGCAGGCTCAGGGGTGATTGCGCCGAGGCCACCACGCGGCCTGCTTTGTCGGTGAGCTGCCATTCGGCGTATCCGTTGAAAGGAAGCGACGAGGAGTTGCGCACATGGAGCTTCACTCCCACATCGGCTTTCTGTTCGGATACTTTGCCGAAGTGAACGAACAGGCCACCGTCAGCAGTCAGATTCTCGAAATTGGGGTCGGTGATATGGACATCGTTGTGGCTCACCAGCCAGCAGTCGCGGTAAATTCCGCCGCAGTAGGTGAAATCGAGCATATCCTGCGGCTTGCCGGGCGGGTATGAGGGGTCGTCGCTGTTGTCGGTCATCACAGCGAGTATATTTTCCGAGCCGAATTTGAGTTTATCGGTAATATTCGCTATAACAGGTAGATATCCGCCGAAATGCTCGGCAATCAGCTCGCCGTTGAGCCACACTTTCGATTTGCCCATGATAGCCTCGAAGTGGATAAACAGCTCTTTGCCCTTCAGCGAATCGGCCGGAGTGAAGTGCTTGCGATACCATGACTCACCCTGATAATTGATGCAGCCGCTGGCCTCTGTCGGCAGCAGCTCAAGGCCGTGGGGCAGGGATACCGAGCTCCATCCGCTGTCGTCAAACTCCACAGCCTCGGCTCCCGGTGCGCTCCCCTTGAAAAATCTCCATGCCGGGTTCATGCTGCTGACAGTGCGTCCTGTGCCGGGCAGTTCGTAAAAACCTGCGGTTGAAAACCGTGGCGAATGGTCGGCGTGCAAAGTGTTGGCACTCAGTAGTATACATGTCACGATAAAAAGTCGGAGCAAAATGGATGAGGGGCGGATATGCATGATGATAATGGGGTTATACAGTTTTCGTTTACTACTAAACACAAAAGTACACAAAAAACCAGTATACCCCAAACGTTTATCCGGGTTGTAGTTTTAACACAGTACTGTTTGTGAAGACGTATTATGTTGTAAATCAGAGGTTTGTGATTTTAACATTTACGAGTGTGACAATTAACACAAGAAGCACCGGCATTGTGGCGTAACTTTGCCGAAAACTTAATTATGTTCGGATTATGAAAAACATTACAATCAAAGCCAAATGGATTGAAATTCTGTCAAAATACCCCGTAAGTCTGAAGGGCGAAGTGTACAGCGCGGTTGTACAGTATCTTTCAACAGGCACGGTGCCGGAACTGAGCGCATCTGCCGATGTGGCTTTCAGTTTTATCCGCTACGAAATTGATACACGCAAAAAAGCCAAATCCACCACAGAGCCCTCAAAACCCGCCACTCCCACCGAATCCGTTGAATCCCCTAAGACCCCTACCGACCCTAAGGCCCTTAAAGACCTCACGGCCCCTACTCCCACAGAAGCACCGGCTACAGCTGAAGTCTACACTCCTAAACAGCGACAATGGATTGCCGGACTCACAACAAGCATCTCCCGCGCACGCAGTGCCGGGGTGCCTCCTTGCTGCGCGGTAGTAAAGGCGCGTCCCCGCTCTCCCCGCTCATCGCCCTATGTCGGCGGCGAAGCATATGCGGTGGCTCTCGAGCGCTGAGCTGATGGAGGCGGTCATCGGCCTACCGGTGGCGACTGCCTCGATGAAGTCAAGCAGCAGCATTCTGTCGGCTCCGGCATGGAACGGGGCGTCGGCGCAGTGGCTGAAATCGTATGTCGCAGCTTCGCCCCGCAGGGGTGTGACTGTTATGCTTGTGCCGTTGCCGTGGATTGTGCCGCCGGTGAGGCATATGTGGGTGTCGCGGCAATCGGTTGCGGTAAAGAGATTCATTGTCAGCGTGGCTATGGCTCCCGATTCAAAATTGATGAGCGCCGCCTGACGGTCAACCGCAGTGGACCCGCAGTGATACACACAGTGCCCGTACCTGCCGGTGCGCAGCTGCTCCGCTATGCTCTCCTCGCTCTCAAAGCCGGCTGTCCATTCGCCGCGGCGCTGATACAGGTCTACAGCCGAGTAGGGGCATTCTCTCTCCGCGCCGCAGCTGATGCAGCGGGTTGAGCTGCCGCAAGGAGCGTTGTCCGGGGTGAAAAACCGTTTGCCGCCGGTTCCGGCAACCGAGGTGGCTCTGCTGCCGGTGAGCCACACAAGCAGGTCGGTGTCGTGGCAGCATTTGCTCAGGAGCATCGGGCTGGTGGCGGCGGTGTCGCCCCACGGGCCGCGAACAAAGGTGTGGCAGGCACGGTCGATACCCACATCTATGCGGTGGGTTATGCTGACGATGCTGCCGAGCGAGCCGTCTGTGGCCAGCGAATGAAGCTTTTGAAAATACGGGTGGTAGCGGAGCACATGGCACACGCCCACAACAAGTCCGCTGCCGGCGGCTGTATCGGCGAGGAGGGTGCACTCGGCCATGGTTGCGGCAATCGGTTTTTCGATGAGCAGGTGACACCCGGCATTTAGCAGCATAATCGCATCATGGGCGTGAGCCCTCTCCGGGGTTGCTATTATCGCGGCGTCGGGACGTATTCCTGCCTCAAGCATGGCTTCTGCGGAGGGGAATGCGGGGCAACCGATGGCGGCCGCCATGGAGCGGGCGCGAGATATGTCCGCATCGGCAATCGCGCTGATGGCCACACCCTCCTGCCGCAGCAGGGTGATGTACTTGCTGCCGCGGTTTCCGGTGCCGATCACAGCTATGTTCAGTCTGGTGGTGCGCATCAGTGAGCTTCAAGCCAGTTTTTACCGGTGCCGGAGGATACGGTCAGCGGCACACGTCCTGAATACGCGTTCTCCATATCGCGCACAACAATCTCCTGAAGGCGGCCAAGTTCGTCGGGCTTGACATTGAACACCAGTTCGTCATGCACCTGCAGTATCATCCTTGATTCGAGGCCGGCCTCGATGATGTGGCGGTGAATGTTGACCATGGCGAGCTTGATGATGTCGGCGGCTGAGCCCTGCAATGGGGCGTTGATGGCATTGCGCTCGGCATAGCCTCTAACAACAGCGTTGCGGCTGTTGATGTCCGGCAGCAACCGCTTGCGTCCCATGATGGTGGACACATAGCCCTGCTCGCGGGCATGCTCTATGCTGCGGTTCATGTAGTCCTTCACTCCGGGATATGTCTTGAAGTAGCCGTCAATCAGCATCTTGGCCTCGGAGCGGGGTATTGACAGACGCTCGGACAAGCCGAAGGCACTTATGCCGTAGATGATGCCGAAGTTTGCTGTCTTGGCGTTGCGGCGCAGGGTTTCGGTGACCTGTTCCGGCGGCAGATGGTAGACCTTGGCGGCTGTCGCGCGGTGGATGTCCGCACCCGACAAGAATGCCTCTATCATATCCTCGTCGCCGCTCATGTCGGCCATAAGGCGCAGTTCAATCTGTGAGTAGTCGGCGCTTAGCAGTATGTCACCGGGTTCGGCTATGAATGCCCGTCGTATCTCCCTGCCGTCATCGGTGCGTATGGGTATGTTCTGAAGGTTGGGGTTTGTGGATGATATGCGGCCTGTGGCGGTGACGGTCTGGTTGAATGAGGTATGGATTTTTCCGGTGGCGGGGTTGACCATCGCGGGCAGGGCGTTGACGTAAGTGGTGAGCAGTTTCTTGAGTGCGCGGTGCTTGAGTATGAGGTCGACAATGGGGTTGGCGTCGCGCAGCTTTTCAAGAATCTCCTCGGTGGTGGAGTAGCCCCCTTTTTTTGTGCGCTTGGCTTTGTCGTCGATTTTCAGGCGGTCGAACAGCACATCCCCCACCTGCATCGGCGAGGAGAGGTTGAATGTGCCTCCGGCTATCTCGAAAATCTGCTGCTCCATGGCGGCGAGGCGTTCGGAGAAGCCGCGGGCAAGCGCAGCAAGTTCTCCGGCATCGATTTTCACTCCGGTCCACTCCATGTCGGCGAGCACCCGGGCGAGGGGCAGCTCAATGGAGGAGAGCAGCGGCTCGAGCCCTGATGAGAGGACAAGAGGAGAAAGGATGGCGTGGAGCCGCAGGGTCACATCCGCCTCGCGGCATAATTTGTCGCGAGCCTCATCGGGGCTGAGTTCTTTTGGGGTGCGTGGCTGCCGTCCGGTAGGCACCGGGTCTGAGCTGAGGTCAAATCCGAGATATTTCGGGGTAAGATGCTCCAGGGTGTGCTTCATCTCCGGGTCGAGGAGATAGTGGGCCAGGGATGTGTCGTAGTATGGCGCTCCGAGGGCTATGTTCTCGCGCCTCAAGGTTATTATGGTGCGCTTTATGTCGTGGCTCACAATCAGGCGGGCATCGGCAAACAGCGGCTGCAGGGCAACGGCTGTCTCTTGCCGGCGCTCTCTGTCGGCCGGCAGCGGTATGTATGCCGCATCTGATTCCTTGCAGCAGATGGCGAGGCCGTCGATTCTGGCGGTCATGATACTGTCGCCCCGGGAGTTGACCGCTACTGCCGTAATGGGGGCGGCTGCGGCGGTGCGCACAAAAGCGGCAACCTCGGCCGGGGTTGTTAGCGTTCTGTAGGTGTGGGGCTGCTCGGCGAGCGGAGTCGCTGTGGCAGTGTCGTCCTCCTCAGTGTCGAGCATGTCGAAGAGTCCGCCAAGAGTCGGTTGCTCTGTCTTGGGTGCCGCTGCCGGTTTTGATGACACGCCGAGGCGCGACAGAAATGTGCGGAATTCAAGCTCGCGGTACACTGCCGCCAGTTCGTCTATGCTTTCCGGCTGACGTTTAAGTGATTCGGGAGTGATGTCGCCGAGCGGCACATCAGTCTTGATGGTGACGAGATACTTGGAGAAGCGTATGGCCTCGGCATTGTCGACAATCTTTTTTTGCAGCGCTCCCTTGATGTCGTCGGTATGAGCAAGGAGATTCTCCACCGAGCCCCATGCGCTGATGAGTTTGGCGGCTGTTTTCTCACCCACGCCCGGACACCCCGGAATGTTGTCGCTAGCATCACCCTCGAGAGCCAGCAGGTCAATGACCTGGGAGGGGGTGTCGATCATATAGCGGCTGCACACCTCCTTGGGGCCGCGGATCTCAAACCCCTCGCCGCGCAGCGACGGGCGATACATCAGCACTTTGTCGGTAACAAGCTGGCCATAGTCTTTGTCGGGAGTCATCATGTAGGTGGTGAACCCCTCCTTCTCTGCCATACGCGAGAGGGTGCCGATAACATCGTCGGCCTCATAGCCCTCTATCTCTATCGCCGGTATGCGGTAAGCGTCAAGTATCCGCTTGATGTATGGCACTGAGGCTGTAATATCCTCCGGCTGCTTGTCGCGCTGAGCCTTGTACTCCTGGTACGCCTCGTGGCGGAAGGTGGGGCCGGAGGGGTCGAAGCACACGGCTATGTGCGTGGGATTCTCTTTGCGCAACACCTCGTCGAGCGTATTGCAGAAGCCGAATATCGCCGAGGTGTTGAACCCGGCGGTGGTGATGCGCGGAGCGCGGATCATCGCATAGTATGCGCGGTAGATAAGCGCATAAGCGTCAAGGAGAAACAGTTTTTTCTCTTCCATAGGGTGAGGGGTTGTATGTTGGCATCAGGCGCAAGGCGCAGTGCAAAGATACAATTTACCTCAGCGGCAGTCAAGAAAAAGCCACGAAAAGTTAGGAAACGGCAGGGTGTATGGGCGCATTCCGGCTATTCGGACTTGATGTCGTAGGTGTAGAAGTGTGAATCTGACCGGTCGCTGTTCAGCCCTATTATTTTATTGTTGTCCAGCACAATGAAGCTTGACAGAGGTATGTTAATATGAAGCTTGCTCAATGCCTCACCATCGTATGTATACGATTCGATTGTTGAGGAGTGCAGGCTGATGTCACCCCAGGGCATACCGAAATAAGAGGCGTAAATTCTGCTGTCTGATCCATACAGCCATTCGTAATACACTGTGTTGTAGTCCACATTGTATTTGTATTTGCCGGTGAGGGTCTCATCGGTGTAGGGGTGGAAGTCCTGCAGAGTGCCGTCTCCGGACTGCTTGGTTACCTGCATCTTATTGTCTTTGACTGTGCCGAAGTCAATATTGTCGATGAAGAAGTATGCGCAGGCAAATCCTTTGCCGTTGGAAACTATTTTGCAGTCATCAAATTCGGTGAAATAGTCCTTGCCCATGATTGAGGGCAGGTCAAAGGTCTGGTCAATGGAGTCAAGCACGGTCTGTGTCGAGAAATCGATGAGGCGGCGCATCGCTCTATGGGGTGTCACGCCCTTTACAATAAAAATGTTGTCACTGACATTGTTTATCTCCCACAAAGATTCGTAGGGGTAAAAGCTTTTTATGCTGAACACCCGTGTTTCAACCGCTCCGCTGTCGCTCAGCTCATATTCATGGTATTTGTCCACAGCATGGTCCCGGACCATGAATTTGCCGTGGGGCATGTTGTTGATGACAGAGGGCATGAGGCAGTCGGATGGCCCCTGGCCGGTAGGGCAGAATGAGTAGAGGTATGCCAGATCTTTATTAAAAACGGCATAGTTGAAACCATCGCTTGCGAGGGTGTTGGTCACTATGATATATGGGTCGGCAAAATATATGTTGCCCGGCTTGATGATAGCCTCCATCTCAACAGAATCAGCTGTCAGTGACAGCTCCTCCTTGAATGTGCCGTCTGCCGGCTTGTTATTATTTCCGGTGCAACTGGCAAGAGCTAAAGCGATGATGCACAGCGCTATGGGTTGGATGAGTCTGATTGGTTTCATTGCTATATGATTGGGTTGACGGGATTAAATCCGGGTTGATTGGTGGTTTCAATGCCGCAAAGTTCAATAATATCCGCGACTTATCCAAATTTGTGGGCTCTCACCAGAGCATTGCATCACCGATGCTCTCTTTCTAACTTGGCCGTCTATCCCAGGGCCTCGCGCTTCGCGCTCGTGCCGGGGTTTCAGACGGCATCGCGCATCCTGCGCTCAGACGTCTCCGACGCCTTATGCGGTGGATAGGTGGGTGCGATTTCATATGAAAGATGGGGGATGTGATGCTATTTTTGCAGAAAAGTTTTTGGAGCGGGTGAGGTGAGGCTTTTTTTGCTTATCTTTGCGGCTAAACGATTTGATTGTTTATGAGATTAGTTGGAATAATACCGGCGTTGGTGGCTGTGGCTGCGCTTGGCGGCTGCGGCTCTGACGATTCGTTTAAGATAAGTGGCCGTATTGCCGGCGGAGGGTCGGCGACGGTGGAGTTGCTGTATTGTCCAGACGGTGCGGCGAAGCGCTTGAGCGTTAATGCTATGGACGGCAAGTTCAGCATCGAGGGTCAGAGCCGTCAGCCGGCGCTTGGTGTGATAAGTGTCGGCGGGCGTGAGCGTGTGGCTACTGTGATTGTTCAGAATGGTGACCGGCTGGAGTGTGTGCTGACTCCGGATAAGCCTTTTGGCTCGGAGGTGAAGGGCACCAAGAGCAATGAGCTTCTGAATGGTTTTATGAGGAGTAATGCCGAGGCGCTGGAGCAGGGCGACAGTGAGCGTATCAATGGGCTTGTTGCAGAGTTTGTCGGGGCTAACCGCAGGAGCACTGCGGCTACGGCGCTTGTTGTGAGCGAGTATGTGAGCGCGGGGCATGAGGTGAGCGCTGATTCGCTGATGGGTGTCATTGATCCGGAGGCGCGGTCGGCGGGGCTGTTGCTGAATTTCACTTCGCTGCTGTCGGCGCAGTTGTCGTCGGAGGCGCTGGGCGATATCATCGGTATGTCGATTGCTAACAGAAATGATTCTGTAGTGAGGTATAATCCATATCGTCAGAGCGTTAGCCTTCTGGCGTTTGTCGGCAGCGACCGTGCGCAGCGCGATAGCGTTACGGGACTGCTGCGGGGGCTGCGCAAGGATTTCAATGCGCGGCGTGTGGCTGTGATAGAGGTGAGCACTGCGGCGGATTCGGCGGAGTGGAAGCGGAGCACTGCGGGCGATTCGGCTACGTGGACTCAGACGTGGACTCCGAGCGGGGTTGCTTCGCCTCAGTACAGGCGCATGGCTGTTGCGCGTGTGCCGTTTTTCATTGTTGCGGATTCAACGGGTCATCAGCTTCACCGGGGTTCGTCGGTGGGTGGTGCTGACGCTGCGGTGCGCGGTTATCTAAAGAATAAGTAATCAGAGGGGATATATGCTTGTCAAGACTTACGGGGCGGCGGTGCAGGGCATCGATGCGCTTGTTGTGACGATAGAGACGGTTGTTGACCGGGGTTTCAGTTTCACGATGGTGGGGCTGCCGGATGCGGCTGTCAAGGAGAGCTACCAGAGGGTGGTGTCAGCGATAGCGCAGAGCGGGGAGGATTTTCCGCGCCACCGGGTTGTGATAAACCTGAGTCCTGCCGATGTGAAGAAGGAGGGGGCTGCGTATGACCTGCCGATAGCTGTGGGTATTCTTGCGGCGTCGGAGAGGGTGTCGGTCGATATGCTTGGCAGCCTGATGATTATGGGTGAGTTGTCGCTTGACGGCTCTGTTCTCCCTATCCGTGGGGTGCTTCCGATGGCTATCAAGGCTCGTGAGCTTGGCTTCAGGGGCATGATTGTGCCGCGGAGCAATGCGACGGAGGCCGCGGTGGTGAATAATCTGGAGGTGTATGGTGTTGACAATCTGCGTCAGGTGCTTGATTTTCTTGGCGGCAGGGGCGACATTGAGCCGACGGTTGTTGACACTCGCGCGGAGTTTGCGGCTGATTGCTGCAATTTTGAGTTTGATTTCTCGGAAGTGAAGGGCCAGGAGGTTGTGAAGCGGGCCTTTGAGGTTGCGTGCGCCGGCGGCCACAATATTTTGCTTGTGGGGCCTCCGGGGGCGGGCAAGTCGATGATGGCCAAGCGTTTGCCTGGTATCTTGCCGCCGCTTTCGCTGGCTGAGGCTCTTGAGACTACGAAGATACACTCTGTTGCGGGTAAGCTGAAGGGCGGGTCGCGGTTGCTTACGCGGCGACCGTTCCGCTCACCGCATCACACCATATCTCCCGTGGCGCTTGTTGGCGGCGGGAGCAATCCTGTGCCTGGCGAGATTTCGCTGGCGCATAACGGCATTTTGTTTCTGGATGAGTTTCCGGAGTTTTCGCGCGGTGTGCTGGAGGTGATGCGTCAGCCACTTGAGGACCGCCACATCAATATCTCGCGGGCGAAGTATTCGATAGATTATCCTGCGGGGTTTATGCTTGTTGCGAGCATGAATCCGTGTCCGTGCGGCTATTACAATCATCCTACGAAGGAGTGCACCTGCCCTCCGGGTGTTGTCGCCAAGTATCTGAACCGTATTTCCGGGCCGCTTCTCGACAGGATTGACCTTCAGGTGGAGATTCTGCCTGTGCCTTTCGAGGAGCTTGCATCCGGGGCTCCGGGCGAGAGCAGCGCGGCTATAAGGGAGAGGGTTGTGCGTGCGCGCAAGATTCAGGAGGAGCGTTTCCGTGGCGAGAAGAATATTCATTGCAATGCGCAGATGAATACTCGGTTGCTGAACAAGCATGTTGTTTTGGGCGATGCTGCGATGAGGCAGCTGCGGGATGCGATGACGCGGTTTGATATGAGCGCGCGGGCCTACGACCGCATTCTCAAGGTTGCGCGCACGATAGCGGATCTGGACGGGAGCGAGGAGGTGACGGCGGAGCATACGAGCGAGGCGGTGTCGTATCGCAAGCTTGACCGCAGCGGCTGGGGAGCTGACGGAGGGTCGTCGAAAGAGGATAGTTTGCCATTTTAGAGTGTGTTTGCTCTTAAATTATTGAGATACAATGAAAAAGATTTTTGGATTCATAGGATTTATCGGTTTTATGATGTGGGCTCTCTCTGCGGGATGTCACCGCGGGGAGGGTTCGGGTGATTGCCTGCTGCTTTTTGCAGGGAGCTATTCTGACGCTGACAGTGCGGGCATACGCATTTTCAGTTTTGACCAGGCTACGGGTGCGGTGGCTCCTCTGGGACAGGCGGCCGGGGTGAGCAATCCGAGTTTCATAGCTGTTGACGGCAAGCGGCGGCTGATTTATGCTGTAGGCGAGGACGCAGGGCTGAGCAGTACGGCTAATGTGCTGAGCTACAGCTCGGATGGCCAGTCGGTTGAGTTGTTGCAGAGTGAGCCGACGGGAGGCGGCGCGCCTTGTCACATCGCTTTGTCGCCGAATGGCGGCAAGCTGCTCACTGCCAACTATATGGGTGGCAACATCTCGGTGTTTCCGCTCGATTCCAAGGGTATGATTGCTGACAGCGCTGAGGTGATACAGTTTTATGGACGTGGTGCTGACAGCGTGCGCCAGTCGCAGCCGCACCTGCATCAGATTAGTTTTGTGCCCGGCACCAATGCGCTGTTGGCGAATGATTTGGGCAGGGATAAGATTTATATGATAGACACGCCGTATGTCGGTCGCAGGATACGGGAGATTAGTGTTGCGCCGGGCAGCGGTCCGCGCCACACGGTGTTTGGCAGCGGGGGCAAGTACGCCTATATGCTGACCGAGATCAGTGGCGAGATAATGGTGTTTGACACGAGCGACGGCCAACTGTCGCCGATTCAGACAGTTACGGCTGATACGCTTGGGGCGCAGGGGAGTGCTGACATTCATCTGTCGCCTGACGGAATGTTTCTCTATGCATCCAACCGGTTGCAGGGTGATGGCCTGGCGATTTTCAGTGTTGACAGTGTGAGCGGTGTGCTGACGCGCGTCGGCTACCAGAGCACCGGGGCTCATCCGCGCAATTTCGCGATTTCGCCCAACGGCAAGTATCTGCTTGTGGCCTGCCGCGACACGGATGCTATCGAGATATATCGCCGCAATATAGACAACGGCTCTCTTAAGCTCGACACAATAGTAGCTATGCCCAAACCCACCTGCCTGATCTTTAATTGATTGGGAGGAGAGAGGAGAGAGGGATTTTGAGGGGATTGGGAATTGGGGGGGGGAATTTTGGGGATTTTGAGGGGAGGATATTGAGCGGGCGCTGCGGATTTGTTTCCACAGCGCCCGTTCAGCACATCAGCAGCGCCCGCTCAGTACATCAGCAGCACCGTTCAGCATATCTGCGGCGTCCGTTCTGCATATAAAAAAGGCAGCCCAGCCTCACAGCCGAGCCACCCAACATAAAAGGAATAATATTGTGAGAGTTAATTTCTTATAAGATACAGTATTGTGGGTGAACCACTTTGAATTATGCAGGTTTTGCCTGTTGTGCTGAATTTGGAGATTTTCTGGAAACGCTCTCCTTTATAGGCGGGGGCATCCAATCGGGGTTTATCTGCGTGCATATATCCACAATCCATCAGAGCTTTCTCAATGTCTTTGAAGGCCTGCGGAGTGGTGAATTCTATTGTGGTGACTGAATCTGAGTAGTTGGAAATGAATGAAATAGAAGCTCCCTTGCCGTCACGAAATGCAGTGGCTGAGAGGTCGGTGGAATCACGCTTGAAGTCGTACCACTCTATTATGTCAATCACGTCCTTTTGATTCTGATATTCAAGTATTTTAGCGGCTATATACCCATGCCCCACCTCGGCCTTTTTAGGAGAAAAAGCCGTGGCAGTCAGTCCAATCGCTAATATAGCCAAGCATTTATAAACCTTCATCGCTTATAGAATTGTTAACAATTTGATACAGAACAACTATAAATTACATTACCTTTGATTAAATATGAATTTTGCCTATTAGAAAAGGCTTGCTACTTTATTGGGTAATAGACGAAGCCCTTTATATAAATATCTGATGCTTTCAAAAAGGATGTTTGAATACACATTATTATCACGATACGCCCGTAGGTGGTCGGATAAGATTTGTTTATGACTGTTTAGACCAGAGGTTGAAGCTCCTCCTATACGCATTGTAACAAAATCTAAAGGGATGTATCTGGTTTTGATTCTGTTGACAAAGATAAATCTCAGCAACAGCTCAAAATCTGCTGCAATTTTAAACGAGGTATTGAACAAACCATATTTATTGTAAACCTCTCTCTTGCAATAGAATGATGGATGAGCAGGCATAAACCCCATGCGCATTTGCCATAGCGAAAATTTTTCTGACGAATAGTATCTCACGCATTTGTTCAGATTGTCGGGGGAAACAAAGTGGATGTCTCCGTAGACTGCGTCTACATCCTTAATATTTTCAGCCACTTTGGATAATATACCTGAAGACGTGAAGAAATCATCTGAATTCAGGATTCCAATAACATCTCCAGTAGCCATTGCAATGCCTTTGTTCATGGCATCGTAAATCCCATTATCAGGCTCGCTAATCCATCGCATGCGCCCATCGAATTTGGGGGCATACTCTTTGATAACGTCAAGAGTACCATCTTTAGAGCCACCGTCAATTACAATGTATTCGACATCCTTGTGAGTTTGATTCAAAACACTATTAAACGCATCACGCAATGTGTTTGCGCTATTGTATGTAGCTGTTACAATGGAAATCATCTTAAAGATCTTCTTAGTAGGTGCCAAAGTAAGTAAACTCGGTATTTAACCATAAACCATAATTTAAGCTGTTTTTTATTACCGCCAGATGATGTATTGTTACCATGTCTACGGTAGCGAATTAAAGCCTCTGATATAATGCCAATACGAAAAAAAACTGAGCCTACTAAGTATAGCCAATTATCATGAGTACACAAGCTCCTATTACAGGGGAATGGAAGTGCTTTTATAAGTACTTCCTTTTTGAATGCCATACAGCATCCTAAATATCCAAACTTGATAATATTACCTAAGGAACTGCGATACACACCTCGCTCATCGAAATAAGATATTGAGATTAAATTTAAATTTGCGTCAACAATACGAGCATCATGAACAACAAGAGCGAATTGATTTAGCTGCTTAACGCATACTTCAACCTTGTTCGGTTCCCATATATCATCTTGATCTGACAGAAAAATTATATTATTCCGAGCTTGTAAAAGGGCGTTCTCAAAATTTGAAGTATACCCTTTTGCTCCGACATTTTTAACCAGGCTAATACGATTATCTTGTATTTCTGAAACTATTTTTACTGTATTATCAGAAGAACCATCGTCCGAGATTATAAGCTCATCAAAATCTTCCAATTGATCAAGTATAGAAAATACTTGCTGCTTAATAAACCGTTCACCGTTATAAGTGGCCATACACACGGAAATCGGCTCTCTCATATAATTATTAGGTGTTTATGAGTTATGTTCACTACAAGCAATAAAATCCCAATACTTATTACGGTATCCTTAGCAATAAATTTTGGTTTAATAATATAATAGAAGAAGGGATAAGTAATTAGTTCGACTACACCAATAAGTTCGCTTCCCCTATACCCCAATAACGAAATAGAAGAGAATAGCGGGAAAATAGCTATCGAGATAGCATCTATGAAAAGCAAGCAATCAGTGTATTTATTGTGAACCGATATGATTTTTCTTTTAGATAGCAATATATAATATACACATATCCTGAAAAGGATATAAGGATTATACAAGTTTAAATCCTGGAAACCCTTAGCTCCAGATGCTTGTAGTTGCTGATACATCTCCAACTTAAATCTTATAGATTCAATTGGTATATGTGACACATTAAATATAGTTCCCCCCAAAATATATCCTAATGGAATTATAATATAGAGAAATAGTTTGTGCTGCCTTAACGATTTTATCCAGTAAATACATGGAATAAACAATAATAAACCAGAATAATGAAAGCAGGTAGCTATCAATATACATAGACAATACTTTAGATAGCATTTTTTTGAAAGATATGGTATTGCATATAAAAAAAGTGCGGATGCAACACCCGCTCTAATTTGAGTCATATCATGTAATAACATGATATTTGATATATAAATTAAAATTGATAGTAAATATAAATCGGTAAGCTTCTTTATTGCCAACAATTTAATGATAGTACACAGTAATGAATATATTATGAATAGTGCGACAACGCCACCAATAGGCTTGCTAATATACTTTATTAGCATAAATGAGGGCTCAACTTCCGTAATTCTATCCGAGTAATTATAAATTTCGACATAATTGGCATAATCATTTAACGTTGACCCATCTCTTAATGTTACGACCAATATAATCAAAAGCGAAAGGACGATGTAGGTCTTTTGGTTTTTAAGAGTACTAACTGGAGTATAATTAGCTGCATAAACGCAACTAATTGAAAAGATTGTCAGTATTAAAACAAGGTTATACACCTATGGCTTCCTTGAAGACCGCGTATGACTTTTCAATATCGAATCTCTGCATATCTTTTGCTGCCTGCCGTGATAGTCTGTATCTCAACTCTTTATCCGTTACAAGTGTATTTATATTATTTGCCAAACCAGTAACATCATTAACTTTAGAGACTAATGCGTTTTTACCATGCTTAGCCATCTCTAAATAACCATCATTATCCGTACACGCTACAGCGCATCCGCATAACATAGCTTCACCAATTGTCAATCCCCAACCCTCCTTAAGGCTTGCACCCACAAATATTGAGGCCTTATTATACAATTGAACCAGTTGATCCTTCTCTGGCCTAAAATGGAATTCTACACGATTCAAGATATCTTTAGGTGGAATTTGAGCACCAAACATTATTACTTTAAGAAATTGGTTGGTGCTTATGCATAAATCTATAGCTTTTAATGCGATGTCACAACCCTTCCATCTATCTGGATGGTAAAGCATAAGGATAATATTGTCCTTTCGTTCCTCAATAGGAGTCAAGATCCGGAAGTTCTTTAGATTAAAGCCATTTGGGACGATATAAGAATGCCGGCCAACTGATGAAATTATATTGTGCAGCCAACTAGATATTGTAATAAGATTCATATCATATCTATAGGTCTCCAATATGTCTTCTCTAGTAGCCCCTGCCCAATCTTCGAAATGCTGTATAAAGTAATGTTTCTCAACATATAACGACTTATACCTATTGAGATATGGTGCCGTAGTAGCTGCAGTTGCTATGTATATACCTCCATTATCCACATTCGAGGGCAATGTCCACATATATATTTCCTTTATATTTGGACATAAAGGAAACCACGTCTTACAAGAATATTTCCTAGAGATTCTCAATTTACAATAACGATA
This sequence comes from uncultured Muribaculaceae bacterium, assembly GCA_910588065.1. Lineage (GTDB taxonomy): Bacteria > Bacteroidota > Bacteroidia > Bacteroidales > Muribaculaceae > Paramuribaculum. The sequence goes on from CAJUPZ010000023.1 coordinate 20,974, forward strand.
TACTGCTTTGAATTTCCTAGCAAGTTCTGTTATAAAATGGCTATTTATCCTCCTGATATATGCTGGGTAAAGAAAAGTAATGTCAAACCCATCATTTGCTAAACTATTAGCATATTCATATAAGATTTTAAATCCACCTATTGGCTTATTCCCATCTCTAGGCATCAATAATATAATAGGTTTATTTTCTGACTGCATGTCTAAGGTTAATGAATAAAAGATTTAAGTAATTGAAGCGCAGTTTCGTGAGAGCCATTGAGATAAATGGCAGGAACCCTAAATCTAGAGTTATAGGTAAGTTATCAAAAGCCTTTTGCCATTTATCGGGACTGTATGTCTCTGGATTATAAATATATGGCAAACGGGCTCTGTTTTTTAGATTTTGCACCGCTCTATTATAAAGTTGATTATCACCGATCAAATCGCTGATGAGATTTGCGACCTTTATCATTGAAATTATATAACTATTATCCAACTTGGTAGTAATAGATTTCGGCCTATGCCTATAGTGGTACGCGTATCCCTCTACCTTTTTTACGCATTTAGCTTCAAGATGTAATTTAAGAGTAATAATAAGATCCTCATGCATAGAGATATCACTCGGGATTATTTGAGCGTTTTCCTTATAGAATTGCGTACGAAACATTCTATTACACAGTGAACCAGCATAATGAGGATCCCCATTAAGCATATTGCATATTTGAACCTGTTTTTCTGGAAATTTCTGAGTCCTCAGTTTTGAATACCCTTTATATTCATCGACAAGATTACACCCAACGATATCAGCATTTGTTTGATCTGCCATTTCTATCATTGCTTCGTACAAGCCTCTATCCACCCAGTCATCACTATCACATTGGATAATATATTCTCCGGAGGCAAGGTCAACACCAACCCTCCTCGTTAGCACTAATCCTTTGTTTTCGGGATTTATTACATACTTTACATCCTTAGCCCAATTTGGATTATTGTTAAGAGTCTCTTGTATAATATGGTGGCTTTTATCAGTCGATTTATCATTAATAAGTATATATTCTATCGGATACTTGCTTTCCTGATTAATCAAACTCAAAAGACAGGACTCCAGATAATCTTCTACATTGTATATTGGGACAACAACTGATAGCTTATATGAATTATACATTTTGTCGTTTGGATAAATAGTGGATAGTAATTTTGGGGAACAAATATAACAGAATGTATTTTATATTTTCCTTTATTGATTTACTTAGATATATTCCAATTCTATTTGATAATTCACTTTTAGTCTTCATCAACGCGGCAATTTGCATCCTACAGATGATTAATCTCTGAGTGATTAATCTTTTCAATTTGTGATTTGCACATTTCGCAAAATATCTTTTTACCAACAACACACTTTCCTCAAAAATCAACCCCTTTAAATAACTATCAGCATGGCTTACCGAATTTGGCCGCATCCTATAAACACACAGGGGCTTGTTGTGATAGTGAATATTTGACTTTAGAGAGAACCATAGAACCAAGGGATAATCTTCCATCAACCACGATTTTAATTGAGGTTTGACTTCTTTTATAAACTCCATTATTAGCTTTTTTCTAAAGCAAATGGATACTGCTGGAACATGATTACATACAATTAGAGAATTGAAGCTATTATCGCAATCTCCTTTTAGGTCACCTTCGAACTGGTTCGTTTCTGTATTGTATATCTTAGCATTGGAATAAGTTAAACCAATGCTCGGATTGGCATTCATGACAGCTAATTGCTCCTTTACCTTTCCCGGAAGCCAGTAGTCATCTCCTGCACACCCCATAATATATTTTCCCGTTGCTCTTGATAGAATGTCATAGTAGTTCTTAACTACGCCTAAATTCTTATCTCTGAGAACTGGAACAATTATGTTTGGATATTTTTCTGCATACTCTGCTACAATATCCGCAGTGCCATCAGTAGAGCAATCATCTCCTACAATAATCTCAAGACGATCCGTTGTCTTTTGAGACAAAATGCTTTCCAAAGTTTGGGCAACAGTGTCTTTTTGATTGTATGTCAGTACTATGACGCTAATTGTATTCTGCTTCATCTCACTGTCACTAAATTACGAAAGATGAGGAGCATGACCCCAAAGTACAAGATGTAATTTATCATATATCCCTGGCAAAGGCCAACGATGCCATTCGCATGGACAAATAGAAGGCTGAGCGCGACATAGCTTATTGCAAAAACAATTTCTGTAGTTACATAAAGCTTTGTCATTGCTTTGGCTACCATAAGGAATGCAAGGAGCCAACTGCATATTTTGAAGAAGTCTCCGGCAAGCTGCCAAGCAAATAGTTTTGACATTGGCAGAAATTCGGGGGTAAACAGCAGATGGATGATAAAGAGCCTGAGGAAGTAAATCAGTACGAATCCAATCAATAGCATCGGCACAATTACCTTATATGCCTTAATAATCTCGTGGCGAAGCTCGACACGGTCTGTGATTTCACTGAGACGCGGCAGGTAATATACGCTGAATGAGCTCGTTATCACCATGAGATACATATTGGATATCCTATTCATACCCTCCCACCATCCTGCCTCGATTTCGCTTATTTGTGTCATTGCATAGCCTCTTAAGAAGAGTTGTGTCAGTGGCACACAGATGGTGCTCACTAAGGTCATAAGGGCAAATCCGGAGTATTTATGCAAGAATAGTTTGCTGATTTTTTCCTTAAAATTATCCCAATTGAGCCATTGCGCCTTGCGAAGCATAAACAAGCTGATAAACAGCATTATGCTCTGGAATGTAACAGCTGCTATAAGCGCGCCGGGCAGTTGCCATAGCACAACAAGAGCCACAGTGTATGCAACTCCGAAGATGCTGCCGGCAATACTTATCCAAACATATTTTTTGAATTCCTTAAATCCATTGATTACGGAAGCGAGCAGATTATTCAGCGCATATAGCAATATCGAGAACCCAAAGATTATGAATACGTATGAATATTCGGTGGTGAGCATCAGTAGACTGCTAAGCTGCTTGCTCAAGATAATCATAGCAAGTCCGCAAACTACGGAGCAAACTACAGTTATACGCAGTGCTGTTGACAGAGAGTTGGTTAATAGATTGGAATTCTCCCGATATTCTGCAACATACTTTACAACACCGTTATTTATAAATCCGCTTGATGCGCCAAGTGCTATAGTTGCAAAGTTATTCAATTGTCCGACGAGAGCGACCCCCGCCGGACCAATGATTGAGGCTACAACCTTCACACTTACCAAGCCGGTGAGCATCCTCACAAGTGTTGATATAGAGGTGAGGGAGAACACCTTGACAATGTCCGCCTTGAAAAATCTTGATATGAGATTTGATAGTCGTGCTATCAGGCTTGCCATTGGTTGATGAGGCGGATTACTTCGGCTACTTCGGCGTCGGTGATGACGGGGGAGATGGGGAGGGATAGCTCCTGGGCGTGGATGGTTTCGGTGATGGGATAGGAGCGGTTGTTCCACCCGCTGTAACATTTCTGTTTGTGGGGCGGTATGGGGTAGTGGATTATTGTCTGGACACCGTTTTCGGTGAGGTAGGCCTGGAGCTGGTCGCGCTTTTCGGTGCGGATTGGGAAGATGTGGAACACGTGGCTGTCCCAGTCTGCAACTTTGGGGGTTATGATGGCGGGGTTTGTGATGCCGTCGATGTACATGCGGGCTACTTCTTTGCGGCGGGCGTTGTCGGCGTCGAGGTGTTTTAGCTTGACGTCGAGTACTGCGGCTTGTATTTCGTCGAGGCGGGAGTTTCGGCCGATGTATTCAAATACATATTTTTTTGTGGAGCCGTAGTTTGCTATGGCACGGATTATTCGGGCGAGTTCGGGGTCGCTGGTGGTTACTGCGCCTGCGTCGCCGAGCGCTCCGAGGTTTTTGCCGGGGTAGAAGCTGTGGCCTGCTGCATCGCCGAGTGAGCCGGTGCGCTTGCCGTTGAATTTGCATCCGTGGGCCTGGGCGTTGTCTTCTATAAGCTTGAGGTTGTGGGTTTTGCAGATTTCGCCGATTTTGTCGGTGTAGGCGCATTGTCCGTAAAGGTGGACTATGAGTATGGCTTTTGTGCGGGGGGTTATTGCGGCTTCGATTTTGTCGGGGTCTATCTGGTAGGTGTCGATGCTTGGCTCGACGAGTACGGGCACGAGACCGTTTTCAGAGATTGCGAGTATTGAGGCTATGTATGTGTTTGCGGGAACAATGACTTCGTCACCGGGGGACATCACGCCCATTTCAACGTATGCGCGTAATGTCCAGATGAGTGCGTCAAGTCCGTTGGCACATCCGACTGCGTGGTCGGTGCCGATATATTTGGCAAAGTTGGCCTCGAAGGCTTCGTTTTCTTTGCCTTGGAGATACCAGCCGGAGTTTACAACGCGGGCTGTGGCCGCGTTGATTTCTTCGCCGTGACTGGCTGTGACTTTTTCAAGATCAAGAAATTTTATCATAAGGTGTTTTTTAATTACAATCAAGGATTGTTGCTCCCCATGAAAGGCCTACGCCAAAGCCGGCAATTAGTACTTTTCCGTGCAACTTTCCCATAGATTTTGCATCGGCAAGCGCAATTGGAATTGTGGAGGACACTGTGTTGCCGATATTTTCCATATTAATAAAGAATTTGTCCGGGTCGATTCTCAGGAATTTCCTCAGATGGTTGAGCATGAAGGTGTTTGCCTGATGGAAAACATACAGGTTGATGTCTTCTTTCGAGAGCTTATTTTTGCTGAGAGTGTCTCTCACCATACTTGGCACAACTCTAAGGGTAAAATTAAATATCTCGCCTCCATTCATGAAGAGGTGGTCAGATGAAATTGGATTTCCATTGTCATCAAACCGAGTATCTTCCAATTTGTGCGGGATCAAGCTGCCTCCTGTCCTGACTATGAGGTTTTCCGCTCCTTTTCCATCTGTCCCGAGAACAAAATCTCCAATCTTGGCAAAACCGTCGGTCGATATCAGCGTCGCGGTGGCTGCGTCCCCAAAAATTGTTTTATTGCCTTTGTCCTTAGGGTGTATATGCTTGTTGTAGGATTCGGAAGTAATGAACAGCACGTTTTTAGCTATCCCTGTATCTACCAAGCCTTTGGCTACAGCCAAGCCATATTCGTAGCCCGAGCAGCCTAAGTTGAAGTCGAAAGCTCCGCAGTTGGTAGAGAGGCTTAGGTTTGCCTGAACTATGCATGCCGTGGGGGGAAGTATGTAGTCAGGACTTTGAGTACATAATATGACAAAATCAATGTCTTCTCTCGAAATTCGCGGATTTTCCTGGAATAAATTTAGAGCGGCAGCTGTTGCCATATCGGATATGGATTCCGAGCCGGCAAGGTGTCTACTGTTCACTCCTACTTTCGAAGCTATTTTTTCCACAGTCCATTCCGGAAATTCCTTTACCAAATCATCGTTGGTCTTGACTGTGGACGGTAGATAGTATGATATTGCCTTTATGTACGATTCTGCCATGGATTATTATTTCTGCGACAGGTTATTAATCAGATCGAATAAATCTTGTACGGTCTGTGCCTCTCTCATCTTTTCAACCGGAAGTATCACTCCATATGAGTCGTTGGCCATAGCGAGAGTCATAAGTCCTGTTAAGGAATTCCATTCCGGAATTTCTCTGAATTTTGTTTCCGGAGTGAGTTGAGTGCTTTCTGGATCATCAAACTGTTGTTTGAAATTCTCCATGAATTCTGTTATTTCCATTTTTATTCGCTAATGTTTAATAGTTTCAATATCGATTCTTTACCCTTTCTATGGGTTTCAGGCGTGGCCTGAAAGTATATGTTTGTGTCGTCTTCTCCAGTTTTTTGGCTACCTGTCATCAGGTGAAACCTTAACACTTTAAGATTCTGTTTTTTTACATCGAAATTGTCCTCTTCCAATCCTAAGACGTCAAACATAATATCCCGGTTGATCAGAGATGTCGGGATCGCTTGCTCAATGGGTGTTCCGGGAGCACATAACCAGCTACCTCCGGTGCAGATTTTGCCCTCTATATTGTAGATGCGGTTTAACCCGAATGGACAACCATCTTTCGAATAGATGAAATAATATTCTTTACCTTCCGATTCGCGCTTTTTATATTCCCTTATCCATTCACGCTGCTTTGCTTCATCATTATCTGTTTGATGCAAAAATTTGGATAGTTCTTTATTTGTCCTTAACGATAGGATAAATGGAGCATCGTCTTCAGTTACGAATCTGACAGATATTCCGTATTTTTCTTGATGAAAGTCAGGTGGTAAGATATTCACAGGCATCTTTTTGGCTACAATACTGTTCGTGATATGCTATTTATTTTTTGTACACTAAAAACTCCTCATAATCCCGGATATAGTCCTCTTCGTCATAACCTTCCGAGGCAAGAACCATGCACACCGCGCCTGAAGAGAAGTCTTCAAGCGTACGCCATATTCCGGGAACGATGTAAAGCCCCTGGTAGGGGCGGTTGAGGGTGAATGTGCGTCTCACTGAGCCGTCATCGAGGGTGACAGTAAAGCTGCCACTGGCTGCTACAATGAGTTGCGACAGCGCTTTATGGGCATGACCGCCGCGACTTTCGCCGCCGGGCACATCATAGAGATAATACACCCGCTTTACATCAAAAGGCACGGTTTTTCGGTTCTCAACAACAGAAATGTTTCCCTTCCTCTCGCTGTGATGACGGTCGAGCTCAACAATCGTGCAATCGTACACTGTGCTATCTTTGGCTTGCATGTGTCTTGAAAAGCTGATAATCAAATATATAGTCCTCTGCATTATACGCCGTGGAGGCCAGAATCATCGCGAGCGAATTGGTAGAGAAATTGTTCATCTCGCGCCAATAGCCCTTCGGCACATAAAGGCCGTAGTAAGAGCGGTTCAGCGAGTACACTGTCTTGGATTTGCCATCATCGAGAATCACATCGAAGCTACCCGAAAGCGCCACGATAAACTCTTGATTCTCACGGTATGCGTGGCCGCCACGATGCTCGCCGCCGGGCACATCATAAATCCAATATGTGCGTTTTATTTCAAACGGTATCTGCTTGAACTGCTCTATGATAGACAGGTTGCCGCGCTTGTCCAGAAACTTCGGCAGCTCGATTATCTGTGGTTTATCCATTTCAAAATCGGTTTTTTATGCGGTGGGGCGCGGAATCAGCAGACGGCGGTCAACCGGCACACGCCATTCAAGGCCATTGTCGCCGGTGATGATCAGACGGTAAACAGTGGCCGGCGAACCCTCCTCGCCCGCAGCGCCCTCAACCCGGCCACGGTAGCCGGCAAAGAGATCGCCGACGACTTCAACAACATCATCGGGATGAAGCTCCATTGCGCCGAGCGGGTAAAGACTCGTGTCCGGAGTGAATATGCCCACAGCCGTCTGGAAAGCATGCATAGCAGAAGTCGAGATAGTTGCCGGAGAGCCATCAGCAGCGCGGTAGCACCACGCAATGTCGCCGACGCGGGCAAACAGCGGCGCGATAGCCGACGGACGGCAGCGGAAAAAAGCTATGTCCGCAATGACCGGCTGGCTGCGGTAAACGAGCTTCTTGCCGGTGCGGCGCGCAATCTCCGCGCAGGGATAGTAAAACTGAATCACCCCGGCCTCCGCGCCCAGGCTAAATTCCATCCTGCTGTCATCAGCGCCGGTACCGGAGGCTGAAGCGCCGTCAAGCCGGGCCGTCACCTCAGCAAATTTCACCCCCGGGCGCAGACGCATGGCGTGCCACCGCGGCTCAACGGCAAACTGCCCTATGACAGCAGCCTGAGCAGCCGCAACATCCTCAGCAGCAGCACCGTCCTCACCGGGAGAGCACAGCGCAAGCGCATGAGCACCCACCGGAGCACCCGTCAGAGCCGCCACAGCAGCAGGGCTCACCCCCGCACTAATGGCCGCAAACGCGCGATAGCTTCGCAGCGTAGAATCAGCCGACCCGAAAACAGCGATATTGTGGCGCCCCAGAAGCGACGTAACCATCTCATCAACAGCCTGCCGCAGCTGACGCGGAGTCTTGCTTCCCTGCCCCAAAGGCAATACATATTTTCTTGACGAGCAGCTCGCCCTGCACGCAATCTCCTGACTGTCAGCGCTCAGAGCCGGAATATCATCCTTGGTCAGCAGCGCGATGCGTTCAGCACTCAGCCCCGGGTTCAGCATCGCCAGCACCACAAAATCGCGCCCCGCGTCATCGCCGCCGCCCATCACAAGCCCCTGCAGCCTGCTGAAATCAGCCGCAGTCACCCCGCGGCCATCAAGCCGCGCATCAAGCCCGCGGAGGCGAGCCTTAATATCCGCAAACACAGACGAATCCGCCACTGCTCCACCTTTCACAAGAGCGCCAAACAGAGCCGATATATTATTAATATAGGTGTAGACAGTCTTTCGCGCAATCCCGCCCACAATCATCATGAAAGCACACCAGTCAGCCAGCAGCCCCGCCGTCAGCCCGATACCATCGCCGAGACCGGCAACATATCCGCCCAACGCCACAACCGCCCGCTCGTATGCCGCAGCCGTTTGCGCAGGGCGACCCTTCGCCTCGGCCATCAGCAGCGGCAGAAGCCGCGAAAATCGAATTGTTTGACTGTCAGACTCTTGACCCTTCACTGACTTTTATTTTACCCATCGCCGGACGCAATTCTTCCCGACCCCCTGTCCATATAGCTATCGCCGGGCGGCAGAGGTGTCGAGCGCGTATGTAAAGCTTCTCATTCACGGAAAAAACACCGAAAAAAAGATGCACTATTATCCAACACTCTTGGTAAGAGATATGGATTTCTCACAAAAATAGTTTATTGGTTTGAGATATCCAAATATATTATGATTTTAAAGCGATAAAAAGGGGATATTGCATAAAAATTCATGGACGAATGTTTGGCAAGCGGTCATTTTTAGCGTTGTAATTTACTGAGAATGTGAATGGTGGCGCGGATGGGTATCTCTTACCAAGAGAGTTGGACGCAAACGACAAAAAATCCATTGTCAGCGAATGAGGACTAACCTCCGGCGCACTCAGCGCCAAACTTTTTCGAAAACACCCGTAACTGCTTGCTGCTCACCGACGTGCACCAACTTGCAGGACTCAGACCCTATGCCTCACCCGGCCACCCCCCCCCCCTCCGCAGCCTCAGCACCCTCCCCCGGAGACACCGCCGACAGCCAGCCCGTATGGTTCGCCCTACGCGACCTCAAGCGCCCAAACGCACGCACCATGGCTTGGCAGCAGCTCACCGACCTCGGATTCACCGTATTCACCCCCCTCAAATGGGTCACAACTACCGTCGGCTCAACCCGCACCCGCCGCCAAACCCCCGTTGTGCCCGACCTCCTCTTCGTCCGCACAACCCGCACCCTCCTCGACCCCATCATCAACACCACCCCCACCCTCCAATACCGCTTCGCTCGCGGAGCACAGGCAACCCCCATCACAATCCCATCACCCCAGATGGACACCTTCATATCAGCCGCCGCCTCAGCTCCCGACACTAAATACTACCTCCCCTCCGAGCTCACACCCGCAATGATAGGGCGCAGCGTACGCATCATCGGCGGACCCCTCGAAGGACGCACCGGCACACTCCTCGCCCTCCGCGGCACCCGAACCCGCCGCCTCCTCATCTCCCTCCCCGGCCTGCTCACCGCCGCCGTAACAGTCGCCCCCCAATTCATCCAACTCACATGATGGACAAAAACTCACGCACAGCCAAGAGTCTGAAAAACAGTGGAGTTGCAATGGCATTCTACATTGTCAACCTTGGCTTGCAGTTTTTCTCCAGAAAAATTTTTCTAAACATACTTGGCACAGAGATTCTTGGTCTGAACTCAACAGCCATGAACCTCCTCCAATTCCTCAACCTTGCCGAACTTGGAATCAGTTCAGCAGTCGGGTTCACACTATATAAACCGCTTCACGAAAAAGATCACACCACAATCTGCGAAATTGTAACGCTCCAAGGCCACTTATACAAGCGCATCGCCTGGATGATTATAGGGGGCGCCGCCATATTGATGTGCTTCTTCCCATTGATATTTGCGAAAATAGAGGTACCGCTATGGTATGCATACGCTTCATTTGGAGTATTGCTTCTAAGTGCGTTACTCGGCTATTTTGTTAACTATAAGCAAATTGTACTCACAGCAAACCAACAGGACTACAAAGTCCTCTACAGCTACCGCTCGGTAATGTTGATTAAAGTGGCGGTGCAGATGGCTGCCGTTTACTATCTTCCTAATCCTTATGTGTGGTGGTTGGTATTTGAAGGCTTGTTTGCAATCATTGGATCATGGTCTCTGGAACTCATGACCCGCAAAACATTCCCCTTCCTTAGAACCATTGATAAATCCTTCAAGACACTCCGGAAGCAATACACCGACTTCACCACCAAAATCAAACAGCTGTTTATTCATAAGATTGGACGATTTGTATTAACGCAGACCTCTCCGCTCATCATATACGCATTTTCCGATCTAACACTTGTTGCCTATTATGGAAACTACATGATAATATCAAATGGGGTATACGCATTGGTATGGGCAATATTCAACAGTATGGCTGCAGGCATTGGAAATCTAGTTGCTGAAGGAAATCAATCTAAGACACTATCAGTTTTCTATGAATTGTTCAACTTACGCTTTATTGTAAATGCAACTATTTGTTTCACTGTACTAGCGGTAACTCCATCTTTTATATCATATTGGATTGGGAAAGAGTATAATTTACCATTTAGCACTTTGATTCTAATCATAGTGAATTTATACATATCACTATCTAGGCTAACCGTTGATGAATTCACCGATGCCTATGGTTTATTCCATGACATTTACGCACCCATAGTTGAATCAGTAATGAACATTGGCCTATCCGTATTATTGGGATATTTTTGGGGATTAAATGGAATATTATTGGGCGTAATTATAAGTCAGATTACGATTATTTTAGGATGGAAGCCATTTTTTCTATTCAAACATCATTTCAATGGAAGCTTCTTGGGCTACCACATAAACTACTTAAAACTTTTAATCGGAGGAAGCATATCCGCGCTGGTGTGCACAAAACTTATTTTGCCAACTTTTCACAGTAACCACCTATCTATCACATACATCATTCTTTATTCATCAATATCCGGGCTCTCGTTTGCGATAATACTAACAGTTACATTAACTCTGTTAAGGTGTAATGTTGATAAATTGGTTAACCGCTTCCTAAAATCGAGATAATACAATTATGGTATACTTGGTAGTAGTTGATTGGCCTAACACAAAGCATAACCATGCAGGTATGAGATATTTAGCTAGTCAGGTTAAAAAGCTCAGCCATAACCATATAAGAATCATAGCTATCTCAGCATCATATCTCACTTGTCTTTCTAAATTAAGATTATCAGGCTTATACAAAATCTATATATTTTTGGTAGGACTATATCTTAAGTTAATAACCAAGCGTGACGATGTAGTTTTTTTGATGGAGTATCTGTTTCCTGCCATAGAAATGGGTATAATAGCCAAGCTTTTGAAAAATAGGTGCCATGTAATAGCACTTGCGCATCTTGTACCCAAAATGCTTACAGCACTATATAGAACCGATAAGCTGAAAGAGCAATGCGAAAATATAGAAAGGCTGTATGTGCTTGGTAGCAGCTTAAAACAATATTTAATAGATAGGGGTGTGAGCTCAAACATAATAAGAACCACGTTTCATTATGTAGATACCGATTTCTACCACCCGGACAATAGCCATCATGAGAATAAAATCAACGTGATTTCAATAGGGAATATGGATAGAGATTATGAAGCGATAAAACAGATAGCTTCTGGTCTTCCCGACATAAATTTCACTATCTGCTGTGGAAAGAAAGACTTATCAACCATATTCCCTGCGACACTTTCAAATGTTAGGTTAATCGGATACCTTACAGAGAGTGAGCTCAGAACCTTAATGCAGTCGTGTGATGTATCTTTAAACGCGATGAATGATACCATCGGCAGCAATGTTATTACAACCTCTTTGGCATGCGGTCTTGTAGTAATTGCTTCCGATGTGGGTTCTATTCGGGATTATATTGAGGATGGAAAGAATGGATATCTATTCAGAAATCCGACAGAAGCTATCGAAATTATAAACAATTTGAGTAAGAATTGGGAGGAGTGCGAGAATGTGAAATATAATGCACGACTATCCGCAGCTCAAATCAACATAGCAGAATTTGTCAGATGGTTTGATGCAGAAATATCCGAAATATCACATGGAAAAACTAAGGGAGAATGATTTTGATAGACCCGTTGGCGTTTCAGGTCTAATGAGGGCAAAAGATGATGAAGAGTTTATCGCCCTTAGCATTGATTCATGTATAGAGGCGTTAGATGAACTAATTATAGTATATCAGCGTAGTCATGACAAAACCGAATTGATAATTCGCGAAAAAGCATTACAATATCCTAACAAAATAAGATATTTCTTATATCCCCACGAGGTATTGTCGCATCGATTAGATGATAGCACTTTTGAATGGGTACAACAGCAACCACCGAATTCAGATATACTATTATCATCCTACTATAACTTCGCAGTCGAAAAAGCCAAGTTTAAATATGGAATAAAAATCGATGCCGACCAAATATATTTCAAAGATAAGCTGAAACATATATGCGATTTGTATCGAAGTAAGGTTAAAGAATCAATTAGTATATCTGAAACACTTGCGTTCTATATTCTTTACTTATGGAGCACTCTTTCTAGCATCTTCCCGCTATTGGCAAAGATATCGCAACCTTGCAAAAAACTCATTTATCTTTATAATAGGTATGTCGAAAAGAGCTGCCGCAACGCAAAAAAAACCATGAATTTTATTGGTATAAATCTTCTCGAGATAAAGGGCGCATCGTACGTACCACTAGGAAGGTATGAAGATGATTTATTTCCGCCATTAAATGGGGTATATGATCATTTGCTATTTAAGTTTTCGGAATCAACTTTTTTTTCACCTTGTGCGTATAAATCACCTCAGCAAAAATACGGCAATTGTGTGATTGAACGTTTTAATTTAGATTCTAAATTGTTTAAATACCGATATTTCGTATCTCCAAACCTTCTACAAGGGGGCTTTTTGTGGTTTCATATGGCCCCTAGCAAGAGCTCTCATATAAAAGACAAATGTATAGAGTATGATAATAGAAAAGAGGAGCTAAAAAATATATCATGCTCAAAATCTCTATTTAATTGCTTTACAGACCCTCAATTTAGAAGACATATATTTTGGTATAAGTGTTTTGTTAAAACATTCTTTATGAGCCAAAACTTGGCTAGCGAACTTCGGGATATTAAAAACATTTTAGGAGCAAAAGAACAACGGGTAAAGAGAAATAATTAATGTATGCAACTTTATGATGATTAATGTTTGTTCCAGATTAATAAATTATTTATATAGCACCTATATTTCCCTTAAGTTCGGCAGGCTCAATATACATTTTAGAAGATATGTAAATTTGATAATTGGCTGTCAAGCATTTTCTATCGGTGATAATGTCTCTTTTGGAAAAGGAGTTACTTTATCTGCATGGCATAAATATAATAATGAACAGTTTGAACCAAAAACGCACATTGGAAACAACTGTTGTTTTGGTGATTATCTTCATCTAACATGCATTAATAGCATAACCATAGGCAACTGGGTTCTTACCGGCAGATGGGTTACAATAACTGACAATGGACATGGGACAGCAGATGAAATCGCCGATGGAGAGCCGCCAATAAAAAGAAATTTGTATTCAAAGGGGGCAGTAATAATTGGAAACAATGTGTGGATTGGAGATAAGGCAACAATTTTACCTGGTGTAACAATAGGAAACAATTGTATAATTGCTGCTAACGCAGTTGTAACAAAGGATGTTCCACATAATTGCGTCGTTGCAGGTAATCCAGCTATAATCATAAAACAAGTTATTAACACAGAACAGGCTCAATCATAATAAAAGTTCCTACTGTTTTGACAAGACCTTAATAGCAATCAATAAGTCATGAAGACAATAATGCTCGTGTTTGGGACTCGACCCGAGGCCATCAAAATGGCTCCGCTTGTCAAAGAGTTCCAAAAACATCCCGATAAATTCAAAACTATTGTGTGCGTAACCGGACAGCACCGCCAGATGCTTGACCAAGTTCTTGACATTTTTGACATCGCACCGGACTATGACCTAAATATAATGAAGCAAGGGCAGGATCTATACGATGTTACTGCCCGCGTGTTGACAGGTATGCGAGACGTCCTTACTGTAGCAAAACCGGATGTAGTTCTTGTACACGGCGACACAACTACCTCCACTGCTGCCGCTCTTGCAGCCTTCTATCAACAAATTCCGGTAGGGCATGTTGAGGCCGGTCTTCGAACGCATAATATATACAGCCCATGGCCGGAAGAAATGAACCGTCAGATTACAGGACGAATCGCGACTTACAATTTCGCGCCCACTCCTTTAAGCCGCCAAAACCTTATTAACGAAGGCATTGTAAACAGTTCTATCACAGTAACCGGCAACACAGTTATAGATGCGCTCTACATGGTGATAGACAAAATAAAGGCCAACACACAACTTTCGGCGAACCTCGCGCAGGAGCTCCTCTCATCCGGTTACGACACTGAAAGACTTGCATCTGTCCGTAGGATGGTACTCATTACAGGTCACCGGCGCGAAAACTTTGGTGATGGATTCATTTCAATGTGTAAGGCGATCAAGCGCCTCACTGAAAAGTATCCTGAGGTAGACTTTGTATATCCTATGCATCTTAACCCCAACGTTCGCAAGCCTATACATGAGGTGTTTGGAGAAAACCTCACAAGCCTCGGCAATATGTTCTTCATAGAACCCCTTGAATATCTGTCATTCGTATATCTGATGGAAAAATCCACAATTGTATTGACCGACAGCGGAGGTATACAAGAAGAAGCTCCGGGTCTCGGAAAACCGGTCTTGGTTATGCGCGACACTACCGAACGCCCCGAAGCATTGTCTGCAGGTACAGTAAGATTGGTTGGCACCAACTTCGATAAGATTGTATCCGAAGTGTCTTCTCTCCTTGACAGTACCGAACATTACGAATCAATGAGCAAGGCCATTAACCCTTACGGCGATGGCCTCGCTTGCAAACGAATTGTAAATTTTTTATTATCTAAATAATATGGCTAAGCCACGAATAATCGCTCTTTACTTACCCCAATATCATCCCACACCTGATAATGATAAGTGGTGGGGAAAAGGATTTACAGAGTGGACAAATGTTGGTAAAGCTAAGCCACTTTTTAGGGGGCATTATCAGCCCAAGGTACCGGCAGACTTAGGATACTATGACCTTAGGCTTCCTATTATAAGGGAACAACAGGCAGAACTTGCAAGAGAGGCCGGCATTGAGGGCTTCTGCTACTACCACTATTGGTTCGGAAATGGCAAGGAAGAACTTGAGCTTCCTTTTAATGAAGTTTTATCATCTGGGAAACCCGATTTCCCATTCATGCTCTGTTGGGCTAATGAGTCCTGGAGTAAAAAGTTCTGGAACAAAGATGGCAGTATTGACAAAACGCTTTTAATAGAGCAAACTTACCCTGGTATCGATGATATAAAGGCTCACTTCTATAGATTGTTACCTGCATTCAAAGATAAAAGATATTTGACAAAGGATGGCAAGCCAATGTTCATGATTTATTATCCATTCTCATTGCCTAACCCTGAGCAATTCATTGAAATATGGCAAGACTTAGCAAAAAGAGAAGGATTAAATGGAATTCATTTTATAGCGTCTCTTTGGTTAGACATTTCAGAATGTTCAATCAATCGTCTGAGAAGTATCGGTTTTGACGCAGTCAACACTTTAGGATTATGGAGGGCGAGCAAACTTGCGCAATCAACAGCTAAAAGAGTTTGGGATAAGTTCAAATCTGTGGCATTTAATATTGCGAGAGTTAAAGATTATTCAAAGGTATCAGCGCTTATGTTTAATCAATTAGACGCGCGTGAGGACGTTTATCCAAGTATAGTACCTAATTGGGATCACTCACCGAGAAGCGGAGGAAAGTCTTTGATATTAACGGATTCGACGCCTAAAAAATTTAAGATTCAAGCATCGGAACTATTCGATATTACAAAATCGAAGGATGAGAACATTATTTTTGTAAAATCTTGGAATGAATGGGGTGAAGGAAATTATATGGAACCCGATCTGGTTTTTGGCCATGGCTATATTGAAGCCTTGAAAGATGCCATAAATGCTATAAGTGATTAAATAAAATGATTGTACTCTTAAGAGCAAACGGAATCCAAGGTGATTCTCGAGTGGATAAATACATCAAATCATTAGATAAAAGTAGTATTGATTACCATATAGTAGGATGGGATAGGCTAAATGAAGGGTTGACACTGCCTAAAACATCATTCTATAAATTATCAAGCGGATACAATCTTGGTGGTTATAAAGCCGCTTTAGGTAGATTAAGGTGGTTTTGGTATGTTTTACGTAAACTCATACAATTAAAGCCCTCTGTAATACATGCTTGTGATTTAGACTGCGCATTCCCGGCCGCAATATATAAATTGCTATACCCCTCTAAATATCTCATATTTGATGTGTTTGATTGGTTTAGCGCTACGCTGTATAATCAGAACAAGTGGCTCGTGCGTTGCTTTGCTATGTTAGAAAAATTCACAACAAAAAAGTCTGATCATATTATAATTTGCGAAAAAGAACGCCGAAAGCAGATACCTTATGATATTGACCATAAAATGTCGATACTACCCAATATACCTATGATTAGCGAGGAATCGAAAATACAGAAGGCTGAATATGGATTTTCAAATAACCTCATCACTATCGCCTATGTAGGGGCGTTTTACGATGAGAGATTCCTGATTGAGCTTACAGAACTCGCTGAAATTGGTAAGATAAACCTTTTGATGGCTGGATATGGTGACAGCAAAATCACAAATGCAATATTAAATATTGCAGATTTACCTAATGTCAAATACTTTGGGAAAGTATCTTACGGAGAAGGACTCTCTATAATGAAATCTGCTGATGCTATTTACGCTATGTATTGCACATCGAACCCAAATAACGTATGTGCCGCTCCAAATAAATTTTATGAGTCCTTATTGCTTGGCAAACCTGTAATAACGACAAAAGGAACCACTATCGGTGATAAAGTAGCTAAATACAAGACCGGTTACGTAATCCAAGAAGATTGGCTACAACTGAGTAACCTCATATCAAATATACAAGATAATAAATCCAAGAATGACGAATTAGGAAATAACGCTAGAAATCTCTGGATTAATAAATATAGAGAATATGTTAGGAGCTACATGGATAAGATTTACTTGCCAATGATATGTGAGCACGCATAAGCCCTACTATTAAATGGCAGCCTTCACTATACTATATTGCATACTATTTGTAGCCAGTTTAGGGAAAAACAACCGTTTTTTGATCTGGTTAATTGCTTCTACTTACATTTTATTGCTTGGTCTGAGGGCTCTGACAGTCGGCGTTGATACTGTAACATATTCAGAAATCTTCTATGATATTACCACATACGGATATAATGGATATCCTGAACCCTTATTCGGATATACAATTGAAAACCTGGCCCATTTCAATATAGAGTACATTAGCTTTCAGTTTTTATTGGCATTATTCACAATCATACTTGTTTCTCACACATGTTCTAAATTCAGTCCGGCACCAATAAAATCGCTTTTTCTATTTTTGGCTTTATATTTTCTTTTTTATGCAATGAACGTGAGCAGACAAATACTTGCAGTGTCTGTTCTGCTTATGGGTTACGGATTGTTATATAAAGGCAGCATTCTTAAATTCTTAGGATGCGTCGGTATCGCCACTATGATTCATTACATATCCATTTTCGCACTTATTGTACTAATCTTTCGAAAAGTAAATATTACCAACAGACTCCGATTATGGCTTATACTTGCGGCTTCGTTTGCAATAGGACTAATTCTGTCAGATAGCTTGATTATTCGAATGCTAACCCCTATCATTGGTAACTATGCCGAATATCTGCTTAATTCAGGCTCAAATGGTTTCCGAGAAGAATCCCGATTATTATTGGCCGTGATTCTTTGCCTTTTTTGGACAACACTATTTGTTCTAATCACATTATCAAGCAAAAAACACTTGCTGAATAATCTTTGGTTTAAAATCTATCTTTTAGGAGTGATAACCAACAATTTAACCTTGCGAATGGAATTGGGTTTACGAGTTACTATGCTATTTAGCATAGCACAAATTATTTTATTTCCATTATATACAATCAATAATAAATTTTCTAGACCAATTTATGGTTACTATATAGTTTCTCTTTTCGCTACCTTATTCTTCTTCCTCTTCCTTTCAAATAATTCAGCGGGAATACTACCATATCATTTCGCTACATCTAATTAATAATGAAACTAAGTGTCCTGTTGTCTGTTTACGCCAAAGAGAAACCTGAATTTCTGATTCAGGCAATCAATAGCGTGTATAATCAGACTGTTCCTCCCGATGAGGTTGTAATTGTAGAGGATGGACCATTGACAGATGGCTTATATACTGCACTTAATGATTTAGCCTCCACATATACCAGTATACGCCGAGTTCCTCTTGAAGTTAACTCCGGATTGGGTAAGGCTTTGAATGAGGGTCTTAAGCATTGCTCCCATGATTTGGTTGCACGAATGGATACAGATGATATTGCAAAACCGACCCGCTTTGAGAAACAGCTTAAGGTTTTTAGTCAATATCCTAATGTAGAGGTAGTCAGTTCTTGGATTGACGAATTTATTTCAGATCCCGCGCACCCCGAATCAACACGAAAACTTCCCGAATTCCCGTATCAAATAGCCAAATATGCTAAAAAACGCTGCCCGATAAATCATCCGGCAGTCATGTTTAAGAAAAGCACAATACTTCTAGCCGGTGGGTATCAGCATTTCCCACTCTTTGAAGATTATTACTTATGGATTCGCCTGCTAATGAATGGAGCTAAATTCTATAATGTGCAGGAAAGCCTTTTGAATTTTCGTGTTTCTGAAGACACTTTCAAACGGCGTGGTGGATTTCGACATGCCATTACAGAGGTCAAATTCCAGAAATGGATATGGAGCATGGGATTCATCTCATTTGGCCAGTTCATTTATAATACCTCAATACGTTTTACAACACGAATAGTTCCGAACAGCATACGCGCAATGATTTATAAGCGTCTACTGCGCAGATAACAAAGACGTAAAAAAGAATTTAATATTATTCCTTTTATGTAGGGTGGCTCGGCTGTGAGGCTGGGCTGCCTTTTTTATATGCAGAACGGACGCTGCTAATGTGTTGAGCGGATGCCGCTGATGTGCTGAACAGACGCTGCTGATGGCTAAGCGGGCGCTGTGGAAACTCATCCGCAGCGCCCGCCCAATATCCTCCCCTCAAAATCCCCAAAATTCCCCCCAATTCCCAATTCCCTCAAAATCCGCCTCAAAATCCTCCCAAAAAAACCTCTCTCTTCTCTCCTCTCTCCTCTCTCTCCTCAAATCCTTACTTTGGAGGTTTTGCCTCCGCGCTTGACAATGTAGATGCCTGAGCGGCGGGGCAGCTCTGTGCCAAGGTAGCGCCCATGCAGGTCGTAGACGGCCTCAATGGCCTCGCTATCAGCGCCTATCGAATCTATGGCATCCGTAACAGCTTCAAATTCCGCCTCGATATTCACATGTCCTTCCACAGTGTGGGTCAGATACGTAAAATCAGCTTCGGCAGCGCGCGAAATCTTTCCTTTCGATTCGCCATTGATTTTCAGTGCTTTAAGCCGATATCCCGCCTCGGCAGTCACAAAGATATGTAGCAGGGCAGAGTAGGGTGCCCGGTCGCTGAGACCCAGCGCGGCCCCGGCTCCGTTGCCGTTGGCATCGATTGCGCGATACACCCGCAGTGAGCCGTGCACCGGGTCATTCATTGTCACATTATAGTGCACCGGCCCAAACTCAGCCTCAATATACAGCGGGCCGGTCAACGCCACTCTCAACTCGCCGTTGTCATCAACATTGTCTGATCCATCAACCCCATTGACTCTCAGGCGAGTAAGCTCTTGATGCTCATTATCAGGAGTTGTTTTCACAACAATTGCCGTACCATCGTTGAGCACATCGCCGCTTGCAATTGGCTTGCCATCAGCCGTCACAACCGTCAGCTCTCCTTGGCCGCTGCTGCTGAACCGCACTTCGTAGCATGATTCAAAATTGGCCGTCAGCTCAACCTCAGCTGCACCTTTGTATGTGTAAACAGGCTCGCTGCTCACAACTACCCCGTTGCGGTCAGTCCAGTTGACAAACCGGTCATTGGCCGACAAAGCCACCGCCTCTACAGTCACAAAACGCTGAGTCACAACGCTTGCCGCAGCGCTTCCCTTGATTGCGGCGCGACCCTTCACTCCATTTGAGCTCCGCACCGACACACGCCGCGGTGTCTGAATCAGATAGTCAAACACCCCGGTATAGTGGCAATCACCGGTGCTGAAGCTGACAGTCAGCACAGCGTTAGGGCTACGCCATCCTCCATCAGCGTTGGTCCAGCAGGTGAACACGCAATCCTCAGCCGGCTCAGCGTGAATTTCAACATTCTCGTTGTTAGACACTTGCAGAGAAGTAACACCCGGGTTGTTGATATACACTGTGCCCATCTCCGCATCGCTCGACACCACCGTTATCAGCCACATCCCGGCAACAATCGCATCAACTTCACCTCTGATACTCAGCGGCTTGTCAAGGGTTGTGCGATATGGCTCAGAAGTGTGGTGCACAGGCGTCCCGTTTACAAGCAGAGCCCTTATCTTGTAACCGGCTGCGGGTATAAACACCACCTCTATTTCTGTACCGGCCTCAACCTTGTCGCCGCTCGCAATTGCCTGACCATCAACCCGCGCGACACTCAGAGTGCCGTTAGATGGCGATGCGAATTCAACCTTGTAGCGGCTTGAGAACACAGCCGTAAACACCGCCGGAGCCTCACCGCTGTAGCGGAAAGTCGCATCAGTGCCCACAACCGCCCCGCTTGCATCTGCCCAATGCACAAAATAGTCGTCTGCGCCAAGCGGCACTGCGGTCATAACCACCTCTCCCTCAGCCTCAAACTCATTGCCGTCAAATCCCTCAGCGCTTACGCTCCCCTTGCTCGGGTCCGAACTTAAAATCCTGATGGTGCGTGCACCCGGCTGAGGGTCAACCGGTGGCCGCGGCTCGCTTTTCTTTACAAACACCGCTGTCAGCTCCATGCTCTCGCTCAGAACAGTCTGCCAGTCAGTGCTTTCGCTCACGCATTCGCCATCCCGTTCCCATCTGGAAAAATCATACCCATCGCCAGCCTCGGCGTGCACCTCAACACCCGCACCCGTTTCAAAACTGCCGCTTGTGTTGCTCCGGTCTGCGCCTATCCATGCACTGCCGCCCTCGCCGGCCACCACTTTGAGGCTGACAGTCTCAGCCTCAGCACCGGCGCGCGTCACAGCGCAAGCAATAATAGTATTTCCTTCAGAGTACTGATACAGCATACCGGTGACGCTGCAAAACACCTTCTTCTGATTGCTTTCCGACCACGGCTTGATATCGCCGAGCAGGTCATCCCCGGCCTCGACAAACACCTTCATCGCCGAAGTTCTGTGATCCTCATCCTGCAGCAGATAAGTGTTATCGCTTCCGGAACCCCTCTTAAGATAAACATCTTTCACTTTCAGCAGCTTGTTTGTGTATAGCGCGGCCCCCTCGCCAAACAAGTCATAGAGGCATATCTCGCTATGCTGCATTGTCAGCGGAGCCAACTCGCTTTTCACTGGATCCTCAGTCAACACTCCCACCTTCTCTCCATTCTTCTCCGTCTTCGCATTGAAAATGATGCCGGAAATCATCTCCCCTACCTTGAATGCCGGATTTCTCCCCTCCAGGCGCAAAACATTTGTACCGTCAGAAACATATATCGGATTACCACCTTCGGTAAACACCACTAAATAGGCTCCTGTCAGCTCGATACGTCCGCTCTCATCAAGGCTACCACCAAGAAAATCGCTGAGACAGCCGCTTGACGGTGCCGTTTCCTCCGGCTTTTTTACAAACCGCGCTTCAAGCACCGTATCTTTCTCAATAGCAAATGAATACGTAGCCTCGCTCGACACCCTTTGCTCGCCCTCATACCATCCGTCAAACACAAATCCCTCAGCAGCAACCGCGCTGATGCTCACCTGCGTTCCCACCGCGACAGGCTGACCGCCATCATACACCGCACTTCCGCCCGGGCCGGCACTCACGGCGATTGTAAACATCTCGACAGCAGGCACAAAGCGCGCCTCCAACTGTGTGTCTTTCTTCACGGCAAATGAATAATCGGCCTCCTCCGACACCTTGAGTTCACCCTCATACCATCCGTCAAACACATACCCCTCAGCAGCTATCGCGCTGACACTCACCTGCGTACCTGCAGCAACAGACTGACCGCCATCATAATGCGCCTTGCCGCCCGTATCGGCACTCACAGTGACCGTAAACATCTCAGTCACAGCACTCAGCTCAAAATTGGCAGCATACACAGCCCCGCTCTCAGCACGCAGAGCAAACTCCTGCAGAGTCGACACAACTTCGCCCCCGGAGGTCCAATTGACAAATACGTAGCCACTCTCAGGCTCAGCATACAGCGTATGATAAGAATAAGGCTCAAAGCTGCCTGACGCAGCCCCTCGGCTGTCAATCCATGCAGTTCCTCCTTGGCCCGCCGCCACACTTATATCCACATTTGAATCCAGGTTTTTGCCCATGAACATCACATCTATAATATATGTGCCCTCGTCATCATGCACAAACCCCTCCACATAAAACTTCATATTGTTATAAGCAGGGAATGTCTCTGAACTTCTATTGAAAAGTCCATGTTTGCCTTTTTCAGTCACTATATAACTTGTTATCATCCCCATGGGTTTATTATACTTTCCCCTCGCGGCAACATACTTTCCTTCCATAGAAGCCCCCAAAGCAGACACCGAGGCCGAAATATCCTCCGGCTGAGGAATTGAGATATCTGCATCACACTCTTCGTAAGATCCGTCACCGTTCACTTCGCATTTCGCCTTATCATACTCCCCGCGGATTCCATTTATGCACTTTCCGATCCATCCGTTTAGCCTTTCCGTATAATCTGTGTGGACGAAAAGAAAGTCCTGTCCGTCAGTAAGATAGCCCCTGTATCCATTGCATATAACCCTCAGCGGAGCGTCCACTCTGACAGTCTCTCCATTTATCCCCCTCTCCTTCAGCTCCTTGATCGAATTGAACACCGTTTCCGCCGAAGCCGCCACCGGCAGCGCAATCATTGCAGTCAAAAGTAAAGCCTTCCACAAAAGGCTGCTGAGCTGAAGTTTATGTTTCATGGTAGGTTTGGGAGGAGGGGGTCTATGTGATATCTATTGGTTTGCACAGCCTATCCCCCTGACAGTAAGAGTAAATCAAGGGTGGCCAATTTCGGCAAAGATAGCCATCCAACCCGTAATGCACAAACCTCCCCACTATGTTTTAAAACATATTTCCCCCAAAATCTCCAAAAATTGTAATTTCGCCCTTGAACTTGGCGATACTTGGTTCCTATAGGAGGATTCAGATCCGGTGTTGGGTGGTTCGTTCTACATCACGCCCAACAGTCCGAGACTGTTCTTGACCTTGTGAGAAGCCAAGCATATCATCCGTAAATTCGGCTTGTGCCCGTTAAAGCAATTTAGGTAATATCTCAGCTGCCTTCTTCCGATGTATGCTACAAATAGTATCGCGAGGGTTTGTAAATGTCATGGTGTTGCAGATAATACTTGCCTTTGATTTCAAGAGGGAAATATTGGGCTTGCATAGTGTCGATACAACCCCTGATTTTCAGCGGTTTAATGAAAAGAAGGGTAATAAAATTGAGTAATAAAATTGATAAAAACAGTGTCGAACACAGAGCTTTTCAAGAAATTACTCAAAAAAGAAAACCGCTAACTAAATAATAGTCAACGGTTTGTGTGGAGTATAGCGGAACGAAAATATGAGGCACGTGAACAATCACAAACACTCAGTTGTTTGATACTCGGTCAATTATGCTTATGGTGTGAAATGTTAACAATCGTAAAGCGTATTTTGACGTCATTCAAAATGGGTGTAATTTTGGGTGAGACAAACCTTAACACCCAAATTATGAATATCAAACGCAACATAACTTTCAAACTCGAAAAACGTAAAAACAAAGGTGTGGATGGAAAACCCAAGCGTGGATGCCCCCTGAGGCCAAGTTTGTTTGACCCCTTGTG
>CAJUPZ010000024.1 GCA_910588065.1 uncultured Muribaculaceae bacterium
CACAAGGGGTCAAACAAACTTGGCCTCAGGGGGCATCCACGCTTGGGTTTTCCACCACCTCCGAATGGCAGAAAATTGAGCCCAAAACCCAGGACGAGCATGTCAAGCACCCCATCACATTCAAATAAAAATCGGGCTACAGCTTCATTGTGGCCGTGGCAAACGTAGAGAATCCCGGAGTGACGGTGGACGAAAACGGCAATGTATCGGCAAAGGCTCCTCTGAGCGATCTGCTGTCAAAGGCCGACACCTGGAATCAGTTTCTTGCGATATCCGCCTGCGCGCCAACCACTACCGACCAACTTTTCAACGGCATATCGCAGACCTACCCGACAATACCCATGAGCGGCATCTACTCATCATCGCCCGATGTCAACACCCACCCCGCAAAATGGGAGGATGCCTGCTACGAACCGGTTTTCATTCCCGCCGACAACAGCGGCAAGTACACCCTGCCCGGCGTCATTCACCTGCGCAGACTCATATCGCAGATAAATTTCAACCTCAAGCCGGGACCCGATGTCACAATCACCCCGCAGAGCTTCACGGTTGTCAACGCCCCCAACTACTCCTGGCTCTACGAGCGCAAGAGCGGTATCGCAGGTGTGGCCGCAAACCCCGGCGACTACTGCACCGAAGGCAAACAGGCTGATTTCTACACCACCTCAGAGCTGTTTGCAAACAACTACATCTACCCCGCGGCCGACGGTAGCTACACATTCAACTTCTGGCAGGGTGAGAACAAGCACACAGCTCTTGCCGACGCAGACTGCGATACTTACGACAAACGCGAGCGCGAAAGCAAGCAGGCAGTTGAGGGAACCACCCCGGGCTCATCATCCTCTCTCGAAAACACCGGCATTTTCATCAGCCTCTCAGGCAACTCATGGACCCCCAACAACATGGCATCATACGTCATTGTGCGCTGCGATGTCAAGCTCAAGAACCCCGTGACTCTCGACGGCCACAACTACACCCGCGAGGGCAACGGCGTGTATATCATCCACCTCGGATACTGCGAGGGCAACACCCCCGCCGAGAAAAGCGCCGACTTCAACTGCCGCCGAAACATCGACTATACATACAACGTCACCATAACCGATGTGAACAACATTTATGTGGAGGCAAACCTCGGCACCGAAAACCAGCCCGGCGCGGAAGGCCTTGTCTCTGATGTGGAAAACGAAACCATCATGCTCGACTGCCACTACGGGGCCTTCAATGTGCAGCTCAGCGACCAGGAGCTCGGATTCACACCCTCCGACTATACCTTCGGCTATATTGTGCAGGCATTTTTCAGAGGCGTGCAGTACACCTTTGACGAAAACACCGTCATCCCTGACAATCAGCGCGGCCTCGTGCGCTGGATAGAACTCCGCCCCACCACTGACGAAAATACCCTCGCCGACTACAAACCCCTCGCGACAGAAAAGGGCGGTGACGGCAGAACATTTACCCTCGACATGGTCAAACCCGGCGCACTGTCCGCAGACTGCAGGTCAGCCACCGGATGGTACACCGTCTTTGTAAATGAGTACACCTACGAATCAGACTCCGATGAAAGCAGCGGCAATGACAACTGGCGCTACTATGTCAACCAGGACAGCCGCCGCGCTTACATCCGTGTGATGCACGGCATATCTGTTGACGGCCAGAGCACCTACGCAAAATCCAAATACGGTGTGTCGCAACGCTCCATTCAGACATACTACTCCCTTGAAAACTACACCGCCGCCGAGGGTGATATCCCCGCCCGCACAGCTATCGGCGTGGAGCACACCAACGAAATGCGGGGTCTGAACATGCGCAGCTCTTACGCCCCGACAAATGTTCTTGACGATGCGAACGGTCGCTACAACGTGTGGGCCTGGCTCAACGGCACACGAAGCGGAGGCACCGCGCCACGCACCGGAGCCGCCTCTAAAAAATGGAGTGATGTCGTTCAGATCAATACTCTCCAAAGCATTCCGTCAGTCGACGAAATCCAATACTACACTCAGGCTGCCGCCACTCAGAAACTGCCTGCTCTTGCTCAATATGGAGGAAATCTAAACCTGAGTGCCCAGGACCCGCAGCCCGGTTCATACAATCGCAGCGACTACATAGAGGCTATAAACGCCTGCATGAACAGAAACCGCGACCTTAACGGCAACGGCTCCATTGAGCCTGAGGAGCTCCGCTGGTATGTGCCCGCACTCGGCAAATACCTGCGTATGATTCTCGGCAGAAACTCTCTCCAGTCACCTCTCATGGACTACGCCAACATCCAACGGATCAATACCATAGGCGGAGACAACGGATACGCGACCAGACTGGTGTCATACGCCAGCAACAACACCGTACTCTGGGCTATGGAAGGTCTTTCATCTTCAGCTTGGGACGGAGGCTCAGGCTCACTGCCCACCTATGTCAAAGGTGGCCCCTGGGAGGTGAGGTGCATCCGTAACCTCGGCTCAAATATGGCAAGCGTAACAAAAGGTGAAAAAGTATCTGCCGCATACACCCACGATGCAGCGACACGCACTGTAACCATGAGTTACTACGACCTCAACTCCATCCGTACTGAAAAATTGGAATACCTGCCGGTCCACAACATCGCCAACCAGAACTATAACCGGTGCTACTACTCTTTTGAATACCAATCCGCAAATCTTGGTGGAACATATACCGGCAATGATTTGCTGTACAACAACTACAATCCCTGCAGCAGCCTCAATACCGATGGCGAGACCGGCTGGCGTGTCCCTAACCAAAAAGAGCTCACTATCATGCGAAATCTCGGAGTGCTGAACACCGTAAATTCCAATAATCCATACCTGTCATGTTCGGTGAGTTACTACACAACCTCAGGCTATGGTATGCTGACGGATCCGAATCTGAACAGTAGAAAATTCATGGCGGTAATCAACTACAACGACAATAATGGCAACTTAGTTTCCAACGCCACTCAGACTGAAGCCTCAACAGCCGGCACTATCCGCTGTGTGCGCGACAAATAACCCGGACATCTAACTATACATATTACATATTATACTAAAAGTGATTAAAGCCCCTTATGCGTGAGCATCGGGGGCTTATTTTTCATTCCACCCGCGGTGAGCGTGGTCGCGAGAAGTCTGGTACCTCCGGCACCATCTCGGTGGGTAGGACTGCTATCCCCGCACTTCGTACGGGGCTAACAAAATTGGCGAGCCTACGGCTCTATATTACATCCACATTATCTAATTTAGGCACCGCCGACGCCCGAGCGCCCGGAGGGTGCGATTATCTTGTTAACCGCGTACGAAGTGCGCGGAAAACCAACTACCAACTAAATTTTATGTTAAAAAATTTGGTGCGGCGCAAAATCATCTATAATTTTGCGCATATCAATACAGGACGTGTGTGAATATGGATAGGCTAATTTCTACCCCCCCCCCACTGTAATCATCTGAATATTAGCGGATTACATCCGTTAATCGCTTTTTTCACACCTATACGGGCTGACTTTCGCTGTACGCGCGAGTCGGCCTGAATTGTCATATCCCTACCGCAACTAATCAATCTTTTTATAAACCAATCAATACAAGAATCGCTTATGAAAAAACTTTTACTCTTTCTAATGGCGTTCCTGCTTTTCGCCCCACCCGGCGCTAAAGCAGAAAAAACTATGTACTCATTCGTAGCCGCTGTTGACGGCACGAAACCGGAGTCATACACATATCAACAAACTTATGACCAAGGATCAACGGGGAATTATACTGCAGTACTTGGAGCGCAGAATTCTGTTACAGTTTCTGGGGATGATATGTACAAAAGTTGCCCAACGTCAAGAAGGCTTACAGTTGGTACTGCGTCTGTAGTTGCTGCAATAAATCACATCTATTTCGATGTGTTTTCAATTAACTTTGATTTTACAAACAGTTATTACTACACTTATGTAGCACCCTCGAAATTAACAGCAGCCGGAAGAAGTCCCTTTTTATCCAGACTAATAGAAGCCGGATCTCTTATGACGTATTACGGCACAAATATGGTATTCAGGCTAAATACTGCTCAAGCTGAATATGGATACTATATAAAATCAATCCGATTCTATACTAAGGCAAACAAAGCCTATGTCGAAGCTTACGCAAAAAATCTGGCAGCCACAAACGAGAACATCAAACTTGAGGATTACAATTGGGAAAATAGTACTGATTTATATAATGTAGCTACATGGTATGCGGCTCCGGGGCAGCACGATACCGAAGTTACTTTGGTGTGTCCGGAATCCTTCTACGCCGGAGCTCTCGCTGGAGGTCAGTATAGTGCTACAGATGTAACCAAAAATACCAATAGCTGTAACACTTTACCCATTCTGAAATTCGAGAAGTTCGAGTTAGAGTATGAAGTATATAAGTACGAGCCGACTGCTCCCTCTATCCCGTCGCTATACAACAACAGCAAGCTGCTTGGACTCGGCGAAACCTTCTTTTTTGCTTCCGGCGAAAAACCCTCGCTTTCATTCAGCAAAGGGTCTGACTCTGATCAGGACAATATCGTAGTATTCTACAAATATGTACCGGAAGGCACTCCTGCTGAAAATGTTCAATACATAAAGGGTGATCTCAGTGCAACTCCTCAGATAGACACAACTTCCGGCGCCCTCTACTGGTATGCCGCAGACGCTGTGGATGAGAGCTTTAAGAGCGATGTTGCCATTCAGGCTTTCAAAACATACCCTCAGCTCAAAGTATTCGACGTCAAATATGGCAATGGAAGCAACGACACTCCCAATCCCGACGGCATCCTGTGGGTGTACACACAGGATAATCCCACCGGTGAAAAATATGTGGCCGGCAAGACCTACAACGACATTCTGAGGATGGTTTTCGTTCCCTCTGACCCCGAGTTGGCAAAAGATGCCATCATCATTGAGTCTGATTTCAGTGCCGGCGGCTCCATGAAAGCCAACTCTACATGGATGTTCATCAGCAATCCCGCCAAAATGAAAATCCGCACTCAGAATGGCGGTAATCTTTACTCTGTAACATTCCATCAGGCAACCTCAAACGCTTCTCCCAAAGATTTACAGTTTGACGATCAATACCACTCCGGTAAATGGACTCAGGTGAATAATGTATCCAGAACTTTCACATACAATTACAAAGAATACGTGTTCAATGTCTTCAAGGATGCCTACAATACCGGCAACAGTGGTGCTGACATTCTGAGCGTGACATACATTCCTGCAGAACCCAAAATTCCCGAAACTCCGTACGCCACCCTTGCTCCAAACGGACGCGGCTCTGACAATGGCGGTATCTTCAAGATGATCGACGGCCTCGACCTGCAGATCAACTCCAAGACTCCGGTATATTACTACCCCACAACCGACAACACTGTCACCTCAGTGCCTCTCAAAGATGACTACCACACCCTGCAGCCGGGTCAGGTGCTTAAGGTTGAAAACAGCTGGTTTAACGGAAAGTCAACCGGCAAGATTCTGCTGCAGAGCACTCTATGGACACCCAAAGGCATGGATGGCGGCGTAGCTCCTGTGTTTATCGAAGTGATAAACACCACCAAGTACGCCAAACTGAGCGAGATTATCAAACCGGATAATACCGGTCGCGACCTTGTTGTGACACCCTCCGCTCCCATGACCATCACCGGAGTGTATGCAACGCGTAAGGATGGCGGGGCGCAGCTGTCGTCTTACTACGCCTATGTTGTTGATGCTGACGGCACTGCAATCAAGCTCGTGAGCACATCGCCCTTCCCTGCGAGCTACACCGCAGGCGCGGTGATTCCCGCAGGCGGCCTTGTGGGCGAGTTCCGCTACAGCTACGGTGCGCCCGAGATTGTGGTGAGCAACTACACCGGATTCCTCAAGGAAACCACCCCGGGCACTGCTCCCGAGCCTGCCGAGGTGACTACCATCAGCACCTCTAACGATGACGGGGCAATTCCCGACTTCAACCGCAAGGTGGTGCTCCGTCACGCCAAGTGGCTGCGCAATACCAAGAGCAGTCAGGTTGAGGACACCGAGGGCAACCGCTATCTCATTTACTCCCGCTTGATTACTCCCGGCGTTGAAGCGTATGAGTTCACCGAGGATATGTTTAAATCCGAGGCCGGAACTCTCTGGGCTATCGAGGGCTATGTAGGTCAGGTTGAGGGTGCTACAGCTATCTTCCCCACAGCCAAGGTGCTCCCCTGCCCCGCTACTCCGATTCTGCTCGCGCCCAACCCCATAAGCGACGATGTCAATGCTATCTCGCCCGAGGTGAATGTGAAGGTGAACCGTACCGAGGGCTACACCTATTATTATAAGACCGCCGAGGATGGCGAGCTTAAAGTTCTGCCCGAGGAGGGTCTGACGCTTAAAGCCGAGGACTACACCACCACGCCCTGCGACCTTTGGGTTTACGCTTCGGCAAACGGTCTCTACAGCTGGAAGCCCGCTCACGTCACCATCACCTGGCACCCGGTGGCCAACACATACACCTCTATCGCTGACTTCAAGGCCGACTATCTCAAAGATGAGTTAACTCTGCCCGGCTCGCTGACCGAAGACAAGCCCGAGTTTGGCGAGGACGAGACTGTTGTCTACACACAGTTTAGCCCTGAGGCAGGCGCGGTTGTGGTTGAAACCACGCCTGAATGGCTCTACATCCGCGACAACTTCGGCGATGAATTCGACTACACATCGAACAACTATCTGATGATTCACAACCGCAAAAAGTGGCACAATCCGCAGGTTGGTGAAGGTGAGAATGCCCGCGACCTCGCGCCCGGCGACATCATAACAAACTTCGCTCTCATCCCCGCCCACACAAGCCGCGGCAACCTTGTGAGCGAGAGCACCGGATTTGCCCGCACAGTGCAGTTTGTCAAGACCATACCCGGCTTCGAGCCTGCGTTCAAGCCTATCAACGTTGGCTATGTGGAGGAGAGCAATCCCGGATTCCACAAAAACATAACTCTCGGCGAGGCCGAGCGTATGCGCCTTGTGCAGCTCAAAAATGTGAAGATTAAGAACCCCGAGGAAGATGTCTACACCCTCGTTATCGGCCCTGACGATGCCGAGCCCATCACCCTCGCTTTCGACATCTTCACACAGAGCGTAAACGGTTTCCGCACCGCTTACAACCCCGACAACGCCGATGAACTCTACGACATCAAGGGTGTGCTTATCCGCGACAACCGAATCAAGGACAGCGAGACCTACGCAATCGCTCTCATCAGCTTCGACACACAGCACGGTGCCGTGGCTGCTCCCGAAGTGTTTGTGCAGGGAACTACCGACGCCGAGGCCAAAGCCGCTGAGGTACAGGAGTTTGAGCATGGCCTTGTGGTGGAGATAGCTCCCGAGGAGGGCAGCTTTGTGTACTACTCGCTCAACGGCAAGGACCCGCTCAACAACACCGATGCCGAGAGCCGTATCTCATACAGCGACCCCATCCCCGTAACCCTCCCCGAGGGTCAGGACCGCGTGGTGGTCAAGGCCTTCGCCTACCGTCCCGGCTACAAGCCCAGCGCAACTGTGACCCGCACTTTCGTCAAGACAAGCCGTGAGCTCAGCTACCTGCTCAACTTCATCAACCAGGGCGAGCAGGGCCGTGCATACCACTTCAACGGCAACGTGCGCATCGCAGCAGTAGCCGGCAACTGGATGATGGTGCGCGGCTCAGTGGGCCACTACCTGCCCATCTACAACGCAGACGGCTGGAACACAACCGACTACGCCGCCGAGAAATACCTCACCGACTTCCTCATGACCTTCGACAATACCGAGGGCAACATCCGCGGCATGGCCAAGGACTTCAAACCCTCGACCGACAAGCCCGCCGACATCAAAGAGATTGAGCTCACTCCCGACAGCGTGACTTTCATCAGCGAGGCAAACGCCCGCCGATATGTCAAGTTGTACAGCGCACGCGTTGCAGCCGATGCCACAACCGCCGCCGAAGGTGATGCAGCCGCATCATGGACAGTCACCGGAAGCAACCACCAGGGTGCTCCCCACCGCCTCGATATCAGCTCCTTAGGCACTGCCACCGGAGCCGAGACCCTTGAGGACGGCGCGCTCTACGACATCACCGGCTTTGTGATGCTCGACACCGAAGGCAACGCCGAACTCTGGGCTACCGGAATTCAGAAAATCGCCCAGACACCACGCGTAAGCGTAAGCGTCAACGGTCAGACACTCTCATACACCGCCGACGGCGACTTCCGTGAATATGAGGTTGAGCTTGAGGATGGCGATCTTGTTGCCCTCGAATGCCCGCATCGCGCAGCCGTGATCAAGTACTCGTATGACGACAAGAACTGGTACACCTACGGCGAAGCGTTCATGCCCACCAACAGCATGATCCACGCCTACGCCCAGGCTCCCGGAGAACGCGCAAGCGCCCATACCCACATCACTATCACCCGCAAGGATGTTGCCGGCAATGTTGCCATCTCGGTTGACAACTCTACTCCCGGCAAAGCTGTTGTGGAACTCACCGCGTCAGAGAATGGCGACATAATCTGGTGGACCTCGAAGGATAATAAGGAGAAGAGGTACACCGGCGCCATCACTCTCACCGAAACAGCCATCATCTACGCTCAGCTCCGTGTTGACGGCAAGAAAAACGGTGCTGAATCCTACGCCCTTGTGGAGATTATCGCTCCTTCCACCGGTACTCCCGGCAACCCCGGCACACCCGACATCCCCGCCGACAAAATCAGCGGCAAGGTGGTATTCTCCATCGACGATACCTCCGACCCGACCAAGGTGACTGTATACCTCGCACCCGAGGAGGGTCTGACAGGTACCATCTACTACCTCATCAACCCCACCGGACAGGTGACACCCGAAAACGGCACCAGGTATGAGAACCCGATTGAGATGAAAGAGGGTGGCCGCATTGTCGCAATCCTCGTTGAGAGCGGCAAGTATGCCGGCGAGCCCACCGACATCGCAGTATGGCTGATACCCACCGACATCGACGGCATCGGCTCCGAGAGGAGAGAGGATGAGATCCGTGCCGAAGGTGGCAGCATCATCGCTCCGGAAGGCAGCGAAGTGTTTGACATCACAGGACGGAGAGTCAACGCAACCGGTCTGCGCGCAGGCATCTACATTGTGCGTACCCCCGGCGGCAAAGCAGTGAAAGTCAAGGTTGACTGACACTGACCCCTGAATACAGTCTATATTTCTGTAATCCTAATACAGCAAACTCCCCGGATTGGCCGTGAGGTTAGTCCGGGGAATTTTTTTGTCCGGTGCCAAACTCCTTATTCCTTATTATTTAGTAATTTTGCTGAATGATTACAGATATTCTTCTTTTAGCAGGAGGCCTCGTGCTGATTTTGGCGGGGGCTAACATGCTCACCGACGGGTCAGGCGACCTTGCCCGGCGCATGGGCATCTCCGACCTTGTTGTAGGTCTTACGGTTGTTGCGTTCGGCACCTCGGCGCCCGAGCTGGTTATCAGCGTCATATCCGCCATCAAGGGTTCCGGTGAGCTTGCCATAGGCAATGTTGTGGGCAGCAACATCTTCAATATATGCGCCATAATAGGCATAGTGTCGATCATCAGACCCATGAAGGTGAAGCCGAGCATCATGAACAATGAAATACCGGTGGTGTTCATAGCCGCGCTCACGCTGTGGGTGTTCGGCAACCTTGCGGTGTGGCGCGGTGGCTCTGAGATGATTCTTACCCGCTGGGAAGGTATCTACCTGATAGGCTGCATGATATATTTCATGTACTATACCGTGCGCAAGGCCCGCGACACTCAGGACAATGACCCGGAGAATCAGCCGCAGGAGGCAGCCAAGCCCCCGATGAGCCTTGTCAGAGCCATAATCTATGTGGTCATAGGCCTCGGTGCGCTGATTTACGGCGGCGACATATTTGTTGACGGCGCCGGAGGCATAGCCCGCGCCATGGGAGTGAGCGAGGCGGTTATCGGCCTCACAATCGTGGCGGCAGGCACCTCGCTGCCCGAGCTCGCGGTGTCAATCACCGCCGCGCTGAAAGGCAAGCCGGAGCTTGCAATCGGCAATGTCATAGGCAGCAACATCTTCAATATCTTCATGGTGCTCGGTGTGGCCGCGGCAATCCATCCGCTGTCGTTCGGCAGCATCGGCAATATCGACCTTGTGACCATGCTCGTCACCTCATTCCTCTTCTGGGCATTCGCCAAATTCTACAAAGTGAACATCATCACCCGCCTCGAAGGCTCGCTGCTGGTGATCATATACATCGCATACACCGCCTGGCTCATCATCAACGCATGAACGCAAATATACTCATAACAATCTGCGCCCGCGGAGGCTCCAAGGGTATCCCCGGTAAAAATATCAGGCAGATAGCGGGGAGACCGCTGCTCGCCTACACCGCCGACATGGCTCTGGCATTTGCCCGCAGCTGCGGGGCTACAGTGATTCTCAGCACCGACTCCGAGGCCATTCTCGAGGCAGGGCGTGCCTGCGGGCTGCCCACCGACTATGTGCGCCCGGACTTCCTTGCGGACGACACCTGCGGCAAACCCGACGCGATACGCCATGCCCTGCTCTTTGCCGAGCAGAGGGACGGCAGACGGTATGATGTGGTGGTGGACCTTGATGTCACCTCACCCATACGCACCCTCGACGACATACGCTCATGCTGCAGGCTGCTGCTCGACGATGAGCAGGCGCTCACTACATTCAGCGTCAGCCCCGCCGCGAGAAACCCCTACTTCAACATGGTGGAGCTGAAACCCGACGGCTACTGCAAGGTGGTGCTCGGAGGGGTGTACACCACCCGCCAGTCTGCCCCGCCGGTCTACGACATGAACGCCTCGATATACGCCTACCGGCGCGAGTCGCTGCTCGGCGAGCATCCCCGCGCGGTGACCGATCGCTCAAAGGTGTTTGTGATGGACCACATCTGCTTTGACCTTGACGAACCGGCCGATTTCGACTACATGACCTACCTTGTGGAAACCGGTAAAATAGACCTGCGCCCATGAATGTGCTCATTGCCGGACTCGGTTCCATCGCCACCCGCCATATCGCCGCCATACGTCAGGCAGACTCTGACGCGCGCATCTATGCGTTGCGCTCCGGGCGCTCCGGCTCATCCGTGGAGGGGGTGACAGACCTGCACGGCATTGACGAGGCCGCCGCCATCGGTTTTGACTTCGCGGTGGTGAGCAACCCCACCTCTGCCCACGCCCACACTGTTGAGCGGCTGCTGCCGCTCAGGGTGCCGATGCTGATAGAGAAACCGGTGTTTGACTCGCCGCGCCACGCCCCTCTGGCCCACAGGCTCAGGGAGGCCGGGGTGCTGAGCTGCGTTGCCTGCAACCTGCGCTTTCTCGACAGCATCGGGTTTCTGCGCAGCCATATAGCGGACAATCCCGCCCACCGGGTGAACGAGGTGAACGTGTACTGCGGGTCATACCTGCCACAATGGCGCAAAGGGGTGGCCGACTGGCGCAATATATACAGCGCGCGGGCTGACCTTGGCGGAGGGGTGAACCTCGACCTTATCCACGACATCGACTATGTGTGCTACATCTTCGGGCTGCCGGCGGCGTCGCGCGGCATTGTGCGCAGCGCCTCATCGCTTGCCATCGACGCCCCGGATTATGCAAACTTCACCCTGATATATCCCGGCTTCTGCGCAAGTGTGGTGCTCAACTACTACCGCCGCGACTACCGCCGCCGGTGTGAGATAGTGTTTGACGACACCACATGGACCCTCGACATAGCGGCCAATACCATCACCGATGCGTCCGGCAACATTATATATAAAGGTGTGCACACCGTTGCCGACACCTACGCCCTGCAGATGAAATATTTTATCAACCTTGTGAACTCGCACGCACGCCATTGTCCCAACGACGCGGCGGCTGCCTGCGACATCCTCAGAATATGCACCGATTATGAAAGATTTGACTGACAAGATAATTATAGTCACCGGAGCCGAAGGGCTCATAGGCAAGGAGATTGTCAAGCAGCTCTCCGAGCGCAATGCCATCGTTGTTGCCGCCGACATAGCCTACAGGGAGGCCGAACTGAGCGCGCGCGGGGCCAGACTGCCCCTCGACCTGTCGAGCAACCGCTCCATAGATGACCTTGTGAGTTCAACCGTCAACTGTTTCAAGCGTATCGACGGCCTGATAAACGCCGCCTACCCCCGCACACCCGACTGGGGAAAGTACCGCTTTGAGGATACCCCTTTCGAGCACTGGCAGAAGAATGTGGAGCTGCAGCTGAACAGTGTGTTCTACATCAACCAACAGGTGGCCAAAGTGATGGAGCGCCAAAAAGGCGGGTCTATTGTGAACTTCGGCAGCATATACGGCATTGTGGGCAACGATTTCACTATATATGAGGACTACGGCGGCACATCCCCCGCCGAGTACTGCGCCATAAAAGGGGGCATTATCAACTTCACCCGCTACCTCGCCTCATACCTCGGGGTGCACGGCATAAGGGTGAACTGCGTGTGTCCCGGCGGTATCTGGGACCATCAGCGCGACGAGTTTGTGAAAAACTACACCCACCGCTGCCCGATGAAGCGCATGGGCAACCCCGACGACATTGCCCCGCTCTGCCTCTTCTTGGTGAGCGAAGGCTCCAAATACATCACCGGCCAGATTATTGCCGCCGACGGAGGGTGGACAGCAATATGAGCCGCAAGGTGTGTTTCCTCACCGGCACCCGCGCCGACTGGGGGCTGCTCAGCCCCATAGCCCGCGCCCTCACCGCACGCCCCGATGTCGAGGTGATGGTGGTGGCCACCAATATGCACCTCGATCCCCGCTTCGGCAATACTCTTGCCGAGATAGAGGAGGACGGGATGAAGGTGACAGCCACAGTGAAGATGCCTGCTGCCGGAGACACACCTCTTGACGTGGCGAAAGCCACCGCCGCCTGCATGGACGTAATGGCCGGCACACTCGCCCGGCTTGCCCCCGACATGGTGGTAATTCTCGGCGACCGCACCGAAATGCTCGCCGCCGCATCTGCCGCAGCGATACTGCGCATACCCATTGTGCACATATCCGGCGGAGAAATCAGCGAGGGCGCGATTGACGACTCTATACGCCACGCCATCACCAAGCTGTCGGCGCTCCACCTTGTGTCCACGCAGGAGTATGCCCGCCGAGTCATAGCCATGGGCGAGAGTCCCGACAGAGTGATAAACACGGGGTCTATCGGTGTGTGGAACTGCTTCAACAGTCCATTGATGAGCCGCAGCGAGCTGGAGGCAAATCTCGGATTCCGCTTTGACAGCCCCACTGCAATCGTAACATTCCACCCCGCCACCGC
This sequence comes from uncultured Muribaculaceae bacterium, assembly GCA_910588065.1. Classification (GTDB taxonomy): domain Bacteria; phylum Bacteroidota; class Bacteroidia; order Bacteroidales; family Muribaculaceae; genus Paramuribaculum. The sequence continues at coordinate 13,285 of CAJUPZ010000024.1, forward strand.
CGACGACTCATCCACCGCTTCAACCCAGTTCGCCGCCCTGCTCGCCGCCCTCGAACAGTTTGAGCATATGAAGTGCATCATCACCTATCCAAACAACGATGCCGCCGGCGCGCCACTGATAGATATGATAGAGGATTTTGCCGCACGCCACCGCAACCGGGTACTTGCCATACCATCGCTCGGCAGGCAGCGCTACTTCAGCGCCCTCGCCTGCGCCGACCTTGTGATCGGCAACTCCTCGAGCGGCATAATCGAAGTGCCCTCAGCCGGCATACCCACCGTTGACATAGGCATACGCCAGCGCGGACGTATCGCCGGGCCATCTGTTGTGCACTGCGCCGCCGACACCGCCGGCATAGCCGCCGCCATAAAGCAGGCGCTCGGCAGCGGGATGAGAGCTGTCGCCGCACGTAAAATCAACCCGTACTGCAACTCCGACACCCTTGAACGAAGCGTATCAGCTATTGCCGACACTCCGCTGACTACCCTTGTAAACAAAAAATTCCACGATATAATTCCTCTGCAATGAACCGCCACGTCATAAACAGCGACGCATCCATCACCTATGCCCTGAAAATGCTCAACGCCCTGTCGGGCGATGCCATGACCCTGCTCGTCACCGACAGCAGGGGCAGGATGCTCGGCACCCTCACCGACGGCGACATACGCCGCGCGCTAATAGGAGGGCTTATGCCTGCATCGCCGGTGAGCAGCGCCATGAACACCACTTTCAGGATGCTCAAGGGCGATTGCAACGACATTGACCGGCTGCGCGATGCCCGCCGCCGCGGGCTGCGTCTTCTGCCAAAGGTTGATGCGGAGGGGTTTCTCACCGATGTCATAGACACCGCCGTTACCCGCTCGCTGCTTCCTCTCGACGCCATAATCATGGCCGGCGGCAAAGGTGAGCGGCTGAGACCGTTGACGCTGAGCGTGCCCAAGCCGCTGCTGATGGTTGCCGGAAAGCCCATAATCGACTATAATATCGAATCGCTGAAAGCGCATGGCGTGAAGCGTATCACCGTGACTGTCAACTATCTGGCAGAGGAGCTGGAGCGGCATTTCGCCACAGCGGAGGGGGTGGCCTGCATCCGCGAATCCAAGCCGCTCGGCACCATCGGCGCCGCATCGCTGATAAGCCACCGCCCCGGCGGAGCCACAATAGTGATGAACTCCGACCTGCTCACCACTATCTCCTTCGAGGACATGTATATGAAACATATCGCCGAGGAAGCCGACATCACAGTTGCCGCAATACCCTATAATCTGTCAGTGCCATACGCTATCCTCACAACCGACGGCAGCAGAATCACCGGCATTGAGGAGAAACCGTCGTACAGCTATTACGCCAACGCCGGTATCTACATAATTTCCAACGACCTGCTCGCCTCGCTGCCCGGCGACGAGCGCACCGATGCCACCGACCTCATAGAACAGGCGCTCGACAGCGGACGCAAGGTGGTGTATTTCCCGATTTCAGGCACATGGATCGACATAGGCACACACGCCGACTACAAGCACGCCTGTGAACTTATGGCGCATCACGAGCAAATGAGCCTTTGAAGTTGTTATAACTAAAAAAGTAAAAAATCAAGACTTATGGCAGACTCAAATTTTATAGATTATGTGAAGATATTGTGCCGCAGCGGCAAAGGCGGTGCAGGCTCGCGCCATTTCCACCGCGCCAAGTATGTGCCCAAAGGCGGACCTGACGGAGGCGACGGAGGCCGCGGCGGACACATCATACTCCGCGGCAACAGCCACATGTGGACACTCCTACCCCTCAAATACCGGCGGCATATCTATGCCGGAAACGGCCAGAGCGGTTCCGAAAACTGCTCGAGCGGCAAGGATGGCGAGGATGTTATCATTGATGTGCCGTGCGGCACAGTGGTGTTTGACGCCGAGACAGGCGACTATCTCTGCGAGGTGACTGCCGACGGCGAGGAGGTGAAGCTGCTGCGCGGCGGTCGCGGCGGCCTCGGCAACTGGCACTTCAAGAGCGCCACCAACCGCACACCACGCTATGCCCAGCCCGGTGAGCCGGCGATAGAGAAGGCGGTGGTGCTGGAGCTTAAACTGCTTGCCGATGTGGGACTCGTAGGATTTCCCAACGCCGGAAAATCCACCCTGCTGTCATCGCTCAGCGCAGCCCGACCCAAGATAGCCGACTATCCCTTCACAACCATGGAACCCCAGCTGGGCATTGTCTCCTACCGCGACAACCGGTCGTTTGTAATGGCCGACATTCCCGGAATAATAGAGGGCGCGAGCGAAGGCAAAGGGCTCGGACTCAGATTTCTGCGCCATATAGAGCGCAATGCGGTGCTGCTGTTCATGGTGCCCGCCGATGCGGAGGACATAGCAGCCGAGTATAATGTGCTGCTCGAGGAGCTGCGCCGCTTCAACCCGCAGCTTGAAAACAAGCAGCGCCTGCTCGCCGTGAGCAAATGCGATATGCTTGACGATGAGCTTAAGGCGGCGATTGAGGAAACCCTTCCGAAGGATGTGCCGCATCTGTTCATATCAGCAGTCACCGGCGAGGGGCTGACTCAGCTGAAAGATATGCTGTGGGGAGCCATAACCGATGAAAACAACCGCATTGCCACCCCCGCAATAACCCACCGCCCGCTCGACCCGCGCCACAGAGTGCAGGAGGAAGATGAATTCATATTTGAGAATGAGCCGATGCCTGTTGATGACGACGAGCTCGAGATCGCAGACGAGGATTGGGACGAGGATTGGGATTACGGAGTGGATACCCTTGACAGTGAAGGTAACTGAACTTATTGACACCGGAAGCGTAATCGCCTTCAGCACAGAGCGGTGTGCCTGTGATGCTGCCGACCCCTACAGCGGATTCAGCACCTGTAGCTACACAGGCGATGACCCTCGCCATGTCGAGGCATGCAGGCACGAGCTTGCACGCTTTCTCCATGTGGGGGTTGACTCGCTGGTGATGCCGCGCCAGACCCACTCGGCAAATGTGGCTGTTGTCACACATACTCCGGTGAATCTTGAAGACACAGACGCACTCGTCACCAACCTGCGCGGCACAGCTCTGTGCATCCACACCGCCGACTGCGTGCCGGTGCTTTTGGCAGACATGAGCGCAGGAGTGATAGGAGCCGCCCACAGCGGATGGCGCGGCGCCGAAAAGCGCATAGCCGAGGCTACTGTATTGAAAATGCAGGAGTTGGGAGCCGAGCCCCGGCGCATCGTTGCCGCGTTGGGGCCATGCATCTGCGAGGAGTGCTTCGAGGTTGGCGAGGAGGTAGCATGCCGGTTTGACAGATACGGAGCAGTTGACCGCTCAGGGACACAGCCACACGTCAACCTCGCCGGAGTTGTTGCCAGCACACTGCTTGATGCCGGACTTCTCAGCGAAAACATATCTCATCCGCCTGGCTGCTCGCTGTGTGGCGGCAACCGCTGGTTCAGCGCCCGGCAGTCAGGGGTCGGCTCCGGCCGCACTGTATCAGTCATCATGCTGCGCTGACGGCAAGGGACGACGCTCAAAAGCATCGATGAAACTGCCCTTGGTGCTGTTGTAAATCCTCACTCCGCGACCGCGCGCAAAATCCTCGACATCAAAGTAGGATTTGAATGCCACATAGAAACTGTACATCAGCTCATGCAGGCGTATGCTTTTGTACAGCGACCTCACGCGGCTGTGCTCCGACGAACTGTCTCTGTAGAAATGGGGCTGCACACTCACAACGGTGTTATCATCCTCAACCTCAAGGGTCTTGGTCCACGAATGGTCTGCCCCCGCAACATATATCTCGTCAAAGCCAAGCCATATACCGATCATTATTGCCGGAATGAGCACATTGCGGGGACGCGGCATGCCAAGGCGGGCTGAATAGACCCTTTTCCTGAACCGGCTGAACCCTTCCAGACCCACAAAATTATAGAAACACACATCGACAGACGGGCTGACGGGCGGCACTTTGCCGCGGTACTTAGCCGGAACGAACAGCGTCATGGGCCAGCTCACAGCAGCCAGGTTTTGCCACATCTGCCTCACATTATCATGGTGGCCACCGTTAAAGAAAAGCGGATCGGCAAGCACATAATACCGGGGTGCAAGAGATTGAAACACCGGAGCATTCGCCGCAAAATTAACTGCGAGCGTCGGGTAGGCCGTAAGGGTGTCCATCTGCTCCTCGATAACAGCCGCAAGCGAAGGCCCGTTGCCCATAACTATCAGCTTTGACCCTTCGGGCACCGCAGGCCATCCACCGCACCTGCGGCTTAGAAGAGCCATCTTGGCAACACTCTTGACACTTGCACTTAGATTTGAAAAAAAGGCACCGACTTTCATAAAAAATCAGGAATTTGCCACAAAGATAAGCAAAAAACGGGTACTAACAGACCTTTAATCCGCCAGCCGCTTGCAAAATCGGAAACTTACCCCTAAATTTGCACCGCAAAAGCACAAACCGGCATGCTCGAATGGTGGAATGGTAGACACGAGGGACTTAAAATCCCTTGGCCATTGCGGCTGTGCGGGTTCGAGTCCCGCTTCGAGCACCATCCATAAGTCTGTAAGTAGTTGATTATCGACACTTGCAGACTTTTTGTTTTTAGTCTTTGACTGCCAAATGCTGCTTCTTTGCTCACAACACCCCGGCAGCGCAGGTGCTAACGGGATGTATGGATAAAGTAACATCGCTTATGGCAAACGACTCATGAAGTTACTTAATTATTTCCCAGTGCCCACCTTTCTTAGGTCCTATATGCCTTAGGATATGGGTCATCTTTGGAATCTCTCTCTCAATTGTACTTATAGAAACTGAAATTTTGTCGGCAATTTCCACCATACTGATGCTGGGGTTATCTTTTATGATGTTAAGAATAGACTTCTGACGGGGAGTCAATCGTCTACCCTCTTTTCTACCCTCATTTCTACCCTCATTTCTACCCTCATTTCTACCCTCATTTTTAGCATCACTAACCGTTTCTCCCTTTCTCTGAATTGCAGATTTCAGAGGAAATGACACTGTGGCGTAGGTTCGATCACTCTCTATCATTGGAATAGTTCCGGTTAATCTTTCCCAACTGGCGAGTTTATTCATGCCATATCCGGCATTTTCGGCAATGCCGACATAGCGAAACAACTTTGCGAGGGTCGGGTTACGCAGTTTTGAATAAACCTTGCCGAGAATATCTTTTACCGGAAGTGGAAATGAGCCTCCATTCATAAACTCAATGTGGTCGGTATATACTCGTATACAGGAACGCAGTGAATCAAAGTGGTCGCAGTGCATCACCATGTTTGCCAATGCTTCGCGCAGCACATTATACTGGCTCTCGTCAGTGGTTGCGAAGCCATCCTCTTTGATGTGTATCGGGGCATCCACCAATGTTCGAAAGCGGCGAAGTATAATCTGCACTGCCTCCCATATATTCTCTTGTTCGGGTATGCGATAAGTATATCGCACCTCCGCCTCTTGAATGGTCGGAGCCGGAATCTCAATATAGTCAACACAGAATGTCGGCACATATCTCAACACATAAGGAGCTTTGCCAAACATCAGCAATCCTGCGTATGTGAGCAATCCCTTGTTTGTGACGTTTACGTGTTCACAAAACTCAACATCATCAACGTCCCGATATTCGATGAGGTTGCTCGTTTGGCTTAAAGCGTAACGATAGCTGCGCAGTGTATCAAGGTTAAGCATTTCAATCCCACTTTCAGGGATTGTCTCCTCCGTTTTCTTTCCAAACGATTGGTCACGGAACATTGCCCGGATTTCTCCCTCTGTAGCCCGTTGGTCACCGCTTCCCATGCGGATGAACGTATTGGTAGGATTGTTGTAATAGACAGGCTTCATCTCAACTTCCGGCACATAGAATGCCAATAATCGTTTGTCATCTATATAGTATGATTTCGATGTTACTGCCAATCTTTGATTAAACTTCTCAGAGCGGAGCGTAGTTAGAAAATCCTGTTCCAGTTTTTCTATGTTGCCAACACCTTGAATCTCAAAAGTCTTGCCGGATTGTTTTATGCCGAGCACAATCCAGCCTCCGGAGGTATTTGAGAATGCACTTACGGTCTCCCAAATAGTCCTCGGCAGTTCAGATTTTGCTTCTTTTACTTCAAAATCTTCCCATTCTATGTCGCGTAGCTTTGCTACAAGCTCATCCTTAGTCATATTCTACAATGCAAATTTACGAATTTCTATCCGATTACCAGAACGTTATACCATTAGTCAGTCGGCGAAGATGTCGGGGTCGGGGTTGACGAGAATCAGGGAGGTGGTGGCGCGGGTGGTGGCTGTGTATAGCCAGCGGTAGAAGTCGAGTCCGCGTGCCTCAGGAGCAATGTAGCCCATGTCGACAAACACCGTGGGCCACTGGCCGCCTTGGGCTTTGTGGCATGTCACAGCGTAGGCGTATTTCACCTGAAGGGCGTTGAAATAGGGGTCGCTGCGCAGTATCCTCATTCTGGCACCCATGGGTGTGAGCGAGGTGAACAGGTCGGGGTCGTTCATGATAGATTCATAAAACTCGGCACCGAGTTCGGGGTCAAGAGCGGGGGTATCGGAAGTGAGGGTGTCGAGCATTATCTTGCATTCCACATCTATATCTCTATCTGGCAGATTTATGCGCACATCTGCAAAGCGCAGCCCATACTTTGTTTCAGTGCCGTATATGGATGTGATGACTGCCACATCGCCATTTGCTATAAAGTCGAGTCCTTTGATTTTCGCGCTCCAGAGATAGTTGTTTTTCGCAACGAGCAGACGCTCTCCCCGACACAGCTCCTCTTCCCGGCCAAGAATATTGGCGCGGATGGCGAGGTTGTAGCCGGTAGCCCGTTTATTTGAGCGGGTGATGACGATTGTCGACTCAACCCCTTCCGGCTCTCCGTAAGCGCTTTCAAGCTGCTCGGCCATATCCTCACCGGATATGGCACAGATGTCGCTGAACGGCGCGAGGTGAAGTTCTGGGGGAGGCAGCGGGTTGCGCAGCATAGCCTTGCGCAGCCATGTGGCATTGTAGAGAATGCCGGAGCGTGAGCCCTGACGCACAACGGCTGTCATCACAGCCTTGCTCACCCTCAGGCCATATGAACGCAATGTGGGCACATCCATCGCGGGGCTTACCGTGGTGCCGACGGGCGGCAGCTGCGCTGTGTCACCAAGCAGAATCATGCGGCAGTTAATACCGGAGTACACATAGTGTATCAGATCCTCAAGCAGATTTGTGCCTGTTTCGGAGGAGGCGGCCCCAATCATGGAAGCCTCGTCGACAATGAACACGGCATCGGAGAGTGTATTCTCGCCCACTGTGCCGAAGGAGTAGCCGGTTGCCGATGACGGCGCGCGGTATATGCGGCGGTGGATGGTGAAGGCTGGATGGCGGGCGAACGCCCCGAATACTTTTGCCGCCCTGCCCGTGGGCGCGAGGAGCACCACCGGCACACGATACTCCCTCAGAGCACGCACCAGAGCTCCGGTGACAGATGTCTTGCCGGTGCCCGCATATCCTGTAAGAAGAAACACAGAGTCGCTGGGTGTCGAGTCGGAGCAGAAGCGGGCAAGCGCGGCAATGAGCTCAATCTGCTGGGAGTTTGGCTCGTAGGGCAGATTGAGGTATATACGTTCGGCAAACTGGTGCGTGTCCATGACGTAAAGTTATGAAAAAGGAGCGGTAAAAGCAAAAAAAGCTGCGATGCCGTACGACATCGCAGCTCAATGTATTCACTCGGACAGGAGCTTAGTCCTGGTTGAGGTTGACACGTTTGAATTCAACAACGGCAAGACCTTTGGAAGCGGATTCCAGATATTTGCCGATTGTGAGGGTGGCGTCTTTAACAAACTCCTGCTCCATGAGCACAGATTCCTTGTAGAACTTGTTCACACGGCCGTCAGCGATTTTCTCAATCATCTGGGCGGGGAGATTTGCAGCCTTAGCCTCAGCTGTTTCCTTCATGATAGCGCGACCCTTCTCAGCCTCCTCAGCTGTGATCCAGCCTTTGGACATATTGCTTTCGATATGATCCTCAGAGTCGAAGTGGTTGGGGTTGAGGCCTGCTTTCTTGAGGGCTGCCTCAACAGCTTTGCGCACCTGTTCCTCTTTGGTTTTCTCGATAGCGACGTTGCGCTCGCTCTCAACAACTGCTGCGGGCACAGAGTCGATGGAAACAGCCACGGGGTTCATGGAAGCGACCTGCATTGCAACATCGCGGCCCACCTGGTAGTCAACACCCTCCTGGTTGAAGCCCACGATAGTAGCGAGCTTGTTGCCGAGATGGTTGTATGAAGTGGTGGAGGGAGCCTCGATCCACTCGTAGGCGCTGATTTCCATTTTTTCACCGGTTTTGCCGCTCTCCTCAACAACGAGGTCCTGGATAGTCTGGCCACCGATGGCGATAGCTTTGAGTTCGTCAAGGCTTTTGGGCCTGGCGCTCATTGCTGTGTCAAGGATTTTCTTGGTAAGATCAATGAAGCCTGCGTTTTTGGCAACGAAGTCGGTTTCGCAGTTGAGCGCAACCACTGCTGCGAAGTTGCCCTCGTTCTTGGAGAGCACGCAGCCTTCAGAAGCCTGACGGTCCTCGCGCTTGGCGGCTACAGCCTGACCCTTTTTGCGGAGGATTTCCACAGCAGCCTCGATGTCGCCGTTGGTTTCGGCGAGGGCTTTTTTGCAGTCCATCAAGCCGGCGCTGGTAAGATTGCGCAGCTTGGTGATTTCTGCCATTGTTACTGCCATATACTGGTATAATTTAAATCGTTAATAAAAAGTGTTGTTACTCGGCAGCCTTTTCTTCTGCAGCAGCCTCCTCAGCGGCGGGAGCCTCTTCGGCACGTGCGGCGCCACGGCTCACACGGCGACGTTCGCGGCGGGGAGCGCCTTCGGCGTTCTCACCGGCAGCGGCAGCGTCCACCTTCTCAACCTTGCGCTCCTCAAGACCTTCGGCCATAGCGGCGCACACAGTGTCAAGGATAAGCTCGATGCTCTTTGAAGCGTCATCGTTTGCGGGGATAACGAAGTCAACATCGTTGGGGTTTGAGTTGGTGTCGACGATAGCGAACACGGGTATACCGAGACGGTTTGCCTCGGCAACGGCGATGTGCTCTTTGAGGACGTCAACTACAAAGAGAGCAGAGGGAAGACGGTTGAGGTCGGCGATAGAGCCGAGAGTCTTCTCGAGTTTGGCTCTCTGGCGGCTGATCTGGAGTTTCTCGCGCTTTGAGAGGTTGTCGAAAGTACCATCCTTGGTCATTTTGTCGATAGCGGTCATTTTCTTGACAGCCTTGCGGATGGTGGGGAAGTTTGTGAGCATGCCGCCGGGCCAGCGCTCGATAACGTAGGGCATGCCTACGCTCTGAGCCTTGTCGGCAACAACTTGTTTGGCCTGTTTTTTGGTAGCTACGAAGAGCACTTTCTTACCGCCTTTGGCGATGCTCTTCAGAGCGTTTGCGGCCTCATCGAGCTTTGCAGCTGTCTTGTAGAGGTCTATGATGTGGATACCGTTGCGCTCCATAAAGATATAGGGCGCCATAGCAGGATTCCATTTTCTTTTGAGGTGACCGAAATGGCAACCTGCTTCTAAAAGTTGGTCAAAATTGGGTGTTGACATTATCTGTTGATGTTTGTTTACGTTCTTTTGTTTTCAACCACGCAGTAGGGAGAACGAAATTCCATCTGCGCGATTTAGATTCTAAACACTATAAAGTTTTCTAAGCGCTAAGCTGCAAAAAGATTAACGTTTTGAGAACTGGAAGCGCTTGCGTGCCTTGGGCTGACCGGGCTTTTTGCGTTCCACGGCGCGGGGGTCGCGGGTCATGAAGCCTTCTTTGCGGAGGGCGCTCTTGTCTTCGGGATTGATTTTCACCAGTGCGCGGGCGATAGCGAGACGGAGAGCCTCTGCCTGGCCTTTGTAGCCGCCACCGTCGAGGTTGACATGGATGTCATACTTTTCGGTGCAGTCAAGAAGGCTGAGGGGCTGCTTGACGATGTACTGGAGAATTGACGAGGGGAAATAAACCTCGAGCGGACGACGGTTGATGGTGATGGCGCCGTTGCCTTCCTTGAGGATAACGCGAGCCACAGCTGCTTTGCGGCGACCTACTGCATTTACTGTTTCCATTCTGTAGGCTTATTTAAAGTTGTTGATGTCGATTACTTTGGGGTTCTGAGCCTGATGGGGGTGCTCAGCGCCGTTATAGACGTGCATATTCTCGATAATGCGGCGTCCGAGGCGGTTTTTGGGGAGCATACCTTTCATCACCTTGATGAACAGGGGGTTGTAGCCGGGTTTGAGGTGCTTGTTCTGAGCTTTCTTCATGAGCACTTCAGGAGTGGTGGCGCGCTGGCCGCCGGGGTAGCCGGTGTAAGAAAGGTAGATGCGGTCTGTCATCTTCTTGCCGGTGAGAATCACCTTGTCGGCGTTGATGATGATCACATTGTCGCCACATTCCATGTTGGGCGAATAGCTGGGCTTGTTCTTGCCGCGGAGAATCTTAGCGACTTTAGCGCAAAGGCGGCCGAGAACCTGGTCGGTGGCATCAATAACCACCCACTCGCGCTCTGCGTTGGCAGCGCTTACGGTTTCAGTTCTGTAGCTTAAAGTATCCACTTTTAATTAATTGGTTAATAAGTTTTTATATGGGACGATGGTGCGCCGCGGACAGGCCAATGGCCGCAGCGTGAGCGCCCCGGTGATTATTCTTTCGGGCATAATCGGCTGCAAAGGTAGTGATTCTTTGCCGATTACACAACATTTCACCTCACTATTTTTGCTAAGCGGCAACGCCGCGGCTGGCGTTATAAATCTTATAAATCTTATAATTCTTATAGCGAGCCGGGGAGAGTGCTTACCGCGAGGACCGGTCAGTCTTTGAATGTGAGGGCGATGAATGCAGGATTGGCATCCTCGTCACCGGTAAGGTCAGCCATGAAGTCGGAATCCACCACCATATATATAGTAGATCCGTCGACACATGTGGTTGTATTGCAGGGGTATGTTGTGCCGTCAATCTCTATAGGATAGTTCACGCTGTAATTCTTCAGGTCGCGTGTGCCGGTGTTGGAATAGACGAGGTGCCCGTTCGCGCGGTCATAAAACTGCAGCCATGCCTTTTCACCCATACATGAACTAACCATCAGATATTTCCCTACCGGGAAAGCCGTAAAAGAAAGCCGTTTGGTATTATCTCGCAATTCCTCAAGAGTTTTGTATTCCTTTGGTCTGCTGTATTCCCCGCAGTCAATGACAGCCATCGGCTGTAGGCTGTCGGCTTCGGGGTCGACCGCCATAAGTGTGTCGGACTGCATTATGCCAACAAAGTTATTGGAACGCATGAAATCAACAACTTCAGTAACCCTGGTATGGTCTATGGTATAACTGCGCGACACTACAGCCGACTGCATTTGCTTTACCCGGAGCCACTGCCCATCGTACACATATATCGTGTGGGGCTGGCCAAACTCCCTCAGTAGTACCGCCCAATATCCTCCGGCAAGAGGTGCAAACTCTAAAAGAGAATCAAGCTCGTGGTGCATGACAAACTCTCCACCCTGAGTATAGACTTTTACACCGCCGGAGCTGGCTGTATTCCAATTGCCATCGGCTCCCACAAATGTGTAAGGCGATAATGCCACATACTCACCGGGACCCTGCCCCTGATGGCTGAATGAGTTGATGCAGCTGCCGTCGGCTTCGTCGAAAGACATCATGCTCTGGTTGTTGGTGAGCATCATGCGTCCATCTCGCACCTCACGCAGCTTGGCTCCATTCCAGCGATAGGCAGGCATGAGCATTGTGGAATCGGTGACCGCGGGGTGCGCAACAATGCGCGCCTCGGCCAGATCAAGCCCTGTCGGCTCCGCCTCTATTTGCTTGGCCAGGTCAACGGTGATTAAATCATTACCGCGCTGCGAGTTTTGAGAACACGAGCTGAGCATCATGCCGGCAAATGCCGCAAAGCCTAAAGAGACAGCTATTTTATTCATGTGATAACAAGTTGATTATCTTTTTTTATATAACCACAACAGTAGTGATTCTTTGCCGATTACACAACATTTTGACCTTACTATTTTTGCAAGGCGCTGTGAAGCGATAACGCTGCAGCAAGAGTATAATTCCTGTGTGCGCTTACCGCGAGAACCGGTCAGTCTTTGAATGTGAGGGCGATGAATGCAGGGTTGGCATCCTCGTCGCCCGTAAGGTCAGCCATGAAGTCGGAATCCACCACCATATAAATAGTAGATCCGTCGACGCATGTGGTTGTATTGCAGGGGTATGTTGTGCCGTCAATCTCTATAGGATAATTCACGCTGTAATTCTTCAGGTCGCGTGTGCCGGTGTTGGAATACACGAGGTGCCCGTCCGCGCGGTCATAAAACTGCAGCCATGCCTTTTCTCCAAGAAATGAGTTTACCATCAGATACTTCCCCACCGGGAAGGCCATGAAAGCAAGCCGCTTGGTGTTGTTGTCCATCACATCCTGCAAATCCTTGTACTCCTTTGGTTTGCTATATTCCCCGCAGTCGATGACAGCTATCGGCTGCAGGCCGTCGGCTGCAGGGTCGATTGCCATAAGTGTGTCAGCCTGCATTATACCCACAAAGTTGCTGGAGCGAGCAAGGTCAGCGATGTCGGTAATCTTCACACCATCAACATCATAACTGCGCGAAACAACAGCTGACTTAATTCGCTTAACCGGCTGCCACTGTTTATCATAGATATATATTGTATGAGGGCGATCGAACTCACGCATAAGCGCAGCCCAGTATCCTCCGGCAAGCGGAGCGAAGTCACGCAGCGAATCAAGTTCGTGGTGCGCCACAAACGCGCCGCCCTGCGCGTAGACATTAATGCCGCCTTTACCGATCGTATTCCAGTTGCCGTCGGCGCCCACGTAAGTGTATGGCGATAACGAGGAGTACTCACCCGGGCCCTGCCCCTGATGGCTGAATGAGTTGATGCAGCGGCCATCGGCTTCGTCGAAAGTCATCATGCTCTGATTGTTGGTGAGCATCATGCGTCCGTCGCGCACCTCACGCAACTTGGCTCCATTCCAGCGATAGGCAGGCATGAGCATTGTGGAATCGGTGACCGCGGGGTGCGCAACAATGCGCGCCTCGGCCAGATCAAGCCCTGTCGGCTCCGCCTCTATTTGCTTGGCCAGGTCAACGGTGATTAAATCATTACCGCGCTGCGAGTTTTGAGAACACGAGCTGAGCATCATGCCGGCAAATGCCGCAAAGCCTAAAGAAACCGCGATCTTATTCATGTGATAACAATTTTATTATAATTTTCTTATAGCCACAAAAGTAGTGATTCTTTTCTGCTTGCACAACAACCGCACTCACATTTTTGCCGGACGCAGCGATGCAACGGCTGCAGACATACTTGTAGCCTGCCAACGAGCGGTGTTCTCCCCAAAAAAAGTAAACCTATTGGTTGCATTTTCAGGCAAATTTCGCTAACTTTGCAAACACCGAAGCGTTTATTATATATGAAGTTCGTTAGGATCATACCAAAATACAACCACCTATGGGCTGTCAAGTCTCCTGATGAAGAAGTTGATGAGTTAACTTTATTATTCCGCAAATGGAATAATGCCGAGTATCTTCTTGATTTCTTCATGGAGAATTTTGAAGACCTAAAAGAGTTCTTCAAAATTGAGCGCCTTGACCAAGCTGTTGGAGATACTCTTGAAGATGCGGAGGCTCTTGAGGAATTGGTGCTTGATTTTCCTTACACCGAACATCTTGATGAACTATTCAAGCCACTTGATATTACGGATACGCGAGTGTCTGAATTGACACGCGAAAAAGCCCGCAATTGGGATAGAGACCGACATGCAAGTTGGTTAAGGATTTACGCAATAAGGCTGGAACCAAATGTTTATGTCGTAACAGGAGGTGCAATCAAATTAAGCCGGACAATGCAAGAGCGTGAACATACCGCGCTCGAACTTGATAAACTAAACCGCTGCAAGGCTTATTTGAAAGCAAATGGAGTTTTTGACCAAGATAGTTTTGTTGAACTCACTAATGAAGAATAATATGGCAAGCAAGGCAATCAAATTCTTAGAAGCTCACATGAGCGAGACCCCTTCGCGCTTTGTTGAAGAAGCTACATGGCGCAGAGAAAATGCGAGTTGGCTACGTTGGTCGCGTCAGCTTGCTGTTACCCTTATTGGTTATATGCAGGATAATGGCATGAAGCGAGCCGACCTCGCCTCTAAACTTGGAGTAACGCCACAATATGTTAGCAAACTACTTTCCGGCACTGAAAATCTTAGCTTCAAAAGCATAGCGAATATTGAGGACAAGTTAGGCATTTCTTGTTTAGTAATTTCTTAAAACGGATAATTCCGGAGAACTTCAATACATATATCGACCGGAGGGATTTTAGCGGTAGAGCAGCATCAGGAGGCGGGATTTGAGGTCGTGGGGGAGCCGGTGCTCACGGACAAGGTTTGCCACGCGGCGGGCCAGGCTACGGTCGCGGAGCTGCCATGCGAGCGACAGCATGTAGCGCACCTGCTCTCTGAGGTATGGCTCCATCCCTTTCAATTCCACGCCATAAAACTGAGCCAATCTCAGCCTGCAGTCAAGGGCTCGGAAATGAAATTCAAAGGCTCGGTGCCGGTTGGTGGCGGCTGTGATGCTGTCCGGGTTGCCTACGTTATAGTCAAGCATCACTGTCGGAGAGCAAGCTGCGGAGCCGCTGTTGAGAAGCGCGGCACACACAGGCAGGTCCTCGCATCCAAACGCCTCGTTCTCAATCATTCCGGGGGTTGCCTCAAGAGCTTCGGCAAGGAGCTTTCTGCGGTAAAGGGCTGTGGAGAGAACAATCGGCAAGCGATGGGTGATAAACCGCTCCAACACACTGCGCCCGTCGGCAATGCCTTCCTGATATGCGTACATCGGTAAGCCGTAGTCAACAGGCAGGCCGCCCATATCAACATTACGCCACGCGCCAAAGTGAATCGCCACATCGGGATGACTGTCCATGAAATCTTTCTGCATCTGCATTCTGGAGCTGTCCACCCAGCAATCATCTCCGGCGCAATCACTTATATAAGTACCCTTGGCGGCTCTGAACGCATCAAAATAATTTCTTACAATCCCCTTGTTTGGGGCTGACGGCAGCAGAGTGATAATCTGAGGATGCTGCCGGGCATATTGCTCGCAGACAGCTCTCGTGCCGTCCGCTGAGCCATCTTCTCCAATCACAATCTCAAATGGAAAATCGGTTTTCTGCCCCAGCACGCTCTCTATAGCCCGGGCAATGCTACCCTCCTGGTTATAGGTGAGGATTAAGACGGAGACCGCCGGACGAGCCGCATCTAAATGTGTATCAGCCATTTTCGCACTCATTTAGTTCGTCTGCAATCCTTGCGGCAAACTCCTCGCTGAGCCGCTGAGCATCAGCGACTGTCTGCCAGCGGACAAATGCCCCTTTGCGAAGCTCTCCGCTACGGTAATCGCTGTCGAGATAAGGAGCAATACCCCTCACAAACTCCTCTTTCTCAGGGTTTTCAGGCAGTAGTATGCCGCAGGAGTCATCAATCAGTTCCGCAATGCCGCCCACATCCGTGGCAATCACCGGTACGCCGTATGACAACGCCTCGCAGAGCGCTATCGGCAACCCCTCCGATGAGGAAAGCATTATGTTCCAATCAACAGGCTCAGAAAGATACCGCTCCTGCACCTTGCGGTTGGAGATTGCGCCGGCAAACTCGGCCTCAAAATTGGGCAGAGTGTCATCTTCGGCTATCATATCTCTGAGCCGGTACATCAACGGA
Organism: uncultured Muribaculaceae bacterium; assembly: GCA_910588065.1. GTDB lineage: Bacteria > Bacteroidota > Bacteroidia > Bacteroidales > Muribaculaceae > Paramuribaculum. Next base: position 29,064 of record CAJUPZ010000024.1, read on the forward strand.
CCGTCTCCGATATATATCCATTTGACGGCGGTTGCGGGGCGCGCTATGGCGATCGCTCTGACAAAGCGATAAATCATGTCCACCCTCTTGACCTCCACCGCACGCGCGCAGGTGAGGAAGGTCAGTTTACGGTCTTGAACTTTGTGGCCGAGAGATATACGTCCCGGAAAAAGTTTGACGCTACCAAGCCGCGCCACCGCTACATTAGCCGCTCCGCACGGATACTGCTGCCGGATGTGTTCCGCCCCGGCTTCTGACACAGCAAAGAGTTTTACAGCGCCACGCAGAGCGTCAGCCCGCAGCCTGCCGCCACGGCTTGTCCACACATCATAGCCATGTGCCCGGATAATCGTGGGCATTCCGGTCATGACAGCGCCAACCCCCTGCGAATCAAACCAATAGGAATAGAGAAGAGTGCGGCACGAATCAAATCCGAGGCTTTTCAGCCTCATGCACACAGCCACAGCCGAAGCGGCGTATGTGATTTCGTCAACCTTTCCCGTGAGCAGCGACCGAAGAACCGCAGGATGAGACAGCAACATCAGCCTCAACCATTTATGCCGCAAAAGGGGATAGCGGCACAGGGCGGTGGACACTTCCACGTTGCCCAACTCGCTCAAGTCGACCCTCGGCAGCGAGCCGGGATCGAGCATCGGCATCACCACTATTTTCCGAAACCTTTTTGACAACGCCCTCAGTTCAGGCATTATAAAGGTCGGCTCGGTGAGCGTGTCGGCCGGAAAGGCGGAGGTAATCAATATGAGCGTATGGGGGAGCATGAGTTTTTAGTTGGGAGTTGGGAGTTGTTAGTTGTTAGTTGTTAGTTAGGAGTTGGGAGTTTTTAGCTGGGAGGTAGCACCAACTAAAAACTAAGAACTAAGAACTAAAAACTAAGAACTAAAAACCAAAATTAAGCTGTTTTCGGGAATAATTGTAATTTTGCACCGATTTTTTTAGAACCATACTCCTCCACACCTTATTATATATAAGTATGAACAAAGGATTATTTGCCCTCGCACTCGGCACATTCGCCCTCGGTATCACCGAGTTTCTGATGATGGGCATTCTCAGCAACATTGCCTCGTCGATGAGCGTGAGCGTAACCGACGCAGGGCATTTCATATCAGCCTACGCCGGCGGTGTGTGCTTCGGCGCCCCTGCCCTGCTCTTCGCCCGCAAACTGCCGCTGAAACGGCTGATGATGATTCTCGCATCGGTGATAGCTGTCGGCAACCTGTGCGCGGCCTTGTCGCCGAGCTACTGGACCTTCTTTGCCTCGCGCTTTCTCTCCGGGTTGCCACACGGCGCATATTTCGGCGTGGGAGCCATAGTTGCGCGCAAGCTTGCCGCCCCCGGCAAGGAGGTCAGCGCGGTGTCGCTCATGATAGCCGGCATGACAGTAGCCACTCTCGTGGGAGTGCCGTGCGGCACCTTCATTGCCAACAATTTCCACTGGCGCGCGGCGTTCTTCATCGTAGCGTTTCTGGGAATATGCACTCTTGTTGCGATACGGCTGCTGGTGCGCGATGTAGGCAAGTTGCCCGACATGGGATTCAAAGGACAGTTCAAATTCCTCACCACCCTGCCGCCGTGGCTGATATTCGGTGGTGTTATCTGCGGCCAGATAGGCATCTACTGCTGGTACAGCTACATTGACCCTGTGTTGCTGCACGTCAGCGGGTTTGCCCAATCCTCCATGCCGTGGCTGATGGTTGCCGCCGGATTCGGGATGTTTGCCGGCAATCTCGCGGCGGGTCGTTTCAGCGACCACTTCAAGCCGAGCGCCGTAGCCGCGTGGGTGATGGGGGCGGCTGTGCCTGTACTGATTCTGTTCTATTTCTTCGCTCCGGATAAGGCTGCGGCAGTTGCGCTGATGATGCTTGGCACCGCCTCCCTGTTCGGCTCTGGCAGCCCGTTGCAATCGTCGATAGTGGGCTACTCCAAAGGGGGCGAGATGCTCGGGGCCGCTTGCATACAGGTGGCCTACAATGCCGGCAACGCCATAGCGGCCTACCTCGGAGGGCTTGTCATCAACTCCGGCCACGGCTACACAGCGCCTTCGCTCATAGGTGTGCCTATAGTTATTGCGGGAGTCATACTCCTTATTATATTATACCGCCGCAATGAGCGTCCCGGCGCTCTGCACCGTCCATACGGCGGCTGAGGAGAGGGTGGCACAATATGCGGCAGGGGCGGCAATCATGCGATTGCCGCCCCTGCTGTTTAACAGTTTGTGCGATAATGAGCGGGCTTAAGCCTCGGCGGGAGCCACATTGATATAGCGGCGTCCGTTTTTGCCCTCGCTGAACACAACCACACCATCGATGAGTGCATAGATGGTGTGATCTTTGCCCATGCCCACATTGTTACCGGGATGGTGAACAGTGCCACGCTGGCGCTTGATGATGTTGCCGGCTTTTGCATACTGGCCACCAAAAATCTTAACTCCGAGTCGTTTGCTTTCTGACTCACGGCCGTTCTTAGAACTACCTACACCTTTTTTATGTGCCATTTCTTTAAGATTTTAGAGGATTAAGCAACAACTTCTTTGATTAACACTTTGGAGAAGCACTGGCGGTGGCCGTTTTTACGACGATATCCTTTGCGGCGTTTCTTTTTGAAAACGATAACTTTGTCGCCCTTGACAAGGGGTTCAAGCACTTCGCAAACAACCTTTGCGCCTTCAACAACAGGAGCGCCGACTTTAACTGCGCCGTCTGCGTCTGAGAGAAGAACACGGTCGAATTCAACTTTGTCACCTGCCTTGGCGCTCTCACCAAGATAGTGAACATACAGGAACTTCTCAGGCTCTGCCTTGAACTGCTGTCCCTGGATTTCTACAATTGCGTACATCCTTTTAAATAAGATTTTACGGGTTGCTCCCGCGGGCGGCGTTGCCATTCGGCGGCCTCGCTCTTAATACGGAGCCCGGCGGGGATAATTCAAGGTGCAAAATTACAACTTTTCAGGCTATTACCAAAATTTGTGCAGCTTTTTTGATGCTTTTCGGATAAAATTATCGGCGGAAAACGGATTTTTTTAGTTAAAAGTTTGTCATATATACATAAACAGCCTATTTTTGCGGAATAATTTCAAACCAATTTATGGAAAAAGCAAGCTACTTACTTGCAGGACTGATTTTAGCACATTGCGCCCTCTCCTCCTGCTCCGGCTCATCCGATAAATCCGATACCGACACCGACAGCGTGGCAACTGTGTTGCCCTCGCGCATTCCTGAGGTTAAAACCGTTGTTCTCGAGCCAAAGGTTTTCAGTCATGAGATTGTCAGCAACGGCAAGGTCAGCGCCCACGAATCCGCCGACCTCAACTTTGCCGGCAGCGATGCAATAATCTCTAAAATATATGTGAAAAACGGCGATTTCGTGCGCAAAGGTCAGCCTATAGCCTCGCTTGACCGATTCAAGCTCGAAAACCAGCTTTCCCAAAACAAAAATGACCTTGAAAAGGCGCGCCTCGAACTTGCCGACGTGCTGATAGGACAAGGCTACGACCCCGACAAACCGCAATCGGTGCCGGCTGACGTGATGAAGCTGGCGCGACTTCGCAGCGGGCTTGACCAGGCGGAAACCGTGCTGGCTAACACCACCCGCGACCTTGAGCAGGCAACCCTCGTGGCCCCATTCGACGGAGTGGTGGCCAACCTGTTTCAGAAGGCCAACAACCGCCCGAACTCTTCCGAGCCGCTGTGTCGCATCATATCCTCCGGCAGAATGGATGTTGAGTTTCCGGTGCTCGAAAGCGAACTGCCAATCATAAAAACCGGCGATGAAGTGAGCGTCGGAGCATTCGCATCCACCGACACATATCCCGGACGCGTCACCGAAATCAACCCGCTGGTTGACAAAGACGGCCTTGTGAAAGTGAGAGCCGAGGTGAGCGGCGCAAAAAATCTCTTTGACGGAATGAATGTGAAAGTGAGCCTGTTCAGAGCCATTGACAAGCAGCTTGTTGTGCCCAAGAGCGCCGTTGTTCTCCGCTCGGGCAAGCAGGTGATATTCACCCTCAGCGGCGACAAAGCGATGTGGAATTATGTGCACACCGGACTCGAGAACATGAACGAATGCGTGGTGCTCGACGGCCTTGAACCCGGCATGGAGGTGATTTACGACGGCAATGTAAACCTCGCCCATGAAGCCCCGGTGAAAGTGGTGGCCGCCGGCAACTGACCTCCGGCTTCCTGCTCCGCCAATATTTTATAACTCACTGATTCTACCGCTAATTCACTGACATACAATTCCGTGGTACACTTTCTTCTCAAACGGCCAATTGCCGTGCTGATGGCTTTCCTCGCCTGCACAATCGTGGGACTGGTGACATATTTCTCGCTCCCGGTGTCGCTGCTCCCCTCGATTGCCATTCCTCATATCACCGTGCAGGTGACCGGCGACAACACCGGCGCCAGAGAGCTCGAAAACAATGTCACCTCCGTTGTGCGCCGGCAACTGCTGCAGGTTGGCGGCCTCAATGAAATCCGCAGCGAAACACGCGACGGCATGGGCATAATACAACTCGAATTTGAATACGGAGTCAATACCGACCTCGCATTCATTGAGGTGAACGAGAAGATCGACGCCGCCATGAATTCGTTGCCGAAGGACACAAAGCGTCCCAAGGCCATCAAAGCGAGCGCCACAGACATTCCGGTGCTGTATCTCAACATGACCCTGCGCGACAACCGCCCGTTCACCGAGCCGGACGAAGCCGCGTTTCTGAACATGTGCGAGCTCGCCGAGAATGTGGTGCGCAGACGCATAGAGCAATTGCCGGAGATAGCGATGGCCGACATTACAGGCATCCCATCGCGCGAGCTCAGCATTGTGCCCGACCCCGACAAAATGAAGGTGGCAGGCATAACCATCGAGGATATTGAGAGCGCCCTGACAGCAAACAACGTGGAGCCCGGCTCCATGACCGTGCGCGACGGCTACTACGAGTATAATGTCCACATCTCAAACCAGCTGCGCACGGTGGAGGATGTGCAGAACATCTTCATCCGCACCAAAGACAGGATGGAGCGCCTCGGCGACTTCTGCCGCATAGCCATTGTGGCCGCAAACGAGGAGGGATTCTCCTACTCCAACGGCAAGCGGGCCGTGACAATCGCCATCATCAAGCAGAGCGAGGAGAATATGGACCGCATGAAAGAGGCGCTCGCATCTGTAACCGACTATTTCTCAAGCCTGTACCCCGACATTGAATTCGTGCAGAGCCGCAACCAGACCGAGCTACTCGACTACACCATCAGCAACCTCGTGCAAAACCTCATTCTCGGCTTCATTCTCGTGTTCATAGTCACAGCGATATTCATGGGCGAGGCGCGCTCGAGCATCATCATCGGCTCAAGCATCATTGTGGCGATAATCATCACCTTCCTGCTGTTCTACCTGTTCCATGTGTCGCTCAACATCATCTCGCTCTCCGGCCTGATTCTCGCCGTGGGCATGATGATTGACAACTCTGTGATTGTCACCGAGAACATCACCCAGTATCGCCACCGCGGCATGACCCTTCTGAAATCATGCGACCTCGGCACATCCGAGATGATAACACCGATGCTCAGCTCATCGCTCACAACAGTGGCGGTGTTTCTCCCCCTGATTTTCATGAGCGGCATAGCCGGGGCAATCTTCACCGATCAGGCTTTCTCCATCACCGCCGGACTCGCCGTAAGCTACATTGTCGGCATTATGCTGCTGCCGGTGATATATATGATTGTGTACGGCCGAAAGGCGCGGAAGCACAAGCAGCCGACCGACATAAAATCAAGCAGGCTGTCCGGGCGTATAAACAGCTGGATGGACAAGGTGTACACCCGAATAATCGACTTCGTCTTCGCCCGCAAATGGTTGTTCATCATCATTATAGCCCTCATCATACCGCTGTGTGTGGTGATGTTCTTCGTGCTCCCTGTCGAGCGTATGCCGGAAATAGACCAGAGCGAGGCCATTGTAAAAGTGGAATGGAACGAGAACATCAATGTGGACGAGAACGCCGCAAGGGTGAACGCAGTGCTCAGCGGCCTCGACTCCACCGTAGTGATGCACTCGGCATACATTGGCGTGCAGGACTTCCTGCTCGACGCCGGCAGCGAGCTTTCACCCTCCGAAGCCGAGATTTACATAAAAACAGCCTCCACTTCCGACATCGGCCCGGCGCAGAAACGCATCACAGAGCTTCTGCAACAGAAATACCCCTCGGCTCTGGCCACTTTCTCGCCCCCGGAAAACATCTTCGAAAAGATATTCGCATCCGGCGAGGCTGACCTCGAGGCCCGCCTGAGCTCCGCCGACAGAGCCAAGACCGCCGATGTGGAAACTCTGCTCAGGCTTGAGCGCGACATAGAGCAGGCAACCGGCATACAGTCGTCCGGCGTGCCGCTCCGCGACCGCATAAACATTATCATAGACCGCGAGAAGCTGCTTGTGTACCGCGTAGACTTCAGCTCGGTGTCGCGGGCACTCCGCACAGCCTTCAAGAGCAACAGCGTGTCAACTCTCCGCTCCTTCCAGCAATACCTGCCCATTGGCATCAGCGGCGAGGGAAACACCGTGGAGTCAATCCTCGCAACAACCATGATAGAGACCCGACCCGACGACAAGGGCGTGAAAAGCGAGATTCCGCTGAAATACCTCGTGAGCGTTGTCCGCGACCAGGACATCAAGAATATCTCGGCCGGCAGAAACGGCGAATTTGTGCCGCTCGACTATTACGACATCCCCGACCCGCAGGCCACTATGAACAGCATATCGGCAACCATCGACAAAACTCCCGGCTGGGAAGCCGATTTCACCGGCAGCATTTTCTCCAACGCCAGGATGATGAACGAAATGGTGGTGATTCTCGCAATCTCCATACTGCTGATGTACTTCATCCTCTGCGCCCAGTTCGAAAGCTTCCTCCAGCCGCTCATTGTGCTGCTCGAAATACCGCTTGACATCGCTTTCGCACTGATAACTCTCTGGATCTGCGGCCACACCCTCAACCTCATGAGCGCCATCGGCATCATCGTCACCTGCGGCATCGTGGTCAACGACTCTATCCTGAAGCTCGACGCCATAAACGAGCTGCGAAAGGCCGGAACTCCCCTCACCGAAGCTATCCACACCGCCGGACTCAGACGACTGCGACCCATCATTATGACCTCGCTCACAACGATATTCGCCATGGTGCCGACCCTGTTCACCTCCGACATGGGCTCCGAACTGCAGCGCCCGCTCGCAATCGCAATGATCGGCTCAATGGTCGTCGGCACCCTGATAAGCATTTTCCTCATACCCCTCGTTTACTGGCTGATATACCGCAAACATGACAAATCTCAAAAAGCAACGGCATGAAAAGTTCTTTGAATAAACTCCTCGGATACTCTGCCGCAATGTTGCTGTACGCATGTAGCGGCTCCCCCGCCACAGAGGAACCCAATGAAATATATTTCACCGACAACATCACCGTTTATCCTGCCGGAGCCTTCCCAACCGACACTCTCTTATCCGGAGATATTATCATCGATGAAGTGATGGGAGCCCGGGATGCTTCATCAGGTCAAGGAATTATCGCAATACCTACCCCTGACGATTCTCCACTTTTCAAATTATACACACCCTCCGGCGACTCTATCGGCGCTTACGGCATAAAGGGCCAGGGGCCTGATGATTTCTACAACACCAACATCATCAAGGTTGACCTTGCCGACAATGGCGATACTTGCCTGTGGGTCAACGATGTGTCCAATAAACAATTCAAGCGTCTCAACATATCTCTAAGCCGCCGCACAGGCTCCGCGAGAGTAGACTCCACGATACAGGTGCCATTTGGCGTGGTAAACGGATTCTTAGCCGGCAATCGCGCTGTGATGGAGCTGATGGACAACAACTCCTACAAGCTGATGTGGCGTGATGTCGACAATACCGCCGACACTATCCACACCGAGCAGATGTACATCTACCCGACAGAGGATTTCTATGCTTTCTACTCCAACGCAAATGTGGCGCCCGATGGCAAACATGTGGTATACGCCATGTCCTACTTCAACCAGGCCAACATAGTTGACATACCCTCAATGGAGCGACGCGCGGTGTCCATAGGAAATATCAACGGCTACGAGGATTCATACAACAGCCTGGAACGGGAACCCAAGTTCAAGTTTTATGGCGCCGTGGCCTGCGGCAACGACAGCTTCTGCGCCATATACAAAGGCACACCCTATGATAACGAAACAGAAAGTGACTACACCACTGTCCATTCTTTCAACTACGATGGCTCGGTACGCGGCATATATGCGCTCCCGGGCAAAATCACTTCCTTGTTTTTCAATCCCGAATCCGGCAAATTCTGCGGCATTGACGATGATGACCGCGTAATTCAATACAACATACAATGAAACTACGATTCATACTGTTAACACTCTTGCTCGCCGCGGCTACCGCTTCGGCCCAGCGACATGTGAAGCTGAATCTGACCCGCACAATCGAGATTGCAAACGACAGCTCGCTGCAGGCTTTCCGAAACCAGAACCTGTATATGTCAGGCTATTGGGAATATATCTCCTACCGCGCAGGACGCTTGCCGAGCCTATCCATGAACCTCACCCCCGCAAGCTACAACCGCTATATCGCCAAGGTCTACAACTACGATGAGAACAAAGACGAATACCGTGCGCAGCAGATGTACTCCGCAAGTGCAGGACTGAACATTTCGCAGAATTTCGACCCCCTCGGCGGTACTTTCTACCTTGAGACAAACCTCAATTACCTGCGAAACTTCGGCACATCAAAATCCACCCAGTTCACAACAATTCCCGTCAGAATAGGCTACTCCCAGTCGCTCATCGGCTTCAACCAGTTCAAATGGGACAGGCGCATCGAGCCGGTGAAATATGAGAAAGCGAAGAAACAGTTTCTCTACAACATGGAGGAGGTGAGCGAAAACGCTGTCACATACTTCTTTACACTCGCCCTCGCGCAGGCCGAGCACCGTCTGGCCATTGACAACCTCGCCTCATGCGACACCCTTTACACTATCGGCGAACGACGCTTCAAAATCGCAGCAATATCCCAGGCCGACCTCCTTACCCTGAAGCTCGACAAGGTAAACGCCGCAAACACTGTCGAAAACACCCGCATTGCCCTCAAAAGAGCGATGTTCACACTCGCCACATACCTCGGCATGGAGAAAGACACCGAAATTGAGGTTGACCTCCCCGGCATTCCCTCTGCCAAAGATATCTCCGCCGACCTCGCCCTGATGTACGCCAAGCAAAACAACCCCACACTGCTATCCCACAAACAGAGCATCCTCGAAGCTCAGCGCGATGTGCGCAGAACAAAAGTGGAGCAGCGCATAAACGCAACTCTCAACGCAAGCATCGGCTACAACCAGGTGGCCGAAAAGCTCGGTCTCGCCTACTCCCACCCCCTGAGGCAGGACCTTGTGTCACTCTCCATCTCCATTCCGCTGATCGACTGGGGCGTGCGCAAAGGCAAGCTGAATATGGCAAAAAACAACCTCAGCGTGCTCGAAATCACTGCCCGTCAGGAGGAGATTTCCCTTGAGGAGGAGATTATAATGACCGTAAACGACTTCAACATCCAGCAAGGACTGATTGCAAGCGCAATCGAAGCGCTCGACCTCGCCGAAACAGCCTACAGCCAGACAAAGCAACGCTTCATTATCGGCAAAGTAGACCTCAACACTCTCACCCTCAGCCTGAACCGCCAGCAGGACGCCAACAAGAACTATGTGTCTGCGCTCCAGAACTACTGGCTAAGCTACTACAAGCTCCGAAAGCTCACCCTGTTTGACTTCGAGACAAACATGGAGCTGTCATCCAAATTCGACATCATGAACCGCGTAAGGTAATCTCCTCGTTGAACGCATGAAAAAGAACCTGTCATCATTCACCGTCATTGTGGCATTCATTGCGCTTGCCATTGTCGGCATTGCGCTCGTGCCGCGGCTGCCGGTCAAGCTCTCTCCCTCGCGCAATCTCCCCTCGCTGACAGTCTCTTTCTCCATGCAGAACACCTCTGCCCGCGTTATCGAAAGCGAGGTCACAAGCAAGCTCGAATCAATGCTCGCAAGGGTGCAGGGCGTAAAGGAAATAAACTCCACTTCAAACAACAACAGCGGCTACATAACCCTCGGCCTCGACAAGCACGCCGACATTGAGATGACACGCTTCGAGGTGTCAACAATCGTGCGCCAGGCATGGTCGCAGCTGCCGGACGGGGTTACGTACCCCCAGATAACTACCCGCCAGGCCGACAACAAGGCATCTCGCCCATTCCTCTCTTTCACCCTCAACGCCCCGGCAACCCCTTTTGAAATCCAGAATTTCGCCGAAGAAAACATCAAGCCGGCCCTCGGATTGCTCAAAGGGGTGTACAAAGTGGAGCTCAGCGGAGCGATGCCTATGGAATGGCAGCTCGAATATGACAGCGACAGGCTCCACGCACTCGGCCTGACTCCTGACGACATCCGCAAGGCTATCTCGGAAAACTCCGGCTCGCAGTTTCTCGGAATAGCCGAAGTGGGCGACGAGTGGCTGAGAGTCAACACTATCACTACCGGACAGGACACCGTTTTCCACGCTTCCGAAATCAATGTTTCCACCGCCGACGGCACCATGATTCCGCTCGACAGGCTCGTCACAGTCACCTACACCGAGGCTCAGCCCAGAAGCTACTACCGCATAAACGGACTCAACTCGATATACCTCAACATCTCCGCCGAAGAGGACGCAAACCAGATTCAGCTCGCAAAAGAGGTGAAGCGCCTGATGGAGCAGCTCAAAGCGAAAATGCCCCAGGGCTACCAGACAACCCTCTCATACGACGCCACCGAGTCCATCAACAACGAGCTCTCGAAAATATACTTCCGCTCAGGCCTCACTTTCCTGATTCTACTCCTCTTTGTGGCGGTGATAACCCTCAATCTCCGCTACATGCTCATAATCACCATCTCGCTGATTATCAACCTCGCGGTAGCTGTGATTTTCTACTACATCTCAGGAATTGAGATTCAGCTCTACTCCCTCGCCGGTATTACAATCTCCCTCAACCTCATCATCGACAACATCATCGTGATGACGGATCACATCACTCACAAGGCAAACCTCAAGGCTTTCACATCGGTGCTCGCCGCAACCCTCACTACTGTCGGAGCGCTCGGCATCGTCTTCTTCCTCAACGAAGACATTCGCCTCAACCTCCAGGACTTTGTGGCGGTGGTTATCATCAACCTCACTGTCTCTCTCTTCGTGGCCCTCTTCCTCGTGCCGGCGCTTATTGAACGGATCGGACTGACGCTACGCAAAAGCAAGCGCAAACGCAACAGCCGCAAACGCTTCGCAATAGCCTTCACCCGATTCTACACCCGTTTCATCCTGTTCTGCCGGCGATTCAGATGGGCTATGTATGTAGGGCTCGTGCTCCTCTTCGGCCTTCCGGTGTTCATGCTCCCCGAAAAGGTGGAGGGCGAGGGCCGGTGGGCGGAATTCTACAACAAAACCCTCGGCGCCAAAACCTATAAGGAGAATGTGCGCCCCATTGTCGACAAAGCGCTCGGCGGCTCACTAAGGCTGTTTGTAAAAGACGTATACTCAGGCGGTTACTTCAACCGCTCCGAATCCGAGCCGACGCTCAGCGTCACAGCCACCCTACCGAACGGCTCCACTCTGTCGCAGATGAACGACCTCATCATGAAGATGGAGAGCTTCCTCACTACCTTCCCCGAAATTAAGCAGTTTCAAACCCAGGTCTACAACGCCAACAGGGCAAACCTCTCCATCACATTCACCCCCGACGCCCGAAACACCAGCTTCCCTTACCGCCTCAAAAGCGACATCATTTCAAAGGCTCAGACTCTCGGCGGAGGCAGCTGGAGCGTGTACGGCCTTGAGGACCAGGGCTTCAACAACGATGTGCGCGAAGGCTCCGGCTCATACCGCGTCAAAATGCTCGGATTCAACTACGACGAACTCGAGCAGTGGGCCGACTCGCTCAAAAACCTCCTCCTCACCCACCGCCGCATCAAGGAGGTCAACATCAACTCACAGTTCCTCTGGTACAAGGAAGACTACAGCGAGGTGGCCCTCAACATCGACAAGCAGAAGCTCGCCAAAGAAAACATCTCTGTCGGTCAGCTCTTTGCAGCACTCGCCCCGATCTTCGGCCGCGACATCAACTCCGGCGTCATCAACGGCAACCGTGGCTCTGAAAACATCCTACTCCATAGCCGCCAGGGATTCGAGTACGACGTATGGGCTCTCATGAACATGCCCATTTCAATAGGCTCGCGCTCTATAAAACTCGCCGACTTCGCAACCGTCGAAAAACGCAACGCACCGCCCTCCATCTCTAAGGAAAACCAGCAATACCGGCTCTGCCTGCAGTACGAATACATCGGCTCAAACACCCAGGGAAGAAAGATTCTCGAAGCCGACCTGAAGACCATAAATGACCGCCTGCCGCTCGGCTACACTGCGCAGACCGAAGACTACTTCTACCGCTTCGGCAAAGACGACGGCACCACATACTGGTTGCTGCTCCTCGTCATCGTCATAATCTTCTTCACAACAAGCATCCTCTTCAACTCCCTCTCCCAGCCGCTTGCCATCATTTTCACCATCCCCATCTCATTCATCGGCGTATTCCTCGTATTCTTCTTCACCGGGGTGAACTTCGACCAAGGCGGCTTCGCATCATTCATCCTGCTGTGCGGCATCACCGTCAACGCCTCCATATACGTGCTCAACGAATTCAACACCCTCCGCTCTCGTTTCCCACGCAAATCATCCCTAAGCCTATACATAAAAGCCTGGAACACAAAGATATTACCCATATTCCTCACCGTAGTGTCGACAATCCTCGGCTTCATCCCCTTCATGATTGGCAAAGGCAAGGAAGGATTCTGGTTCCCCATGGCGCTCGGCACAATCGGCGGCCTCCTCATGTCCCTCATCGGCATCTTCGTCTACCTCCCCCTCTTCACCCTCCGCCTCCCCTCCCGCAAACCAAAAAAATAACCTCCCCCGCCCCCCGTAGGGGCGCCGATACATCGCGCCCTCATCATCCTATCCACCGCATAGGGCCTCGCCGACGTCCGAGCGCCCGGAGGGTGCGTTTATTTTGTTAACCGCGTATATAGTGCCCGGATTATCAGCAATATACTAAAAATGGTGCCGGAGGTACCACACTTGAACGGAGCTGCGGTGACTTCCACCTGCGGCGAGCGGGTGGCCAGAAAATAGCGTGGGTGTGGAGCGTAGCGACACCCCACGTTAGCGCATCCCTTCAAAATAAGACCCGCAGCGCGCGGGTCGCGAGAAAACCCTCCCCTCTAACGTCAAAAAAAACACCTATCCGAATTATAAGAATTATTCGAATTACCCTCCCCTCTAACGTGGCCTCGCCATCACCCGAAGCGCCCGGAGGGTGCGATTATTTTGTTAACCGCGTACGTAGTGCGCGGATTACCAGCGCATTACCCATATGGTACCGGAGGTACCACACTTGAACGGAGCTGCGGTGACTTCCACCCGCGGCGAGCGGG
>CAJUPZ010000025.1 GCA_910588065.1 uncultured Muribaculaceae bacterium
GTAAGTCTTTCAATGTTCTCTGCTTTGTTTCTCAAAAGCGAGTGCAAAGTTAGAGAGTTTCTCCGAACTGTGCAATACCTCGCTTATTCATTTAACTATATTTTAACACTAATCGCCCACATTTCACATCTATTCACATCAGCGTTATTTCAAGGCCTCCCCCGCCCTATTTTATAATACGCTGATAATCTGCTCTTTATTTAATTTAGTTGCAAATATGCCATGTAGTGACTAATTTTGTAGGAATTAGATTAAAAATAAGATTCATGCATATCAAAACAATCATAGCAGCTATTGCTCTCGCTCTCTCCATATATAATAATGTGTGGGCGGTAACACCCTCGCAGGTGAAATTTGGCAACGCAGCCTCGGACACTACCGCGATCACCCGGATACTGATGGACAATTTCAGCCGCGATGGCTACGCGCCGGGCGAGCTGGTTGTGAAACTTGGTGAGGAATTCATCGGTGTACCGTACCGGGGCGGCACACTCGAGGGGATGCCGGAGGAGCTTACAGTGAATCTGGACGGCATGGACTGTATGTCGTTTGTTGAGAATGTTCTTGCTCTTGCGGTGACGCTGGAAGAGAAGCGCACGTCGTGGATTGACTTTGTCTACAATCTCGAGAGGCTCCGCTACAGAGGGGGAAATATGGACGGCTATTCAAGCCGGCTGCATTATTTCAGCGACTGGGTTGTGGACAACAGCCACCGCGGGCTTGTGAGCGATGTGACTGCGAGGATCGCCAACCCCGCATATCAGGTCAAGACCCTGGAGTTCATGAGCAGGAACCGCGACAAGTATCCTGCTCTGGCGGACAGCCTTGAGTTCGAGCGGCTGAAGGGTATGGAGATGGGGTACAGGTCACACAGATATCCCTACATAAAGTCAACACAGGTTGATAATGCTTCGATAAGACCCGGAGATATAATTGCCGTTACCACAAAGACTCCGGGGCTGGATGTGAGCCATGTGGGCATTGCCGTGAATGTGGATGGCAAGATTCATCTGCTTCATGCGTCCTCTAAGGAGGGTAAGGTGTGCGTCACAAAAATTTCGCTCGCGGAGTATCTGAAGCGCAACCGCGGGGCGTCGGGAATAAGGGTGATAAGACTCAGCGAGTGACGCATCACTCAGTGAATTGAAATAAATCGGGCCGCTCCATAAGGGGCGGCCCGATATCTGTTTATGCTGCTATGCGGAAGCGATTATGCCTGGGGCATTTTGGTGCGCTTGCCATAGCCGTATGTTGCTGCTTCGCCGAGTTCTTCCTGGATACGGAGGAGCTGGTTGTACTTGGCCATACGGTCGGAGCGGCTTGCAGAACCGGTTTTGATCTGACCTGCGTTTGTTGCAACAGCGATGTCGGCGATGGTGGCATCTTCTGTTTCACCTGAGCGGTGAGAGATGACAGCTGTGTAGCCGTTGCGCTGAGCGAGTTCAACCGCACGGAGGGTTTCGGTGAGTGAGCCGATCTGGTTAACCTTAACAAGGATAGAGTTGGCGCAGCCGAGCTCGATGCCTTTTTCGAGGTACTTGACGTTTGTAACGAAGAGGTCGTCACCTACGAGCTGGCAGCGTTTGCCAATAAGGTCGGTGAGGATTTTCCAACCTTCCCAGTCGCCTTCGGCCATGCCGTCCTCGATAGAGTCGATGGGGAATTCTTCAACGAGCTCCTTGAGGTACTGTGCCTGCTGCTCTGATGTGAGCTTGGGAGCGTTTGCACCCTGCTTCCATGTGTAGTCGTAA
Organism: uncultured Muribaculaceae bacterium; assembly: GCA_910588065.1. Classification (GTDB taxonomy): domain Bacteria; phylum Bacteroidota; class Bacteroidia; order Bacteroidales; family Muribaculaceae; genus Paramuribaculum. Next base: position 1,752 of record CAJUPZ010000025.1, read on the forward strand.
ACGCCGTCCTTGTAGAACTCTGAAGAAGCGCAGTCAAGACCGATGGTAACATCCTTTCCGGGAACGTAGCCGGCGAGCTCGATGGCTTTGATGATTACATTGAGGGCGTCTTTTGTGCCGTCGAGAGCGGGAGCGAAGCCGCCTTCGTCGCCGACAGCTGTTGAAAGGCCGCGGTCATGAAGCACTTTCTTGAGGTTGTGGAACACTTCTGTGCCCATGCGGATGCCTTCCTTGAAGCAGCAAGCGCCGATGGGACGGATCATGAATTCCTGGAAGCAGATGGGGGCGTCGGAGTGTGCACCGCCGTTGATGATGTTCATCATGGGCACGGGGAGAACGTATGAGTTAACGCCGCCGATGTATTTGTAAAGGGGAAGGTCGAGATAGTCGGCAGCTGCTTTTGCAACAGCGAGAGAAACGCCGAGGATGGCGTTAGCGCCGAGGTTTGATTTGGTTTCAGTGCCGTCAAGGGCTATCATTGTCTCGTCGATCTTGATCTGGTCAAGCGCGCTCATGCCTACGAGAGCGTTGGCGATGGGGCCGTTTACGTTTGCAACGGCTTTAGTAACGCCTTTGCCCATGTAGCGGGCTTTGTCGCCGTCGCGGAGTTCGAGAGCTTCGTTAACGCCGGTAGAAGCGCCGGAGGGAACTGAAGCGCGGCCACGTGCGCCGGATTCGAGGATTACGTCTACTTCAACAGTGGGGTTGCCGCGTGAATCGAGCACCTCACGACCGATGATTTTTTCAATTTTCATAATTGTTCGGTGTATTAATTGTATGGTTATAAGTTTCTGTTATGTTTATAAGAGTTGTGCAAAGATAATATTTTTGCTTGGATTTGAGTGGATAACTGATGTTATATTTTGCTGAAATATGTGACAATAAATAATTCAGGCCGCTTCCAAATGGTTGGAGCGGCCTGAAAGGGGATATTTTTGCAAGTGCCGGGATTATTCGGCAGCTTTTTCTTCAGCGGGAGCTTCGGCAGCAGGAGCTGTCTCAGCGGCGGGAGCGGCTTCGGCGGCGGGAGCGGCAGCCTTGTTTGAGCGGCGGCTGCGGCGTGTGCGGCCCTCTTTTTTGCCGGCTTTGTCCTTGAGCATGTTTTCGTTGTAGTCAACGAGCTCAATGAAGCAGGTCTTGGCGTTGTCGCCGAGACGGTTTCCGGTTTTGAGGATACGTGTGTAACCGCCGTTGCGTTCAGCGATTTTCTGTGCTACTTCGCGGAAAAGCTCTGTAACGGCTTCTTTGTTCTGGAGGTAGCTGAAAACGAGGCGGCGGTTTGCCATGCTGTCGTTTTTGGCGCGGTTGATCAGAGGCTCGGCGTACATACGGAGCGCTTTAGCCTTGGCCAGAGTTGTGAAGATGCGTTTGCGCATGATCAGGGCAATGGTCATGTTGGCGAGCAGTGCGTCGCGGTGAGCCTTCTTGCGTCCGAGGTGGTTGAAGTTTTTATTATGTCTCATCGTTCTTTACTCTTTGTCTAATTTGTATTTTGAAATGTCCATGCCGAAAGAGAGGTTGAGGTTGGCAAGGAGTTCGTCAAGTTCAGTGAGCGACTTTTTGCCGAAGTTGCGGAACTGGAGCAGGTCGGTCTTGTTGTACACAACGAGTTCTCCGAGTGTTTCAACTTCAGCGCTCTTGAGGCAGTTGAGCGCGCGCACGCTGAGGTCCATATCCACAAGTTTGGATTTGAGGAGCTGTCGCATGTGGAGCACTTCTTCATCGAATTCTTCGTTGCCTTCGGTCTCTGTAGTCTCGAGTGTGATTTTCTCGTCAGAGAATAGCATGAAGTGGTAGATGAGGATTTTAGCTGCTTCTTTGAGAGCGTCTTTGGGCAGAATAGAGCCGTTGGTAGTGATTTCGAGCGTGAGCTTGTCGTAGTCGGTTTTCTGCTCTACACGGTAAGGGTCAACGGTGTATTTGACGTTGACGATAGGAGTGTAGATGGAGTCGATGGCGATGACGTTGACGTCGTCGGCAGGGACTTCGTTTTCTTCAGCGGGCACCCAACCACGACCTTTGTTGATGGTCAGTTCAATGGTAAAGCTTGCGCTCGGATCCAGATGACAGATTATGAGATCCGGGTTGAGAACTTCAAATCCGGACAGTGCTTTGCCGATGTCGCCGGCTTTGAAAACTGCTTGGCCTGAAACGTTGATTCTGACTTTTTCGTTTTCAGCGTCATCGGTGGTACGTTTGAGGTCAACTTTCTTGAGGTTGAGGATGATGTTTGTTACATCTTCCTTCACACCGGGCACGGTGTCGAATTCGTGCTTCACTCCGTCGATTTTGAGGGAGGAGATAGCGTAGCCTTCGAGTGAGGAGAGGAGGATTCGCCGCAGGGCGTTGCCGATAGTAGTGCCGTAGCCGGGTTCAAGGGGTTTGAACTCAAATTTACCGAATCGATTGTCGGCCTCCAACATCAGGACCTTGTCAGGCTTTTGGAATGCTAATATAGCCATGTGGATCTGGTGTTAAAGATTACTTGGAGTAGAGCTCGACGATGAGCTGTTCCTTAATGTTTTCGGGGATGTCTTCGCGTGCGGGAACGTGGAGCAGTTTGCCTGATTTGAGGGATTCGTCCCATTCGAGCCAGGGATATTTGCTGTGGTTGAAGCCAGCGAGAGCGTCAGCGATAACTTCGAGTGATTTTGATTTTTCGCGGACACCGACAACATCACCGGGCTTAACGGCGTAGGATGCGATGTTTACAACCTGACCGTTTACAGTGATGTGGCGGTGGAGGACAAGCTGACGGGCAGCAGCGCGGGTAGGAGCGATGCCGAGACGGTAAACAACGTTGTCGAGGCGACCTTCGAGGAGCTGGAGAAGCACTTCACCTGTGATGCCTTTTGTGCGGGCAGCTTTGTCAAAGAGGTTGCGGAACTGTTTTTCGAGCACGCCGTAGGTGTATTTGGCTTTCTGCTTTTCGCGCAGCTGCACACCGTATTCGGATGTTTTGCGACGCTTGTTGGCGCCATGCTGTCCCGGGGGGAAGTTTTTCTTGGCGAGCACTTTGTCTTCGCCGAAGATGGGTTCGCCGAACTTACGGGCGATTTTAGTCTTGGGGCCGGTATATCTTGCCATTTTAGTTTCGGTTATTTAAAGGGTGAACCGGTTTGGGCACTGCTCCGTGCAGCCGCGACCATAGAGAGGTGAAAAAAATATGGTCAATTTCACGGGTTTACAGGTTTTGTCGCCGATTCTGAAATAAAGTGATTAATGCGTTAGCTAAGGGAATGAGATCAGACTCTTCTGCGCTTGGGGGGGCGGCAACCGTTGTGGGGCAGCGGAGTAACGTCGATGATTTCGGTTACTTCAATGCCGGCGCCATGAACGGTGCGGATAGCGGACTCACGGCCGTTACCGGGGCCTTTGACGTAAGCTTTGACTTTGCGCAGGCCGAGGTCGTAGGCTGTCTTGGCGCAGTCCTGCGCGGCCATCTGGGCTGCATAGGGAGTGTTCTTCTTAGAACCTCTGAAGCCCATCTTGCCGGCGCTTGACCAGGAGATGACCTGACCTTCGGAGTTAGCGAGGCACACGATGATGTTGTTGAATGAGGAATGTACGTGGAGCTGACCAGCGGCGTCAACCTTAACATTTCTCTTTTTAGCTGCGACTGTCTTTTTTGCCATATTATTACGTTATTTTGTAGCTTTCTTCTTGTTAGCAACGGTTTTCTTGCGACCTTTGCGGGTGCGGGCGTTGTTTTTTGTGCTCTGACCGCGAACGGGGAGGCCGTTGCGGTGACGGATGCCACGGTAGCAACCGATGTCCATGAGGCGCTTGATGTTGAGCTGGATCTCGCTTCTGAGGTCACCTTCCACTTTGTGGTCGCTGCCGATCACTTCACGGACTTTGGCAGCCTGGTCATCAGTCCAGTCCTGCACTTTGATGTCTTTGTCTACGCCTGCTTTTTCGAGGATTGATTTAGCGGCGCTCCGGCCGATGCCGAAGATGTATGTCAAGGCGATTTCACCTCTTTTGTTCTGGGGGAGGTCAACTCCCACGATACGTACTGCCATATTTTGACTTTATTTTTTTTGCAAAATTAGTAAATTTATCCTTGACGCTGCTTGTACTTGGGATTTTTCTTGTTGATAACGTACAGGCGTCCTTTGCGGCGGACTATTTTGCTGTCCGGGGTGCGCTTTTTGATTGATGCTCTAACTTTCATCTCTTTATTTCATTTTTTTATTTGTATCTGAATGCTATACGTCCTTTTGAGAGGTCGTAGGGCGACATTTCAACTCTTACTTTGTCGCCGGGAAGGATTTTGATGTAGTGCATTCTCATCTTGCCTGAGATGTGGGCGGTGATTTCGTGCCCGTTTTCAAGTTCGACTCTGAACATTGCGTTTGAGAGTGCTTCCACAATCACTCCATCCTGTTCTATTGCAGCTTGTTTTGCCATGTTTCGGTTAAATGTATCTTTGTTGCAGGGCTTCTTTGATATAATCGAATGTTGTGAGGATACGGGGTTCCATGCCGTTGATGACTATGGTGTGCTCGTAGTGGGCGGAGGGTTTGCGGTCGCGTGTGCGGCATGTCCATCCGTCGCGTTCTATGACAACATTTCTCGCGCCGAGGTTTATCATCGGTTCGATTGCTATGCACATGCCGTTTTTGAGGATCGGGCCTGTCGAGCGGCGTCCGAAGTTGGGCACCTCGGGGTCTTCGTGCATGTGTTTGCCGATTCCATGTCCGCACATTTCGCGCACCACGCTGTAGCCTTTGGCTTCGCAGAATGTCTGGATGGTGTTTGAGATGTCACCGATTCTGTTTCCTTCGCGGGCGGCCTGTATGCCTTTGTAGAGGGACTCTTTTGTTGTTACGCAGAGATCCATTACCTCAGGGGCGATTTCTCCGATAGGGAATGTGTAGCACATGTCGCCGTGGAATCCGTCGATTTCAACAACGACGTCTGTGCCGAGGATGTCGCCTTCGCGGAGGGCATAGTTGGAGGGGAATCCGTGGACAACGGTTTCGTTGACTTCCCAGCACACGGCAGCGGGGAATCCGCCGTAGCCTAAGCAGGCGGCGTGTCCACCGTTGTCGTGAATGTATTCTCGGGCTATGCTTTCAAGGCGGTTGGTTGTGACTCCGGGTGCGATCCACTTTGCGAGTTCGCCGAGTGTCATGCTGGCGAGAGTCGCCGCCTGCTGCATTTTTTCGATTTCCTGGGGTGTCTTGATATATATCATGAGTTTGCCTGCAAATGATATCGTTTAATAGGCGCTGCCGGTTGTACGTCCTTTGATTTTGCCGTCTTTCATGAGACCGTCGTAGTGGTGCATCATGAGCTGGCTTTCAATCTGCTGGAGGGTGTCGAGAACAACACCTACAAGGATAAGGAGCGATGTTCCGCCGAAGAATTGAGCGAAGTTCTGGCTGATGCCGAAGAAACGTGCGAAAGCGGGAAGAACTGCTACAATTCCGAGGAATATAGAACCGGGGAGTGTGATACGGCTCATGATTGAATCGAGGTATTCGGCTGTCTTTTTGCCGGGTTTCACGCCGGGGATGAAGCCGTTGTTGCGTTTCAGACCGTCAGCGATGTCGTTGGGACGCACAGTGATGGCGGTGTAGAAATATGTGAACGCTACAATCATGATGAAGTATACGAGGTTGTACCAGAATCCGTTGATGTCGGAGAATGCGGCGATGAAACCGCTGCCACCTTCCTGAGAGCCGAATCCGGCGAGTGTGATGGGGATGAACATGATTGCCTGGGCAAAGATGATGGGCATCACACCTGCTGCGTTGACTTTGAGGGGTATGTACTGGCGGGCACCGCCGTACTGACGGTTGCCGACAATTCTCTTGGCATACTGCACGGGCACTTTGCGTGTTCCCTGAACGAGGAGCACTGCGCCGGCGGTGACTGCGAAGAGGAGGATTATCTCGATCACGAACATTATGAGACCGCCCTGGGAGCCGGTTGAACCGGGGAGACGGCTGATGAATTCGTAGATGAGAGCCTCCGGCAGGCGGGCGATGATTCCGACGAGGATGATGAAGGAGATACCGTTTGTTATGCCTCTGTCAGTGATTCTCTCGCCGAGCCACATGATGAACATTGAGCCGGCTGCGAGGATGACTGTGAGGTATGCCACTGTACCGATACCCATAGTAGCGGCAGAGCCGGCTGCGCGCACCTGGAACTGAATGTTCATCAGGTAAGCGGGACCCTGGAGCAGGAGGATAAGGACGGTGAGGTATCTGGTGTACTGGTTGAGTTTCTGTCGGCCGCTCTCGCCTTCTCTCTGCATCTTCTGGAAAGAAGGGAGCACCATGCCGAGGAGCTGTATCACGATGGATGCAGTGATGTACGGCATGATACCGAGGGCGAATATAGAAGCCTGCGAGAATGCACCGCCTGAGAACATGTCGAGTAGCTGCATGAGTCCGCTCTTGTTGGTGAACTTTGACAGCGCGTCGAGGTCGCTCGGGCTGAAGCCTGGCAGAACTACGTAACACCCGAGCCTGTACACGAGTACAAGCAGGAGTGTCACGAGTATGCGTTTGCGCAGTTCTTCGACCGTCCAGATGTTTTTGATTGTCTGTACGAATCTCATTAGAATCAGATTTTTGAGATTGAACCGCCGGCGTCAACGATTGCTTTCTCGGCTGTTTTTGAGAATGCGTTTGCTTCTACAGCGAGAGCGCGTGTGAGGGCGCCGTTGGCAAGAATCTTGACGAGCTGACGCTTTCCGGCGAGGCCGGCGGCGCGGAGGTCGTCGAGGGTGATTTTGTCAAGTGACCGGGCTGCAGCGAGTGCTTCGAGATCGGCGAGGTTGACAGCTTTGTATTCTACGCGGTTGATGTTTTTGAATCCGAATTTGGGGAGACGGCGCTGGAGAGGCATCTGACCACCTTCGAAGCCGATTTTGCGGCTGTAGCCTGAGCGCGATTTCGCGCCTTTGTGACCACGGGTAGAAGTGCCGCCCTTGCCGGAGCCTGCGCCACGGCCGATACGGGTCTTACTTGTTACAGATCCAACTGCGGGACGTAAATTGCTAAGTTCCATAATTCAATAGATGTTTAAGCGTTGGTCACTTCTACAAGGTGACGGACTTTGTTTACCATTCCCATCACAGAGGGTGTGTCTTCTTTGACAACCGTGTGATTCATTTTCTTGAGACCGAGCGCGTCTAGTGTGCGTTTCTGCACTTCGGGCGCGTTGATGCGGCTCTTTATCTGTTTGATTTTAATCTGTGCCATTGGATAGAGTGGGATTAACCGTTAAAGACTTGATCCACTGAGATGCCGCGGTTTTGAGCGACAGTAGCGGGTGAGCGCATTTCGTCGAGGGCAGCGATTGTGGCCTTGACGAGGTTGTGGGGGTTTGACGAGCCTTTTGATTTTGCGAGGACGTCGGTGATACCCACGCTTTCAAGCACGGCGCGCATAGCACCACCGGCTTTCACTCCGGTACCGTGGGTGGCGGGCTTGAGGATGATGCGGCTGCCGCCGAACTTGGCGGTCTGCTCGTGGGGGATAGTGCCTTTGTGGACGGGAACGCGGATGAGGTTCTTTTTTGCAGCTTCCACGCCCTTGGCGATGGCTGCTGTAACTTCGTTAGCTTTGCCGAGGCCACATCCAACGACTCCGTCTTCGTTGCCAACGACAACGATGGCAGCGAATGTAAATGTGCGACCACCTTTTGTCACTTTGGTAACACGGTTGATGGCTACCAGACGGTCTTTAAGCTCAAGATCAGATGTAGACTTAACTTTATTGTTTCTTTTTGCCATGATTTTTAAAATTTAAGACCGCCGTTGCGTGCTGCATCAGCCAGTGATTTTACTCTGCCGTGGAAAAGGTAGCCGTTGCGGTCGAAGACAACTTCGTTGATGCCGGCTGCGATAGCTTTCTGAGCGATAGCTTCGCCTACTTTGGCTGCGATTTCGCATTTTGTGCCGCCTTCGATGCCTTTTGAAGATGAGGACACGAGTGTTGTGCCTGCGAGGTCATCGATGAGCTGGACGTAGATCTGCTTGTTTGAACGGAAGACGCTCATGCGGGGACGAGCGGCTGTGCCGGAAATCTTGCCGCGGATGCGGGTTTTGATTTTGTTTCTTCTTTGTATCTTGGAGATCATGATTTTGCGTCGTTTAAAAATTATTTAGCACTTGCCGACTTACCTGACTTGCGACGGATAACTTCGCCGACAAATTTGATGCCTTTGCCTTTGTAGGGTTCGGGCTTGCGGAGTGAACGGATTTTAGCGCACACCTGACCGAGGAGCTGCTTGTCGTCGCTCTCAAGGATGATGAGGGGGTTTTTGTTACGTTCGCTCTTTGCTTCGACTTTGACCTCCGGGGGGAGCTTTATATAAATGGCGTGAGAGAAGCCGAGTGACAGTTCGAGCACCTGACCGGTGGCTGCGGCACGGTAACCAACGCCAACGAGTTCCATTTCTTTGCGGTAGCCGGTAGATACGCCTTCAACCATGTTGTGGATAAGAGCGCGGTACAGGCCGTGCTGTGCTCTGTGCTCGCGGTCATCAGAGGGACGGGTCACTGTGATGTGTCCGTCTTCAACTGCGATATGGAGGTCGGGGTTTACTTTCTGAGAGAGTTGACCCTTGGGACCTTTTACGGTCACTGTGTCACCGCTGACAGTCACTGTGACGCCTGCGGGGATTGCTATGGGAGCTTTACCAATTCTTGACATTTCTTTACCTCCTATTATTAATATACGTAACAGAGCACTTCGCCTCCAATCTTGAGGTCTTTTGCTTTTTTGTTTGTCATGACGCCCTGTGAGGTCGAGAGGATTGCGATGCCGAGGCCGTTGAGCACACGGGGCATATCTTTGTAGCCGGTGTACTGACGGAGGCCGGGACGTGACACTCTCTTGAGGTCTTTGATTGCGTTGACCTTGTCTACGGGGTCGTACTTGAGGGCAATTTTGATTGTGCCCGCGGGATTTTCACCTTCGATGAACTTGTAGTTGAGGATGTAACCCTGTTCAAAGAGAATTCTGGTGATTTCTTTTTTCAAGTTTGAGGCGGGGATTTCCACCACGCGGTGGTTTGCCTTGATGGCATTCCTCAATCTTGTGAGATAATCTGCTATTGGATCAGTCATTTTGATTTTGTTTAAATTGATTCGTACGAGCCGAACAATATTTAATACTCTCTGTAATTGTGCTGCATCTGGTTACCAGCTTGCTTTTTTGACACCGGGGATGAGACCGGCGGATGCCATTTCGCGGAACTGGATTCTGGAGAGACCGAACTGGCGCATGTAGCCTTTGGGACGTCCGGTGATCTGACAGCGGTTGTGCAGGCGCACGCGTGAAGCGTTTTTAGGCAGGAGCTGGAGGGCTTCGAAATCGCCTGCTTCTTTGAGGGCTGCTTTCTTCGCTGCGTATTTTGCAACGAGTTTTGCTCTCTTGACCTCACGGGCCTTCATTGATTCTTTTGCCATGTGTATGATTTACTTTTTAGCGTTTTTGAACGGCAGGCCAAATTCCTTGAGCAGAGCGAATCCTTCTTCATCGGTGTTTGCGCTGGTGACGAAGGTGATGTTCATACCAAGGAGCTTGGAGATGTTGTCGATGTTGATTTCCGGGAAGATAATCTGCTCTGTGATGCCGAGGGTGTAGTTGCCACGTCCGTCGAGCTTGCCTTCGATGCCTTTGAAGTCGCGGATACGGGGAAGAGCGACGCGGATGAGGCGTTCGAGGAATTCGTACATTTTGTCGCGGCGGAGTGTCACCATCACGCCAACGGGCATTTTTTTACGGAGCTTGAAGTTCGAGATGTCCTTCTTTGAGAGGGTAGCCACCGCTTTCTGACCTGTGATGTCGGAGAGCTCGCGGATAGCGGTCTCGATGATTTTCTTGTCCTGAGTTGCTTCGCCGAGGCCCTGGTTGATCACAATCTTCTTGAGACGGGGCACCTGCATGACGGTAGAGTAGTTGAACTGTTTCTCAAGAGCGGGGACAATGCGCTCTGTATAGTCTTTCTGAAGTGTGGTGCTCATTATTTGATCTCCTCTCCTGATTTTTTAGCGTAACGGATTTTCTTGCCTTCTTCGTTCTTGCGGCAGTACACGCGGGTGGGTTTGCCGCTTTTGGGGTCGATGAGGCTGAGGTTAGAGATGTGGATGGGGGCTTCCATCTTCACGAAGCCGCCCTGGGGATGCTTGGCGCTGGGCTTGCAAGCTTTGGTGACGATGTTGACACCCTCCACGATCGCGCGCTGTTTAGCGGCATCAACCTTGAGCACGCGGCCTGTTTTGCCGCGGGATTCTCCGGCGAGGACGTAGACGTTGTCGCCTTTTCTGATGTTTGTTTTACTCATTGTCGGTTTAAGTGTTATCGGGTGAATTAAAGCACTTCGGGCGCGAGTGACACGATTTTCATGTTGGTGGCGCGGAGCTCTCTTGCCACGGGGCCGAAGATACGTGTGCCGCGGAGCTCACCGGCGTTGTTGAGGAGCACGCAGGCGTTGTCGTCAAAGCGGATGTAGCTGCCGTCGGGGCGACGGATTTCCTTTTTGGTGCGCACTACCACAGCTTTTGACACTGTGCCCTTCTTGACGTCTGAAGAGGGGATAACGCTTTTTACTGACACGACGATGATATCACCCACAGTGGCGTAACGGCGTCCGGTGCCTCCGAGAACATGGATGCAGAGGGCTTCCTTGGCGCCGCTGTTGTCAGCGACATTCAAACGGCTTTCTGTCTGTATCATATTTACTTAACTTTTTCGATTATTTCTACGAGTCTCCATCTCTTGGTGGCACTCAGGGGACGTGTTTCCATCAGGCGGACTTTGTCGCCGACGCTGCACTCGTTCTTTTCGTCGTGAGCGTGATATTTCTTGGTCTTATTGACGAATTTTCCGTAGATGGGGTGTTTTTCTTTCCATTTCACAGTAACTGTGATGGTTTTGTCAGCTTTGTTGCTCGACACAATCCCAACTCGTTCTTTGCGTAAATTTCTTGTTTCCATTTTGGGGATTATTTGTTGTTAAGCTCGCGCTGACGCAGCTCTGTTTTAACACGTGCAATCATTCTGCGGTCGCGACGTATCTGGGCGGGGTTGTCCACGGGCGACACAGAGTGGTTGATCTTGAGCTGGGCGTATTCGCGCTCCATCTGGTCAAGACGATCCTTGAGGTCCTGGGTGCTGAGCTCCTTTATTTCTACTTTCTTCATAATTGTTTACACGTTCTGGGTGGGGTCGTAGTCGCGACGAACCACAAATTTGGTGATAACAGGGAGTTTCTGGGCTGCAAGGCGGAGAGCTTCCTTAGCGATGTCGTAGCTTACGCCCTCCACTTCGATGAGCATACGTCCGGGAGTAACGGGGGCTACGAATCCTTCGGGAGCACCTTTACCTTTACCCATTCGCACTTCAGCAGGCTTTTTGGTAATGGGCTTGTCGGGGAATATGCGGATCCATATCTGGCCTTGACGCTGCATGTAGCGGGTCACTGCGATACGGGCGGCCTCTATCTGGCGGCCTGTGATCCATTTTGCCTCGAGGGTCTTTATGCCGAACGAACCGAAGGCCAACTGATTGCCGCGCTGGGCGATGCCTTTCATGCGGCCCTTCTGCGAGCGGCGGAATTTTGTTTTCTTAGGCTGTAACATTTCAGTTTAATTGAGAAGGTTTCAGTTAGTATATCAACGGTTGTTGTTATTGCCTTTTCTGCGGAAGCCGCCACGTTCACCACCACGTTCGCGGTCACGACGGGGAGCGCCTGAGGGGCGGCCGCCTTTGTCGTTTGAGGTGAAGTTGGGGGCGAGGTCGCGCTTGCCGTACACTTCGCCGCGGCAGATCCACACTTTTACGCCGAGCACACCGACTTTGGTGTGTGCTTCAACGAGAGCGTAGTCGATGTCGGCGCGGAGGGTGTGCAGGGGTGTGCGTCCTTCCTTGAACATTTCGGAGCGTGCGATTTCGGCGCCGTTGAGACGGCCGCTGATCTGCACTTTGATGCCCTCGGCTCCGCTGCGCATTGTGGCGGCGATAGCCATCTTGACAGCACGGCGGTAAGCGATCTTGCCTTCGATCTGGCGGGCGATGGTGCTCGCAACGATCTGTGCGTCTAGTTCGGGGCGTTTTACTTCGAAGATGTTGATCTGAACATCCTTGTCGGTGATTTTCTTGAGCTCTTCCTTGAGTTTGTCCACTTCGGCGCCGCCTTTGCCGATGATGAGGCCGGGGCGTGATGTGCACACTGTGATGGTGATGAGCTTGAGAGTGCGCTCGATGATGATACGGCTCACGCTGCTTTTAGCAAGGCGAACATTGAGATATTTGCGGATTTTGGAGTCCTCGAGAATGTTGTCAGCGAATTTCTTGACATCATACCAGTTGGAGTCCCAGCCGCGGATAACACCTAAGCGGTTGCTAATCGGATTTACTTTCTGTCCCATTGTTTAAGCCTTGGTTTTAGCGTTTTCGATTGTGTCAACTATGAGGGTAACGTGGTTAGCACGTTTGCGGATGCGGTAGCCGCGTCCCTGGGGTGCCGGACGGAGGCGTTTGAGCATAGGAGCGCAGTTGACGTAGATTGTGCTGATGCAGAGCTCGCCGTTTTCGGCTTTGCGTTCGTTTTTGGCTTCCCAGTTTGCTATTGCGCTGCGGAGAAGCTTTTCGAGCTGTGCTGCTGCACTTTTGTTTGAGAATTTGAGTATGCCAAGGGCGCGGTATACTTCTACTCCGCGGACCATGTCGGCCACAAGACGCATCTTGCGGGGCGACGACGGGATGTTGGTGAGCTTCGCGAAAGCGATGTTCTTGCGCTCTGCCTTCATCTTGTCGGCTGATTGTCTTTTTCTTACACCCATTGTATTTGTTTCTTTTTTTGTCTAAAAATAAATCAGGCGGGGTTCATTTCTTGTTGCCGGCGTGGCCGCGGAAGCTGCGGGTAGGTGCGAACTCTCCGAGTTTGTGGCCGACCATGTTCTCGGTCACATAGACCGGAATGAACTTGTTGCCGTTGTGAACAGCGAATGTGTGCCCTACGAATTCGGGGGCAATCATAGAAGCGCGGCTCCATGTCTTGATCACGGATTTCTTTCCGCTCTCTTCCATGGCATTGACCTTTTTTTCAAGCTTCACGCTGATGAACGGGCCTTTTTTTAATGAACGACTCATATTGTGTTATGCTAATTAATCAGATTACTTTTTTCTTCTTTCAATGATGTACTTCGAAGAGGGCTTCTTCGGTGCGCGGGTCTTGAGACCTTTGCTGTAGAGGCCTTTGCGTGAACGGGGATGTCCACCTGAAGCACGTCCTTCGCCACCGCCCATGGGGTGGTCGACAGGGTTCATCACAACGCCGCGGTTGCGGGGGCGACGGCCGAGCCAGCGGCTGCGTCCTGCTTTGCCTGAGCGTTCGAGTGAGTGTTCGCTGTTACCTACAACTCCTACTGTAGCTTTGCAAGCTGAGAGGACTTTGCGGGTTTCGCCAGAAGGTAATTTGATAATCGCATAGTCGCCTTCGCGAGAGATAAGCTGGGCGAAGGTGCCGGCTGAGCGGGCCATGAAGGCGCCCTGACCGGGACGCAGCTCGATAGCGTGAACGAGTGTGCCGACAGGGATTTTGCTCAGAGGAAGTGCGTTGCCGACTTCGGGAGCTGCCTCGGGACCGCTGACAACTGTTGTGCCGACCTGGAGTCCGTTGGGTGCGATGATGTAAGCTTTTGCGCCGTCTACGTAGTAAAGGAGTGCGATACGTGCCGAACGGTTGGGATCGTACTCGATTGATTTTACTACAGCGGGCACACCGTCTTTGTTTCTCTTGAAGTCGATCATACGGTATTTGCGTTTGTGGCCACCGCCCATGTAGCGGGTTGTGAGGTGACCTTCGGCGTTGCGTCCACCGGTTGATTTTTTACCGACTGTAAGAGATTTTTCTGGCGTAGTAGCAGTGATTGTACCTTTGAATACGCCAATAACTTTGTGTCTCTGCCCCGGTGTTGTGGGCTTGAATTTTCTTACTGCCATTTTATTTAGATATTGCTATAGAAGTCAATATTCTGTCCTTCGGCAAGGGTTACAAGTGCTTTTTTCCAAGCGGTGGTCTTGCCACGGAGCAGACCGCTCTTGGTCCAGCGAGACTTGTTCTTGCTGCGGACATTGATGGTGTTTACGCGGACTACTTTCACGCCGTAGAGATTCTCGACGAGCGACTTGATCTGATACTTGTTAGCCTCAGGAGAAACGGCGAAGGTGTAACGGTTCAGCTTCTCGATGAGATTGTTTGCCTTCTCTGTTACGATGGGTTTGATTGAAATTTCCATTGTCTATGTTTTCTCGTATATGAGGTTAAAGTTTGTTAATGAAATCAAGACTGCTCTCCGTGAGGATGACAGCGTTAGAGTTCATGAGCGCGTAAGTGTTAAGCGCCGAAGCGTCGATGGTTTTGGCATCGGGCACATTTCGGACAGACAAAGTTACGTTTTTATTCTGACCCGGTAAAACGAGGAGCACCTTTTTGCCTTCAACTTTAAGATTTTTAGTAAAATTTACAAAATCTTTAGTTTTCGGAGCTTCGAAGTTGAAGTCTTCAACGACGATGAGCTGTGAATCCTGCACTTTATAGGTCAACGCACTTTTGCGGGCGAGCGCTTTCACTTTCTTATTCAACTTGAAGCGGTAGTCACGGGGACGGGGACCGAAAACGCGTCCGCCACCGACAAGTACCGGAGAGTTGATGTCACCGATACGGCTGCCGCCGCCGCCTTTCTGCTTGTGGAGCTTGCGGGTAGAACCTGAAACTTCACTACGTTCTTTGGACTTGTGAGTACCCTGACGCTGGTTGGCGAGATACTGCTTCACATCGAGATAAACGGCGTGCTCGTTTGCATCTACTGCAAAAACTTCGTCGCTGAGCTGAGCTTTGCGACCGGTGTCTTCACCTTTGATATTGTAAATTGCGACTTCCATTATTTCTCAATTAAAACGATTGAACCTTTACTTCCGGGGATTGAGCCCTTGATGAGGAGCAGATTGTGGTCTGCGATCACTTTGAGCACCTGGAGGTTTTGAATTGTCACTTTCTCGTTGCCCATCTGGCCTGCCATACGCATTCCTTTGAATACTTTAGCGGGGTAAGAGCAGGCGCCGACCGAACCGGGAGCGCGAAGGCGGTTGTGCTGACCATGAGTGCTCTGGCCTACGCCACCGAAACCGTGACGTTTTACCACACCCTGGAAGCCTTTACCCTTCGAGGTACCCTGAATGTCAACGAAGTCATTCTCGTTGAAGAGATCGACTGTGATGGTATCACCGAGTTTGTACTCGCCGTCAAATCCTTTGAACTCGGCCAAGTGGCGCTGGGGAGCTACTCCGGCTTTTTTGAAGTGACCGGCCATAGGGGCAGTGGTGTGCTTGTCTTTCTTTTCAGTGAAACCAAGCTGCACGGCCTCGTAACCGTCTTTTTCAGCCGTTTTAATCTGAGTAACTACGCAGGGGCCTACTTCGATAACAGTGCACGGCACATTCTTGCCGTCGGCACTGAAAACGGATGTCATTCCGATTTTCTTTCCTAATAATCCTGGCATTTCTCTAATTTTTTAATTGTCTTGGATTTAAATCTTACTTCGCTGGGGTTATCAAACCTTGATTTCAACTTCCACACCGCTGGGGAGCTCGAGCTTCATGAGAGCGTCAACTGTCTTGGCGGTTGAGTTGTAGATGTCGATCAGACGTTTGAACGACGAGAGCTGGAATTGTTCTCTCGACTTTTTGTTGACAAATGTCGAGCGGTTGACAGTGAAGATGCGCTTGTGGGTGGGCAGGGGTATGGGACCGCTGATAACCGCACCTGTAGCCTTCACAGTCTTTACAATCTTCTCAGCCGATTTGTCGACCAGGTTGTGATCGTAAGATTTCAATTTGATTCTGATTTTCTGGCTCATATTTTGTTGAATGAAAGTTTTACTTCAAAAGGTCTACGCGGCCATCGCATTCTGTGAGCACGTTGCGGGCGATTGAGGTGCCTACTTCGCTGTAGTGCGAGAATGTCATTGTGGATGTTGCGCGGCCTGAGGTGATTGTACGCAGGGCGGTAACATAGCCGAACATCTCTGCGAGGGGTGCCTTGGCTTTCACGATGCGCGCACCGCTGCGGCTTGTCTCCATGCCTTCAACCTGACCACGGCGCTTGTTGAGGTCGCCGATAACATCACCCATGCTTTCCTCGGGAGTGACAACTTCTACCTTGAAGATGGGCTCGAGAAGAACGGGACCTGCTTTCTCACAAGCTTTCTTGAATGCCTGGATGGCGCAGAGCTCGAATGAGAGCTGGTCGGAGTCAACCGGGTGGAAGCTACCGTCGATAACTGTCACCTTGAGGTGCTCAACGGGGAAGCCGGCGAGAACACCGTTTTTCATTGCGTTGGTGAAGCCTTTCTGGATAGAGGGGATGAATTCCTTGGGAATGTTACCGCCCTTCACCTCGTCAACGAACTGGAGGTTGCCTTCGAAGCCTTCGTCAACCGGCTCAACGCGGACGATGATGTCGGCGAACTTACCACGGCCACCGGTCTGCTTCTTGAACACTTCGCGGAGCTCAACGGGCTTGGTGATAGCTTCTTTATATGTTACCTGGGGACGACCCTGGTTGCACTCAACCTTGAACTCACGGCGGAGACGGTCGATGATGATGTCGAGGTGGAGCTCACCCATGCCGGAGATAACGGTCTGGCCGGTCTCCTCGTTGGTCTGGACACGGAATGTGGGGTCCTCCTCAGCGAGTTTCTGAAGACCGACGCCAAGCTTGTCGAGGTCCTTCTGAGTCTTGGGCTCTACTGCGATACCGATAACGGGTTCGGGGAAGTCCATAGCCTCAAGCACAATGGGGTGCGCCTCGTCGCAGAGGGTGTCACCTGTGCGGATATCCTTGAAGCCTACGCCTGCGCCTATATCGCCGCAACCGATTGCCTCCTTGGCATTCTGCTTGTTTGAGTGCATCTGGAACAGACGGCTCACGCGCTCTTTCTTGCCTGAACGGCTGTTGAGAACATAGCTGCCTGAAACAACATCACCGGAATATACACGGAAGAATGTGAGACGGCCAACGTAGGGGTCTGTTGCAATCTTGAACGCGAGAGCACACATGGGAGCATCGCTGCTCGGCTCGCGGGTTTCAATCTCATCGGGGTTGCCGGGAGCATAGCCTTCAACAGCACCTGAATCGAGCGGGCTGGGAAGGTAAGCGCACACAGCGTTGAGAAGGGGCTGAACACCCTTGTTCTTGAAAGAGCTGCCGCAGATCATCGGCACAACTTCCATAGCGAGGGTAGCGTTGCGGAGGCCGCGGCGAATCTCCTCTTCTGTGATAGTGCTGGGATCGTCGAAGTATTTTTCCATGAGAGCGTCGTCGAACTCGGCGATTTTCTCAAGCATCTGGTCGCGGTATTCCTGAGCCTCGTCAAGGAGGTTTGCGGGAATATCCTCAACAGAGTATTCCGCACCCATTGTCTCGTCGTGCCAGAAGATAGCCTTCATGCTCACGAGGTCGACAACACCTTTGAATGTCTCCTCCGCACCGATAGGTATCTGGATGGGGCAAGGGTTTGCACCGAGCACTTCGCGGAGCTGACGCACTACCTCGAAGAAGTTTGCGCCGCTGCGGTCCATCTTGTTCACATAGCCGATACGGGGAACATTGTATTTGTCAGCCTGACGCCAAACGGTTTCGCTCTGGGGCTCAACGCCGCCCACTGCGCAGAAAGTTGCGACAGCGCCGTCGAGCACACGGAGTGAACGTTCAACCTCTACAGTGAAGTCAACGTGTCCCGGAGTGTCGATAAGGTTGATTTTGAACTGCTCGTTGTTGTACTTCCAGAAGGCGGTGGTGGCAGCGGATGTGATTGTGATACCACGCTCCTGCTCCTGCTCCATCCAGTCCATGGTGGCGCCGCCGTCGTGTACTTCACCGATTTTATGTGTGAGACCCGTGTAGAAAAGTATACGCTCCGATGTGGTGGTTTTGCCGGCATCGATGTGAGCCATAATACCGATGTTACGGGTATATTTCAGTGCTTCGTCTGATTTAGCCATTGATAATTATGCTATTGTTATTGTTGTATGCTGCGTAATTAGAAACGGAAGTGAGCGAATGCGCGGTTGGCTTCGGCCATCTTGTGCATGTCTTCCTTGCGTTTGAAAGCGCCGCCCTGGTCGTTGAATGCGTCAACAATCTCGGCAGCCAGTTTGTCAGCCATTGTTTTGCCCCCGCGTTTGCGAGCATACTGAATGAGGTTTTTCATCGAGATTGACTCCTTGCGGTCGGGACGGATTTCGGTAGGAACCTGGAAGGTTGCACCGCCCACACGACGAGACTTCACCTCCACCTGGGGTGTGATGTTCTCAAGAGCCTTTTTCCAAATCTCGAGCGCGGTCTTCTCTTCGTTGGGAAGTTTTGACTTCACAGTCTCGAGCGCGCTGTAGAATATTGTATATGCGGTGTTCTTTTTGCCGTCATACATGAGGTGGTTAACGAACTTGGACACTTTCACGTCGTTAAACACGGGATCGGGAAGAACCACCCGCTTTTTTGGCTTTGCTTTTCTCATTGTTTTGCAAAATGTTGTTTTTGTTGCTTGGTTGCTGCTTCTTTCTCTTCAACGGCGTTCTCTCACGCCATTTACTCAACCGGTGAATTAGCCTTCCAAATAATCAAAAACTAAGTTTGATAACTCGTTTTTCTGATCTCTTTGTTTTGTTGTCTGTCTTAGTAAGGCCGCCTTTTATTTCTTGGCTGCTTTGGGACGCTTCGCTCCGTACTTGCTGCGACGCTGGGTGCGGTCCTTAACGCCGCTGGTATCCAGAGTGCCGCGGACAATGTGGTAACGAACACCGGGCAGGTCTTTGACACGACCGCCGCGCACAAGCACGATTGAGTGCTCCTGAAGGTTGTGACCTTCGCCGGGGATGTAGCTGTTCACTTCCTTACCGTTGGTCAGTCTCACACGGGCTACTTTACGCATAGCCGAGTTAGGCTTCTTGGGGGTAGTGGTGTAAACGCGCACACACACGCCGCGACGCTGAGGACACGAATCCAGCGCAGGCGATTTGCTCTTGTCAACGAGAGCCACACGTCCTTTTCTTACTAATTGCTGAATGGTAGGCATCTTAGTTCTTGTTTTTTACTTATCGTTTTACTTATGGTTATATTCTTATCATAGCTCTATCCACACAGATATACACTCTTCAAACCCGCTGAACTGCAAGCAGTTAGCGAATCGAAGGCGCACTTCGGCTTCAAAAGCGTTGCAAAATTACAAACTAATTCTCTAATATACAAATATTTTCGCTGCTGATTTTCAGCGTTTTTCAGCATCCTTAGACAGGCAGCGCCAACTTCGCTCCCCCAGGCAGTTATTTTCTTTGCAATTTCATGTCTCACTCATTTTTATTTATTAATTTTGTGTCACAATTCCGTTTCAACATGCTCAACATCATTCTCAAAGACTGCCGCGCTGTCCGCGACAACCTGCTGCCCCTCACTTTCACCCGCCCTGTTGCCGACATCAGGGTCGGCATAAGAACTATCCGAGAAAAATGGGAATCCATGCTGCCGGGGGTATACTCCTACGCTACCGAGGAGTATCTCGCCAATAAATTCCCCTGCATAAACAACCCGCAGGGCGACAGCATTATCATATCCGCCCATTTTCTGCCCACACCTAATATAATAAGGTGTATAAACAGTCTGGCCGTAGGCGAGGCTCTGGCATACAACGGCGAGGTGATTGCCGCACGAGGCACTCTGAGCACGGAATACACAAGACTCATTGAGGTGGATGAGATACCGGTGGCAATCCGCAATCTTTACGACATTTTCCTAAACAACGCAATCGCTATAGATTTCGATTTCAACCTCATGACAAAGGGTCGCGACTCCGCAGCCCTGAGCCCCTCAAACACGGTGATCGGCGACCCCCGCAAGATTTTTGTCGAGGATGATGCCACCGTGGAGGGTGCAATCATAAACACCACCCACGGACCGGTGTACATTGGCCGCGGAGCGGAAATAATGGAGGGCTCCTGCATCAGAGGCCCGTTTGCTCTATGCGAGGGGGCAGAGGTGAAGATGGGTGCAAAGATATACGGTGCCACGACAATCGGCCCGCACTGCAAGGTGGGCGGAGAGATAGCGAACGCAGTTTTCATCGGCTACTCGAACAAAGCTCACGACGGCTTCATAGGCAACGCCGTCATCGGCGAGTGGTGCAACCTCGCCGCAGGGTGCGTTGTGTCAAATCTCAAGAATGACTATTCGGAGGTGAAGCTGTGGAACTACCCCGCAAGGCGCTTCCTGCGCACCGGCCTGCAATTCTGCGGCCTTTTCATGGGCGACCACTCGAAAACAGGCATCAACACTATGATAAATACCGCGACAGTGGTGGGTGTGGGTGTCAATCTTCACGGTGCCGGCTATCCCCGCAATTTTGTGCCCTCTTTCATGGAAGGCTCGTCTGCCGGGCTCTACGAAGTGCCGGTGAGCAAGTTCATAGACACAGCCAGAAAAGTGATGGCGCGCAGAAACATCGCACTTTCGCAGGTGGATATCGAGATTTTCGAGACTCTCTACCGCATCACCGACGACTTCAAATAAGCTCAGTCTCTAAAAGAAAACATACTCTAAAGCTCTATCTTGTTGCGGCGCTCCCGGTGGGTGAACTTGCGGTTAAGAACCGCAACCCCCTTGTAGATTGCCATAAGCCGCAGCCACAGGGGCGACGGTGCCGTGACAATATCGGTCGACAGGGTCTCGGCCATGGTGAGCACATCGCTCTCCTCGCCAAACTGCTCCGGATAAAGCACTATCAGATTTTGCTGCGAGAAATACTTCTGCAGGAATTCAGGCAGCGAGTCAAGCTCGCTGTTGTGGCTGAGCGATGCCCTGCGGGCATTCACAATCACAAACAGGTCATCATCAAGAATCTTGTTTGATATAAGGATAAAATCATCCCACTGCTCCATCAGCCGGTACTCAGCCCTCACATCATGGCGGCCGCTCGCTATCACCGTAGCTATAGCTTGCCTTGTAGCGCCCGAGCAGCAGAATATGGCGCGGCAGCCGAGCTGACCGGCGAGATTGGCAATAGCCACCACCCATGCCGCGAATCCGGTTTCATACTGGGCCTTGTCCGGCACAGCCACCACTATGCGGCTGACAGTGTTCACCGGTATGAAGCAACGGCTTATCACCACCATCTTGTTTGTGGCGCGCAGCAGCTTGGTGAGCTTGTCGCCGAAAAATGAATCTATGACATTGGTGCGCCGGTGAAGCCCTATTATCACCCTGTCGATATCACGCTCCTCTATCGTGTTCACAACTCCGGTGACAAAGTTCATGTCATACCTCTCCAGCGGAGTGATTCTCACATCCACGCTCGCGGCAGCCTGCTCCGCCACATCAAGCGAATTGCGGCCTATGGCTCTGGAGGAGGCGCTGTTGTCATTGCGCACATGCAGCGCAAACACCTTCCCTCCCCGGCTGCCCCTCATCAGCAGAGCAAGGTCAACAAGCTCCTCGGCGGTCAGGGGGTTGGCGATAGGTATGAGCACATTGCCTCTGGCGGAGCGTTTAGTATCTTCGGCGCCCCCCTCATCGCTCAGCATCTCAACCTTGAGCCTCTGGGCGGCGCGCGAAGTGCCGAGCGACGACACCGTGCAGGTGACAAGAATCATCACAATAGTGCCGTTGAGTATCACCTCGTCAAACAGCCCCATGCCGTAGCCTATGGTCACCACTGCCAGCGCAACCGCCGTGTGGGCATTGCTCAGCTGATATATCACCGAGCGGTCGAGCGGCTTCATGCGGTAGGTTTTCTGAGTGAACCATGCAGCGAGCCATTTCGAGCTCATCGCTATGGCGCTCATCACACCCGCGGCATAGATTGTGCCCCAACCGCGCGTCACAACACCTATATTTATCATCATACCCACCCCAATCAGAAAATAGGGTATGAAAATAGCATTGCCCACAAACTCTATGCGCCCCATCAACGGGGACTTGCCCGGAATGTAACGGTTGAGCACAAGCCCCGAATAGAATGCGCCGAACACGCCCTCTATTCCGGCCACCGACGCGAGCTGCGCCGCCAGAAACATCATGGCGAGCACATAGATGAACTGCAGTATGTTGTCATTCCACTTGCGGAAAAACCACCGGGTGACACGCGGATAGCAGTAGGCTATCACAATGCAGTAAAGCGTCAGGCTGCCGAGCAGACGCAAAGTGCCGCCGATGCGGAACTCCCCCTGACGGAACACTCCCACTACCGCCGCGAGCACTATCAGGGAGCCGAGCACCGTGAAAATAGTGCCCGCTATGGCAATCACAACAGGCGCGCTGCGGGTGAGTCCGAAGCGCGACACTATCGGATAGGCTATCAATGTGTGCGCCGCAAACATCGAGGCGAGCAGCACAGAGGTAAGAGGGTCAAGGTCAAGCAGCAGCGAGGACGCAACCGTGCCTACAAGCATCGGCACAATGAAAGTGTAGAGCCCGAAGACAAACCCCTTGCGCAGGTTTTTCTTCAGGTGATACATATCTATCTCAATGCCCGCGAGAAACATCAGGTAGAGTATACCCACCTGGCCGAATACCTCGAAGCTCATGTCGCGCGCCAGCAGATTCACCCCGTAAGGCCCAACGACCACGCCCGCCACAATAAGCCCGATAACGTATGGTATCTTCAGCTTATTGAGCAGCACGGGTGTGACAAGGATAATCAACAGCACCGCCAGGAATATGGGTAGCGGTGCTGTGAGTATCGGAGTTGCTGCGTTTATGGCCGGCACGCTCATGGTCTGTGCGCGGTTATTTTTTCCAGCCGTGGGCGAGCATATACTGCGCTATCTGCACTGCGTTGAGAGCCGCGCCCTTCTTAATCTGGTCGCCGACAACCCAGAACGACAGGCCGTTTTCATTGGCAAGGTCTTTTCTGATGCGACCCACATACACCGGGTCGGTGCCAGCGGCGAAGAGAGGCATCGGATATTTTTTGTCGGCCGGAGAGTCGACAACAACTATCCCCTCCCCTTTTTCAAACGCCTCGCGGGCCTGCCCGGCGCTGATGGGGGCCTCTGTCTCGATCCATATAGCCTCGGAGTGGGCACGGAGAACAGGCACACGCACGCACATTGCGCTCACCTGGATATCAGGCTCGTGCATTATCTTGCGTGTTTCGTTAAACATCTTCATCTCCTCCTTGGTGTAGCCGTTGTCGGTGAACACATCAACATGGGGAATGAGATTGTATGCCAGCTGATAGGCAAACTTGTCAACCACAGGCTCCTCGCCGCGCACAAGCTGCACGTTCTGTTCCATGAGCTCGGTCATGGCGGTTGCGCCTGCGCCGGATGCTGCCTGATATGTGGCTACATGCACCCGCTTGATTTTGCTGATGTCGTTGAGGGGCTTGAGCGCCACAACCATCTGTATGGTGGTGCAGTTGGGGTTGGCGATTATGCCGCGCGGTGCGTTGAAAGCATCCTCGCCGTTCACCTCGGGCACAACAAGGGGCACATCCTTATCCATTCTGAACGCGCTCGAATTGTCTATCATCAGAGTGCCGTGGCGGGTGATGGTCTCGGCATACTCAAGTGAGGTGCCGCCGCCGGCTGACACAAAGGCAACGTCGATGCCCTTGAAATCATCATTGTGCTGAAGCTCTTTCACTGTATACTCCTTGCCGCGGAAAGTATATTTGCGGCCGGCGCTGCGGCTTGAGCCGAAAAGGGTCAGTTCGTCTATAGGAAAATTCTGTTCGTCGAGCACCCGCAGAAACTCCTGTCCCACAGCTCCGCTCGCTCCTACTATTGCTACATTCATTGCACTAATTGATATATCGTTATATTTTTATGCAAAATTAGTAAATAATGCGGTTTTTACGCCTTTTTACAGCCCGAATTCTTTTCTCACCGCATCAACCATGTCAAGCTTCTCCCAGTTGAACAGCTCGACACACATTTTAATCCGCGCGTTTTCAGGTCCGAACTCCTTCTCAACAACCTGCGGCTGACGGCCGACATGGCCGTATGCGGCAGTGGCCTCATAGATGGGGGCGCGCAGTTTCAGGCGTTTTTCAATTGCGTTGGGGCGCATATCGAAAAGCTTGCTCACCTTGTCGGAAATCTCACCGTCGGTGAGGTTGACATTCGCTGTGCCGCGGGTGTTGACATACAGGCTCACAGGCTCAGCCACACCGATTGCGTAGGCAACCTGCACAAGCGCCTCGCGCGCAACTCCGGCGGCAACAAGATTTTTGGCGATATGGCGCGCCGCGTATGCTGCGGAGCGGTCAACCTTGCTGGGGTCTTTGCCCGAGAAAGCGCCGCCGCCGTGGGCACCGCGGCCACCGTAGGTGTCAACAACTATCTTGCGTCCGGTAAGGCCGGTGTCGCCGTGGGGGCCGCCGATAACAAATTTGCCGGTAGGGTTGACATGGAGCACAAGGCCGCTGTCAAACATCTCCCTCACCTTCTCAGGCAGCCCGGCAACCACACGGGGCAGAAGAATTGTGCGCACATCCTCCTTGATTTTGGCAAGCATCTCGCTGTCAGCCTGCTCCTGCGTTTTGCCGGGGCCGGGCTTCACAAACTCATCATGCTGGGTCGACACCACAATCGTGTGCACTCTCACAGGCCGGTTCTCAGGGGTATACTCTATTGTCACCTGGCTTTTCGCATCAGGGCGCAGATAGGTCATCTCCTTGCCTGCCCGCCTTATCTCGGCGAGCTCGCGAAGCAGAGCATGGCTCAGGTCGAGCGCTATCGGCATATAGTTGGAGGTTTCGTCACACGCGTAGCCGAACATCATGCCCTGGTCGCCGGCACCCTGCTCCTCCTCGCTCGCGCGCTCCACACCGCGGTTTATATCCGCGCTCTGCTCATGCAGAGCCGACAGCACTCCACATGCCTGCGCGTCAAATTTCAGCTCGCTGCTGTTGTAGCCGATACGATCAATTACCCGGCGCACTGTGCCCATCAGGTCAACGTATGCCGAGCTTTTCACCTCGCCCGCAACAACAACCTGACCGGTGGTGACAAGAGTCTCGCATGCCACCTTGCTGGTGGGGTCCTGGGCAAGGAATTCATCAAGGATAGCGTCAGAAATCTGGTCCGCAACCTTGTCGGGATGTCCCTCCGACACAGATTCCGAGGTAAAGAGGTAATTTCGTGTTTCTTCTTTCATATCAGTTTGCACGTTTGTTCGTTGTTTTTTGGGGGAACGCACAAAAAAAATCGCCTCCGCTGCAAAGTGGAAAAATCACTCACTGGCGGACGCGTTTGAAAACACACTAATGCTTGAAGCCTCTTTCGGTCAGGGTTCGCAAGATGCTCCCCCTGTTGCGGTTTTAGCATTTTTTCAAGTGGTTGCAAGCAGCCAAATTTCTCCACATTCCGGCATCGGGTTTCTCTCCGGTTCCGTTTTTCGGCTGCAAAGTTACAACATCCCGCCCTCCTTTCCAAATATTCCGTCCCCATTAACAAATATAAATCTCACAGGCCTCCAGGGTGGCCTGTGAGATTCATATAAGTTATAAAAACGCCCTATTCTTATTTGCTCACAATCACGCAGATAGGATTGGCATCCTCTGCAAGGTTACGCAGCGGCTCGGGCAGCTCTGCATCGGGATGTGTCTCGAGCCATTTGTCGATATCATCAATGGTGAGTATCCCGATGAGGTCTCCGCGGCTGTTGCTCACCACAGGATAGAAAGGCATGAAGCCGGTGAGGTCATCCTCAAATCCGTTTTCGGCGGCTGTGGCGCGGGTTTTGCCTGTTTTCTTGTCATAGTAGCCCACATACCCCTTGCGATCCTCGTTTCCGAGCCAGCCGTAGCATGCGCCGAACACTATATAGTCGGACGACTCACACACCTCGGTCACCCACAGATTGTCTGCACTGAAGCCTTTTGTATTGACCTCGGAGGGGTTGAGCGCCTTCTCACCGCAGTCAAATGTATATATAGGTGTGAAGCTGGTTGGAGTTACAACATACATGGTGTCGATAAACGGCTCCTTGAAGTGAAGCTCTTTGCCCACCTTGACAAGCCTCGGTGTACTGGTGTGGGTTTTGAACAGATGCTTGCGCTCTCCCCCCTGCTCATCATACTCCTGATAAATATGAACCGAGTGGGGCATCACGCTGGGAAATCTGTTCATATACACGGACTGGAATGACAGACTCCCGTCATAGTCATCCGGCATTGGCGCAACTACCGTTGTGTCAACCCCGCCGGCAACTCCGCGCGAGTTCAGGCCACCGGCGTAAATCGTGACCCACATTTCCTTGGTGAAGTTGTGGAGATTGCAGTCAACGCTTACAATAGTTGTGTCTACAATCTGCGTCACACCCTGAGCGCCCAACGGTGGTATCTGCGGAAACACACGTCCCTTATACCCACCGTCAATTCCATACTCCTGCATATACATTTCGGCTCCGTAGCGCATGAAATATAGCGTCTTACCGTCAGCGCTGACAATCGGGAATGGACGCGAATATGCCTCCGGGTCATCGCCGGTGTGGCCGATTATGCCGAGAAACTTGCCGGATATATCAAAGCTCATACAGTTCTGCTTGCCCATGCCCCAGGGGTCGTAGTTCACAACAAGGAGATGACTGCCGGTAGGCACAAGCTGCCATGTATTAGGCACAAGCGAGCTGTCGGTGGTTTCGAGTGGAGCGTATGTGATTTTGCTACCCAAGTCCGACACTTTCAGAACCTCAGGCGCTCCGACAGCACCGGCCACATCAACCACACTCTCGCCAACACCGTCACTGCCGGCCGAACAGCCCGCCACAACCATAGCGCAAGCCACAGCTGCCCACGAGCAAACAGTTTTAAATCTATCCATAACCTATCTTATTAAATAACGTTTGCAAATATTAGCTTTATTTATAATAAAGACGGCAATTTCCCGAAAATGTTACATCCTCCCCCTATTTTTTTCACTCTTCGCGGCAAAAACGTCGGCGACACCCGAGGTTCGGAGAACCGTTTATTTTGTTAACCGCATGCGCAGCGTGCGGATTATCAGCGATATACCAAAAATGGTGCCGGAGGTACCACAGCTGAACGGAGCTGCGGTGATACCCACCCGCGGCGATGAGCGCAGGATGCGCGGTTATTTTGTTAGCCGCGTACGTAGTGCGCGGTTTACCAACCATTTACAAAAAGATGGTGCCGGAGGTACCACAGCTGAACTGAGCTGCGGTGATACCCACCCGTGGTGAGCGGGTGGCCAGACAATAGCGTGGCGGTGGAGCGTAGCGACACCCCACGTTAGCGCATTCCCCCTAAAAAAGACCCGCGGTGAGCGTGGTCGCGAGAAAGCGCCCCTTCTAACGTGGCGTCGGAGACGTCGGAGGTTCGGAGAACCGATGCCGTCAGAAACCCCAGCACGAGCGCACAGCGCGAGGTCTGGGGTAGACGGCAAAGTTAGACAGAGAGCATCGGAGATGCGATGACATGGTATACGCCCTTGATTTCAATAACATCGCCTCTCACGAGGCTCAGACAAGAGGGGCGCGCTCTCCTCCCCCAGGCCTCGCGCTTCGCGCTCGTGCTGGGGATATCCATGACATCGCGCATCCTGCGCTCAGACGTCTCCGACGCCCACAATGCAAATGGGGTGAGAAAGTGTGGTACCTCCGGCACCATCTCTGTAATCGGTCGAATATCCGCGCACTACGTACGCGGCTAACAAGATATTCGCACCCTCTGGGTGCTAGGGCCTCGGGGAGGGCGCGATGTATCGGTCCACTACTTGGCGGGGTATGAGATATAGAGCCGTAGGCTCGTCAATTTTGTTATCCCCGTACGAAGTGCGGGGTCAGGCACCGTCCCAACGAAAATGGTGCCGGAGGTACCACACCTCACCCCCAACTAAAAACTAAAAACTACCAACTCAAATGTGCAAATTCGCATAAATCCGCCTCATCCGCATACTATCTTTGCAGCATCAAAACTTTACTACTATGAAGAAAAACATCACACTCCGCGCCGAATGGGTCATCGCTGCCCTCGCGCTGCCTCAGGCAATCAAACTCATCGTCCTCGAAGCCGTACTCGCCTACATCGTCAACGGCTATATCACTGAAATCGCTGACCCTCAGGCAGCCGAGGTGTTCGCCACAATCAAGGCCGACTATGACGCCCGCGAAGCCACGAGAAGAGAGAGGGCAGAAAAGCGTGCCGCTCAAAAAGCCCAAAAAGCCCAATCCTCTCAATCTTCCCAATCCTCCCAAAAAGCTCCTGCCATCCCCGGCGTACTCCCCAAAATCCCCGCACCCGATCTGCAGCAGAGAATTGAAAATGAGCGTTTTGCAAGATTGGCACGAGATGCCCGCGGGCTATCCCCCTTCAAATACATCGATGCCGACCTTGCCGGAGAGCTCGCCCTGCAGATTACCGACTGGTGGCGCGCCCACCCCTCGGAAGAGATGCCTACAACGGGACGTCTGCGCCGTGAGTTTGAAGAACGCTTCAACGGACTATACTCCGAATACGGCTCGCAGATAGACCGCGACCGATGGCTGCGCAAAGTTTCCCCCTACTTCCCCGAACCCTGACCGTTGCCACCGCAACAGTGCCTCGCCCGCCAATTTTTAACTCCCGCGATAATGCTTTTTTGCGAGATTTAACGTACCTTTGCACCCGATTTGCTTGACTTATGAATTTTTTAACCAATCATATTCATCTTTATCCCACTTTAATTATGAAGAGACTTTTTCTCTTTGCCAGCGCTATATGGCTCGCTTGCGCAGCCGCTTTTGCCGCTGACATTAAGTGTATTGGCACTGTTGTGGACGAAGAGGACGAGCCCATGCCCGGAGCTACTGTCTCCGTGCCCGGCACCGCCATCGCTACATCCACCGACATTGACGGAAATTTCACCATCTCTGTGCCTTCTTCCGCCAAAGCCGTGAAAATCACTTTCATAGGCTACAAAACTGTTGAGAAAGCTCCCGCGGCAAACCTCGGGGTCATCAAAATGGAAGTTGAAGGCACAACCCTCGCCGACGTGGTCATAACCCAGTCTATCGGTAAAACCCGCGAAACCCCGGTGGCCATGTCTACCATCAACTCCGATGCCATCGACTACAAAATCGGCAACCAGGAGTTCATGGAGCTCCTCAAGACAACCCCCGGTGTCTACACTATCCGCCAGGGCGGCGGCTTCGGCGATGCCGAAACCCGTATGCGCGGCTTCAAGAGCGCAAACGTCGCCATGATGGTAAACGGTATTCCCATCAACGACATGGAATGGGGCGGCGTGTACCAGAGCAACTGGGCAGGCCTCTCTGACGTTGCCGCAAACATCCAGACCCAGCGCGGCCTCGGTGCCACAATCGTGTCAACCCCCTCTATCGGCGGTACCATCAACATCACCACCCGCACAACTGATGTGAAGCGCGGCGGCAGTGTGTGGTACGGCATGGGCAACGACGGCATGAATGTATATGGTGTAAAGGTGTCAACCGGCCTTATGGACAACGGCTGGGCTGTGACATTCCTCGGCTCAAAGAAATGGGGCGACGGATATATCCAGGGCACCAAGTACAACTCCTACAACTACTTCCTCAACGTATCCAAGCGCATCAACGACGCCCACCAGATCAGCTTCACCGCTTTCGGTGCGCCTCAGACCCACTTCCAGCGCTCATCCTACGACGGCCTCACCATCGAAGGCTGGCAGGCTGTCAAAAACTACATGAACGGCGAAAGCATGTACCGCTACAACCCCACATACGGTTTTGACAAAGAGGGCAAGATGCGCAGCTCCAACTACAATGTCTACCACAAGCCCCAGCTCGCTCTCGCACACACTTGGCAGATTGACCACACACAGAGCCTCTCTACCTCTGTATACGCTTCCATAGCCCGCGGCTACGGCCACAAAGGCTACGGCCGCAACGGCTACAGCTCCGACTGGTACGGCTCATCAAACGGCGTGCTCAACACCAAGTTCCGCGCTGCCGACGGCACTTTCGACTACGCTGCCATCCAGGACATGAACGCCGCATCAACCACAGGCTCCAACATGGTTATGGCCCGCCAGAACAACAACCACGAATGGTACGGCCTCGTTTCTTCATACAAAAAGAAAATCAGCCTCACAAACGGCGACCGTCTCAATATCATCGGCGGTCTTGACCTCAGATACTATATCGGCCACCACATCAACAAAATCTGCGACCTCTACGACGGCGAATACTACCTCGACGACTCTAACCGCAAGAACATCAAGGCCGCCAACAGCAACCTCGCCGGAAACCAGGAATACATCTACCAGAAGCTCGGCGTGGGCGATGTGATTGCCCGCAACTACAACGGCTACACCGCTCAGGAAGGCGTTTACGCTCAGGGCGAATACTCCACCCTCGGCGGCAAGCTCAACCTCGTGCTTTCAGGTGCCATCAACAACAACACCTACTGGCGCCGCGACTTCTTCTACTACGACAAGGAGCATGAACGTTCAAAAACCATGAACTTCATCGGCGGAACAATCAAGGGTGGCGCTAACTACAACATCGACCGCCACAACAACGTGTTCTTCAACGCCGGCTACATCTCCCGCGCCCCCTTCTTCAGCGGCGGTGTGTTCCTCAACTCAAACTACTCAAACGTCACAAACCCCAACGCCGTAAACGAAAAGGTTTACTCTTTCGAGGCCGGCTACGGTTTCACCTCACAGAAACTCGCAGTGACTTTCAACGCCTACTTCACCAAGTGGCTTGACAGAACAATGGCCAAGAGCGGCGACATCGAATCAGGACAATACGCCGGCGACCGCTACTATTTCAACATGGAGGGTGTGGACGCTCGCCACATGGGTCTTGAAATCAACTTCAAGTACATCCCCGTGCGCTGGTTTGAGCTTGACGGCATGTTCTCACTCGGCGACTGGCAGTGGGACAGCAACGCCACAGGCTACTTCTACAACCAGGACGGTCAGCCCCTTAAGACTGTCACCGGTGAGGTAGCTTCCGGCATTCTCGCCGACGACCACCTCAGCGCCACCCTCAACCAGAAGGGTGTGAAGGTCGGCGGCTCAGCGCAGACAACAGCCGCCCTCGGCGTCAACTTCAAGCCCTTCAAGGGTTTCCGCATCGGCGCCGACTGGACTGTTGCCGCACGCAACTACTCCGACCTCAACATCACAGTGTCCTCGCTCCAGAACGGCAAAGAGATCTACGCCGGTGACCCCTGGAGAATTCCCTGGGGCAACACCCTCGACCTCAGCGCAAGCTACAACTTCACAATCGGCGGTGTCAACGCCACCCTCTACGGCAATGTAAACAACCTCGCCAACTACAACTACGTGACCCAGGCCTACACCCCCGTCGGCACAGAAGGCACATGGAGCAACGCTTACCAGACATTCTACTCTTTCGGTCGCACCTTCTCCGTGAGAATGAAAGTTAACTTCTAATTTTATCCGATCACCGCAATGAAAAATCTGAAATACTTAGCTATTGTTGCCTGTGGGTGCATCGCATCTCTCACCGCCTGCGACGAAAACTCATGGAACGACAACGAGCTCAACGGTTTCGAAGTGCCGGAAATTACCGATGTGCAGACCGTTGAATACACTCTCACCGACGACGACTACGCTTCTGTTGCCGCAAACTCCGCCAACAAGGCGCTCGCCGGAGATGCCGGAGCTGCCGCACTCAAAGCGGTAGGCACAAAGTTCTGCTTCAGCGAGGCAATCCCCGCACGCGACTACGTGCCCGCTTTCCTTGCAAGCTCATACTTCCCCTACTTCACCCTCGACAACGGCTCGGCTGTGAAGCTCACTTACAAGACCTCGCAGAGCCTACCGGAGGAGATTGCAAAAATCGAGTCCGCTCAGCAGTACACCGTGAGCGATGAGAACTACCAGACTGTATGGGGCAGCGAGAACGACTACATCGCAGCCTTCGCCCCCTCCCACACCGCAGCCGCCGAGCTCCCCGCAATCCTTAAGGGTGCGTATCCGGACGCTGTGAAGGGCGACTATGTGCTCGTCAAATACAACGTTGCCGCATCTGACCCCGTCTTCAACGCTCCCGACGAACCCGCCGAGGATGAATTCCAGACCTCAAGCGTTGTCGCAACACTCGCCGACGGCGAAGACTGCACCATCAACGGCATTGTCACAGCCCTCTGCACACAGGGCTTCGTAATCACCGACGCAAGCGGCTCAATCTTCGTTTACCGCGGCAGCTCCTTCGGCTCCAAGGACTACGAAGGCCTGAAAATCGGCGACCAGATGGTGCTCAACGGCACAGTCGAGGCACGCAATGCAAGCGTGCAGATTACCACAGGCGCCACCTTCAATGTCGATGGCAACCAGGCTGTGACATATCCTGCGCCGGTAGCATTCACCGCCGATAAGATGACCGAGATCATAGCACGCACAGACAACGCAACCGCCATCTACGGCACTATGACCGGCACTATGAAGGTGACCGAAGGCAAAAACGGTGCCATGAACTACAACCTCATCGTTGACCCCGACATCAAAGCCCAGGGAAGCCCCTACGGCGCAACAGACGCCCAGAAGGAGATTCTCGCCGACGGCGCGAAAGTCACCATCACCGGCTGGCTCATCAATGTTGCCGGCGGACGCTACTGCAACATCGTCATGACCGACATCAAGGCCGACGGCGCAGCTGCCGCTTCAACAGCAGCCGTATCGCGCGCTGTAACAGTAGCCTCCGAATCCGAATCGGCTGTCTACACCTTCAACGGCACCAAGTGGATCACCGCTGAAAACACCGTCGCACTCTCTCATGCCGACTATCAGGCAATGGGTCAGCGCTACGACAACCTCTCCGGTGAATCGCCCGCAACAATGCTGCCCGCATTCCTCAAGCAGAAATTCCCCTACGCCGCCGCTGAGGACACCAAGTTTGTTGTTTACCTCTACTACAACACAACAACCTCCATTCGCTGCGACCAGTATATCTGCAACGGCTCCGAATGGACACTCAACAACGGCATAGTCACCGAAACAGCCCAGTTTGTAAAAACACAGGGCAAATGGATGTACGACCCCAATGTCACAATCACTCTCCCCGCAGGCAAGGGCATCGAAATCAGCTCGCTCTACTACCAGACCTGCGTTGACTGGGTGGCCGCCAACATCGACAAACCCACCGGTGCCACATACGTAACCTCCTACGGCAACAACGAATACTACTCAGGCACATCAGCCTACCAGGGCAATGTCGACCTCCGCGCCGCATCAGCCCGCGCACAGTATCCCGCCGGCTATGAAGGAATGAGCGACGACGAAATCGTTGCCAAGATGAAAGAGCGCTTCGTCACACAGACCCTCCCCGCAGCCCTCTCCATCCTGCACCCCGAGGCAGATGTTGTGCCCGGTGTCGACGTTATCTACACCGTCAACTTCGCCGCCTACAACGGCTCCACAACATCAACCTACACCGTCACCTACAAAGTTACCGCAAAAGCAACCTTCGAATACATCGAATGCAACTGGTAACCCAACCGCGACCGGACGCACAGCCCGTGCATCCGTCCATACCCCACAGAGGGGCGCCCATCCGGCGCCCCTCCTTTTTTTAATATACGTGCGCGAGTGATTAAGGATGGATATTACGCACCGCGTGGCGGTGCAAAGATAGATAGCCGGGGGTAAGGGAGCTTCGCGACCGCCACCCCCGGATTAGCGCACCACTTGGTAGGTGACCCTGTATGGGTCAAACCCTGTTCATGGATGTGCGACACCCTACGGGGTCGATATATATATATATTCTCTCTTTCCCCGGGTGGCGGTCGCTACGCTCCCTTACCCGGGGAAATCTAGGACCTGCGCAAGGGTTGAAGTGTTAAAAAA
>CAJUPZ010000026.1 GCA_910588065.1 uncultured Muribaculaceae bacterium
GCAAATGTCAACTCTGAATCTCGGGTACAAAGGTAAAAGTTAACAAAATAATCGCGCATCCTGCGCTCAGGCGGAGGCAGGGCTTTCCATGATACTGGGTGTGACTCCCTACGGGGTCATCGGCTTGATGGGATGCATTTCCTGGGGTGACGGTCGCTACGCTCCTTACCCCAGGCTATCTGCCTGTCACCGCGCTGCGGTGAGGGTGTCCACGAGGTCTTCGCGGCGGGGATGAGGATGGGCGCGGGTAATGGCAAATGAGGAGGGGGGATAATTCTGATAAGTTTTATAATTCGTATAAGACTTATGATTCTTATAAGACCTGTGATTCGTATTAGACTTATACTTATAAGTTTTATATGTGGCGGGGAGGCGATATCAGGGGGGGGGGCGGGGTTAGTCGCAGCGGGTAATCCGGGCGCCGAGTGCGTTGAGGCGCAGGTCTATGCTTTCGTATCCGCGGTCAATCTGGCTGATGTTGCCAATTTCGCTGGTGCCTGTGGCAGACATTGCTGCGATGAGCATGGCTATGCCTGCACGGATGTCGGGCGAGAGCATTTTGTTTGCTTTCAGAGGCAGTCTATTGTCAAGGCCGATCACTACCGCGCGGTGCGGGTCGCAGAGCATTATCTGTGCTCCCATGTCGATGAGGCGGTCGACGAAAAAGAGTCGGCTTTCAAACATTTTCTGGTGGATGAGCACGCTTCCATGACATTGTGTTGCAACCACAAGCATTACGCTGAGGAGGTCGGGAGTAAGTCCGGGCCAGGGGGCGTCGGCGACGGTGAGTATCGAGCCATCGAGTGCGGTTTCTATCTCGTAGTGTTCTTTTGCGGGGATGAAAAGGTCGTCACCACGCTGCTCTATGTCAATCCCGAGGCGTCGGAAACTGTCGGGAATAATACCGAGGTTTGGGAATGAGACGTTTGCAATTGTGAGTTCGCTTTTGTTGAGCGCGGCCATGCCGATGAAGCTTCCGACTTCAATCATGTCGGGTAGGATTCGGTGTGTTGCGCCATGGAGAGTGTCGGAGCCGTGGATTGTGAGGAGGTTTGAGCCGAGGCCGTCAATCCGGCATCCCATCTGCTGAAGGAGGCGGCAAAGCTGCTGTATGTATGGTTCGCAGGCGGCGTTGTAGATTGTAGTTGCTCCCCGGGCAAGACTTGCTGCCATGACGATGTTTGCCGTTCCGGTGACAGATGCTTCGTCAAGTAACATGTATGCTCCTTTGAGTCCGTCGGGGGCAGTGAGGTGGTATGCCTGACGCGAGCTGTCATAAGACAGGGATGCTCCAAGAGCAACGAGCCCGGTGATGTGGGTGTCGATTTTGCGGCGGCCAATCTTGTCGCCTCCGGGGCGCGCGAACCATGCGGAGCCGAACCGGGCGAGGAGTGGCCCTACAACGAGCACACTGCCTCTGAGAGCAGCGCATCGTTCAACGAATTCGGCGCCGTTTATATATTCGGTGTCAATATCGTCGGCGGTGAATGAGTAGTCGCCTTTGGCGTGGCGCACTACCTTCACGCCCATTCCCTGAAGGAGGGCAATGAGATTTTTAACGTCAAGAATCTCGGGGATATTTGATATGCGCACTTCTTCTTTTGTAAGCAGCACTGCGCTTATAATCTCAAGTGCTTCGTTTTTAGCTCCCTGGGGCTCTATGCGGCCGTGTAGTCTGTGGCCTCCTTCTATAATGAATTTGCTCATTTGCTTATTTTTCGGCTAATTTAGCATAAAATGTTGTGGTGTGCAAGCATCTTTGGTTAAATATGAACTACCTCGGGGGTGAGACTTATGCCGAAAATGGAGTTGACGTCGCTTGTAATGGCATTTTCAAGGTCAAGAATCTCGGATGCTGAGGCGTGGCCTGTGGCGTTTATAATAATGAGTGGCTGAATTGGCCATACTGCGGCATTTCCAAGCTGTTTACCTTTCCAGCCGGCTTTTTCAATGAGCCATGCGGCGGGTATTTTTATATTTCCGTCCGGCAATAAGAAGTGGGGAATCTCGTGGCCGGCAATGTTAATACGCGATGCTGCGGCTACAATATGGGGCCAATCGGCCGGGGAAATGACGGGGTTTTTGAAGAAGCTTCCGGCGCTTCCGGTTTCATCTACAGAGGGGAGCTTGGAATTACGAATGGCAATGACTTCATTCCGTACCGAATCAGGGGTCGCCGATTCTGAATCAATGCGTTTGAGGGGACCGTAATCAAGCACGGGATTATGCTGCGTGGACAGGATAAATGTGACTTTAAGCACTATGTATCTTCCGGCGTTTTCCGGGGATTTGAACACGGAGGTGCGGTAGCCATAGTGAAGATCGTCATGTGTTAAAACATCAAATTTGTTATCGCGGGTATCCCATACGTACACGCTCTCAATATGGTCGCCAGCCTCAACGCCGTAGGCTCCTGCATTCTGCACCGCTGCTCCTCCTACCGTTCCGGGAATAAGCGACAGATTCTCAAGCCCCCACAGCTTTGCTGCGCATAGAGATGCAATGAAATAATCGAAGTCAACACCGGCCCCGACAGTGACACGCATTGAGCCGTTGCCGATGGCTTCGGCTTCCCATCCCTTTACGGCAGGATGAATGACAGCCCCGTCATAATCTTTGCAAAAAAGCAGGTTTGAGCCACCGCCCACTATCAGATATCTGCCGTCAGGAGATGCTTTTTCTGCAATCTGCACAGCCGCGGGGGCGTCGTTGCAATCATCAAACTCCACCCAGAGCGGGCAATGGGAGTCTATTCTCATTGTATTAAACGGGCGGAGGTTGATATTTTCTATTGAGTTTATCATTTACAAGCCGGAAATTCGTGAACAAAACATGATGCCCCGAATTGTATCACCGGGAACATTTCAGATACAAAGGTAAAGCTTCAAAATGGATTTTGCAAAAGAGCGATGATGATAATACGCTAAAATCGCATTAAAATTAAGATAATTGTCGAAAAAAAAGTCGAAAATGAGTATACAGTAAAAAATAATTATTACTTTTGTGCGAACTTTAATACAAAAACAAAATGGCACGCGAAAAATCATTATTGAAGCGAGTACTCGCCCACGAGAGCGTAGACTACTCCAACTACTCAATTGCCCAGCTTCAGGAAACAATTGAGAAACTCGTAGAGAAAGTTGAGCAGCGCAGACCCCGCAAAATCGTGAAGTCTCCCATCACAAATCTCACCAAAATCAAAAGAGCAATCCAGAAGCTCAACATTGAAATCGAGAAGCTTTAAAAAGCTTGGAGAAAAGAAATCAAGGTCTGCCACAGGTATGTGTCGCAGACCTTTTTTTGCGTCGGGGAAAATAAAACAGCCGGCACAGGATTTTTCGGGGGTAGCAATATAAGTTTATTATTTATTAATATGGTGTTAAGGTTATATTTCGTAACTTTGTGCCATGAATTTCAAACTCGACAGCGCATACAAGCCCACCGGCGACCAACCTCAGGCTATTGACCGTCTGGTCAAGGGAATAGAGGCGGGCGAACAGGCTCAGACCCTGCTTGGTGTCACCGGCAGCGGCAAGACGTTTACAATGGCGAATGTCATTGAGCGAGTCAATCGCCCCACATTGATACTGAGCCATAACAAAACCCTGGCGGCTCAGCTCTATGGCGAATTCAAAAGATTTTTTCCGGATAATGCGGTTGAGTACTTTGTGTCCTATTACGACTACTACCAGCCTGAGGCGTATATTCCATCCGTTGACAAATATATCGAGAAGGATCTTCTTATCAACGATGAGATTGACAAGCTGCGCCTGGCCACTACTTCGGCTCTGCTTAGCGGGCGCAAGGATGTGATTGTTGTCAGTTCGGTGTCGTGCATATACGGCATGGGCAATCCCGAGGATTTCAACAGCAATGTCATAACGATATCCAGGGGTCAGAAAATAAGCCGTAACGCTTTTCTGCGCGAACTTGTCGGGGCGCTGTACAGCCGCAACGAGATATCTCCGGTGCGCGGCAACTTCCGGGTGAAAGGCGACACTGTCGATGTGCATCTGGCATACGAGGAGATCGTTGTGAGAGTGACATTCTGGGGAGACGAGATTGAAAGCATCACCACTTTCTATTCCACGGACAACGCGGTGCTGGGCCAGCACGACAATTTCAAGATTTTCCCTGCGAATATCTTTGTCACCTCCCCTGCCCGTCTCGCTTCCGGTATTGCACAGATAGAGCTTGATCTTGGCGAGCAGGTCGGATTTTTCAACAAGGAGTGCAAGGAGCTTGAGGCAAAGAGGCTTTATGAGCGTGTGACATACGACATCGAGATGATGCGCGAGGTGGGCCACTGCCCCGGCATTGAGAACTACAGCCGCTATTTTGACGGCCGCAAACCGGGAATGCGTCCTTTCTGCCTGCTTGACTATTTTCCCGACGATTTCCTCACCATCATTGACGAGAGCCATGTGACAGTGCCGCAGATACGCGCCATGTGGGGTGGAGATGTGTCGCGAAAGATGAACCTTGTTGAATACGGCTTCCGGCTGCCTGCCGCGCTTGACAACCGACCTCTGAAATTTGAGGAATTTGAAAGTCTGACCAATCAGGTGGTATATGTCAGCGCCACCCCGGCCGACTATGAGCTTGAAAAGAGCGAGGGAGTTGTTGTTGAGCAGATTATCCGCCCCACAGGCCTTCTTGACCCCATCATCGAAGTGAGGCCGTCGCTTAACCAGATAGACAATCTCATAGAGGAGATACAGATCCGCATAGAGGCAGATGAGCGTGTGCTTGTGACCACACTCACCAAACGCATGGCCGAGGAGCTCAATGACTACCTTGCCAAGCTGAGAATCAAGACGGCATACATACACAGTGATGTGGACACTCTTGAGCGCATACGCATACTTGACGACCTGCGGGCCGGCACGTATGATGTGCTTATCGGCGTTAATCTGCTCCGTGAGGGTCTCGACCTGCCGGAAGTGTCGCTTGTGGCGATTCTCGATGCCGACAAGGAAGGATTTCTGCGCAGCCACCGCTCGCTCACACAGACAGTTGGCCGCGCTGCGCGAAACCTTGGCGGCAAGGTGATAATGTATGCCGACAAGATTACCGACAGCATGCGCCTTACCATTGACGAGACGAGCCGCAGGCGCTCAATCCAGCTCGCCTATAACGAGGAGCACAACATCACTCCCACAGCCATTGTCAAGGCCCGCGACAGAATCATAGGGCTCGACAAGA
Source organism: uncultured Muribaculaceae bacterium (assembly GCA_910588065.1). Lineage (GTDB taxonomy): Bacteria > Bacteroidota > Bacteroidia > Bacteroidales > Muribaculaceae > Paramuribaculum. The sequence continues at coordinate 5,206 of CAJUPZ010000026.1, forward strand.
ATGTTGATGAGGTTGCTCCGGCAAAAGGACGCAAAGGCAAGGGCAAGCCATTCGAATCACCAATCAAGAAGGAGATCGAGGCGCTGCCTTACGAAAGTGAATATACCACATCTGTGGATATCGCCGCCGACCCGGTGATAGGCTATATGAACAGCGAGGAGCTTGAGCGGTGCATAAGCCGCAAGCGCAGCGAGATGCTCGACGCCGCCAAACGTATGGAATTTATGGAAGCCGCCCGCCTTCGCGACGAAGTGCTCAAGATGGAAGAACTGCTTAAAGAGAAACAAAGTGAGTAATCCGCAACGCGACACATCATTATACCTCCCCACAACAGTGAAGGAGATGAAGGCTCTCGGATGGGAACAGCCGGATGTGGTGCTGTTTTCAGGCGACGCGTATGTTGACCACCCCTCTTTCGGTGCAGCCGTCATAGGCCGCAGCCTGCAGGCCGCAGGCTACAAGGTGGCGATTGTGCCTCAACCAAACTGGCAGGATGATCTGAGAGACTTCAGAAAATTCGAAATACCGAGGCTGTTTTTCGGAGTTTCAGCCGGAGCCATGGACTCGATGGTAAACCATTATACGGCCAACCGCCGCCGTCGCAGCGATGACGCATACACCCCCGGAGCACGGCACGGAGCGCGCCCTGACTACCCCACAATCGTTTACTCCGAGATTCTCCGCACCCTGTATCCCGACACCCCGATAGTGGCCGGCGGCATCGAGGCCTCGCTGAGGCGCCTGTCGCACTACGACTACTGGCAGGACAGACTCCGACCCTCCATCATCACCGAATGCAAGGCCGACATGATTGTCTACGGCATGGGCGAGAAACCGGTTGTAGAGATTGCACGACGGCTTGAAAGCGGGGAGGATATATCGGATATCAAGGACCTGATGCAAAGCACGGTCACAGTACCGGCCGACCTCGCGCCACAGAGCGCTGACAAGAACAATATTATTCTGCACTCTTTTGAGGATTGCCTGAAATCAAAACGCTGCCAGGCCGAGAACTTCAAACATATCGAGCAGCAGAGCAACCGTATGCACGGCGCCACACTGTGGCAGCGTCATGGCGAAATTTTTGTCAAAGTCAACCCTATGCTGCCGCCGATGACCACCGATGACGTGGATGCTTCGTTCGACCTGCCCTACACCCGACTGCCCCACCCGCGGTATTTCGGCAAAACCATACCGGCTTACGAGATGATACGCCACTCGGTGTGCATGCACCGCGGATGCTTCGGCGGATGCGCGTTCTGCACCATCTCCGCCCATCAGGGCAAGTTCATTGCATCGCGCAGCAAAAAATCGATTTTGGAAGAGGCCCGCAAAATCACATCCATGCCTGATTTCAAGGGCTATATAAGCGACCTCGGTGGCCCGAGCGCAAATATGTGGGGTATGAAGGGCAAAGACACAGCCATTTGCGCAAAATGCCTTCGCCCCTCCTGCCTGCACCCGGCAGTTTGCCCCAACCTCAACACAGACCATTCACCGCTGATTGACATTTACCGGAGCGTAGATGCCATACCCGGTATCAAGAAATCATTCATAGGCAGCGGCGTCCGCTACGACCTGTCGATGCACCGCACCGGCGACAAATCAACCGACGCGGCAAACCGCAGATACAACGAGGAACTGATTGAAAAGCATGTGAGCGGCAGACTGAAAGTAGCCCCGGAGCATACTGAGGACGCTGTGTTGAAACTCATGCGCAAGCCGAGTTTCAGCCTGTTTTATGACTTCAGAAAGATTTTTGAGGGCGTCAACCGCAGATGCGGCATGAAGCAACAGCTCATACCATACTTCATATCAAGTCATCCCGGATGCCATGAGGCCGATATGGCCGAGCTGGCAGTCAAGACAAAGGAACTGAACATGCACCTTGAACAGGTGCAGGACTTCACCCCCACCCCGATGACCCTCGCTACCGAGATTTACTACACCGGAATCCACCCGTACACCGGCGAAAAGGTGTACTGCGCAACAAGACCGGAAGAAAAACTCGCACAGCGGCAATATTTTTTCTGGTATGACCATACATACCGCCAGAGCATTATCCGCTCGCTGCAGCGCATTCACCGTCCTGACCTCATTGCCGCCCTCTTTCCCAATTCATACACAAAACACCGGAAATAAACTTTATAAACCAATAGACATAACAATGAAACAAACCATTATCCCGATGGCATTTGCTATGATTGCCGCCTCCTGCTCATCTACAGATGACAGCAAGGGCGAGATGATTGACAAAACCGGATGGATGCCTGAAAACCGGCAGTACACAACCGAAGTGCTCGAAGCCTTCGGCCGTGTCGGCGCACCGGATGTGGCTCCCGACGGCAAAATCCTTTACAGCGTTGCCTATGAAAGCGTTGAGCAAAACAAAAGCAACGCCGACCTCTATGTAATGAACGCCGACGGCTCCGGAAAGAGCCGCATCACCTCAACCCCCGAGAGCGAGAACGGCGCTGTGTGGATTGAGGGTGGCAAGCGGATTGCCTTCATGGCAAAGTCCGGCGACACCAACCAGCTTTGGGTGATGAATGCCGACGGCAGCGGACGCAAGGCTGTGAGCAATGTTGACGGCGGTATATCCGGCTTCCTTTTCTCACCTGACTGCAAAAAAGTTGTAATGATCGGAAACGTCAAGTACAGCCGCACCGCAGAAGACATATATCCCGATCTGCCTCAGGCCACCGGACGCCTCATCGATGACCTTATGTACAAACATTGGGACGAATGGGTGACAGAGATACCCCACCCCTTCCTCGGCGATTTTGACGGCAATACTGTCAGCAATGTCAGGGACATCATGGCCGACGAGCCATTCGAAGCCCCGATGAAACCGTTTGGCGGCGTTGAATCATTCGCATGGTCTCCTGATGCGTCTCAGCTCATCTATGTGTCGCGCAAAAAAACAGGCATGGAATATGCCCTTTCCACCAACTCCGACCTCTATCTCTACAACATTGCCGACGGCTCCACAACCAATCTCACCGAAGGGATGATGGGCTATGACACAGCTCCGGCTTTCTCGCCCGACGGCAAGTATGTTGCATGGCTCAGTATGGAGCACGACGGCTATGAAAGCGACAAAAACCGCATTTTCATTCTCGACACAGCAACCAAAGAGAAAACAGACCTCACTACCGAATGGGACTACACCGCCGATGCCATAGCATGGGCTAAAGACAGCAAATCGATATTTTTCCTCGCCCCGAAGGATGGCGTTGTGCCGATGTTCAATATCGATGTAAAGACCAAAGAAGTGAAAGTGATAGCCGACGGAATGTGTGACTACGCATCCATCGCTCCGATGGCCGACGGCAGCGTGCTCGCCATTCGCCACTCAATGGTGGCTCCTAACGAAATCTTTGCGGTTTCAAACGGCGAGATTAAGCAGATTACCGAAGTAAACGACGCACTCCTTGCCGCTGTTGATATGCCTTCTGTTGAAAAGCGCATGGTACCCACCACCGACGGAAAGCTTATGACAACCTGGGTTGTTTATCCTCCTCACTTTGACCCTGCAAAACAGTATCCCTCGATACTCTACTGCCAGGGTGGCCCCCAGTCTGCCGTAAGCCAGTTCTTCAGCTACCGATGGAACATTGCCCTCATGGCGGCTAACGGCTACATCGTTATCGCCCCCAACCGCCGCGGACTCCCCGGATTCGGCACTGAATGGAACGCCCAGATCAGCGGCGATTACGGCGGTCAGAATATGCGCGATTATCTCAGCGCTGTCGATGACATGAAGAAAGAGGCCTACATCGACCCCGCCAGGATTGGTGCGGTAGGTGCAAGCTACGGCGGATTCTCTGTCTACTGGCTCGCAGGACATCATGAAGGCCGCTTTGCCGCTTTCATTGCCCATGCCGGCATATTCAACACCGAAGCTCAGTATCTCGAAACAGAAGAGATGTGGTTTGCAAACTGGGATCTCGGCGGCCCATTCTGGGACAAATCAAACGCCACCGCCCAGCGCAGCTTTGCAAACTCCCCCCACCTCTTTGTTGATAAATGGGACACCCCCATTCTCATCACTCACGGGGAATACGACTTCCGCATCCTCGCCTCCCAGGGCATGATGGCCTTCAATGCAGCACGCCTCCGCGGTGTGCCCGCGGAAATGCTCATCTTCCCGGATGAAAACCACTGGATTCTCAAACCGCAGAACTCAGTGATGTGGCAGCGCGTATTCTTCCGCTGGCTCGACAAGTGGCTCAAACCCCAGACCGCCCAGCCGGACGAAGCGTCAGATAAATAATCTATCCAAACCATAGCATACGGAGAGGCATCACAGATTAGCTCTTGTGAATCCTCTCCGTATTATTTAAATATGTCAAAAGCTACACTGAAGAAAGCTCTCGCACCACTGTCCAAAGAGCAGATTGAAGAGATGGTGCTTGACCTGTATGCGGCGCGTCCGGAAGCCAAGGAGTATCTTGACTTCTGGGTGTCCGGAGATATCGATTCAAAAATGACCAAAGCCAAAACAGCGGTCGCGAAAGAGATTGCCCGCAAACAACGGCTGAGGCCACGGCCACGCATGACCAAAATAAAACGCTTCATCAAGGACATTGTGAGCCTCAACGCAGACAGTCAGGCCGTTTGCGAAATCATGACATTCGCCGTTGAGAAATTCTGTTCCGCCGGCTCAGAAAGCTGGATTAAGGAAAACACCCAGAAAAGCTGCGCAAAGCTGCTGCATGACACCCTTGTGTACGCCCGCACAACCGGCGAACTCTCATTTGCAGCACCGAGGCTTGAGACTGCCATAGATGCCATGCAGACCAACCACTGGTGGAACCGCGACTTCAAAACGCTGCTCAAAGACGAATTTGACGACACAATGGCTTCTTTTACGCAATAACACCCACTGCCCCCACACCATATTATATTAATAGGCATTTTTTTTGCTCCTGCTAAAAATTATTACTACCTTTGTATTGAAAAATCACTATCTACCAATGGCAGAAAAAGAAGAAGAAGTTTATAGCGCGAGTAACATTCAGGTACTCGAAGGACTTGAAGCCGTGCGCAAGCGCCCGGCAATGTATATAGGAGATATCAGCGCCAAAGGATTGCACCATCTCGTTTATGAAGTAGTTGACAACTCCATTGACGAGGCTCTCGCAGGATATGCGACCGACATTGATGTCACCATCAACGAAGACAATTCCATAACCGTTATAGACAACGGCCGCGGTATTCCTGTGGATATGCACGAGAAAGAGCACAAAAGTGCCCTTGAAGTTGTGCTCACAGTACTCCATGCCGGCGGTAAGTTCGACAAAGGCAGCTACAAAGTGAGCGGCGGCCTTCATGGTGTGGGTGTGAGCTGTGTGAACGCTCTCTCGACCTACCTCCGGGCCGAAGTGCACAGAAACGGCAAACGCTATATCCAGGAATTTTCATGTGGCAAGCCCACTTCCGAACTACGGGTTGAAGGCGAAAGCAGCCACACCGGCACAAGCATCACCTTCCTTCCTGACAACTCGATATTCACAGTAACCGTATACGATTACGACACCCTCGCAAACCGTCTGCGCGACCTCGCTTACCTTAACGCCGGCATCACCCTCACTCTTTCCGACCTCAGAAACCGTGATGCTGAGGGCAATCCCAAAAAGGAGACATTCTACTCCAAAGACGGCTTGAAAGAATTTGTAAAATACCTTGATTCAACCAAGGCTCCTCTGATTCCCGATGTGATACACCTCAACACAGAGAGCCAGGGCATTCCGGTTGAAGTGGCGTTGACATACAACACCTCTTTCAATGAGAACGTATACTCCTTTGTCAACAACATCAACACAATCGAAGGCGGCACACACCTCATAGGCTTCAGAGGCGGCTTGACCTTCACCCTGAAGAAATATGCCGAAGACAACAAAATGCTTGAAAAAGCAAAAGTTGAAGTGGCAAGCGATGACTTCCGCGAAGGCCTCACAGCCGTGGTTTCAGTCAAAGTGATGGAGCCTCAATTCGAAGGACAGACCAAGACCAAACTCGGCAACAGCGAAGTGAGCGGAGCTGTGCGCGCAGCAGTGTGTGATGCTCTCGGCACATATCTCGAAGAGCACCCCAACGAAGCAAAAACCATTGTCAATAAAGTAATACTTGCCGCACAAGCACGCCAGGCCGCCTACAATGCCAGAGTGAAAATCCAGCGCAAAAGCCCCCTTTCAAGCGGCGGTCTCCCCGGCAAACTCGCCGACTGCTCAAGCCGCACAGCTGAGGATTGCGAGCTGTTCCTCGTCGAGGGTGACTCTGCAGGCGGCACAGCAAAGCAGGGACGTGACCGTGTGTTCCAGGCAATCCTCCCACTGCGAGGCAAAATCCTCAACGTTGAAAAAGTGCAGCGCTACCGCGCTTTTGAAAGCGAAGAGATTGCAAACATATTCCGCGCCCTGCGTGTAACCCCCGGTTCCGGCAACGGCGAAGACGGTGACACTGTTGACATCTCGAAACTTGCCTATCACAAAATCATAATCATGACCGATGCCGACGTGGACGGAAGCCACATCGCAACACTGCTCATGACCTTCTTCTACCGCTTCATGCGTCCTATTATCGAAAACGGCTACCTGTATCTTGCAACCCCGCCGTTGTACAAATGCACTTGCGGTAAAAAAACAGAGGAATACTGCTGGACACAGATTCAGGTGCAGCAATTCATTGCCAAGTACGGCGACCGCTCCAAAGTGCAGCGATTCAAGGGTCTTGGTGAAATGAATGCCGAAGAGCTCCGCGACACAACCATGGATCCGGCAAACCGAATTCTCAAGCGCGTCACCATCAACGATGCTGCCAGCGCCGACCTTGTGTTCTCGATGCTCATGGGCGAAGATGTAGGTCCACGCCGCGACTTCATAGAAGAAAACGCAAACTACGCCAACATCGACGCGTAATTCCACCGCCACACCTGCACGCGTCCGGTGTACCCCAATTCCGACGCCGCCTTTTCTGCTGTCAACACCATTTTCATGCAGAAGGCGGCGTTGATTCTTAACAAATCCACCCGTTCAAGCGTTTTTATCTCAAACCCTCAAACTAAAATATAATGCCACGTAATTCAAGTTCATCGCGCACAAAAAGCTCAGCCAAAGAGCTTCGCAAAAATGTGCTCCAATATATAAGCCAGCAGAAAAACAACACCTTCAACTATAAGCAGGTGGCGTATGCCATCGGTGCCGACTCCCCGGCATCGCACAGAAGCATTGCGCTCATTCTCGCCGAACTCGCTTTTGACGGCGATATTATCGAAGTGTCTCCCGGAAAATACAAGGCCCCACAGAGAAGCAACATCGCCACAGGCACATTTGTACGTCGCTCCAACGGCAAAAACAGCGTGCTCACTGATGAGGACAACGAATCTATTTTTGTAGCTGAGCGCAACAGCATGCACGCGCTCAACGGCGACAAAGTGAAAGTTGTGATCGCAGCTGCGAGAAAAGGAGCCGACCCCGAGGCCGAAGTGATTGAAATACTTGAGAAGAAAGACCAGACTTTCATCGGAACGCTCAGGGTTGAGAAACAATACGGCACACTTGTAACCGACTCGAAATTTCTCGCTACAGACATCATTATCCCCAAAAACAAACTCAAAGGTGGCAAAACCGGTGACAAAGCAATAGCCCGGATAACCACATGGGACGATGAAGAAAAGAATCCTAAAGGAGAAGTGATTGATATTCTTGGTGTTACCGGAGAGAATACTACCGAGATGCACGCCATTCTCGCCGAGTTCGGACTGCCCTACCGCTATCCCGAGGCTGTGGAGAAAGCCGCCGCCAAAATCGACGCAGGCATAACAGACGAAGTGGTGGCCCAACGCATCGACATGAGAGATACAACCACCTTCACCATTGACCCTAAGGACGCCAAGGATTTTGACGATGCCCTTTCTATCAAAAAACTCAAAAATGGCAACTGGGAGGTGGGAGTGCACATCGCCGACGTGACACACTACGTCCACCCCGATACCATCATCGACAAAGAAGCTCAGAAACGCGCAACATCAGTGTATCTCGTAGACCGCGTGGTTCCCATGCTCCCTGAGCACCTGTCAAACGGCATTTGCTCGCTGCGCCCGGATGAAGACAAACTCACGTTCTCATGCATTTTCGAGATGGACAGCAATGCCAATGTTCTGAGCTCAAAAATTGCGCGCACTGTAACCCGAAGCAACCGTCGTTTCACCTACGAAGAGGCACAGGAGATTATCGAAACCGGAAACGGAGACTACAAAGATGATATCCTGACACTCGACTCCCTGGCAAAGATTCTGCGCAAAAAACGCTACGAAAACGGCTCTGTTGAATTCGACCGTGCCGAAGTACGCTTCGACATCGACGAAACCGGCCACCCGGTAGGAGTATACTTCAAGGAATCCAAAGACGCCAACAAACTCATCGAGGAATTCATGCTCCTCGCCAACAAAACCGTAGCTGCCGCCATCGGAAAGACTGAAGGCAAAAAGAAAGCGAAAGCGTTTGTTTACCGCGTACACGACATGCCGGATCCCGGCAAACTCGCCGACCTCTCCAAAATAGCCCGTACTTTCGGATTCAAAGTAAAAGAAACCGGCTCTTCGCGCGAAGTAAACCGCTCCATCAACCGCATGCTCGCAGATGTGAAAGGCAAAGGCGAGGAAAACTTCCTCTCCACTCTTGCCATCCGATCAATGGCCAAAGCCATCTATACAACCCAGAACATCGGCCACTACGGACTCGCATTCGACTACTACACCCACTTCACCTCTCCGATACGCCGCTATCCGGACATGATGGTCCACCGCCTGCTCGAAAGATATCTCGCCGGCGGAAGAAGCGTAAATGTGCAGAAACTTGAAGACCTCTGCAAACACTCCAGCGACATGGAACAGCTCGCTGCCAATGCCGAGCGCTCATCCATCAAATATAAACAGGTGGAGTTTATGGGCGACCACATGGGACAGGTGTTTGACGGTGTTATTTCAGGAGTTACCGAATGGGGACTTTACGTTGAAATTAATGAAAACATGTGCGAAGGCCTTGTGCCCGTCCGCGAACTCGCCGACGACTATTACGACTTTGACGAGAAAAACTACTGCCTCGTTGGCCGTCGCAAAAATGTGCGCTACCGCCTCGGCGACAATGTAAAGGTGAAAGTGGTCAGGGCAAACCTTGAACGTAAGCAGCTCGACTTTGTGCTTGTCGACGACCGCACCATGCGTCCCGGTGAGGATGATATGGGAAAAACCGCCACTGTAGCACAGGCACTCACTTCAAAACCCGGCAAAAAGAAAAAACGTCCGGACAATAAACGCAAGACCCGCTCACGCCACAAATGATCGACATAAAATCAATCGTCATTTCAATCGACCGCCTTCAGCTGTATGCCCACCACGGCGTAGCTGAACAGGAACGTGTGGTGGGAAACACCTTTGAAGTAAGCCTGTCTGTGCAATACCCCGCGGCCGGTGCCTGCTCAGATGACAACCTTGATGGCACATTGAACTACGCCACAGCCATTGACGTGATAAAACGCGAAATGGCTGTACCCTCCAGGCTGCTCGAACATGTTGCCGCACGCATCGCTTCAAGCATCACATCTCAATTTCCCCAAATAACAAACGGCAGTGTCACCGTCACCAAACTCGTCCCGCCCTGCGGAGTCGAAGTCAAAGGCGTGTCAGTGACCGTCAACTGGTAGATATTGTTTTGTAATCATGATAGACCCCATACTCTATTCGTGGCATCCGGAGCCACTGACAATAATTCTGCTGTGTGGAACCGCAGTAGCTGCCTTATGGCTCCTGGGCTTCAACCTTCCGAAGCTGCGCTTCATTGTGGCTAAATCCCGAAAAGACTCGGAAGACGCCCGCTCCATCCCGCCCTGCGGAGTCAGCATAATAGTTTGCTCAGCAACCCATGCCGACAGCCTGCCGGCTTGCATCAGCAACATACTGTCGCAAAATTATGACGCCCCGGTGGAAATCATTATTGTCAACACAGGCGGCGAGGAATACACCGAAAACATTATCCGCGCAATCCAATCAGAACACCCGCAGATAAAAAACACCTTCGTTCCTTCCGGCAGCAGAAACCTCAGCCGCAGGAAACTCGCCATAACACTCGGCATCAAAGCAGCAACACAGCCGGTAGTGCTGCTGACAGCAGCAAACGCAGTGCAAACATCCCCGCTATGGCTGGCATCCATGATGCGCCACTTCGCCGACGACACAGACATTGTCATAGGCGCAACAACCCTCAAAGGCAAAGACTCCGGCAGGACTCTCGGCATCTCACGCTCATTTGACGCTATGGTCAGCGCCATCAGAAACCACACTGCCGCAGCCGCCGGAAAACCCATAGGTGCAGACTCCGCAAACCTTGCATACCGCAGGCAGATATTTTTCGACCACAAAGGCTTTTCCGATTCCCTGAACCTCAACTATGGCGACGACGACCTGTTTATAAGCGACATCTCCAAAGAAAAAACAGTTGCAGTAGAGCTATCACCGCAAGCCATTCTTGAAATCTGGGAAGAAAACCCCGGGCGGGTATACGACATGGAAAAAGCATCAAGAGACATCACAAGGTCTAAGCTACGCAAAATGCCATTCATACTCTCCGGATTCACAACAATCTTCTGGTGGATATGGCTCACTTGCTCAATTGCAGCAGCAATAAGCGGCCTCCCCTCATTGCTTCCCCTCGCCATAGTTGTACTCATTGCACTGGCAATAATTATCCCCACGCTTATATTCTGGAGAAAAGCGGCCCGCACCTTGAGCATATCTTCAAGCTGCACATCAATGATTCCGCTCGCACTCATTCACCCACTGACATCAATACGCCGCAAAATAAGGATAGGACGAAGCATCAGAAACTATACATGGCAAAACTGAATACTTATGTCAACTCAGGAAATAGTCATACGCCCCGTGTCTCCATCTGACACAGACCAGATATCCGAAATATACAACTCATACATCACAAACACCACCGTATCTTTCGAAACCACTCCCCTCTCAACAGCCCGGATGGCACAACGGATAGCCGAAATATCAGCTGCTAACCCATACCTCGTAGCCACCGCAGGAAACAGAATCCTCGGCTACGCATACGTACACCCATGGAAAGAACGGCCAGCCTATTTCAAAACCGCTGAAACAACAATATACCTCTCACCTCAAGCGCAGCACGCCGGCATAGGCTCAGCACTCATGAAACATCTCATACTTCTGTGCCGGCAATCTAACCTGCACACACTTATAGCCTGCATCACAGCCGAAAACACAGCCAGCTGCCGCTTTCACGAAAAGCTCGGATTTGAAAAAACATCCCACTTCAAGCAGGTAGGCTACAAATTCGGACGCTACCTTGATGTAATTGATTATCAACTCATTCTGTAAATAATCAAATAAAAACTCCTCAAAAATTTGTATATATAAAAAATATCAACTAATTTTGCATCGCAAAAGCAGGAGAGAAACCCTGTGATAAAGCAAGGAGAGATGGCAGAGTGGTCGATTGCGGCGGTCTTGAAAACCGTTGAGGGTCACACCTCCGGGGGTTCGAATCCCTCTCTCTCCGCCAATAGGCAGACAAAAGTCCTGTAAGTAGCTTACTTACAGGACTTTTTCTTTTATGGCATTGTCTGAAAATGCCATAAAAACGCCCCGTTTTGACATAGTTGTGCTACAGCCGTGCTACACAAATCTGCTATACGAAAAATGTAGCATGAAATGCGATAACTATTTGATATGGCGTAATTTGTCAGACTTTTGTCTGCTCAATATCTAAAAGTAGTCTATACCTTTGCAGCTACAATCTGCTACACCCAGATGCAAAGGAAAGAAATTAAAAATTTTAGATATGAGTAAAGGCAATTTTAACATTAGGTTCTACCTTCGCACGAACCACGTCAACCGAGACGTAACCTGTGCAATCATGGTGCGTATCACTGTTAATGGAGAACGCACGGTGTTCAGCACCAAACTATCGGCCGCCCCGGAAAACTGGGATGCCGAAAGCAATCATGTCAACGGCAAAATGAAAGCTGATGTTCCTATACTTGACGGCATCATGGCAAAGACATGGGGCAAGGAGGACGAGTTGAAGCAACTCAAATCCGAACTTGCCGCCCTCGACCGCAAAATCGCCGCCGAGTTAGCCCGTAAACATGACGAAAAGGACGGCGAGGAAGTTAAGTCCGACATCCAGCAACCACAGGCCCCCAAAGTCATCGAGGCTCCACCATCTTCTCAATCCCAATCTGCCGACGATAAAAAGTCAATGGTGGCAGAGCCATATACGCTATACTCGAAAATTACACTGAATAACAGTATCAATACAAGAGTATATTTTCACAAATGATAATTCAAGAAAAGCATACAATCCCAATTTGGGATTGTATGTTTTTCTATTTACTTCTGAAATTAGTAAATACGCCCCATTCTTTTTGTGGAATACTTGTAATAGCTTTTTGATTATCTATTGCATTTAATAGGAAAACCATATTCCGAGCGAGATTACGTATTGTTTGTAAACCTTCTACATCCGCTTCCACATCTTGAGCCGTATAGCCATGCACCTCATTCCAGTATGTACTGGAAACTATCGGCATAGAAGTGACTGTAAAATATTTGTTTATTTCATCAAAAGCAGATGTGGAGCCTGCCCGACGCGAAGATAAAACGGCTGCCCCTACTTTCATTGTTTTGTCTATTGTTCGCATGGTGCTGTAAAATAGTCGGTCAAGAAATGATAATAATTGACCGTTAGCACCAGCAAAATATACAGGACTGCCAATTATCAATCCATTAGCATCAGCGAGTTTTGGAGCAGTTTCGTTTACTATGTCATTAAAAACGCATTTACCATGTTCAACACAAAAGCGACATCCAATGCACCCTCGAATATTTTTGTTTCCTATATTAACTCGGTCAATCTCTATACCTTGTGTCTTCAAAGTATTTTCAATTTCCATCAATGCTCTGTTCGTGCATCCATGAATATTTGGACTGCCATTTATTGTAAGAACCTTCATTTGATTTAAATATATAAGGGCAACCTATAATAAGCTGCCCCATAATTAAAGTCTTGCTTAAGATGTTATTTGGAGATCCATTCTTTGATTTTGACGGCACTTGCCGGAAGTCGGAGGCCAGTGTGCCATTTGAGGGTAGGATAACCTTTCTGCAAAGCTGCGTCAGCTTCCGACATCGGGCTTTCGTATGATGTGCAGAAGGGATAAAGATCCTTGCCCTTCAAATCCGTATTATCAAGGAAAGTACGGATTACAGCCGGCTCTTCGTGCCACCAGATAGGGAAGCCGATAAAAACGGTGTCATATTGGCTGAAATCCACGTCCAATGGTTTGATTGCCGGACGTAATGTCTGATTCAGATGCTCCTGAGTACATCGTGATTGTTCGTTTACCCAATCTACATCTTCAGCAGTGTATGGTTCTGCCGGAAGAATTCTCACAATCGGCGAGCCTGTCACTTCCGCCAATTTCTTAGCGGCAAGTTCTGTGTTGCCTGAGTGGGTGAAATAGACTATTATTGCCTTTCCTTCGGACGGCGAGCTAACGGTTGATTTCATGTTTTTCTCTGTTTTTGCGGTAGGTTCGGTCGCTGAAAGGTTGAAACTGAACAACAGAGCGGCTATCGCCATGACCGAGTTTATTATGTTTTTTATCTTCATTCTATTATTTGATTAGTTGAGATCCATCATGGAATGCCTTACCTATTATGCCTCCCAGTTCACGATAACTGCGTGTTTCAGAATCGTATGAGATTGGACGAAGCAGTGAAAAATCCAGTTGTCCGGCTTCATTGAACAGGTTTTCTTCCGCCTGAAGATTGACGACTTTGCCGACAACTCGGGTTTCGCCGAGTTCATCATTGATTGAGATTACCTCACATTCCATTGTCAGTGGAAAATCAGTGATTACAGGTGCATTGACAAATTCACTCTTTACAGCGGTCACACCGGCTTTCTCAATCTTGTTTTCCTTTCGTCCGGATACAAGTCCGAAGAAATCACACAACAACATGATGTCAACCGTGCCGATGCTTAGAGTGAAAGCCTTGTTTGCACGGATATTTTCTGTTGTCTTGTGGCCCACAGCAAGATTGAGAGCGACCTCGTGATAACCACATTGACCACCCCATGCGGCGTTCATCGCATCAGGCACACCGTTTTCATCGTAGGTAGCAACAATCAGGACGGGCAACGGTGTCACGATGGTTCTGTTTGAAAAATTCTTTTTCATAACTATTCTTATTTCCAACCCATAAACATCTTGACAACCTCAGGCGCATGGTGGTCGAAGAACAGGCTCTGTTTTGTATCAAGACCCGCGATAGCAGCCATGTCGTCCTGCGACAGCTCAAAGTCGAATATATCGAGGTTCTGCTGCATACGCTCTACATGAACTGACTTCGGGATGATAATCACATCGCGCTGAATGAGCCAACGGAGGGCCACCTGTGCGACAGATTTGCCATATTTCTTACCGATTGCCTCAAGCACCGGGTTGGTAAAGAAGTTGTTGCGTCCCTCGGCAAGAGGAGCCCACGCCATCATGTGGGTGCCAAACTCTTTCATGTAGCCCTGAGCCTCAATCTGCTGGTCGAACACATGCGTTTCAACCTGATTGACCGCGGGAACAATCTCCACATTGCTTGCAAGGTCGATGAAATGGTCGGGGTAGAAATTGCTTACACCGATTGCGCGAACCTTGCCTTCTTTGTATGCCGACTCCAATGCGCGGTATGCCCCATAGCGGTCGCAGAATGGCTGGTGCAGGAGCATCAGATCAATGTAGTCTGTGCCGAGTTTGCGCAGGCTCTCATCAATGGAAGCCTTTGCTTTGTCGAAGCCATAGTTGGAGATCCATACCTTTGACACAAGGAACAGTTCATCACGGGCAATGCCACTTTTCTTCACGGCGGCTCCAACGCCTTCTTCGTTATGATAGGCTTGTGCGGTGTCAATCATACGGTAGCCGACACTCAGAGCATCGGAAACACAACGCTCACACTCGGCCGGAGATACCTGATATACTCCGTAGCCAATCCGGGGCATTACAACCCCGTTATTTAATGTTACTGTCTTCATATCGTAGTTTTATTTGTTCTGCAAATTAAACAAAACTCTGAAATCTTTGCTTAATACAAACTTCGGTAAGTTATACCTATTTTACCTTATCAGAGTTGCCCTTTCAAAATTTCAAAGATTTCATCACGGGTAAACTTCTTGCAGCAACCGGGGGTAAGCACACAGGTATCGGCTGAATCGCGTAACACCTTTTCATCAGTGATACCCATCTGACTCCAACGTGTAGGCATACCAATTTCCTGAATGAAATCTTCAAGAAGATCGATACCTGTGTTTGCCGCACGCAAATCGTCATTGTCGTGGATGCCCCATACCTCACGGGCCATTCGTGCCAGTTTCGGAGCACCTTCGGGCAGATAATGACGGTAGAGTGCTGGGTGTATCACTGCAAGACCCTGACCGTGGTTGCAGTCGGTGTAAGCACCAACTGCGTGTTCAATCATGTGGCATTGGAAGTCGGTCATTTTGCCGAGTTTCAACATTCCGTTTTCCGCCATAGCGGAGTCCCACATCAACTCGCCACGGGCAAAGTCATCATCAGGATTTGCTATAATGGCACGGATATTTTTAATCACATTACGCATTATCGCCTCGTTGATTTCATCTGAAACATTGGTGGCTAACGGCTGCCCCATATAGGTTTCCATACAATGGCTCAGAGTGTCGAAAGCCCCGCTTATCACCTGTTTCATCGGGAGAGTGAGCGTAAGGTCACTGTCAAGAACTGCAAAACGGTGGAAGGCTCCGAAAAGAGCTTGCTTGAGTTTCTTTTCCTCGTGGGTTATCACAGCTCCGTTGTTTTGTTCCGCACCGGTGCCGGATGCTGTAACGACAGCACCGCAGGGAATAAATTCAGTTGGCAGGCGGTGTTCATTATAGAACATATCCCAGACATCATCGTCAGTCTTTGCCTGAGCGGAGATGATTTTGCAGCAGTCGATTACCGAACCACCACCAACGGCGAGAATGAAGTCCACACCTTCTTTGCGGACAACCTCCGCTCCTTCCTGAACTTTGGCATAAGTCGGGTTAGGCATGATACCACCGAAATCGACAACGGTTTTACCCGCATTTTCAAGCCAGCTGCGGATTTTGTCATACAGACCGGTGCGTTTCAGCGAGCCGCCGCCATAGGCAAGCATGACAACACTGCCCATATCAGGCATTTCTTTTTTCAGTGCGTCTTCGGCACATCCTTTCCCGAAATATTGCTTTACGGGATATTGATAGTTAAAACTGGTCATTGTTCTATTTTTATTTTATAGTTGACATATCAATGACATAGCGGAACTTGACTTTGCCGTCGCGCACTTTGTCGTATGCCTCAGTTATCTTTTCCGCATCAGCCGGAATAATCTCAACTTCGGGATAGATGTTGTTTTCTACCGAGTAGTTGATAGCCTCCTGCGTTTCAGGAATACTACCTATGCGTGAGCCGAAAAGTCTGCGGTCAGCCATTCCGATGAAAGAACGCATTGAGATTGTCGGCATATCCTCGTTTGACGGAATACCGACTATACACATCTGGCCGTTCCACTTCAGCATCTTCATATACTGGATCGGATCGTAATTGGTCGGAATGGTGCTTATAATAAAATCGAAAGTGTTGTCAAGACCTTTCATTTCATCTGGATCAGTGACATTCACATACCGTTCCGCTCCAAGATTTGCGGCATCTCCACGCTTATCCTCAGTTAAATCAAATACTGTAACATCAGCACCGAGGTGTTTTAGATAACGTACTGCCATATAACCAAGACCTCCGAACCCTGCAACTCCTACTTTATCTTCTGCTTTAACTCCGGCAAATTTAATCGGCGAATAGGTTGTAATTCCGGCACACAGCAACGGGGCTACTTTTGACAAATCTGCATTTTGTGGAATGAGTATCGCGTAGTCCTCCGATATTACATAGTTATTGGAATAACCTCCCTGCGTACGTTCATTATTGTGATAAGGGTCATGGTCGTGGTAAGTTGAAACTGTGTGGCTGCAATAATGCTCCTGCCCATTCTTGCAGAAATCACATTCATGGCATGAGTTGATTATACAGCCCACGCCGGCATAATCTCCGACTTTGAATTTTGTGACATTCTTGCCCACTTTGACAACCTTTCCTGCAATCTCGTGTCCCGGAACCATTGGATATTCTTCCTTGCGCCAGTCGCCGTGAACATTATGCAGGTCGCTGTGACAAATACCTGAATAAAGTATTTCAATCTGTATCTCATCATCGCCGACAGCATGACGGTTGAACTCGTAAGGCTTGAATACGCCCGTTTCATCGAAAGCAGCAAAGCCTTTTGTCGGGATTGAATCCTGTGCTTGCAACCCTGTGGCAGAAAACAATACCATTGCGATACCTGCCAATATTGAAAATCCTTTCATGATTGATTACTCCGATATATTATGGAATTTGTAACGTAACCAGACAATGCCATGAGGCATTTGCGCCACTGAGAGAAGCTCCAGAGCCTGACCCTCCGCCGGACGTTCTTCCGAGTGTCCGAGGTATTCAAAGATTGACGGTGCGGTGGTCAGCCCGTCTATTCCGGGATAGATCACAAGGCTCAATTCATTGATAAGGCCTTGTGCAAGCATAGCTCCGTCAATTATGCCTCCGCCTTGCAGGGATATGGTATTGACATTGAAATAGTGCTTAACAAGAGTGAAAACCTTACGGAGGTTGTGAACATCATCCACCACAAGATACGACACACCCTTTTCTTCAAGAGCCGCAAGATAGTCTGTTGTGGCATTCTTACCTATAATAGTAAGAATATTGTCGCCACGCAGACGGTCAGAGGTGAAAAATATATCGGCATCCGGGTCAATCGTGATAAACAGCCTCGATGAAGTTCTGTTGCCCACAAATACCTTTCCGCTTTCGCCCAACGGTTCTCCTGTAGGCATAAATTTGTACGGAAAAGCCTCGCGGGTGGTCGCCTTTCCGAACATCCACGCATCAGTGTCAAGGCTCTTGCCTATTGCAGCGTATTCTTTGAACAGCTCAGACGGATTTGTACCGTCGAATGGAGCGGTCCAGCGTCCGGGCAACAGACGCCCATCGACTGAACTCATTATGTGGCATATTACTTTTGGTGTCATATCAATATTCAATTTTCATGTTCAACAGATACTTTTGCTTATCTTCAAGTGACATATTGAAGAAACGCTGCTCTTTGTTGAGAGATCGCATAGCTTCCATTTCTTCAGGAGTAAGCTCAAAATCAAAAATATTTATGTTTTCGGTAATATAACCGTGGTCAGTAGCTCCGGGAATAGCCGAAAGCCCTTCCTGAATGTGCCAACGGAGAATTATCTGTGCCGGAGTTTTGCCATGAGCTTCGGCGATTTTCATTATAGTCGGGTCTTTGAATAAGGCTCCATTGCTCATTGCGCCACCAAGCGGAAACCAGCACTCAACCTGAATGTTGTCAGCGGCGGCACGTTTGCGCCATTCAAGGCGCTGTGCATAAGGATGACATTCAATCTGGAATACGGCTGGTTTGATTTTCGCAAACTCTATTACAGCGTTATAAAGAGAGTCAGCAGCATCAAAATTACTGATACCCAAAGCACGGACTTTACCTGCTTCCACCGCTTTCTCCATGTCGCGCCATGCCCCTCTCCAATCGCCGATAGGCTGATGAACATACAACAGGTCGATATAATCAACTCCGAGGCGTTCAAGCATCTCATCTATTGCTTTCAAGGTTTTGCCTTCGCCATATTCGGTAGGCCAGATTTTACTTGTCAACCAAATATCTTCGCGGGGCACGCCGCTGTCTTTCATTCCTTGTCCAACACCACGCTCAATGCGGTAAGCATGAGCTGTGTCGATGTGTCGATAGCCATTTTTCAAGGCAAATGTGATTGCATCTGCCATAATGCTGTCGCCGGGTACATTGAATGTTCCGATACCGAAACGTGGCATCTTCAACCCGTTGTTGAGTTCCGCATAAGGAACTTGTGACTGGGCATTGGTTGTCATGGCTGCAATACAGAGGGTCAATCCCAATATTATTCTTTTAATCATAATTTTATGCTTTTTGTGTTTTGATTACTTTTGATCCGCCAAAAACTTCACTCATCGGTATGCTGTCAAGTTGGCGGTCGATTGCCTCTACTTCCTCAGTTGATAGGATTATATCAGCTGCACCGATGTTTTCTTTCAGTCGGCAAAGGTGGCGTGTGCCGGGGATAGGCACGATATACGGTTTTTTACACAGCATCCACGCAAGGGAAATCTGCGATGGTGTGGCGTGTTTCTCTTCAGCGAGGCGACGTATAAGTTCAAACAGCATCTCGTTTTCCTCAAAACTCTCACGGCTGAACTGAGGCATGGCTGCACGATAATCATTCTTGGGATTGAATTTTGAGTCGGCGGTATAGAAGTCCGACAGCAGACCGTTGGCAAGCGGAGAGAACGCGATAAAGCCTACATTCAATTCCTCAAGCGTCGGGAAAATATCCTCGTGCCATCTTGCCATCATCGAATAGCGGTTCTGTATAGCCGTTACGGGACATACCGCATGGGCGCGACGGAGATATTCTTCATTAGTTTCCGATATACCCCAATGGAGTATCTTGCCCTCCTGTATCAGTTGCGACATAGTATCTGCTACAATTTCCGGCTCAACATCCAGGTCTATGCGGTGTTGCAGATATAGGTCGATATGGTCGGTTTGCAGGCGACGTAGAGAGCCATCAACGGCTTTCCTGATGCTATTGGGTGTTGAATCCGGTATCAGAGGATAAGGTCCCGGCTCGTGCGATTTGTCGAATGTAAGACCAAATTTTGTTGTGATTACAACCTTATCACGGTAAGGCTTCAATGCTTCTCCAAGTAATTCCTCGTTATCATGAGGATTTGTATCCGTGCCGTAAATTTCAGCGGTATCAAACAATGTATAACCCATCTCCACTGCATCTGCAAGGAGGGTCTTCATTGAGTTTTTATCAGCCGGGGCGCCATATGCGTGGCTCATGCCCATACATCCGAGGCCGACAGGAGATACTGCCAAGCATCGAAGTTTTCTTTCTGTCATTATCTTTATTTGATTATCTTAGTAGTCTTTTATCGCAGAGTTACCCTGCATAATCAGTGTGAGGAAAGCATCGAAGTCATTACCCCAGATTGAGGCATTGCCTCCGCTGCCATATCCATGTGGATAACCTTCGAGCACTTTGGTTACCACTCTTACCCCGGCATCTTTCACAGCGTTTGAGTTTTGGGCAAACTGTCCGGCAAATCCGTCGCGTGTCCCCCAGCAATAGAAGGCGGGAGGAAGATTAGCGGCACGAAGTGTCTCAACATTGTTCATCGACACGCTCAATCTTCCATAGAAAGAATATATCATACCCACGGCACAGGCTGAAACAGGCACATTGTCAAGTTCATCGGGACGATATGAGCTGTCGAGAGTCGTACCGTTGGTAAGATCGCGCCAATTCAGCAACACTTCGCCATTCAATATACCTCCGGCCGAAAAACCGACAAGCGCGATGTTTTCAGGATTGATACGATAGTTTTTAGCATGGGCTTTTACATATCGTATGGTCCTTTGCAGGTCAGTTGCGCTGGCCTGCATGGAATAAGGATTGATGCGGTAGTTAACAATAAAGCACTGGTATCCCATCGGTACAAGCATATCGGCTATATCGTAGCCCTCGTTCTGCATACTGCGGAAGGCAAATGCTCCACCGGGACAAATCATCACGGCACCTTTGGGTTGAACATTCTCAGGCACTGTATATACCAGCATATTGGGTATAAAGTCAGGGCCATCGGAATTATTCACGTTCTCGCGGAAACCGGGAATATTGCCACGTTGCCAAAGTTCCACTGTCCCTTCCATCGGTGCTGTCGCACCTCCGGGGTTAAGACTGCCATACTGCTGGTTGATAAGGTCAATCCATGTCTGTATGCGGCTTTCATTGATAGACCCGCTTGTCAATCCCAGTCCTTCAAGATGTTCGGCATCAGGTGTCATATCCACAATCGCCTGAAGGGTTTCATCACGGTAGGTTGATGCGTATGTTGTAAAGGGAACAACGGTTTTACCCTCAAAATCGTAGCTTTCCGCAAAAGTATGGAGAATCATGGGAGCGGTATGCCACCACACCGGACCACCGAGAAAAACAACGTCATATTCATCCCAGTTTGCAACACTGTTTTTTATGGCTGGACGTGCATTGCTGTCGCGTTCCTCCAATGCTACTTCAGTGCATGGGGTATATGAGGTCGGATATGGATTGACAGGCTCGATTTCAAACAGATCACCCCCTGTGATTGCCTGTACCTGCTGAGCCATGCGTCTGGTAGTACCGCCCCAAGAGAAATAGGCAATCAAAACTTTTTTCCCTGAAAAATAATCAGAGCCTCCTTCTTCGCCCGGTTGTACCGGTTGTGGCTGTTCGGGCATTTCAGGTTCATTTGCGCTGCAAGACATAAAAGTCAGCAGCATCAGAAGTGAAAAGATAAAATGCTTCATACTCGTTGTGGTTTTAGAATTTTACTGATTAGTTTATAAAACAACTTTGTATGTTTTGGAAGGGCTTTTCACAATAAATATGCCCTTTAGATTTGCCGTGTTTTTTATGATGCGTCCATTCAAATCGTATATCGTCACATCATTAGAGTTGAGATCTATTGACACATCTTCAATCCCGGCACTATTATCCGGATGTGATTCTTCCCATACTGCACTGATACGGTTTACCCATGCCTCTACACCGCCGGTCGAGCCTATTGTGCCAAGACCTTCAAGGTGCTCAGCTTCAGGTGTCATATCTACGATGGCTTGCAATGTTTCATCACGATATGTTGCGGCATAAGTGCAGAAAGGAACAACCGTCTTGCCTTCAAAATCGTAGCTTTCTGCGAAAGTGTGGATAATCATAGGAGTTGTCCACCACCATACCGGACAACCAATGAAAACAATATCATAGTCTGCCCAGTTTTCAACGCGGTTCTTGATTTCCGGACGAGCATTATTGTTTTTTTCTTCAAGTGCCACTTCCGTGCAAGGAGTGTAGGCCGTAGGGTAAGGGACAACAGGCTCAATCTCAAAGATGTCCCCTTTTGTCACTTTCTCAATCGTTTCTGCCATATG
This sequence comes from uncultured Muribaculaceae bacterium, assembly GCA_910588065.1. Lineage (GTDB taxonomy): Bacteria > Bacteroidota > Bacteroidia > Bacteroidales > Muribaculaceae > Paramuribaculum. Next base: position 27,452 of record CAJUPZ010000026.1, read on the forward strand.
GCGGGTAGTACCACCCCACGAAAAATAAGCGACAAGAACCTTTTTGCCGTTAAACAGAGCTCCATCACTTGCCGATGCCAGCTGAGGCACATCATTCTCAGTCGCACCACATGACAAGATTATCAAGAGCACCATGAATAAGGCGAAAAACTTTTTCATATCCGTTGTTAAGTTCTGTTTGAAGTGCGATAATTATGGTTTGTTCCAAATTACGGCGCAAAGTTACAGCAGCTTCATCTCTTGGGTATTACACTTTGTTCTGTTGTTTTTGCCAAAATTTCCGTTTCATCACAAAATCGGAAAAAATGGCAATAGTTACAGAAAATATTCTCATGTCTATTTGTCTGGTTACTTGTAATTTTGCATCGTGATAAATTTTCTAATTATGAATTATATCAAATCAATCATTATCATTTTTATTTGCTGTCTGACCGTCGGTCTGGACAATAT
>CAJUPZ010000027.1 GCA_910588065.1 uncultured Muribaculaceae bacterium
ACGCTTCAACTCTTGCGCAGGTCCTAGATTTCCGGGTACGTAGTGCCCGGATTACTACATACGAATATGGTGCCGGAGGTACCACATCTGAACAGAGCTGCGGTAATTCCCACCCGCGGCGAGCGGGTGGCCAGACAATAGCGTGGCGGTGGAGCGAAGCGACACCCCACGTTAGCGCATTCCCCCAAAAAAAGACCCGCAGCGTGCGGGTCGCGAGAAAACGTGCCATCTAATAGGGCCTCGGTGATGCCGTCGCGGGATTCTCCCCGCGCTCTCACCTTCTCTGATGGCGATTATTCACACACATCGCGGTGGTGGCCTCGGTGAGGCCTGAGCGCAGGATGCGCGATGCCGTCTGAAACCCCAGCACGAGCGCGAAGCGCGAGGCCTGGGGAGAAGGTGACATAATAATAAATGAGCATCGGAGATGCGATGCTATGGTGTGAGGCCTGCCACACGGCATCGCCTCTCGCGAGGCTCACAGGAGAGAGGACGGTCGCTTCCCCCAGGTCGCGCTTCGCTTACCTGGGGTTTCTGACGGCATCGCACCCGCCGGGTGCTCAGACGTCTCCGACGCCCTTCGTGGTGGGGAACATACATGCCAAAGGCATGTCCCTACACTAAATTTTATGCTGATAAATTTGGATTATTATGGAAACATCTATAAATTTGCCTCACAAATATAGGACGTGTGTGAATATGTATAGGATTACTTCTACCCCCCCCATATTCAATCGATTGATAATCAGCAACTTAGCGTTGCTTGCAGGAATGTGCGTCGCCCGCTTGGGCTGCGCGCCGCTTTGCTGCGTCCATACAGGTGCTAACTAATTTTCACAATCAATAATCACAAATCAAACAGGAAAAAGCCTATGAAAAAACTTTTACTTTTGCTAATGGCGCTGACGCTCTTTGCCCCTCCAAGAGCACACGCAGATCATCTCGAAATATACAATGCATCGTGGGATAATGCCACGTTGCTTGGTGAGAAAAAGAACACCCAAAAGCCAGGAAGCAATGGCTATTATTTCGATAAAACCGGTGGATGGGGAATTGACATCCAATCTGTTGCTAACTGGGCGACAGGATTCCACACTACTACGGGGTCCTACGAGTTGCAAGGCTTTCAGATGGGAGAAAGTGTTAAAGAGCAAAGCAATACAATAATTTCGGACAAGGTTCAGTTATATATACCGAGTGGCGTGCTGAATCAGGCCACCATGACCATGATGAAAAAATCATCTACCTGCTACCTTAGTGTAAAAGGAGAAAGAGAGATGATAATTAGAGCTCTTTATGGTACCATCCAAAATGTTTATTTCACACATCATAGGTTGGGAACAGATATACCAACCCTTAAAAACTGGACATCTGAGCAGGGAACTTTTGACGACAACTCATTTACTGCATACGGTGATGGAGCAAAAGAAATCCACATAAAGATGCCCGATGGTGTTAATCAATGGGCTTTCACAAAAATCAGCGTAGACTGGCGCGCTGGTACACCGGTAAAGCCAGGCAAACAGACCCAGTTTAAATTCCAATCAGATGAGTACGATGAAGCTACTCAAACTCTTACTGTGCGCGGTAGCAACACCAATATGACCATTTTTCCGGAAGAGGGTGCTGAAATGGTACTTATGACAACATCCACTAACGCTGTACCTACTACTATTACTGGAAATAATTCTCTTGCTACGTCAAGTTCTACATACGGAACAGAAAGTACCATTAACAGTAAATGGGTTCGAGTGAAGTGTTATGCCAATATTCCTTTTAAGGTCACTTTGCCTTCAGGTCCTAAAATTGGGACAACATACAACCTCAGAATTATTGGTTGGAACCCAAAGGGATTCAGCGAAGTAAACACCGTCAAACTTAAATATGAGTCAGTTGATGGCATTCCGGAAGTGGATACTGACAATCTCCCTGAGGGAATGACTTATGTGCATGGTGAAGATAATAATGGAACTATTTACTTCAACAAGTATGATAGTGCAAATCTTCCCAAAGTACCTATCAAACACAAAAACGGCGGCAGCACTCTTTATTACAATTATTCAACAGTCGCTCCGACAACAACTGCAAAAACAGGAACAGTAAGTGCATCTACAACAGGAGCAAGTATTGGGGTTCCTATCAAGCACTACGATGACCCGGTGAAAAACCAAAGACTGACAATGTCTATCAAATGGTACGATGGGTACGGCCTTCAGCAACGGCCATTGAATATAGTATGTATTTACACCGGAGGCGATGATAGTGAGGATCAGAAGAAAGTTCTTGCCGCTCCCTCTGTCAAAGTAGACGATAATGCCATTAAAGCTGAATTGGCCGGTGGAGTGACTGCGTTTGTTGACGAAAATGGTGTAAAGGTGAGCCTTGAATCACAGATGGGTACTGAAAATGCAAAATTCCAATATCAGTTCTGTGACGCAACAAACGGCATCTGGGCTCAAACTCCTGAAGCTACAAAATGGCAGGCATGGCCTGACGGTGGTTATACCGTTAATGCCACAGGCAGACTTTTCGTTCGTGAGACTGACGGCGAAAGCGAGGCTCGCGAAACTTACCGCGATTTCAGCAAGATTTCCACCAAGGTGACTGACCTTGCGCTCACTGATGTGAACGACGGCGATGTGATCACTCTCTACGACTTTGACCAGTACAACGTTGTAGGCAGATACGAAACTGTCAAGCCCAACGACATCAATGTGTCCGCCGGTACATGGTTCGTATATCTCACAGACAGTGAGGGTCGTGCCATCAAGGTGATTGTCAATGGCGAGAATGAGACCGTAAAATCATACACAGACGGTAAGTCTATCAACAATATCACCGGTGTTGTCCGCGGCATTGAATCAGGTCTCCCCGAGCTGTGGATCACCACCTCGGCTATGGACTATTCAGCGTTCCTGCCCAATCCGGATGATGCAACCTATTTCACTTCGACAATCAAGGAGGTGACAGAGATTGAGCGCGCTGACTTTAACAAAAAGGTTGTGCTCCGCAATGTTACTTTCAACGCGGCTGACAACATTCTGATGACTTCGACAGGCAAAGTGGTTAAGCCCTACGCCCGTCTGAAAACAACCCCTGATTTTGCCACCATCATGCGACTCAATGAGGGTACCACATACAGCGTAGAGGGCTTTGTGGGCTACGCGAACGGCGACATGGTGCTTCTCCCCACCAGCGCCATCGCCACTCCCAAGCTGCTCGCTCCCAACCCCATCACAGCTACCGATGAGGATAAGGCAAACGGCTATATAACCGTGAATGTGGTGAGCGATGTTGTAACCCTCACTCCCGACATCACCGGTGTGCGCTCCGGCACTGCCCTGATATACAGCAAGAATGGCGGAGCTTCAACCACTCTCTCCGAAATTGTAGACGGCAACGCCAAGATTGAGATAACAGCCGACGACTATGTTGACGATGAAAATCTTGGCAAGGTATGCACCCTTCAGGTGGCGTACAACCGTGGTAATATCGACGGAGAGAGAGTAATCATCAAGTTTGTGAAGAAGGAGGCTGAGCCAGTGGCTTCGATCGCCGAGTTCAAGGCCAAGTATCCCGACGAAGCTGACGCGAAAGACGGCATAATCTACCGCTATGAGGGTAAGGCTCTTGTGCGCGAAATCACTCCAAAGTACCTCTACCTGCGCGATGTCAAGGATGATGGCACTGAGTTTGGCAAAGATGAGCTGAGCGCCCATTCTATCCTTCTCTACAACAAGAATGGCTGGGAGACTCTCGTGGCCATGAATACGGAAGGGAAGGAGGCTCCCCGCAAGCTTGAGAAGGGTGATATCATCACCAACTTCGCCTTTAAGGCCTCACGCACAGGTCTGCAGAACCTGCGCGGCGACAACACAGGCTATGCCCGCACTCTGCGCCGCATTCACATTGAAGGAGATCCTATTGAGTACGAGCCTCAGGTAAAGGATATCCTTGAAGAGGAGAATAATAGCGCTCTCACCCCCTTCACCGAGGCTGACCGCATGGTGCGCTACAAAATCAACAATGTTACTGTGTCCAAGGGTCTTGACGGTGACAAGGAGGTGTTTACCCTCAATATGGCCGGCAATCCGGTGCTCAATATCGGCGAAGTGTTCAAAATCAGCAAGGGATTCAGCACCGCATACCTCGCAAGTGCCCGCTACAATATCGACGGTGTTGTGCTTCGCAACGGTGACAAGGGCAACTATGCCGTGGCTCTGATCGACTTCTCCATTGTGGGTGAAAAGGCGCTTGCAGAGCCCGAGCTCACCATCAAGGGCGAAGGTGTTGAGGGCGGTAAGTTCCTCACAACCGCCACTGTTGAGATGAAGTATACCGGCGAAGTTGAAGATGTTGACATATACTATACTCTCGACAACTCCAACCCGCGCCTCAACAAGGATGGACGCAAGAAGTACACCGGACCCTTTGAAATCAGCGCCACAACCATTGTGAAGGCGTATGCCGCAAAGGCCGGTAAGATTCCCAGTGAAGTGGCAGAGGCTACCTTTACCCGCACAGCAAACGAGCGCCGCTATATCGTCAACTTCCTCGACCAGGCGGAAGCCGGAGTGCCTTACCACTTCTCAGGCATTGCACGAGTTGTTGCCAAGGGTGGCGAATACATCTTTGTGCGCGGCACCCAGGGCCACTATCTGCCCATCAACATCGAGGATGCCGCTCTGCTTGAATCCATCAAGAAGGACAGCTATGTGAGCGACTTTGTGATGGAGCCCCACATCCTTGGCGGCAAGGTGCGCGGAGCGCATGTGACAGCCGATTACGCTTCTCTCTTCGCAACTCCCTCCGACACCAAGCCCGCTGGTCTTGAAAAGGATATCGAGATGGTGCCCGACGAGGTGACCACAATCACCACCGCAAACGCCCGCCGCTATGTCAAGATCATGGGTGTGAAGCTCACCGGCACCGGTTTTGAGGCTGACGGCGATGAGGCAACCCAAGATACCGAGTGGAAGCTCACCACAAACAAGGGTGAGGGTGAGGACATTCCTGTGAACCACGACAAACTCGAAGCTACCTTCAACTGGAATGACGCTACCCCCGCGGCTTACTACAATATCACCGGCTTCGCTATGCTTGACGATTCCGGCGAGGGTATTGAGCTGTGGCCCGTCGAGGTTGAGAAGGTGAGGTCGTCAGAACCGGTTGTGGCTGTCATCAAGGACAATGTGACAATTCCCGCACAGACAGTCGAGGGTATCACAACAGTTGAGTTCTACCCCTACACAACCGTTACTCTCAACTGCCCGATAAGCAACCCGAAGAGCGCCACAATATATTACAATGTGAGCCCGACACCTATCGTGCCCGGTCCCGACACCGAGTGGAATGTGTATGCACAGCGTTTCGCCATCACATCCACATCATACATCACAATGTATGCCACAGCTCCCGGCTACGAGCAGAGCCTTTACACCCATGTTGAGGCTACTCTTGGCAAGCCTGCCGGCACTGTTGCGTTCAGCGTCACAGCCAACCCCGGCAGCACAGCTGTCAAGATGACCGCCGCCGAAGGTGCTGACATCTACTACACAACCGATGCCAACATCGCGGAGGAAAACTGGACCAAGGCCGCAAACGGCGCTTCGGTAAGCTTCACCGAGCAGACAACCCTCTGGGCTTACGCAATGGAGGGCAACAAGAAGGGTGCCGTGAGCTCCATGCTTGTGATGGTGATGCCCGAGCAGACAACCACTCCGGAGAACCCCGGCCAGCCCGATCCCACCAAGGTGAGCGGCAAGGTGAAGGTTGAGCTCGACACCGAGAGCGACCTCACCAAGGTGACTATCACTCTCGCTCCCGCTGAGGCTATCGCCGACGGCACATATCAGATCTGGTATGCCTTCAATCCCACCGCGGAGTGCGTGCCCGGCAACAACGGCAACATGACTCTCTACACCGCGCCCATCGAGCGCAAGGAGGGTGGACGTCTCGTTGCTATCCTTATCGAGAACGGCAAGGTTGCAGGTGAGCCCGCGGACCAGTACATCACTCTCATACCCACTGATATCGACGGTATCGACTCAGACAGGAGAGAGGATGAGATACGCGTGGAAGCAGGCAGCATCATCGCTCCCGAAGGCAGCGCGGTGTTTGACATCACCGGACGCAGAGTCAACGCCACAGGCCTGCGCGCAGGTATCTACATTGTGCGCACCGCCGGCGGCAAGGCAGTGAAGGTCAAGGTTGACTGACACCTTAGTACGTCTATATTTCTGTAATCCAAATACAGCAAACTCCCCGGACAGGCCGTGAGGCTCCGCCGGGGAGTTTTTTTGCGTTTAAGGGCAGGGGGTCAGATGGATGACAACACCCGGTAAAGACGCTGCACAGGCAGCCCCATCACGTTGTAGTAGCTGCCGCTGATGGAGGTGACCCCTATGCAGCCTATCCACTCCTGTATGCCGTAGGCTCCGGCCTTGTCAAAGGGGCGGTAGGTGGAGATGTACCACTCTATCTCGCCCTCGCTCAACTCGGCGAAGGTCACTTCGGTGACGGCGCGGAAGCTCTCGCGGCGGGTGGCGGTGCGCACGGCCACCCCGGTGACAACCTTGTGGGTGGAGCCGCTGAGCAGGCGCAGCATAGCCCTCGCCTCATCGGCATCGGCAGGCTTGCCGAGCACCTTGCCGCCGGCTATCACAACAGTGTCGGCGGTGATGACGAGGGTGTCGGGACCGAAATCGCACGCGTCTATTTTTTTGAGAGCCAAGTATTCGGGAATCTCCTCGGCAGGCAGCTCAGGCGGGTAATCCTCATTCTCCACCGGGGCGGGTATCACCTCGAAGTCTATGCCGAGCATCTCCAGCAGCTGACGGCGGCGGGGGGAGCCGCTTGCCAGGATTATGCGGTAGGGGGCGAGGTTGGATAAGGGGTTTTTAGTTGTTAGTTGTGAGTTGTTAGTTTTTAGTTGTTGGTTTTTAGTTGTTAGTTGGGGGGAGTCAAGCCACAGGCCCTGTGCCTTCAGAATCTGCTCCACCACATCGCGCCCCACACCGTAGCCCCCCGCTACGGGCGAAATGTATGCCGCGGCCTGTTTCACTTCCGGCGCCGCATCGGCCGGCGCCACCGGCAGCCCCACGAGGTGCATCGACGGCAGGTCCGGAATGTCGTCGCCGATGTATGCCACCTGCTCCGGAGTCAGGCTGTTGGCCTCCATCCACCGGCGCAGCACCGGAAGCTTGCTGTCCGCCCTCATAAACACATCATTGAAGCCGAGTGCGCGGAACCGCGCCTCCACCGCCGGGCTGTCGCCGCCGGTGATGATTGCAAGCAGCAGCCCGCGCCTTGCGGCGAGCTGCAGCGCGTAGCCATCCTTGATATTGGCCATGCGCATCGGCCGGCCTTGAGAGTCCATCGGAACGGTTGCGGGAGACAGCACCCCGTCTACATCAAACACAATGGCCCTTATCTTGCTGAGATCGTAGTTGATAGCGCTCATATAGAAATTTTTCTGCAAAGATAATCCAAAAAATCCCCTCCCGGTGAGGGGAGGGGATATAATTCTCATAAATCTTATAAAAAGCGGAGCATCGCCAGCGAAGGCTTCTATTAAATATCTTCGGGGTGGTTAGTTTCGTTTAGCAAGCACCTTGTCAAGCTCAGCTTGCAATTCTTCTTTCTTGGGTAAGTATAGTTGATAACGGGCAACAAAAAGTTGATTGGTTATTCCTTCAAGGGCATACTCCATCAATACTTCATCGCGTCTGGCACCGAGAATAATCCCGATAGGAGGATTGTCATCGGACATGCATACCTCATTCTTGAAGTAATTCAGATAGAGGTTCATTTGTCCGATATCCCCGTGTGATATCTCGTTTGTTTTGAGATCAATCAGAACGTAGCATTTTAGTATACAGTGATAAAATACCATATCCACTTTGAATTGTCTACCTCCTATGGGTATAACATATTGGCGACCGATGAAAGCAAATCCGCGTCCAAGTTCAAGTAGAAATTTCTCCATATTGTCTTTAAGGGCCTTTTCAAGGTCACTCTCCTTAAAGCGTTTCTTCTGCGGTAGCCCGGTAAATTCCAATACATAAGGGTCGTGAATAATATCCTCTGCAGTGTGAATAGGATGGCCCTGATGAGCCAGTGCGAGAATACCCTTCTTGTCGGAGCTAAGTGCAAGACGCTGGAATAATGATGATTTTATCTGCCGTTTCAACTCCCTGACTTTCCACTTTTGGTTTATCGCTTCATGAAAATAGAACTGCAATTCCATTTCATCGTCACACTTCAGAAGTTCAAAGTAGTGGCTCCATGTTAAAAGGTGAGACACTGTCTCACCTTTTGGAAAGTAAAGATAAAACTTCCTCATATATATGAGGTTAGATCGGCTGAATCCTCTGCCTCTTAGAGCCGTCAAATCTTTTGCCAGACGCGTGATTAGGAATTTGCCATATTCCGCACGTATCTTTCCTTTCTGTTCAAATTCAACGATGTATTGCCCAGTCAACCAATTCGCATCTAACAGTTGTGCGTTCACAGCCTCAACAGCACGATTTTTTGCCGAGCTCCAAAGGTTGTCTATTCGTCCTACCAGAGCTTCATAATCAGGTTCTGGAACCATAGATAATATATCGTTCATGTTGTTTGCCATAATCCTTAAAGTTTGGTCTTAAATTCTCCGGGCACTCGGTCATACCTAATGTGGTGAATTTTGCTGAGATCGTAGTTGATGGCGCTAATATAGAAATTTTTCTGCAAAGATAATCCATATATTGCTTATAAAGGGGGGAGTTGTGGTTTTTAGTTTTTAGTTTTTGGTTGGGGGGGAGGTGTGGTACCTCCGGCACCATGTGTGTAATCTGCCGGTAATCCGCACGCTGCGCATGCGGTTAACAAAATAACCGCACCCTCCGGGCGCCAACACCCGCGGTGAGCGGGTGACAAGAGAATAGCGCGTGTGTGGAGCGCAGCGAGACCACGCGTTCAGGTTACCCCCATCCCATAAGACCCCTGTGAGGGGGTCGCGAGATGCCTGTATAACATCGCCTCTCGCGAGGCTCAGGTAGAGAGGGGGCTCTCCTACCCCCCAGGCCTCGCGCTGCGCGCTCGTGCCGGGGTTGTTCATGACATCGCGCATCCTGCGCTCAGGCCTCGCCGAGGCCACGTTAGATGGGGCGCTTTCTCGCGACCACGCTCACCGCGGGTCTTTTTTGGGTGGGATGCGCCTAACGTGGGGTGTCGCTACGCTCCACCGCCACGCTATTTCCTCGCGACCGGCTCACCGCGGGTGGGAATTACTGCAGCTCTGTTCAGATGTGGTACCTCCGGCACCATTTGGGTAATCGGCCGGTAATCCGCACGCTGCGCATGCGGTTAACAAAATAACCGCACCCTCCGGGCGCCAACACCCCATAACATAAGGGCGGTGGGATGCACCCGCGGTGAGCGGGTGACAAGAGAATAGCGCGTGTGTGGAGCCGCAGGCGAGACCACGCGTTCAGGTCGCCCCCATCCCATAAGACCCCTGTGAGGGGGTCGCGAGATGCCCGTATAACATCGCCCGGCGGGTGGGAATCAGGCATGGGGGAAGCGGGTGTCCCAGGCGGGGTGGGCGGGGTCTTCGGCCACAAGGGCCTCGGCGAGGTCTATCTGCAGCGCTTCGGCGAGCATGCGGCCATATTCGGGGTCGGCGTTGTTGCAGGCGCGCACGTGTCGCTGTTTGATAAACAGGGGTATCCCTTTCATCTGGGCGGCGGTGTTGGCGCATGTGGCTTTTTTGTCATCATCGGTCATGAGCCGCCACAGTTTGCCTGGTTGTGTGTAGTAGTCGTCGTCATAGGCGCGCTCGTTGTAGTTGAACATATCGCCATGCAGCGGCATTGGCGGTTCTTTTCGCGAGGGAGTGTCCTGCCATTCGCCGTAGCTGTTTGGCTCGTAGGCAATTGTAGCGCCATAGTTGTCGTCGGTGCGCATCTGTCCGTCGCGGTGGAATGAATGGAACGGGCATTTAGGCTTGTTGACGGGGATGAGGTTGTGGTTCACCCCGAGGCGGTAGCGCTGAGCGTCGCCGTAGGAGAACAGACGTCCCTGCAGCATTTTGTCGGGAGAGAAGCCTATGCCGTCCACAATGTTTGTGGGGTTGAAGGCTGCCTGCTCAATCTCGGCAAAAAAGTTTTCGGGGTTGCGGTTTAGTTCGAGGATGCCAACTTCGCGCAGCGGAAAATCGGCGTGATACCACACTTTTGTGAGGTCGAAAGGGTTGATGCCGTATTCCTCGGCCTGCTGCTCGGTCATGAGCTGGACGCAGAGTTTCCATTTGGGGAAGTCACCGCGCTCGATAGCCTCGAAGAGGTCGCGCTGGTGGGACTCGCGGTCTTTTGCGATGATATCCTCGGCCTGCTTGTCGGTGAGGTTTTGTATGCCTTGCATGGTTAAGAAGTGAAACTTCACCCATGTGCGGATGTTGTCTTTGTTTATGAAGCTGTAGGTGTGGCTGCCGAAGCCGTGCATGTGGCGGAAAGATGCGGGTATGCCTCTCGGCGACATGGTTATTGTGACCTGGTGCAGAGCTTCGGGCAGGAGTGTCCAGAAGTCCCAGTTGGCGGTTGGGTTGCGCATTCCGGTGCGTGGGTCGCGCTTTATAGCGTGGTTGAGGTCCGGGAATTTCAGGGGGTCGCGCAGAAAGAAAACCGGGGTGTTGTTTCCGACGAGGTCCCAGTTGCCTTCGTCAGTATAGAATTTCATTGCGAAGCCTCTGATATCGCGCTCGGCATCGGCTGCGCCGCGCTCTCCGGCAACGGTTGAGAAGCGCACCAGGCATGGTGTCTGCTTGCCTACGGATGCGAAAATTGATGCGCGGGTGAATTCGGTGATGTCGTTTGTGACGGTGAAGCGTCCGAAGGCTCCGGAGCCTTTTGCGTGCATTCGCCTCTCGGGAATGACCTCACGGTCGAAATGGGCGATTTTTTCAAGATACCAAGGGTCCATGGCTGTCTGCGGACCAGGGAACCCGGCGGTCTGGATGTTTTGGTTGTCGGCGATCGGGCGGCCGTTTTCGGCGGTCAGTCTTTTCTTATCCATACAATCATAATAGGTTTTTAGTGTGTGTTTTCGTTTATTTGAATGTGAGGGTAAACAAGTAACAACAGGATGTATGGAATGGTTCACGCAGGGCGGCGGAGGGTCAGAGGGGGAGGATCATCTCGAACTGCGATGCTGCGGGGAGGATGTTCATGCTTTTGAGGAAGGCGGGGAGGGTGGTGTCGGCGGAGCTGATGTTGAGAACTTTTACAGAGCCGGTTTTGAACATCGGCAAAGCTCTGCGCAGCAGCGCGGATGCTATTCCGGAGCGTCGGTGGCTCTGATGGACGGCCAGTCGGGCTATGTCGCCGGTGAGGGGGTCGAACACGCACAGGCCGGCAATGGTGTCGCCGCAGAAAGCCCCGAGGCAGGTGAGCTCTGCGCTGCCACGCATTATCGATTCGGTGCTGTTTTGCCACGAGGGGGAGAAGTTGCAGAAAGATGCTGCGGACATAACCTGCTCCGGCTCAATTGGGGCGATGGTGCAGCGTGGGCTGCCATTGCCGCAGTTGATGGCGTCAATGCTTTGCCTGAAGCAGAGCAGCTGCCTCGATTCTTTGAAGCCGAGGCTTTTGTATAGCGAAATGGCGTTGCTGTTGCTCTGCAGCACCTCCAGCACATATTGTTTTGTGCCGGCATCTTTGAGGATGGGGAGCGAGCGGGTGAACATTTCGCGCGCCAAACCTTGGCTGCGGAAATGGGCGGCGGTGCCGGTTGCAATGTCGTAGGCCGATGGAACGGAATTGTGGGTTCCGGTGCCTATGAATGAGAATGCTGCGATTGAGCCGCCGCTGAAAGCTGCAAGCGACAGCTCCGGGTTGAATCCGCGCCTTGTGAGCATCGATTGCAGTTCGTGCCTGTCAAAGCTTATCTCGTAGTCGGCAAAGGCGTGTGCGAAGCCTTGGTACAGGGTGTCGAAGTCGATGTTTTCAAGATTTCTGATTTCCATTGCATGGGGATTTAGTTTTTAGTTTTTAGTTGTTAGTTTTTAGTTTTTGGTTTTTAGTTGATTGTGGGGGAGTAGGGGGTGAGGAGGTTGAATTTGTCCGGGCCGAAGAGTTCGATGCCGTCAAGGAGCGATTGACGCACACAGACATCGCCCGCAAGGCCGCAGATGTCTATCTGTTCAATCTTTTCATTCTCAACCAGCCCGCGGATTATCCTGGCGGCTTCGGGATTTTTGAAGATTGAGTATTCGTCTCTATCCGCGCTCTCGCCCTTATATAGAAAGCGAACGGCTCCCGAAGTTTCATACAGGGGGCGGAACAATGGTTGCCAGATTGCGGCACCCACTGTATCGTGCACGCAGTGTCGCGGCCATTCGCCGCCGCAGTCGGTGAATGAGCAGTGGTAGAAGGGGTGTCTGTCGGCCGTGACAATTTTCAGGGCATATTTGCCGGAATTACGGGAAATGTAGCCGGCGAGATTGTTCATTGCTTCCTCGGCTCCGTTTATGGGCAGCGAGCCGTTTATGAAGTCGTTCTGAGGGTCGATTATCAATAGCATCCGGTTCATAGGTGTGAGTTTTTGGTGTTTAATATAGCTATAAATATTTTGAATGATATCTTCAGTTGGAAAGACCTAAAGTATGTCAGAGGATTCCGGGTCTACAACTCCTCGCAGTGTTTTGAATCATTAGAATTAATCCTTTCTTTTTCAGCGAGGTTATAGTTATCGAGGGGTCGGTGAGGAGTTTGCGGATATAGGTTATCTGCACGTTGAGGGCGAGAGAGTTTGCGTAACTGCTGTCGCCCCACACGGTGTTGAGGATAGTATCACGGTCAACAACCTTGCCGACATTTTCAGCGAGGATTGCAAGAATCTCCGTCTGGCGCACAGAAAGAGAGTGTGTTTCGCCATTATATGTCAATGATGCGAGGTTTGGTCGGAATACTGTGTTGCCTAACTGATATTCTACATCCTGCGAGGTTATGTCGCTCTCAAACCGTTCATTTATCTTGGCTATCAGCTCTTCAGGATAGAATGGCTTGGGTATGTAGTCATTCCCCTTCAGTTTGAAGCCATACAGACGGTCTACCTTGTCGGTACGGTCGGTGAGAAAGAAGATTATCACGCGACGGTCAGTTTCTCGTATGGCCTGGGCGACCTCAAAACCGTTCATTTCCGGCATGTTGATGTCAAGGAGAATCAAATCGGGATGAATGTCACGATATAATTCCAATCCCACTTTTCCATTAGAGGCATATATAACCTCATAGCCTTCTGCCTCTATGAAGCGTTTGAGCAGCATGGAGTTTTTCAAATCATCGTCAACGAGCAGTATTTTTTTCATTGCGGTAGTTTTATTGAGAATGATGAGCCGACACCCTCGGCGCTCTCCACGGAAATTTCGCCACCGTGGGCGTCTGTCAGTAGCTTGACGTATGCGAGCCCAAGTCCCATTCCGGGGATGTCGGAAGCCGATGCTTTGCCACGATAGAAACGGTTGAAGATTCTGTTTATATCATCGGCCGCGATACCGTTGCCATTGTCCTCGACAATAATCTGGCAACCGTCCGAAGTTCTGACAGCATTTATCTTTATCGTCACCTTATCGCTTGAGTATTTTATTGCGTTCTCAATCAGATTCGTAAGGATATTCATGAGGTGTGAGCAGTCGGCAGAAATCTCAAAATTTTCCGGAACAGCATTTTCAAACACAACATCCTTAGCACTTGGCACTGTGATTGATTTTATAACACTGTCAACAAACGCAGCAAGGTTGAATGAGGATACATTGAGAGGAATCTGCTCCACGTTATTGAATGTTATGTCACGCAGCTTGGAGAAATATGCCGAAAGGTTATCAAGGGCTATCCGTATCTCTCCGGTGAGTTCATGACGCAGTTGGTCATCTTCCATCAGTTTGTCATTGTCAATTCCGGAAACACACATCTTCAATGTTGAAATCGGTCGTTTCAGTTCGTGAATCATTGTGGAGATAAAGGAGTTGCGCATTTTGTCAAGCCGTGTCAGTTTGGCGATTGTCTTTATCTGCCATACAAGACACAAAATAAGGAACAACGAGAGAACGACGGCCATTACTAAAGTCCAGCCCATTTCACGAAGCACCTCTGACGAAGGTATAGGACACTCTATCACAACTGCTTTCCTTTCAAGTTCAGAATAAGGAGTGATAATCTTCAGACGAGGAGACAATACGGAGGAATGACGCTCTGTGACAGGCTCCCATGTCACGCTGTCTTGCAGCATTATAGAGATGTCTGCAATAATGTCGTGCTTTCTGAGGATTGAATCAACGCCTTCCACTGTAAACGGAGATCGGATCTCGCTTTCAAAATTTCTCATTGCATTCCATGCGATTCCGTCTGAGGGGGCTGAAGAGGCATCGATAGTTGCAATCCTGGCGTTAGCCATTTCGATGGAGTCCATAACCAATTCCTCAAGTCGTTTCATTTCTTCATGAGTGAGTTTGCGATTCTCTGCAATTCCCAAAAGCTTCCTACCATTGATAACATTGGTTCTTACGGTGACGGTCCGGACTTGTTTGCCAATGGAGTCCAGACCATGACTCATTTGAAATCGCGACTGTACCCTTACAGTATCCCCCTCTGTCGCGGATCCGCGAGCCCGCGCTTTGTCATACTCTTTCAACGCTTCTGCTACCGATATTCCGGTTCTGCTCTCATATTCAGTCAGAGAGTACTCATAGCGACCATATAACCAATACACTTGCATCCCGAGGAAAGCAAGTATGGCCACTATGGAGAGTATATATAGTGTTTTGATTTTCTTTTCCATGATACAAAAGTAGAGATAAAATATTGCATAAACTCTCGAAATGATGGATAATTGACCGGCAGTAATAATTTAGTAATAATTCCATAATGTTTGAGTAATGATTATTCTCGTCTCATTGAAGGTCACGGCTATAACTTTGCAGCGTAAAACTTAAACCACAAAAAACATGAAGAAAACAACAATCATCATCTTTGCCCTTGCAGTATTGTCAACGGTAGCATCGGGCAAAGTACTCCGACGCACACTGAGCATATTTCAAAGCAATGTGCCCGAAACCGAGAATATCGCACCGGAAACGATGGAGTTCGTATACGATTACTCATGGTGCAATGACACGACAGATCAACTGGAAGACAACTACACCAAAGACCAAATGCTTCTGCAAATTGCGACAGACGGACTTTCTAAATTCTCCAGTTACAAAAATCTTACGGTAGATTCACTTCTGATGAGAATAACTCAGGAGCAAGTAGCAGATGCCGCCATGGAGGGGAAACTCTCAAACGGAGAATTTATGACAATCTTCAAAAATTATCCTAATGGGAAAGTTACTCACACAGAGAAAATCTGTATGGACTGGTTTCGCTATGAGGAGGATATGCCTGAACTTGAATGGGAATTGACTGATAGTGTGATTAATGTGCTGGGTTATGAATGTCAATCGGCAGTATGTACCTTCCGAGGTCGTGAATGGATTGCGTTCTATACCGAAGATATTCCTATAATGGAAGGTCCTTGGAAACTGCATGGTTTGCCGGGACTGATTATGAAGGCTTCTGATAAAGAGGGACATTATAATTTTGAGTGTATCGGCATAAAGTCAAAGGCAGAAAGGCCAATTACAATTTATAAGGTTCCGTTCAATACGACTTCACGCGCAAAGTACTATGACGCGAAGCATCGCTATGACGTTAATCCATATGCTTACTATGAGGAGGGAGGACACGGACATATAGACGTTTATGACGAAAATGGCAATCTTATGCTTGACTCATATGACCCTATTGACCTACCATACGATTACATTGAACGCGATTTGAGAAAATGAACAGATACAGTTTTTTCATACTTTGCCTGTTTCTCGGACTGCTGTCGGCATCGGCGGCAGTCCCGGAAACGGCTTCCGGTACAATCGTTGACGTAGAAAATGGCCAGCCAATAGTTGGTGTGGTTGTGCAAGCTCTGAATAAGCAAGGGAAAGCCACCGCGTTTGCTTCTTCTAATGCGGATGGAATATTCAAAATCAAAATATCGGCTTCAACTGATTCAATTTCATTCCGCTGTATGGGATATGAGTCATTGAAACTACCCGGAAATTATGATTTTGCCAATGGTGTTGAGATGAGGCCAAAGGCAACGCAGTTGAAAGACGTGATTGTGCGGGCTCCCGACATCTACGCAAAGGGGGACACACTGGTATTCAATGTGTCGCGCTATGCAAACGCTTCCGACAATGCCATAATTGATGTAATCAAGCGGTTGCCGGGCATTAAGGTCGAGGAAGACGGAACAATCAAGTATCAGGGGAAGCCAATCAATAAATTCTATATCGACGGCGATGATTTCCTTGGAGGTCAGTATGGGCTCGCCACCAACAATATCTCCCACAAGGATGTGAAGTCGGTGGAGGTGATGGAAAATCACCAGCCTGTAAAGGCTCTCGAAGGTATTGAGTTTCCAGAAGAGGCAGGTATCAATATCAAGCTCAATGAAGGAGCGAAAGGGAGATTTGTTGGCGTGGCCAAGGCCGGAACAGGTGTGCAACCGTGGCTATACGACGGTTCTATATACGCCATGCGCATTGCCCCTAAGGTTCAGAATATCATGACACTTCGCGGTGGCAATACAGGCTGGAACCCTGCCGAGCAGATTACAGAGCACGATTTCAGCGATATGTCGTTTACGGGCTATTCAGAGTCATTGTGGCCGGAGTACATAGCCGCTGATATTGTCAACGCGCCACTTAACGAGAAGCGTACACGCGACAATCTTTCGTGGCTCGCCAATTCAATCACGGGGTGGAAACATGGAGACACCTCTATGCGTATAAAACTGAATTATGTGGGTGACAGGCTCGACTACAATTCGGGATTACAGACGGATTATTTCAGCCAGTCAATTCCTGAGTTTGTTCAAAACAATAGCATGCGCACGCAGAGCCATGATGTTTCGGCTCAATTCAACATGCAGATTAACAAGCGCGGTTATTTCCTGAAGGATAAATTCACGGTTGAAGGTGTATGGGAAAATTCGTGCTCTGCCATAACCGGGTCTTTTGACATTGACCAGCGTATCAGACGCCGAAATCTCTCGGCCAATAATGACCTCAAACTGGTGAAGCGCAATGACAAGAAACTTTTTGAGTTGACATCGCGAAATTCGTTATCATATCGTCCCGACAGACTGTTTGTGATTGGAGCAGAGAATGCGACACAAAACGTTGGTACTACTGATTTCCGTAGCACAACCGAAACACGCTGGGGCAAGTTGGGGCGTTTCTGGAAATTCTATATCAACGGTGGTATCGATTTGAATTATCATCGTCTGAATCTTTTCCTGATAGGAATGGGCGATTTCGACAATTCTCAATATTTCAACACATTCCTGTCAAATCTTTATGCCACTCCGCAGCTCGATTACGAGCGCAATGGCTGGCTCCTGTCAACCAAGATACAGGCGAAATGGCTCCACCACAGTGTCAATGGTCAGAATGATTATATAAATCTCTTTCCAAGAGTTTATATACGCAAGAAAACATCGGCAAAAAGTGAGATTTCCGCCACTTTTTCATATCAGTTCAGCTCTCCCCAGGCTTATATGAACATCAGTGTACCTGTGATGTCAGACTACCGCAATATTTTTATCGCCAATGAGATTGACCGATATTCGCAAAATGTTGTCGCATCGGCAAGCTATAAATACCGAAATCCTCTGACTTCTTTCTTTGCCAATGCCTCGCTGACATATAATTACAGCCGCAGCTCTTTTATGTCAAACCAACTGTTTATTGATGACTTCATTGTGTCAACATACGCCGACCGGCTTTCCGGAAGTCATTTCTGGAGCGTAAGCGGCGGTTTAAGCAAAGGACTCGGCCATAGCCGCATGGTAATAGGCATGGATGTGAATGCCTCTACGAGCTCAGCATCTTCAATGCGCGACAACGTTGTGGAAGATTACAACCAGCAGACCCTTAGCTTAAAACCATATTTCAAGGGAAGTATTTGCAAGTGGCTTTCTGTTAACTATGACGCAAATTATGGATTCTCACGCCTAGAAATTGGGGGGATTGATAACGACACACACTCATTTAATCAGAAACTTTATGCTACAGTTATGCCGCATGACCGTTGGCAGTTTACTTTAGGAGCTGAGCACTTTCTCACCAAATTCCCGGAAGGCAATATAGAGAACCTCGTTCTTCTTGACGCATCCGCCGTTTGGCACATAAGCAGCAAAGTACGTCTTTCTCTAACCGCCAACAATCTCCTTGACAAACGATACTATCAATATGTGACCTATGGCACACTCTCCAGCTCTGAACACTCATTCCAAATTCGTCCCCGCAACATCCTCGCCTCAATCCAATATCGTTTTTGACATAAATTATAATAATTTTATCGTACGATTATGGTTAAGCTCTGTAAGAGTGTGAGGTTGAATGATGGTGAACGCTACTTAGATTTGTGTTGATTATCAACAAGTTGTGGGTATGGGGGTTTAATGCACACCGCGATACTCATAATAATCAGTGCTTCAGTGACTTACAATGGGTGTGGTGACCTTTGACTCGAGCAGGCCTCGTCGAGCTGATTATAATTTTTCAGTTTGAGCCAAATTTGATACCCTTTTTTACTCTACGATAATATATACAGAAGTTGTCGAAACATAGATATGTAAGTAGAGCCATACCTCCGGTTTCAAACCAAGCGTATCCTGAGGTAGGATTCATAGCTAAATTCCAACCACGGGCTATGACACACAATATACCTACAACAAGGAGTGTACCTTAAATATTACGTTTTACTCGATTACTTACCATAATTATCTTTTCGAGGAATTCGTTTGTTTATAAATTCTACAATTTCGTCCTTAGCATCGCATCCGAGAACGTACTTTTTTCCATCTTTCAACGTGATAAGAAAGCAATCAGAGGCTTTGCCATAGTAGGCAAAGTATTTTCCGATTGATGGTTCGTTGAACCATCCGTAATAGCCAAACCACCCACCACTTCCGCAAATGCGTCTTGATGTCATTGTCGGAGAATACAATTCGACAGATGCAATCTGACTCAATGGAATTGACTTTATTTTTAGAGGTCGATTGATGTTTAATTCGCCATCTTTGACGGAAATAGATAATGGCATATAACATAAAGCAGTAAAACAAAGGACGACAAGCGCGCCAACTACTATGTATTTTGCCAATGAATCTTTAGCTAAACAAAATGCTGCTAAAAGAACGATAAGACCTATCAAGGTCATAATTGTGCACCAAGCGCTAAGTTTTACCTTTTTTCTCATTCAATTTAGTTTTTATGCCATAGGCTCATTGGCAGTTGGTATTCAAAGAAAACGTGAGCCAACTATGCCACGTCCCAACTTGAAGGCCCTGAGAAAGCCTGTGAGCAGATATAACAATAGTAGCCCACGCTATACGCGTGAGAACCACTATGCTATCCTTGCTCAATAGAAAGTTTCTCAGGTTTTCAAGTTGCAAGATAAGCATACCGCTTCTTATTTCCCGAAATGTCGTGGATAGACCTACGCCTATCCACATGCAAAGTTACGATTTTTTTTGAAGATTTTAACGGTTAGACGTGGTGACCAGGCTGATTTTCTGTTGAGGTCACCACATTTTTATCGCGTGATTACGGTTAAACTCTGTTAAAGTTTGGGGGTTGGGAGACTGTGGCGTGGGGTTGAATGATGGTGAATGACTATGAATAACGCTTTAATTTATGTTGATTATCAACAAGTTGCGTATCAAGCGAAATAGACACACATTCACTATAACACGCATAACCATCAATATTTCAACTAATTACGGTGGGAGTGGTGACTTTTGTGGTGACTCGGAGGGGTGTGGATAAAAAAAGACCGCTAACTCATTGAGAATTAGCGGTCTTCTGTGGTGCCACCAGAATTGTTCTGAATATAGTATCAATTTGACTATCAGATAATTACTGGCTATCTGAAGGAGAAAAACTCCGTTGACTACACTGTTATATTTTAGCGATTTGGGGCGTTTTGCTCCGGAAATCTAACGCCTTGGTAACATCTTCCCTTATTCTAAAAGTTCTCTGTTAGTGCAAAATTACGAATTTATTTCCACTCCACCAACTTTTTTAAGATTTAATAGGCTTTGCGAAAATGTATTAGCATAGGGATTAGCATAGGGAAGACACGCAAATGGGATTTGTGTAAGATAAACTGAATGGAGCGAGATAATGTGTATCCCACGGAAACGTGGGAATAGACACACGTTGAAATGCTCGAAAACGTGAGAGTAGATGGTTTTGAAATGCTTGAAAATGTGGTTTTGACCGTTTTGTTAATCAATTTAACAAAGTAAAACTCATCAAAAACACAAAGTGAAAAACTGATTTTGTCGGTTTTTCTGCGTAAAAAGTCCGACAAAACAGTGATGACATGGCTAACGCCCCCGGTAATTCTCAATGAATTATCGGGGCGTTGCCGTTGGATAGCCTTATCGGTAAGGCGGGTGGTAGTTCTCTTTGAGGTAGTCCTCAATTTCGGTGTCGGCATACAGGATTTTGCCTTCAAGGGAATAATAACCGAATATCCCTTTGAGGCGATAGTTGGCGAGTGTGGATTTACTAACACCAAGCCGTCGGGCAAGTTCGGAGTCCGAGAGAAAACGGTTTCCGTCAAACATGGGGCGTGAGCGTTCTGCCAGCTCTTTGGCACAGGCTTTGATTTCAGATATGATTTTGAAAACATCGCGCTGTTCCTCCTTGCTTAATATCAGATTATGTTCACTCATAATCAACCTTGCAATGATAAAGCAGACGACCAATTTCTTCTGCCGGATAATAAACTTTGCCCTCAATTATCGAGTAACCGATCTTGCCTTCCATTCGGAGTAGCATCATGCCTCGCTGTGATCGTCGCAAGATTGACTGAGCCGAAATATTGTCTATCCACTCCTGCCGTTCATTCCCTGACAAGCGTCTGATTGCTTTGCCAAGAATTGAACGGCACTCGGCAAGAGTGGCTACCATAGCGTCATAGACGCTGCGTTCAATGGTAACGTATTCCATAATATAACATTGGATTTAGTGATTTTGAAATTGCCCCGAATACAGCAATGGCAATCCATATTCCGGACTATGGGTTGCCATCATCATATTTTTATGGGCCGGGGATAGCTGTGCCCGTTTGGGATATATCGGGGCTGTCGCTTTGTCCGTGTAACATTCCGACTGCGGAAAAAGATTGCTGAAAATGAGCAATTTCCCACGGTTACACACCGATTACCCAACATTACCCAACTTGAAAAATTGTCATAAACAAACAGCCATATTCCGGTTGTTTCTATGTCAAATCCACAACGGATAAACATCACTCCAGCCGTTCAATCTGGTTCAGGTAGCACGCGGAACCGAACCAAAATTGACGACTGTCTGGTTCGGGTTGCAACGCGAATCGAACCAAATTAGGACTGGTTTATCCTGCTTCACGGATTTCATTCCCACTGAAAAATATATTTCAGAAAGGCTCACCGGCTAATCGACATAAAAGCTGGTGCAGTGACTCCTGTACCCCTACCGAAAGTAGGATAACAAGGGCTAAATCCTTAATGAAAGTTAAATAAAGTAGGAATGTTCCTGGAACGTGCCCGACACGGATTTTGATTTCTGCCGAACTTCGCAGCGTAACACTAAACCCAAGAAATAAAATGGAAACAAAAACGCTGAAAACATCCGGCACGAAACTATCCCGTCAGATGCCCGGAATGGACTTGAAAAAGTCCCCCGAAACAAACTCTAAGGTTGAACCTCAAAAATATCTCTCATGAAGTCAGCAGAATTTACGATGGTATGCCAGATGCTTTCCGAGTTGAGAGCAGAGGTACAGGCGATAAGAACCGGTGTTGACAGCCGTATTGAGTCAGTCGCTAAAACCGTGATGGAGGCTTTTCAGGGTTTCGGCATACTTGACCCGGATGAGGATACTTGGACTGACAAGCAGGTGCGCGCCAGATACCATGTATCACGCAAGACCCTCTACAATTACCGTATGTCGGGCAAGTTGCCTTACACACAGACCGGGGAGGGAACCAACTGCACTATCCGCTACCGAAAGGCGGATATAATGGAACTGTTCGCAACCCGCAACGCATAGACAATCCATACACACAATAATTATCGCGTCGGCAACGGCGCAAGTTTCTAACCCAAAATTCTTTTAATTATGGCACAAGACCAGAATGAAGAAGTGCTGATTGCCCGAAACAACGAAACCGGGCAGGTAGGCGCAGTGACCGGACTCAATGAGGACGGCACACCCAAAATGACCGATGTAAAATCGGCGAAACTCTCCGACCTCGTGAAATTCTCCAAAGGTCAGAACCCACTGGAGGCTTTTCTCTCCAACTTTATCCGCCAGTGCAAGAACCCTTCCACTTTCGGATTTTTCAAAGTCCCGGCGGACCGCTACGACAGCGTGGGTCAGGCGATGGGCGACTTTATCAAGGATCCCGAAACAAACGCTGAAATTCTCAAAGACTTCAAGGTCGATGTCCCTCAGCAAACGCAGACAAATGTCAAGGAGCAGGCTCAGGAGAATAAGGCGACCGAAACTCAGGCGCAGAAGCCGGCGGAAGAACAGGCTGCACAGACTGAACAGCCAAAGTATCACGCCATCGAAGAAAGCAAAATCGACTGGACTATGCTCAAGGAGAAATGGGGCATTGACCGCGACCAGCTTGAAAAGTCGGGCGACCTCCGCGAGATGCTCTACAACCGCAAGTCGCAGATCGTGACCGTCACGCCCAATTTCGGTGGGGAGAAATTCCCGATTGACGCACGACTCTCTTTCAGAACCGATGCCGACGGCAATGTGAAGGTTGTACCACATTTCATACACCGCGAGCCCAAACTCGACCAAGAGTTTGAAGGCTACAAATTCACAAAGGAGGACAAGGCGGCACTGCGCGAAACCGGAAATCTGGGCAAGGTCGTTGACCTTGTTGACAAAACCACCGGGGAAGTCAAGCCCTCCTATGTCAGCGTTGACCGCCTTACCAACGAGATTGTGTCGGTGCCCGTAAAGGCCGTGTTCATCAAGGACACCATCGGGCAGACAAAACTGACGATGGCGGAAATAAGCGAACTTAAGAAAGGGAAAGCCCTCCCGCCTAAACAGATTACCGACAAGAACGGCAAGACCTACAATGTGGTGTTGCAGGTGTCGGCTGACCGTAAGGGCGTCGAGTTTGTACCCGGCGGCGCGCGACGACAGGAGCAGAACCAGCAGGGTAACAGTCAGGGTCAGCAACAGTCATCGTGGCTGACAAAGGACGGTAACATCAAGCCCATCACAAAATGGGCGGGCGTTCCGATGACACCGCAACAGCAGGCTGACTACACTGCCGGCAAGGTTGTCGAAATGACAAACATGGTTGACAAGCAGGGACAGAAATGCACCGTCTATCTCCAGTTCAATCCCGAAAAACAACGTCCGACAACATCACTCAACGACCCTCGCGTCAAGGTCGCGGAGGAGTCAAAGACACAAAAGGCGGTCAACAATGACGGGCTGACTAATGAGGCTACCAAGCATGTGGCCGAACCGCTCCAGAAATACCAGACCGCGCCGAAAGACGAAAATCAGGCTAAACAGCAGCGCAAGCCCAAAGGACCGAAGATGTAACCAAAATCTGCTGAAATGACATAAGGGAGGTCCGGAACTCCCGATGTCGTTACCGCAAAAACCACTATCTCCAAAATAATCCACCCGATAAAATTCATAAATATGAAACAGAAAAATCTTATAACAGTCGTGACCGACCACGAACTCACGGCTGACACCATCGCCAAAGCTATCGGCGCAAACGAAAAACACGAAGGCTACTACCTCGGCAACGGCTATGCCGTGACATGGACAAACGGCGGGGTCATCGAGGCAACATTCTCCCCTTCGGAGAATTTCGTGCTCTCCACGACAATGAACAGCCGACAGGTGTATGCCCACAACTTCAAGTTTGCCATGCGCGACTATGATGAGCTGGTCGGCTACAAGAAAACCGAGCTGGACAGGAAACAGCTCGCCACAATCAAGGCTCTATGGGAAATGAGCCACACGGTCGTCAACGCAATGTCGCCTGAGAGATATGGAGATTTCGACTTCCTCAACCTCTACTATTTCATCGCCGTTCCGGTGGCAGTGCGCAGGGCATGGCTCCCCATTCTCACAAAGGGGGCAATCCGTCACGGAGTGATCCACGGGCCGCAGAACCGTAGGGCATACGAGGATTGGCTCGACAATGAGATATACAACCGTCTGGTGGAGAAGTCACAGGAGAACTCGGAAATCAAAGGTGCTTATGTCATGGAGGAAATGCCCGTGGAGGTGGCAGCTGCCCAAGCTAAAAGCATCGGTATTGAACCGCCCGAAGCAGGTGTTGTTCTCACGATGGACAAAAATGCCATGCGCATAACCGACAGCCAGCCGCTTCTCAATATGCCGCTAATGCTCCTTAAAGCAGCGGTTGAACTGGACTTCGACCACATAAAGACAATGCAGACCGCCTACGCCCTGTACGCGAAGAAACTTATCTCCTATCCGTTCACGGTGCAGAACACCATTCCTTTCGGCGTGTGGAAACTGATGCTCCGCAACAAGAAAAATCTTCGCTACAACAGCAAGTGGGGCAAAGAGGCCAGACGGATCCGTATGCCGCGCCGCCACAACTTCCGCAACGGAGAGTGCATTTTCAATGGCTTCGGTATTGTAACCACCGGCCTCCACCCCACCGACCTCAGCCGCGATGAGGAAAAACTCTACAACCTGATTGTGAAAAGCGTGATTGACGCTTTCGCATAACCGACACACAAGCTCTGAACCGCTTGATCCATACACAAATTAACACCAATTATCCCGCCCGATTCCGATTTAATTGTTAACTTTGCACTCAATTCAACGTCATAATGTTTTTGTTTCAAATTTATGACTTGGATTTAGTGGTTGGACATCGGGAGGGATACCCGGTGTCCTTTTCTTATATCCCATTGAAAGACACATAGGACGCCGGCAAACCACTATTCCAAGAACCCGATGAAACAAGATGTTGAATTACGGGAGATGGACGGCTACCGCGTCTATCTTCTGGGTCATCTGCGTGACCATTATTTTCCCCAATACACCAATAAGAAATTTGTGGATGCCCGTGTTGACGAGGCATACGACACGTTTGTAACCCTGCGCCTTGAAGGTCATGACCCGGTTATCGCACAGGAAATGGCGATGCGCACACTCCTTGACGGACTGTATGTGTCACGCTATGACATTGTTTACAGCGTCATAGAGGAAAGCCTGTGGACACGGCTCCCTGAAGAATACTGGCCCGATTTCGCCGTGCATCTGCTTACAAAGAAAAGCGTGCATGACATTCTTGACCGCTATGAGGTCAACGGCGATTTTCTTGACCGCGAAACGCACCAGCCGATGCTGACCGAACTGTTGGGAGAAATATCCGAAATACTTGACGGCTATGAGTTATAACCGGCTCCAGACAATGCGTGACAATATCAATGCCATAAGGCTTGTCCTGCGCCTTGATGTTGAACATCGCAATGCGGAAAATGCACTCGAAAGGGAGATACTGCGTAAGTATGCCGGGTTTGGCGGGTTGAAATGTATCTTGCAGGACGCCAACGAACTTGCCGATGCTGCCAACTGGAGCAAGAGCGACATTGAGCTGTTCGCCCCTACGGTGGAACTGCGCCGCCTTATTCACGACTATTCAAAGGACGATCGGGAGTTTGCCGCGTATATGGACTCACTGAAAGCGTCCGTGCTGACGGCGTTCTATACTCCTGCACCTGTCATTGATGCGCTTGCCACTTCACTGCGTGAAAGAGGCGTGAAGATTAAAAAGTTCCTTGAACCGTCTGCCGGGCAAGGTGCTTTCATAGACTCTTTTCTGAAAAATGAGAATTATCCCGGAGCTGAAACACTCGTCTTTGAGAAGGACTTGCTGACGGGTAAGATTCTATCTGCCCTGCATCCGTCTATCTCCACCGAAATAAAAGGTTTTGAACGGATTGACCCTGAGTTTGAGAGTTATTTTGATGTGGCTGCATCAAATATCCCTTTCGGTGACTTTGCGGTTGCTGACCCTCGATATGCCACAAGCAAGGAAATCGCTTACCGTCAGTCAACAAAGGCAATCCACAATTATTTCTTTCTCAAAGCACTGGACTCTGTGCATGAGGGTGGCATTGTGGCTTTTATCACATCGCAGGGTGTGATGAACGCCGCCAGCCCCTTTGTGCGCATGGAGCTGATGCGACGCTCCGACCTTGTGGGAGCGGTACGGTTGCCAAACAATACTTTCTCCGACAACGCCGGAACGGATACAGGCTCAGACTTGTATATTTTAATTGAAAAGTGCGCCAGAGATTCTAACTGAAAAGTGCGCCACC
>CAJUPZ010000028.1 GCA_910588065.1 uncultured Muribaculaceae bacterium
GGTGGCGCACTTTTCAGTTAGAATCTCTGGCGCACTTTTCAATTAAAATATACATATCTTGTGGTATCCGGCAGTCTATAGAAATTATACGAGTTATAAGCATTACCCTCCATAACGTGGCGTCGGAGACGTCTGAGGTTCGAAGAACCGATGCCGTAGAATTAGCTCTGGTTTGGCGTCGGAGACGTCTGAGGTTCGGAGAACCGATGTCATGTGCAACCCCGGCACGAGCGCAAAGCGCGAGGCCTGGGGCGTGGAGACCGCCACCCTCTCCTCCGAGCCTCGCGAGAGGCGATGTTATGAGGCCTTCCCGTACCCCCACAACTAACAACTAAAAACTAACCTACGGAGTGGTAAGGCGGCCGATGGCGAATTCGAGGATGGTGTCCTTCCCGGAAAATTCGTCAAGGGGATCCATGTCTATCGCGCAACCGGGGGTTGGCTCCACGCCAAATTCGGTGAGTTTGCCGTCAGGGCCGGTTACGGGGCAAGCGGAGAAACGCACACCCCAGCCGCATGAAAGCTCGGAAGAGAACGGCACCCCTGCCCCGCCGCCGGTGGTAGCACCTGCTATGGTGACATGGGGAAGCGATTTCATCACTGCCGTAAAATAGTTCGCCGCCGAGAATGTGGAGCGGTTTGTGAGCACTATCACCGGTTTGCCCCAGATATAATGCGGTTTGGCTACAGGCGACACCGTGATTTCGCGCGGCGATGAAAAATCGTTATGACCGGGGCCTGTTTTGTGGGCTATATATCCCGCCGTGATTGTCTCGCCGATGAAATGGGAGATATAATTGTCGGCAATATTTAGATTACCGCCTCCATTGTCACGTATATCGATGATAAGGGCTGACGCTGTGGCAAAATTGGCAAGGATATTGTCAATGTTGCCATCACCGAGATTATGCTCAAAAGATGGTATTCGCAGATAGCCGATGTTTTGAGGCAGTGTGTAGTAGTACACCGGACCGAGCGATATGTAATTGAAGTGCAGGTAATTCTCCTGAACAAGGCGCTCGTTATAATTCTGCGGATAGTCGCTCCACCAGTTGCGGTAGTATGAGGTTTCAAAAGGTGAGGACAGGTTCACATGGCCATCCTTCAGCTCATCGAGCATGGCCGCCATTATGCGGAAGAGCCCTTTGGTCGTTGTTTTGGACGTTACCTGCATGCCGTACTTCACCTTCATGTCATTCCAGTTCACGCCCTTCTGCTCAAAAAAGCAATAGTGCTCGTCCATAATCTTCCACAGCTGATCAAAGTTGCCTTTGTAGTCGTTGCTGTACTCATCAATCTCATGGCAGGCACCCATGAGCAGGAGTGCCGGCAGCAGTATCACCGCAGAGGTGAGGGCTGTGATATATCGCTTCATATAGTTGTCAGAAAAGAGCGTTGATAATCCGTGGGTTGCGGCTTACAGGCTTGCGCGGGTTGAGCGACAGCCATTCACCGGAAATACCTATGACAAAAGCGTGGCTGAAATGGTTTGACACAATATTGTTTACCTTTGTAGACTCTATGCGCCCGCTGTAGCCCAGCCGCAGCGAAGTTGCGCCGAAATGAAGGTCGGCGGTCACCTTGTTGTCGAGGCGGAAATAATTGCCGAACCATGCGCAGTGCGCAAGCCCGGAACGGTCGCCGAGATAAATCTCATAATATAGCTCGCCGAAATCGGGCGAAAAGAACGCTCCGGTGAGCGGAAGGGTTGGCTGCCATGTGAGCGAAACCGGCAGTCTGCCAATCTTGAAATTGTAGTTTGCGTATGCTGTTGCATCGATGGTCACAGCCGCTTTTGCCGCAGCAGGATTGTTGCCGTTGCGCTCAAGGTACATGCAGCCGAGATTGAGGTCAGCCTTGCCACCGGCCCCGACAGTAAGGTGCTTCGCCGGCTTCCATCGCCTCATCATCGCCCATGAGAAATCAATGCCGGCGTACCACATCACAGCATTGCCGGCATAGTTGAGTGCACGCTCGCCGCTGACGCCAAACTGCATCTGCATCACCCAGCGGCGGGGATCAAACTTCATCGCCTGCCAACGCTCGTAGTTGAGCCCGAGATGCCAGCCGTTGTATTTGATTGGCGACAGATAGGTGTCGGCAATATGTGACGACCCGGCCTCTATTGTGTAAGCAGCGGTAACAGGACGAATCACTGTCACCGAATCTGTCTCGGCCGCTCTTGCAGTAAGAGCGGCAGCCATGAAGATGAGGAGGAGTAATGGATTTCGCATGAATGGAATGTGGTGTATCAGGTTAGAAAATGCGCTGCTGGCCGGTGAGTTCGTCGCGCACCTCATCATCAGAGCGGTCAGCCTCGGCCGGGGTGTCAGCAGCCGGTTCGCGTTCCGGCTCGGAGGGGGTATCTTCCGGGGCAGCTTGCGGAGCCTCAATAACGCGCGGCTCTGTCTCCACAACCGATGCTACGGCATACTGGGTAAGGCGTTTGCCTTTGGCCCTGAACGACTTGGCTCCCACGAAATCAACAGCATCCACAAGCATTGAGCCACGCACACTGTCGGCTCCGCCGAATGTCACCTCAAAGCGGGCACCCGGCTCATCGCTAAGCACAGTGAGACTCGACTTGGGGTTGTCGCCGATGAAGCTCTGACGCTTGGGCGATGACTCGAAATTGAAACGCTTGAGGTAGTAGAAGCCCTGGGACGCATCGAAAAGCACTGCTGTCCACACTTTTTCGGGACGGAACAGCTCTATGCGCTCAATATTCTCGTCATAGTGGTTGGTGCTGTCGAATGAAGTGGTGTAGAACTCGCCGCTTTTAAGAACCACAAGCACCTGGTCTGTGCCGTTGAACTCACCGAGGAAATTGCCTCTACCTTCATAGTTCAGGCGCAGCACATCGGGGTCAAACCACACCTTGCGGCCGCCGAGAGTTGACTGGCCGGCCTCCTTGAGGCGTATAGAGTGCACTTCATTTCGTGTTACGATATTGCCCATCGAGCCTTTGTTTTTCGGCTTAAGTGTGGCGAAATCAATGTCAAACTGCAAGGTTTTGAGTTTTGGCTTCGGCTTTAGCGTCACCTTGACAATCTCGGCCTCGCCATTGGGGTTCGCCGAGAAATATTTGATTTTGCTCCCCGGCTTTCCCTGGGTGAGGTTGTACATTTTGTCGCGGGTCACACCGGTGACATGGAAACGCTTCATATAATATGTGCCTCCCTTGCCATCCTGATATATGACATTGTAGGTGGTGCGTTCATCGCCGGCCTTGAACACTGCGATATGCTGAATGGGGGAGTCGGTGCCAACAAACACCTTCTCGGCCACGCGAAACACCTTGTAATTGCCGTCGGCATAGAAAATAATCACATCATCGAGCTCGGAGCAATTGCCTATGCACTCAAGGTCCTCCTCGCCTTTGAGAGCGAATCCGGCAAAGCCGCTCTTGCGTGACACATACAGCTTCTGGTTCGCCTCGGCAACACGTGCGGCGGTGATGGTCTCGAAGCTGCGTATAGCTGTTGTGCGCTGAAAACTGTCGCCATATTTCTGACGCAGCTTGGTATACCACTCGATGGTATAGTCTGTGATATGTGACAGCTTTGAGTTTATTTCATCGATTTTTTTATTGATAGCCACAATTGCCTCATCTGCCGCCTTGGAATTGAAGCGGAGAATGCGGGCCATCTTGATTTCGAGCAGCCGCAGCAGGTCGTCGTCGGTCACCGGGCGCACCAGCTTTTCGGCGAACTCCTCTATGCGTTTGCCGATATGGCGTATCGCGGCCTGCTTTGAGTCGGCGGTCTCGAAGCCTTTGTCCTTATATATCCTCTCCTCAATGAAAATGCGCTCAAGGGTTGAGAAATGGAGAGCCTGGCGCGCTTCGTCCAGCTCAATCTCCAGCTCGGCCTTGAGTATATTCCGTGTGCGGTCCACATTGCGGCGCAGCACATCGCTCACTCCGAGGAAGTGAGGCTTGTCGTCATAAATTACGCAGCAGTTTGGCGAAATGGCCAGCTCGCAGTCGGTGAAGGCATAGAGGGCATCGATTGTCTTGTCACTCGACACACCTGCCTGCAGGTACACCATCACAAGCGCTGTTGCGGCGGTGTTGTCATCCACCTGACGTATTTTTATCTTGCCCTTTTCATTGGCTTTCAGTATCGATTCGATGAGAGAGCCGCTGGTAACACCGTACGGCAGCTCGGTTATGGCAAGGGTGCGGTTGTCTACCTTCTCTATTTTGGCTCTCACTCTCACCCTGCCGCCACGCGCGCCGTCATTATAGCGGCTCACATCGATGAGACCGCCGGTTGCGAAATCGGGATAGAGCTCGAAGCTCTCGCCCTTGAGATATGCAACCGCCGCATCAATAATCTCATTGAAGTTATGGGGCAGTATGAGGCTTGACAGACCGGCTGCGATACCCCCCACACCCTGGGCAAGCAGCAGCGGGTATTTGGCCGGAAGAGTCACCGGCTCCTTGCTGCGGCCGTCATAGCTCGGGGTCCACTGCGTAACCTTGGGATTGAACAGCACCTCAGAAGCGAATTCACTGAGCCTCGCCTCGATATAACGTCCGGCGGCGGCACTCGCGCCGGTGAGAATATTACCCCAGTTACCTTGCGTCTCCACCAGCAAACCTTTCTGGCCGAGCTGCACCAGCGCGCCATAAATAGAAGCGTCGCCGTGGGGATGATATGCCATCGTGGCGCCGACAATGTTTGCCACCTTGATGAAGCGCTCATCGTCGAGCTTCTTCATGGTGTGCAGCAGACGGCGCTGCACAGGCTTCAGCCCATCATCGGCATGCGGTATTGCACGGTCGAGAATGGTGTACGACGCATAGTCCAGATACCAGCTCTGGAACATTCCTCTGAGCTGATGGCGCACAGTGTCATCAGTAAGGTCTACAAGCATGGAGCCGAAACCGCCTTCACCGGCCTCGGCGCTTTCTTCGGGTTCTTCTTCGGGGGTATATTCGTCGCTCATTATCTTTGTGGAGTCTGTATAAATTCAGGGTATCTCTGCAAAGTTAACGAAAAATGACGAAAAAACGCGAAAAAACAGCGCTCAAATATGGTTTATGCGCCTCATGACAGCCTCTTTTATAACTGTCGGGTAGTGAGTGTATTCGAGCTGATGCACTTTCTGAGCCACCATCTCCGGGGTGTCATCCGGCAACACATCCACGGAGGCCTGAAAAAGAATCTCGCCTTTGTCGTACTCCTCGCTCACAAAATGGATGGTGATTCCGGTGCGCGGCTCCCGGGCATCCACCACAGCCTTATGTACATTCATGCCATACATGCCTTTGCCCCCGAATTTGGGCAGCAGCGCGGGGTGGATATTTATTATCGGATATTCCCGGATAAGAAAGGCCGGTACAAGCAGAAGAAATCCGGCAAGCACTATCATGCCTATTCCATGCTTCCGCAGCAGAGGCAGCATTGTTTCCGGCGAAGATATTGACTGACGGTCAAGAACATAAGCCGGCACTCCGAGCGCCTCAGCCTTCTGTATCACCGGGGCATCACTGCGGTTTGTCACAACGAGCGCAACCCTCACAGCCGAGCCGGGGGTGTTGAAGCTGCGGATTATATTCTCGGCATTGGTGCCGGTGCCGGATGCAAATATGGCAATATTGGTAGGTGTCATTACAATGCAAAGATAGTATGTTTTGCAATTCCAGGCAAAAGTATCCTGACAGATGATGTGAACCGCAGCTCACGGCAAGGGGATTTCAGCGCAGGCTCACACAAGCCGGCGACGTCTTTTCAGATGTCGCTCCAAGTGCGCCATACTCTTGTATATATCATCCTGGTGACTTTCATAATCGGACAGCTCCGGGCGCAGTATGGCGCAGTCGCATATAATGCTTTTGTCAAGGGCAAGCGCCTCCTTGGTGTCCGAGGGGTTGACATAGCGCGTGTCAAGGGCCAGTGTTTCAATACGTCGCCGCAGGTCATCGGGAAGGTTATTATCCGCCAGGGCAATCTCCACCAGCGAATCTATCGCCTTTTTCAAATCATCCTTGCCGGATTTAAGACGCTGCACCCTGACGCGCTTCCCTTTTGCACTTCCTGCCGACGATGACAACATATATGCGGCTGCAAGAAACAATAGCAGCAACGCAAACTGGACAGCGAGCTGCACTTTAAAACCCAATGCTCCCGAATTGCCTCCGGCAAGAAAGATATTGACCGCCATAAATACTATCGCCAACGCAGAGTACCAGCATATCACTTTCCAGCTGATGCCGAGCGCGCTCACATTTCGACCCGAAGCGTCGCCCATATCAGCCGGTGCGATGCAAAGATTGCTCCCCCACAGCCAATACACTACTGAAGTGACAGTGAAATCAAGGAATCTGACGTTTCCGGGCAGACAACTATCCGGAATCAGACAGAAAGAGGCCAGTGCTATGATAGCCTGTCCTACCAGTCCGAGGACTATTGCCATGGGTTTGATTTTCATACTGAGTCGTTTTATAGATTATAAGTCAGGATAGTTTGTTGGCTCGGGTTGGACAGAATCAAGAGAGAACAGTCATCGCGGAGCGACATCACCGGAGCGACATTCAAATACATGAATAACTCAGATCCGGAAGGCTCGTTGAATAATTTCTGTAACAGTCCTGCTAATGTCAGTTACTTATTTTCAAGAAGTGCAATAATAGGCAAAGGTAACTTTTTAACCGTAGCATACGGCAAATCAGGTGTTAATGATATTTAATTATGCTGTCAAACAGCAACTCGATGCGAGCTTGTGAAATATACACTACAGTAGTGTTGCCTTTCAGGCACTTCCATACAGCACATTACACTGCGTCATAGCAATATATACATACAGCACGGGCACCGGCTGATGCCGATGCCCGTAGCATATAGTTGTGATGAATAAGATTAGTTCTGGTTGACAATCCTAAATTTCACAGGACAGGTGAAGTAGCAGTTCACAGCGTGACCGTTCATCTTGCCGGGGATAAACTTCGGCAGAGATTTGATAACGCGGAGAGCCTCTTTGTCAAGGGCGGGGTCTACCGGCTTGAGCACTTTGGCATCGCCGATGGTACCATCCTTTTTCACAACGAAGCGCACGCGGACTGTGCCCTGTACTCCGTTTTCAAGAGCCACCTGAGGGTAATCGGTGTGTTTGCCGATCCACTCGATGAGAGCGCCGTCACCACCGGGGAACATCGCGTCCTGTTCAACAGCTTCGAACACATAGTCGTCAGCGGGTTCGGTTTTCTCCTCAACCACAACGACATCCTTATGCTCCTGAGCGTTGATGATATCGTCAACACCACGGTCCTCATTGACTTTACCGATTGCACGGTCATCCTCTTTGAGTTCGTCCTGGCTCTGAAGCTCGTCAGTAACCTCTTCGTCGTTAACGATAGCGATTTCGGTAGCCTTGGCAGTGTTAAGAAGGTCTTCCTTAATCACTTCCTCTACTTTCTGCTCTTCAACACGCTGGGGTTCTTCCTCGGGCTCCTCAACAGGTTCCTCGGTCATATCCATCACAGCCATGCTCTGCTCGATAGTGTCTTCGGGACGGGCCTCGGCTGCTTTGATAACGGTATTCACAAGGAATGCGAGGGCGAAGAGAATCGCGATAACAATGACAATTACAATCATTGCCTTGTTGTGGCGGGAGTCAGATTCTTTGCGGAGCTGGTATGCACCAAACTCTTTGTTTTTGCCTTCGAATACTATGTCGCGCCACTCTTTTGATGAAAGATCTACATCTTTTGCCATTTTTCTTAAGCTTTTAAGGTTAATATATCAGTCATCAAAATATCACGGATTCGTGCGGTTGTATGCCTGAATCATCAGAGAGTCGTCATGATTGATGTTGTCAATCTGGTAACGGCTGATCTGGTTGATCTGCATTTCATCAAGAGCTCCAATCAGGCTTGCCCAGGAAGCTTCCGGGGTAGCTTTGATAACCACAACGGGGCGGGTGAGAGTGGAGTCATTACGGATTTCTTTAGCAAGAGCCTGGAAGATACTGTCGTTCTTGTCCTTGTTGCTGCTGAACTCCTTGTTGCGCCATTTCACTTTCAGGTCATCGATTTTGGCGAGCACCTGTTTGTTGCGGTCATGAAGGATTTTGCGGATACCACGCTGCACATCCCCTTCATTGCCAAGGAATGTTTCCTTTTTCATGTTGGAAGAGAGAACTGTGCCGGAGGCCTCGTCTTTCTCTACCAGGGGTTTGCCTTCGTAGTAGTAAACAATGTTCATGGGTTTACCTTCGTCGTCTTTCTTCACATCGCCTTTTTCATTGCGCTTTGTGTCAACGATGAGGGTGATAGCCTCTGATTCTTTAGCTTGACTCATCTCCTCCTGCTCAACCTTCTCGTTGGTGGGAAGGGTAATCTGGAGGGTCTGTGATTTAATCATAGTGGTACAAAGCATAAAGAACGTAATCAGAAGCATGTTCATGTCAACCATGGGAGTGAAGTCCACATGGATGGCCATCTTCTTCTGGGCACCTTTTTTCTTTTTGCCCTTGTCTGATTGTTCAATCTGTGCCATAATGATTTAGTCTTGCTCGGTTTTAAGTGCAGTCATCAAACTGAAACGGTTCATTTTGAGAGACTGGAGGTTGTCGAGTACGTGGTGAACGGTTTCGTAGGGGGTGTTCTGGTCGGCTTTTACAGCAATACCTTCGCCCTTCTTCATTGCAGCCTGGAGATTGTCGTTACCGCTTGAGTAGATAGCGCGCATCCAGATCTGGAATTCGTTGGGTGTTGCGAGGTCTTTGTTGTCGTCGATAGGAATACCTACGTCCGCACGTGACATATCAGAGATTACTTTGTCCTGCTCGGTCTGAGACATTCTCAGGAAGGTGGGAAGTGCCTTGAACGGAACTCCAAACATATTGATTTTGGAGAATGTGGCAACATCGCCTTCTGTCAGTTCAATCTTGTTGTTGGGGTGGAGACGGTTGTACTCCTGGACTGCTTTGGTGAGAATCTCGGCCCTGATGGCTTCCGAGCCCCAGGTGTCCTTGTTCGCAGCGTCAGCGTCGCCGGCAACAGAGATGAACACTTTACCTTCGGGTGAAACAAGGATTGAAGCGACGTTAGCGGTCGGCACCTTGATTTCAGATACGGATGACGGGGTGTTTACAACCACCGGCTCCTTCTGAAGGAAAGTAGACGTCAACATGAAGAAAGTAAGCAAAAGAACAGTCACGTCACTCATCGCGGTCATATCGATGAGGGTACTCTTTCTTTTAATTTTTACTTTTCCCATATTACAGTTCTTTTATATTATTAAGGTGTAATACGAGGATTAGTGAGTAGCTGCAAATGTCTGAACGATAGAGTAGCCGATCTCGTCGATAGCGTAGGTGAGGTTATCGATCTTGTTGGTGTAGTAGTTATAGGAGATAACTGCGAAAGCACCGGTTGCGATACCGAAGGCTGTGTTGATAAGAGCCTCAGAGATACCGGTAGAGAGCTCGGTGGAGTCAGGAGCACCGCTCTGTGCGAGAGCCTGGAATGATTTGATCATACCGATTACAGTACCGAGAAGACCAACGAGAGTACCGAGAGTGGTCATTGTTGCAACGATGGGGAGGTTCTGCTGCAGAGAAGGCATTTCCATTGCGGTAGCTTCTTCAACTTCCTTCTGGAGAGTGGCAACCTTCTGCTCTTTTGTGAGAACTGTGTTCTTGTCCATTTCCTCGTAGCGGATGAGAGCTGCGTTCACAACGTTGGCAACGCTGCCTTTCTGCTTTGCGCAGAGTGCCTGGGCACCGGCGATGTCGTTTTTAGCGAGGCAAGCTTTCACACCGGCAACAAATTTGGTGATGTTGCCTTTGCCTTTTGCGCTTGAGAGAGCGATGTAGCGCTCAACAGAAAGCACGATAACGGTGAGGAAGAGGGTCTGCAGCACAGGCACGATTACGCCACCCATGTAGATTGTGCCCCAGATGTCGTGGGGATGACCTTCCTCGAAGTGAGATTCGTGGCCGAACCAGAAGATGTAGAGGCAGACTGCAACGATGAAGCAAGCGATGATTACAAGAAACGCGTTCTTGATGCCACCAACTTTGCTACCTTCTTTCTTAGCCGCAGGCTTTGCTGCAGGCTGAATGGGCTTTTGAGCTTCCATAATTGAGATAATTACTAATTGTTATTAAGGTTGATATTTGGATTGTTAGATTTCGTCTGGCGCCAAGGTATTAGAGGTACTCGATGTTTTCGTGGTATCGATTTCTCCGGTTACTTCTTGGATTCCGGCGGAAACACCAATGCAAAAGTATCATTTAGTTTTTAACTGACAAAATTTTTATCACTTATTTTTCACAAACTGCCCCTCATACACCCCCTGATATAACAAAAGAGGGTTTCTTTGGGCAAGATTTAGCAAGGTTTTGCTAAGATTTATCAAAATAAATAAATAACTTTGCACATCACAAACCAGCATCCATCAATTACAATCTAAAACATGGAGAATTCTTTGAGGCTCAAGCGTGGCCTGGATCTATGTATAGAAGGTGAGGCAACGCCGGAGACGCTCCGGAGCGTGCCCACCACACTCGCGGCTGTTGTGCCTGACGACTTTCCGGGGTTTACCCCAAAACTTGAAGTGAAGGAGGGCGACAAGGTTGAAGCCGGCTCGCCTCTGCTGCGCGACAAAAACCGGGAGGAGATAAAGCTGTGCTCCCCGATTGCGGGAACTGTCACAGCTGTTGTGCGCGGGGAGCGCCGCAAAATCGAACGGGTGGTTGTAACCGCCGACAATTCCGGAGCCTCCAAGAGCTTCAGCGCCGGCACAGAGTCTCCTGAGGATATCCGCTCCGCCATGATGGCGAGCGGACTGTGGGCCGAGATGCGCCAGAGGCCATTCGATATTGTGCCCAAAGCGGATGTCTGCCCCCGGGATATTTTCGTCACCGCATTTGACTCCGCCCCCCTTGCGCCTCGGCTCGACCTCGATGCCGGCAACCGGCAGGAGTGGATTGACGCCGGCGTAAAAGCCCTTGCAAAGCTCACAGACGGCAATATATATATATGTACGCGCGAGGAGTGCGCGTTCAAGGTGCCCGCACAGGCCGTGCATTACACTGTCAGCGGCCCGCACCCCGCCGGCAATCCCGGCATCCAGGCCGCCAATATTGCGCCGGTAAACAAGGGTGAGACAATATGGACTCTCGACATTGTAACCGTGATGCGTCTCGGAGGGCTGCTGCTCACCGGCAAGCGCGATTTCAACACAACCATCGCCGTTGCCGGGCCTCTTGTTGACAAGCCCTGCTACGAACGCACGCTGCAGGGAGCGGCAATAGCCCCACTGCTTGACGGGCTGCTTGAGGACACAGGCCGACACCGCCGCATAATATCCGGCAATGTGCTCACCGGAGTGAAGGTGGGGACAGACGGCTTTCTACGCTTCCCGTACAGGCAGATAACCGTTATCGCCGAGGGAGACGATGTTGACGAATTCATGGGTTGGGCATCTGTGAGCCCCTACAAAATGAGCGTCAGCCGCTCCTTTCCGCTACGCATCTTCAAAAAGAGATTTGCGCCTGACGCCCGCCTGCTCGGCGGCCGCAGAGCCATGATTATGAGCGGCGAATACGACAAAGTGCTGCCGATGGACATCATGCCGGAATATCTGCTCAAAGCCATAGGCTCCAAGGACATTGAGATGATGGAGAAGCTCGGCATATACGAGATAGCCCCCGAGGACCTTGCCCTGTGCGAGTATGTGGATCCCTCCAAGACAGAAATTCAGAAAAGTGTCAGACAGGGGCTCGACTGGCTGAGAAAAGAACTTGAATAAAACAACAAACCAACCATGTTAAGAAAATATTTGGACCGTATAAAGCCGAATTTCGAGGAGGGTGGCAAGCTTCACGCCTTTCATTCGGTGTTTGACGGCATAGAGACATTCCTGTACACCCCGCGCACAACATCTTCGTCCGGGGTGCATATCCATGACAGCCTCGACTCCAAGCGCATAATGATAATTGTGGTGCTGGCGCTGCTGCCCTGCCTGCTGTTCGGCATGTACAACACCGGCTACCAGAATTTTCTCGGTTCCGGCTCACCCACATTCCCCTTCTGGCCTATTATGGCCTACGGTTTTCTGGCCATCATCCCAAAGATAGCCGTAACCTACCTTGTGGGTCTCGGCATTGAATTCATTGTGGCGCAGATACGCAAGGAGGAGATTCAGGAGGGATTCCTCGTAACCGGCATTCTGGTGCCCCTCATCTGCCCTATCGAGACTCCGCTGTGGATGATAGCCGTCGCAACCGCTTTCTCTGTGATTTTCGTGAAAGAAGTGTTTGGCGGCACAGGATACAATGTGTTCAATGTGGCGCTTGTCACCCGCGCATTCCTCTTTTTCGCCTACCCGGCGAGCATGAGCGGCGACCGCGCATTCATTTCAGCAAGCCCTATCTGCGGCATAGGCGGCACTGTCAACTTTGCCGACGGCATAAGCGGTGCCACCCCCCTGGGACAGGTTGCCACCCATAGCGGCGGCGCGCTGCAGATCCATAATGTTGTGGGCGACACTGTGACAAACTGGGATGCCTTTCTCGGACTGATTCCCGGCTCGTTCGGCGAAACCTCCACGCTGTGCATACTCCTCGGCGCCGCACTGCTGCTCGCAACAGGCATTGCCAGCTGGAGAATAATGCTGTCCGTATTCGCAGGCGGCTTGCTTGCCGGCTATGTGGTGAATCTGTTTGCCACCCCTACCTACCCCGCTTCATACCTCGCTCCCTGGCAGCAGCTTATCTACGGCGGATTCGCATTTGCCGCGGTGTTCATGGCCACCGACCCCGTCACTGCCGCCCGCACCGGAGCAGGAAAGTATATCTACGGTCTGCTTGTGGGCATAATAGCCATAATCATACGAGTGTACAACAACGGCTACCCCGAGGGAGCGATGCTGGCTGTGCTTCTGATGAACGCATTCGCACCGCTTATCGACTACTGTGTTGTGCAAGCCAATATCAACCGTCGTGTAAACCGCCTGAAGGCTAAAGCAGAGTAAAACCATGAACAAGCAAAGCAACACATACACCATTATATATATAATAGTGCTTGCGGCGATTGTCGGAGCCGCTCTCGCCTTCACCTCGCTGAGCCTGAGGGAACGCCAGCAACAGAACGCCGACCTTGACAAAATGGCACAGATACTCGCCTCGGCCCGCCTAACCCCCGCCAAGGGTGATGTGGCTGCCGACTTTGATAAATATATCGTCGGTCAATTCATCACCAACACCGCGGGAGAGAAAACCGAAGGCAACGCATTTGATGTCAATGTCGATGCCCAGAGCAAACTGAAAGACAGCGAGCGTAAGCTGCCGGTATTTGTTTGCCGCCTCGACGACGGCTCGGAAAAATACATTTTGCCGGTGTACGGCGCCGGACTGTGGGGCCCGATATGGGGCTACATCGCTATCGACTCGGACGGAGCCACAATCTACGGAGCTTACTTCGCCCATCAGGGTGAAACCCCCGGTCTGGGTGCCGAGATTGCAAAACCGCCTTTCAGCAGCCAGTTTGAGGGCAAGCATATTATCAAAAACGGCGAATTTGTGCCGGTGGCGGTGGTGAAAGCCGGTCAGAAGCCCACCGGAGGTGAGGACTATGTTGACGGAGTGAGCGGAGGCACCATCACCAGCAAAGGTGTGGCTTCCATGCTCGACAACTGCCTCGCTCCATACCGCTCATTCCTTAAGAACCTAAGCAATAATTAAGCCATGGCTGAAAAAATATCCTTGAAGAGCGTGCTGTTCAATCCGCTCTCTGAAAACAACCCGGTGGTGGTGCAGGTGCTCGGCATCTGCTCGGTGCTCGCCGTCACCGCCAAACTCGAGCCGGCCATAGTGATGGGACTCTCCGTCATTGCCGTGCTGGCATTCTCAAATGTAATAATATCTCTGATCCGCAACACCATACCCACAAGCATACGCATCATAGTGCAGCTGGTGGTTGTTGCAGGGCTGGTGGTTATTGTGGACCAGCTGCTCAAAGCCTACGCATACGATGTGAGCAAACAACTGTCTGTGTTCATAGGTCTGATTATAACCAACTGCATACTGATGGGGCGCCTTGAGGCATTCGCAATGGCAAACAAACCGTGGCCGTCGTTTCTTGACGGTATCGGCAACGGCCTCGGCTACACCATCATTCTTGTGATTGTGGCGTTCTTCCGCGAGCTGCTCGGCAGCGGCACTCTGCTCGGCTATCAGGTTGTGCCTGACAGCTTCTACGAGGCCGGATATGTGAACAACGGCCTTATGATATTGCCCCCGATGGCACTCATAGTAGTTGCCTGCATAATCTGGTTTCAGCGCTCGCGCAACAAAGACCTACAGGAGCCGTAACCTTTTAGGATGAACAATATGGAAAATCTGAATATATTTATACGGTCGATATTTGTCGACAACATGATTTTCGCCTACTTCCTCGGCATGTGCTCGTTTCTCGCAGTGTCGAAGAATGTCAAGACCGCCTTCGGCCTTGGTGTGGCTGTGACCTTCATGCTGGTGATCACCCTTCCGGCAAACTACCTGCTTGAAACCTATGTGCTCAAGGCCGGCGCCCTGTCGTGGCTCGGACAAGAATATACGGAGGTAGACCTCAGCTTCCTGTCGCTGATAATGTTCATAGCCGTCATAGCGTCCATGACGCAGCTTGTCGAGATGGCTGTTGAGAAGTTCAGCCCCGCGCTCTACTCATCGCTTGGCATCTTCCTGCCGCTCATAGCTGTGAACTGCGCCATTCTCGGCGGCAGCCTTTTCATGCAGCAGCGCGGCTTCTCAAGCGTGTGGACAGCAGTGTGCGCCGGCGGCGGATGGGGCATCGGCTGGCTCCTCGCTATTGTTGCCATTGCTGCCATACGCGAGCGCATAGCCACCTACAGCAAGGTTCCCGCTCCACTTCGCGGCACAGGCATCACATTTATCATCACCGCCCTGATGAGCATCGCATTCATGAGCTTCTTAGGCATTAAACTCTGACATCATGACAACAAATCTCATAACCGCTCTCAGCGCCACAGGCAATCTCACCATCATTGCCGGAGTGGGAGTGTTTCTGGCTGTTACCATAATTCTGGTTCTGATTCTTCTTGTGGCCAAGCGCTATCTGGTGCACAGCGGCAAGGTGCATATAATCATCAACAACGACCGCGATGTGGAAGCCGATTCAGGCAAACCGCTGCTCAGCACCCTGGCAGACCAAAACATATTCCTTCCCTCGGCCTGCGGCGGCAAAGGCAGCTGCGGCCAGTGCAAGGTGCAGGTGTTTGAGGGGGGCGGCGACATTCTGCCCACTGAGACTGTGCATTTCACCCGCAAGCAGGTGCAGGACCATTGGCGACTCGCCTGTCAGGTGAAGGTGAAGGAGGATATGAAAATCGGTGTACCGGCTTCTGTCCTTGACATCAAGGAGTGGGAATGCACCGTGATTTCAAACAGGAATGTAGCCACATTCATCAAGGAATTCATTGTTGCCCTCCCCCCGGGACAGCACATGGACTTTATTCCCGGCTCGTATGCGCAGATAAAGATTCCGCCCTACGAAATGAGCTACGACAAAGATATTGACAAGTCGCTCATCGGACCGGAATATCTGCCGTCATGGGAAAAATTCGGTCTGTTCAAGCTGAAATGCAAGAACACCGAGACTACGGTGCGCGCATACTCAATGGCCAACTATCCCGCCGAGGGCGACAGAATTATGCTGACTGTGCGCATAGCCACACCACCTATGAAACCGAAACCCGAGGTGGGTTTCATGGATGTGATGCCCGGCATAGCGTCAAGCTACATCTTTACTCTCAAACCGGGCGACAAGGTGATTATGAGCGGCCCCTACGGCGACTTCCATCCTATTTTCGACAGCAAGAAAGAGATGATGTGGATTGGCGGCGGCGCCGGCATGGCTCCCCTGCGCGCCCAGATAATGCACATGACCAAAACCCTGAAGACTACCGACAGGGTAATGAACTACTTCTACGGTGCGAGAGCTCTCAACGAGGTGTTCTACCTCAACGACTTCCTCGAACTCGAAAAGGAGTTTCCGAACTTCAAATTCCACCTTGCCCTCGACCGACCCGACCCCGCCGCAGATGCTGCGGGCGTGAAATACACACCCGGATTCGTGCATCAGGTGATTTATGACACCTACCTGAAAAACCACGAGAATCCTGAGGATATAGAATACTATATGTGCGGTCCCGGCCCGATGAGCAAAGCCGTGGAGGGTATGCTCGACAGCCTTGGCGTGGATCCGGAAAACATTCACTACGACAATTTCGGCGGCTGAACAGGCAGCCGGTCAAAAAGATTGCAGGCGTTGGCGGTGGTGACATCGGCCAACGCTTCTGCTTTCATGCCAAGCGCCTGAGCCACAACTCCCGCGGTGTGGACAATGAACGCACTTTCATTGCGCTTGCCGCGCATGGGCACCGGCGCAAGGTAAGGTGCATCCGTTTCCAACACAATGCGCTGCGGAGTGATTGCCGGAAGGATATTCCTGAGTGTGGAATTTTTGAAGGTCACAATGCCGTTTATGCCGAAATAAAAATCGCCGGCACGGTTGCGTATGCGCTCCACATCAGCTTCCGAGCCTCCGAAACTGTGAAACACACCACGGACAGCACGGTGCGCCTCCATCACCTCAAGAGTCTGGTCGAGAGCCTCGC
The DNA here is from genome assembly GCA_910588065.1 of uncultured Muribaculaceae bacterium. Classification (GTDB taxonomy): domain Bacteria; phylum Bacteroidota; class Bacteroidia; order Bacteroidales; family Muribaculaceae; genus Paramuribaculum. Next base: position 16,653 of record CAJUPZ010000028.1, read on the forward strand.
GGCAGTGGATTATCACCGGCAGCCCAAGTGACTCCGCTACAGTAAGCTGAGTGTCAAACAGCTGCATCTGCCGGGACTCGAAAGTTTTGTCCCAGTAAAGATCCATGCCTATCTCTCCGACAGCCACCCACCGGCCGGGGTCTTTGATTATATTCTCATAGATACACTCCCACAGGTCATCAGCCCCCTCCCCTATCTCGGTAGGGTGAAGCCCCATGGCCATGGAGGTGACCTGAGGAAACTGCGAGTGCAGCGCGGTCATCCGTTCTATGGTGTCAACCCCCACATTCGGGAATATCATGTGGTGCACACCCGCATCGAGAGCGCGACTCACAGCATCGCCGGGTTCCGGATCAAACTCCTCTAAATACAGATGGGTGTGGGTATCGATTATGCTCATTTGTTTCTCTTCACTGAATTTAATGCCAGCTCCTCGAAAAATCTGTAGGGTACCGCCGACAATTGTGCATCGGCGAGTGATTTCACGGCCTCCTCAGCGTAGCACACCTCAAGGCTGCGGCAACGCTCCGACAAGCCGAGCCGGTTGTACACCCCGCGCACAATCTCTATTTTCTCCTGCGCGTCGATATTCTTGCCGAGCACTCCGGCTATCACACCCTCCTTATCCTCATTCATGGCATTTATGAGCAGCCATGTTTTCTTTTCATTGACAATATCTCCGCCAATGGCTTTGCCGAATGTGGAGGGGTCGCCGTATGTGTCAAGCCAGTCATCCTTGAGCTGGAAAGAGATGCCGAGTTTCTCGCCATACGAGTACATTGCCCTCACCACCTGAGGCAGCGCTCCGGCCATGATGGCTCCGAGAGCGCAGGAGCAACCGAGCAACACTGATGTTTTAAGGCGTATCATCTCCATATACTCATCCACGCTCACATCAGCGCGGCGCTCGAAATCCATGTCGAGCTGCTGCCCCTCGTACACTTCTACAGCTGTGGTGTTGAGCATATTCAGCACCGGGCGCAGTGTGCTTGTGTCACACCCCTCCATGGCAAGTTGCGATGCAAGAGTGAGCATGGTGTCACCACTGAGAATAGCGGTGTTTTCGTCAAACTGCTTGTGGACGGTAGGTCTGCCCCTGCGCACATCCGCCTTGTCCATAACATCGTCGTGGAGCAGAGTGAAATTGTGAAACATCTCAACTGCAAGAGCTTGGTTTACAGCCACCTCGCAATCGCCGGCAATAGCTTCGGCAACTGCAAGCGCAAGCACCGGGCGCAGACGCTTGCCACCCGCATCGAGGGCATATCTGATAGGGGCATACAGTCCTGCCGGCTCTTTGTCAAGCGGCAATGCGGTTATTCTTTCGTGAATCAGGTCGGTATACTGCTGTATCGTTTTCATTTTCAGGTTATTTCAATTTGTCGTAATATTTCTTGTACTTCTGGTATTGGTTCTTGAACGCTTCGAGGGCCGGTTCGTTGCCCGCGAGGCGGCTCTCCACAGCCGCCACCAGCTCTTCGTTTCGCGGCGGACGGGCAAGGAGTGCGCCAAGCTTCCCGGGGTCATCCATCGCAAGCAGCAAAGCAGCTTGGCTGTCAGCATCGAGCTCGCCGCAGCGCGCATAAAACGCATCGGCAAACCGGCGGGCGCTGTCTGTTGCGCCGATGCTGTCATAGTAAAACAGCACTCGGCTCACCAATTGCCTGGAAAACAGCCTGTCCGCAGTATCGGCGCTCTGAAGCCATACCACAATACGCGATGCAGCCTCCTCCGGATTGTCTTCCGATGCAATCCATGCAGCCTGCTCGGCTGCCGGAGCGGAGGAGCCGGCATCAGGATAATGCTTGCCCGAACAAGCTGCCGCTAAAACGGCTAAAGCAGGGAGTATGTAAAGCAAATGTCGCATATTCTGCAAAGTTAGCTAATTTTGCATCATTATTTATAATAACAATCAATATGGACAATAAATTCGGAAATATGCCGCAAGATGCGGCGATGCTGCTCAGCTATGTCAACATGAAGCTGCGCGACAGCTACTCCTCGATTGAGGAACTCTGCGACGACATGGGGTTTGACACGGGGGAATTCATCAGTTATATGGCCTCGAAGGGGTGGGAATACAACCGCGACGCAAAAAAATTCTGGTAAGATTGTAACCGTTCTTACTGCCGCTGCGTCTAAGAGATACAAAATCCATAATTGAGACACCATAAAACCAACTGAAATGAAACCGAAATCTGTTATTAAACTCTTTATCCTCGCCATCATTGCCGCGGCAAGCCTCTGGAGCTGCTCAGGCAAAGATAACTCCGAGATCAGAATCAGCGATTCCGACCGCCAGCTGATTGCCGACGCGATACGCTCAGAAATCGCCTCTGCCCCCTCGATCGACTCCATCGCCAACACCCCTCTGGTGGTTTCACCATCGATCAGCATGTACAATGACTCCTATAGTACACAGGATACCCTGAGACTGGTTGCCGTGGTTACTCCATTTCTGTTCGTGATTGTCGTGGTGTGGCTCGTGCTCTATTTCAAAAACAAAAATCTGCAGGCCAAATACCATGTGGTGGAGTTGTCAGTCAACCGCGCACAGCCGCTTCCCGAGGTGTTCTACACTGGAGCCAAGGGTACAACCGACGCTCTCAACCGCAAACGCCTTTTCTACGGGCTGGTGTGGATTGCCTTCGGTGTCACAGGCCTGATATTCTTCGCCGCCGTAAACGCCGAGCCGGGTGCAGCCCTTAGCGTGCTCCCCCTCCTTGTCGGTGTGGCAAAAGTGATTTGCTACTTCGTTGAGCAGCGCACAAGCCGCAACACCGGCTGCGAGAACACTCCCTCTGACAAAAATCTGTAAGTAGCGTAATGCTGAGCCGGTTAGAGGAAATATCACTGATTGCGAAATGCGTGGCGGCGGACGACCGCCACGCTTTCGGCAGACTCGTTGAGGAATACCAGACTCCGCTGCGGCGGTTCATATTCAACCTCTGCGGTGGTGACGCCGCCCTGACCGACGACATCGCACAGGAAACTTTTCTCAAGGCTTACACCTCAGTGCGCTCTTTCAAAGGCATATCTCGCTTCAAAACATGGCTCTACACCATCGCCTACCGCGAGTTTATCGACTATAAGAGGCGCAGCACCACTATTGACAGCGACCTCGACAAAGCCGCCACACTGTGCGACGAATCGGCATCGGTTGAATCTGCTGTGCTGGCAAGCTACGATGTGAGTGTTGCCCTTACAGCTCTCAACGACACCGAAAAGAGCCTCGTGCTCCTGTATTATATGGAGGACCTCCCCATCAAAAAAATCTGCGATATAACCGGGCTGCCTCAGGGCACAGTGAAAGTCTACCTGTCGCGTGCCCGCAACAAAATGGCTGAAATACTCAAAGAAAATGAAAACAACTGACAATGACAACGACCGCGCACTGCGCCGCATGATGCAGCAGCTCCCCGACGCCCCCGCCTCGCCGTGGTTCACAAAAAAAGTGCTCAACCGCCTGCCGGACAAGCAGAAACGCATTGCCGCAAGAATAGAATTATGGAGCTGCGCCATTGCCGCGGCAATAACTCTCGCCCTCGGCATAAAATACACCGCGGGCACCATGACTCAGCCGGTGATTACAATCGGCGACATAGCAATGTACTGCGTTTATCTCGCTATATTCGGCGCCCTGACTGCGAATATGCTTATTCCGGTGATTACAAACAGGGCGCGGCGCAACCTGTAGCTCCCTTCCCCGCTAAAGCCGGAAAGTAATCGGCAATATGCAGTAAACCGGCACTTTAGTATCACCTATTTTGCCGGCAACCCATCTGGGCATCCGCTCTATTATGCGCAATGCCTCGCGGTTAAGGCTCTTGTCAACACCCCTGAGTACCTCGGCATTGGAGATAGTGCCGTCGGTCTGTACTACGAAACTGCACAACACCCTTCCCTGTATGCCGGCCTCAAAAGCATCCGCCGGATAGCGGCGCTCCCGGTTTATGAACTTCATCATCGCGCCGTCACCGCCCGGAAAATGAGGCTCCTCATCTACTGAGTCAAATGTAAACGCCTCACGGGACACAACCCGGTTGCCGCCAACCACCGTCTGATAGGTGATTACTTGACGGAACTGAGCCTGCGCGCCGGTTGCGAGCATCGCCAGCAGCATGGTTATCAGAATCTTGCCTGAGGAGGTAAGCATATATTGTTGTGTCAACTGTCTGTGTTTTTTCTTGGCCTGACCTTGGTTCTGTTATGTCAGGCTCAGCAAAAGTAGTCTATGGACACTGAATTTTCAAAAACTTGCCCCGCATTTTGAGAATGATTATTATTGTTTTATCTTTGTTGACAATTTTACGGCCGCTTCATACCGCCATTTTCACAATATAGACCGATGATGCGCCGTTATATTGGGTGAATACCTCGACTATGACCATCAGACAGTTTCTAACATCAATCATAGCTCTTTGCGGCTGCTGCATCTGCGCAACAGCCTCCGACGGCTCACCCGCTTACAACTTTTTGAATATCAGCCCCTCGCCGAAGATTTATGGCCTTGGCGGAGTCAACATATCCACCATCGACGGCGACATCCTGTCCACCGAGCAAAATCCCGCCCTGCTCGGCCCGGAACTCAGCTCGCGCATAGGCCTCAGCTACATGCATTATATAGGTGGCAGCAACTTCGCATCGGCCGCCTACACCCACTCCGCCGGCGAACGCGGCGCTTGGGCGGCATCGCTGCGCTACTTCGGCTACGGCTCGATTCCACGGACAGACGCCTCAGGCATTGAAACCGGCACATTCTCCCCCAAAGACCTCGCTCTTTCTGGCCTGTACTCCTACGACTTCACCGATATGCTGCGTGGAGGATTTGCTGTCAAAGCACTGTACAGCGCATACGATTCATACTCCGCATTCGCCATCGGTGTTGACCTCGGCGTAAACTACTACGACGAGGAGCGCGACCTGTCGCTCAGCGCAACAGTGGTCAACCTCGGCGGACAGATCAAACGCTTTGACCAAAGCTACGACCGCCTGCCGGTTGACATTCGCCTCGGCTGGACCCAGTCATTCCCAGGATTTCCCGTGCGCTTCTCCATCACCGCTTGGAACCTCACCAAATGGAAGCTCCCCTATTACGACCCCGGTGACGGCAGCGCAGGCTCCGCCCCGCAACTAAAATCCTCATTCGGGTCAAACCTCATGCGCCACCTCATATTCGCGGCCGACATTGTTCCAAGCGAACGCTATTACATCTCCATCGGTTATAACTACAAGACCCGTACCGACATGAGCGCATATTCACGCAACCTCCTCAGCGGTCTGTCGCTCGGCGCCGGCCTTGACATCGGCACATGGGGCATAGGCTTAGCATTTGCACAGCCACACACCGGCGCCACTACATTGATGATGAGCCTCTCCGCAAGTTTAGACAATATCATAGGCAATTGACTTCAAAATATGGACAATTCACAGAAACGAAAAATAATTGTGGCCATTGACGGCTACTCATCCTCAGGCAAAAGCACTATGGCCAAGGAACTCGCCGCAAAAGTGGGCTACCGCTACATCGACTCCGGCGCAATGTACCGCGCCGTGACACTCTACGCCCTCGAAAACAACATGATAGACCCCGACGGCAATGTTGACTCCGGCTCGCTCGGCAAAGCCCTCGGCGATATTCACATCGACTTTGCCCTAACCCCTCAGGGCCAACACACGCTGCTCAACGGCGAGGATGTGGAGCACCGCATCCGCTCAATGGAGGTGTCATCCCATGTATCGCCCGTTGCGGCAATCCACTCCGTGCGTCAGGCTCTCACCGCCCTCCAGCAGCGCTTCGGCACAGAAAAAGGCATTGTCATGGATGGCCGTGACATCGGCACAACCGTCTTTCCTCAGGCCGAGATGAAAGTGTTTGTGACAGCTTCACCGGAAACCAGAGCTGAGCGCCGCTACAAAGAGCTGATTCAGAACGGCACTCCCGCCAAATATGAGGATGTGCTCGCAAACGTCATCGAGCGCGACCATATCGACGAAACACGCGCCGAGAGCCCCCTGCGAAAAGCCCCGGACGCCGCCGTGCTCGACAACTCACACCTCACCCACGCACAGCAGAGCGAGTGGCTGCTCAACCTTTTTCATGAATCAGAACTCAAGGCAAATGGCAGCGAGTGTTGAGATAGACCCCGGCTCAGGATTCTGCTTCGGAGTTGTGACAGCCATACGCAAAGCCGAAGAAGTGCTCGACAGCAACGGCAGCCTGTATTGCCTCGGCGACATTGTCCACAACTCCAGCGAGGTGGAGCGGCTGCGCAGCCGCGGACTCATCACCATCACACACGCAGACCTCAAAAATCTACACAACGTGAAGGTGCTCCTCCGCGCGCACGGAGAGCCACCCTCCACCTACGAGACAGCGCGCCGAAACAACATCGAGATAATAGACGCCACCTGCCCGGTGGTGCTACGCCTGCAGCAGCGCATCAAACAGACATTTGACAACGGCGCTGACACCCAGATTGTAATCTACGGCAAGAATGGCCACGCCGAGGTCAACGGCCTTGTCGGACAGACAAAAGGCACAGCCATTGTGGCCGAGAATATCGGCGACCTTGACAAAGTGGACTTTTCGCGCGGCATATCCCTGTACTCGCAGACAACCAAATCGCCTCACGGCTTCAATCTCATGATTGACGAAATCAACAGCCGCAAATCTCCCGACTCTAAGTTTAAACACTTCGACACAATATGCCGTCAGGTAAGCGGACGCTCCGAATCACTGCGCAGCTTCGCCGCGGCACACGACATGGTGCTCTTTGTCAGCGGATCCAAAAGCAGCAACGGCAAAGTTCTCTGCGCCGAGTGCACAGGCGTAAATCCCCGCACACATCTCATCGCAGGTCCCGAGGACATAGACCCCAGGTGGCTTCATGGATGCTCAAGCATAGGCATCTGCGGTGCTACATCCACCCCACGGTGGCTCATGGAAGATGTAAGGACAAAAGTGCTATCCTTGATAAACAGCGGCAGCGATGAATAACTTTGTGGCTGTGGATGTGGAGACAGCCAACAACCACGCCACAAGCATCTGCGCCATAGGCGCCGTCAAAGTGGTGGACGGTTGCATTGTCGACCGGTTTTACGAACTTGTGAAGCCGGAACCGGAGTATTACTTCCGTTTCTTTACTCAAAACATCCACGGAATCAGCCGGGCAGACACAGAGAATGCCCGCACTTTCGACCGCGTGTGGGTAGACCTGAGAGCATTCATCGGCTCATTGCCACTGGTTGCTCACAACAAAAAATTTGACGAAAGCTGCATAAAGGCAACTTGCCGCTGCTACGGCATAGACTATCACGAACCACCGTTTTACTGCACCCTTGAGAAAGCGCGCACAACAATACCGCGCTCACTGTGCGCATCATTCTCGCTCCCACACCTCGCCAATTTCTTCGGCATACCCTTTGACAACCACCATAACGCACTCGCCGACGCCGAGGCCTGCGCCAAGATAGCGATGGCTCTGCTATAAGAATTAATTATACGAATTATAGCTCTTATACGCCTATAAACAAGGAAAGCCGCGGCTCGT
>CAJUPZ010000029.1 GCA_910588065.1 uncultured Muribaculaceae bacterium
ACGAGCCGCGGCTTTCCTTGTTTATAGGCGTATAAGAGCTATAATTCGTATAATTCCTATAATTCTTATAAAAGCAACGAGGAGATGTTTTCACAACGTCTCCTCGCTTAGATAATAAACCAATCATTATCACATTTCTTGCAATGGAAAAAGTAATTTTGCTATGTACTATTAGAACACGTCAGAGTTAGGAAAGTTTACCCCTCTTGTAAGAATAACATACCTTAACCGGTATGTGCTATACAATTGCACACATTATTTCGTACCTTTGTATCAGAAACAAAAATAAATCTGAATATGGCAAAAAAAGAATCATCTGCAAAGAAAGATAAAACCCCTGCTGATCCCAAGAAGGCTAAGCTGGAGGCTCTCAACGCTGCAATGGCCAAGATTGAGAAGAATTTTGGCCGTGGCGCTATCATGAAACTTGGCGAAGAGGTGGTTGAAGATGTCGAGGTTATCCCCACCGGTTCTATCGGCTTGAACTACGCGCTTGGCGTTGGCGGTTTTCCCCGCGGGCGTATCATCGAGATATTTGGTCCGGAATCGTCCGGTAAGACTACTCTCGCTATCCATGCTATAGCTGAGGCACAGAAGCTCGGAGGTGTGGCTGCCATAATCGATGCCGAGCACGCATTTGACCGCTTCTATGCTGAGAAGCTTGGCGTTGATGTGGACAACCTGCTGATTTCCCAGCCGGACAATGGCGAGCAGGCTCTCGAGATTGCCGAGCAGCTTATCCGCTCCGGTGCTGTTGACCTGCTTGTTGTCGACTCTGTTGCCGCGCTCACCCCCAAGAGCGAGATTGAAGGCGATATGGGTGACAAGAATGTCGGACTTCATGCCAGACTGATGTCGCAGGCCATGCGTAAGCTTACCGGCGCAATCGCGCGAACAAACACTACCTGCATATTCATCAACCAGCTGCGTGAGAAAATCGGAGTGATGTTCGGTCCCTCGGAAACAACTACCGGTGGCAATGCCCTGAAGTTCTATGCCAGTGTGCGCGTCGATATCCGTGCAAGCACTACCATCAAGGATGGAGACGAGGTGTTTGGCCGTGAAACAAAGGTGAAGGTTGTCAAAAACAAGGTTGCGCCTCCTTTCCGCAGAGCGCAGTTTGACATCATGTTCGGTGAGGGCATATCCCGATCAAGCGAGATTCTTGACCTTGGTGTGGATCTCGAAATCATCAACAAGAGCGGAGCCTGGTTCAGCTATGCCGGTTCCAAGCTCGCTCAGGGCAGAGAGGCTGCAAAACGCGTTATTCAGGACAATCCAGAGCTCGCTGAAGAACTGGAAGCAAAAATCATGGCGGCTCTCAAGGAGGGCAAGGTTCCTGCCGGCAAAAAGTCCAAGAAGTCCAAGGGTGGTTCCAAATCCAAGTCAAAGGAGCCTGAACCCGAAGAGGAGGAGATGGATGACGAGGAATTCGACATGGACGATATGGACTTCGACACCGATCTGCCTGATGACTTCAGCATAGAAGAAGATGCAGAATCCTAACGCTACATTGTGAAAAAGAAAGTACTTATAATAGGTGCCGGAGGCTTCATCGGCGGCTTTATCGCCGATGAGAGCCTCCGTCGCGGTTTTGAAACCTGGGCCGGCGTGCGTCCCTCAACATCGCGCGAGTTTCTCAACCATGCGGATATCAAGTTTGTCAACCTCGACTATTCTGATGTCGACAAACTGGCCGCGCAGCTCCGCGATGCTATGCCGGACGGCGGCAGGTGGGACTGGATTGTATATAATCTCGGTGCCACAAAATGTGCGAATTTCGCTGATTTCAACCGCATCAATTATATTTTTCTCCAAAATACTGTCAATGCCCTGCGCATTGCAGATATGCTGCCGGAGCGCTTCCTGTTCATGAGCAGTCTCAGCGCCATCGGCCCCGGCGATGAGAAAAACTATGAGCCGCTGACCAACCGGTCAATACCTCAGCCCAACACACGCTACGGTGTCTCTAAAATCAAGGCGGAGACTTTTCTTGAAACCTGCGCGGATCTGAACTGGACTATTTTCCGCCCGACAGGGGTGTACGGCCCGCATGAGCAGGACTACCTGATGATGATAAAGTGCATCGATGCCCATTGGGACTTCGGTGTGGGATTCCGCAAGCAACTGTTGTCGTTCATATATGTCAAGGATCTTGCCGCTGCAATATTCGATGCGATTGCCACTCCTCAGACCTTGCGGCGCAAGTATATCATAGCGGAGCCTCAGGTATACACCCAGTCGCAGTTTCGCAAAATTGTGGCTAAGGCACTCGGCCGCAAATTTGTTGTTCCGGTACGGCTTCCGCTCTGGACTGCTTATATAGCTTCAGTTGTGGCCGAGAAATATGCTGTGGCGAAAATGAAAGCATCGACGCTCAACCGTGACAAGTTCAAGATTATGAAGCAGCGAAACTGGAACTGCGACATATCCGACGCCCGGCACGACTTCGGGTTCGCCCCGGCTTACTCTCTTGAAAGGGGAATCGCGGAAACAGTTGTGGAGTATCGTAAATCAAAGAATAATTCAAAATGATTGCCCGCGACAATACGCCCCGGTGGGTGCTTGTGCTGTTGATTATCCTCGCTTTGCCTGTGTGTCAGCTGCCGTTTTTGCTTGATAACGCACCGGCGGGAGTTCCACTCGTCAGCACTCTGCTGCGTATTTACCCGTTCTATATAGTTACCGCGGCATACCTCGCATACGTCTGCTATCCGCGGCGCGCACTGATGAGCTGGATTCTGATGGCTCTCATTCTGTTGTCCCACATAGCCGTGTGGCTTCTTGTCTCACCTGATTTAAATCTACAGCAATGACGGAAATTTTGATAATAAACGGCCCGAATCTCAATCTGCTCGGCACCCGCGAGCCGGGTATATATGGCTCCGACACAATGGACAGTTGCCTCGATTCGCTGCGTAAGCGCTATCCGGAAGTCCGGTTTGAGTACTTCCAGTCAAATCATGAAGGCGCCTTGATAGACTGTCTTCATGACACAAATTCCCGGTCTTTCACCGGAATCATACTCAATGCGGGAGCCTACACCCACACATCGCTTGCTATCGCCGATGCTATCGCCGCAATCCGCACCCCTGTGGTTGAAGTGCATATATCGAATATTGCCGCCCGAGAATCAATCCGCCACACATCCCTTATCACCCCGGTGTGCAAAGGAATAATCGCCGGTTTCGGCCTTGAAAGCTACCGCCTTGCTGTTGAATCGCTGCTATGACACATACTAAAGTAATGGCCACGCTGGCCGACAACCGCTCATCCGAGCAGTTTATCAAAGATCTCCATGCCGCCGGAATGCAAGGAGTGCGCATCAATTCCGCCCATGTCACTCCGGCTTCAATTGCTGATATAATTGCAAAAGTGAGAGCCGTGGATGCGGGCATAACTGTGCTGATGGATACCAAAGGCCCCGAGATGCGTACAACAGCCCTTGCCGACGAGGCCGAGGAGATTGTTTTGCCGCTCAACTCGATAGTGTCGGTATCGTACGGCACATCACTTTCCCACGCCGGCAGTATATTTGTGAATGTTCCGGCGCTCGGCCAATATCTCAAGCCCGGTGACACCCTGGCTATTGATGACGGCGAGATACTTCTCTCTGTTTTGTCCTCGCTGTCGCCCGATGCGGTTTCCTGTCGGGTTGTCCGGCAGGGGCGCCTTGGCTCGCGCAAAAGCGTCAACGCCTCTGAGTCAGCCACCCTCCCTCCCATGCCGGCGGTCTCAGGAAAGGATATCGACAATATCGCCGCAGCAAAGCAATGCGGGGTAGACATTATTGCCCACTCATTTGTGCGCACCGCCGATGATGTTCATCAGGTGCGGGAGGCTATCAACGACCCCTCGGTGAAGCTTTTTGCAAAAATAGAGACCCGCGAAGCCTTGTGCAATCTCGCCGAGATAGCCGATGCGGCTGACGGACTGCTTGTGGCCAGAGGCGACCTCGGCGCGCAGATTGCGCTCTGCGAGGTGCCTGCCCGGCAGATGCACATAATGGAGCTGTGCCGCTCGCTGCGCAAACCGGCAATCATATCCACCCAGATTCTGAACTCGATGATGACCTCGCCGCAGCCAACCCGCGCGGAGGTCAACGACATAGCCTTCGGTGTAGTGCAAGGCGCTGACTGGATGCTGCTCACAGGAGAGACGGCCAAAGGGCAATATCCCGTCGAAGCAGTGGCGGCGATGCACTCCACAATTAAAGCAACAGAAAAATATCTCAACGGATGCAGCGCGAAATAGACAGCTACATAACAGCGCACACCTCTGCCGAGCCGAAGCATCTCAACGAACTTTACCGCCACACATGGCTTCACCGTCTGTATCCGCAGATGTGCTCAGGCCATGTGCAGGGACGTATCCTGAAGATGCTCACTGCAATGATAAATCCCCGCAATGTGCTCGAACTCGGCACATTCTCGGGCTACTCGGCGCTTTGCATTGCCGAGGCGCTGGCTCCGGAAGCGTCATTGCACACAATCGAGATAGACGATGAAAGCGCCGACTCACTCATATCGCTTTTCAAAACGGCTCCGGGCGGTGACAGGATAACACTCCATATCGGTGATGCCCTTGACATCATACCGACCCTTGACATTACCTGGGACATGGTGTATATCGATGCCAACAAGCGTCATTATTGCAAGTATCTTGATGCGATTTTGCCTCATCTGCGTCCCGGAGGCTTCATAATTGCCGACAATACCCTTTGGGGTGGCAAGATTGCTGAGCAGGAGGCTACCGATGCGCAATCGGCAGGCATAGCTCAGTTCAATGATGCTGTGGTGGCGAATCCGCATCTCGAAACAGTGATTCTGCCCCTCCGCGACGGACTTTCCCTTATCAGATATGTTCCCTGAACGGTTATAGCACTACCTTGCAGGTGCGATTGCCGGCAACAACGATGTACATTCCGTGACTGCGCAGCGTTATAGTTGCCGCATTTCCCGTTGAGCGATACCATCCGGCAATCGCTCCGCCGGCGGTATATATTCTTACAACCGATCCCTGCTCAACGCCATCAATCTCTAATGTCATGCCTACGGTGGTGACATTAAATTTACCGGACTCAACAGTCTCTATTGAAGACGGACCTTCCGGCTCCGGCTCGGGTTCGGGTTCGGGGTTCGGTTCAGGCTCGGGTTCCGGTTCGGGTTCGGGTTCGGGGTCCGGTTCAGGCTCGGGTTCCGGTTCGGGATCCGGCTCGGGATCCGGCTCGGGTTCCGGCTCGGGTTCAGGCTCGGGTTCAGGCCCGGGTTCGGGCTCCGGTTCCGGGTCCGGATCTGGTTTGGGGCCTGGGTCTGGTTCCGGCTCAGGTTCGGGCTCAGGCTCAGGCTCCGGGTCGACAGGTTTTTCCTCTGTTTTTTCCTCAACTGTGATTCGAATGGTTTTCGAGATAGCAATATTGGTAGCTGTCATAGAGGCCGGCATATTGGCCACAAGTGTGCATTTTCCCGGTTTCAGCAGGTTGATTGTCAGGGTGCTTTTGTAAAACGAGCATATTTCGTCATCATTGCTTATGAAGCTCCAGTTCAGCTCAGGTGTAGAGAGGTGGGTAGGATATTGGTTTATTTTCAGTTTGATACAATCACCGACATTGCCTTTCACAAGCTCTGAATTCTGAAGCAGCTTTTCTCCATCCTCTGTCAGTAGGCTCAGTGTGAAGTTGGAATACAGCTCTTTTAGAGTGACAGTTTTTGAATCTGAAAAAATGTCGCTGTATGGGTCGCCGCTTTTCACTGTAACCACCACAGTTCCCGGAGCCTTGGCAGTGAGATAGCCTACGGATGTAATGGAGGCGAGAGACTGATCTGACACCGACCAGATTGCAGAGCCGTTGGTTGGTTCAGGCACACCGTTATACGAGCAGGAGTATGCCGCTGATGCGCCCACATTCACGCTTTCCTTGCCGTAAACCAGCGTTATCTTTGTCATTGGGTTGCCTTTCTTTACCGCAAACGGCACCTTGACCTTGCATCTGGTAATGTCAAGCGACACAAAGATTAATGTCATTCCGGAGCTTACTGCTGTATACTGAACTTTGGCAGAAGAGGAGGTGGCAGCTACAATCTTAAGGCCTGAGGTCGGCAGCTTGGTGTATACAAGACGGTAGCCCGGAGAGGTTGCGGCTGTAGAAAAGTAGAGATTTTTTGTTCCATTGGTGGGATAAGCGTACATATACTGACCTTCGGCGGACGGCAAGCTATGCTCTATCTTGAGATTTCGCTGCGAGTTGATGTATGCTCCCAATCCGGTGCGCCCCTCTTCAATCACAAAACTATATGGAATTATGTTGGCATCAGGCCACGCCTCGCGATAGTCGTTGACCGCCTTTGCAGGTACCCATATCTCAGGAGCGGAGATGCTGCAACCCACTTTGAGCGCAGGCACTTGTTCTGATGCGAAAGCGATTTTTTCCAGCGCTGCTATATTGCAGTTGATTTCCTTTACGCCCGCTCCTATGCGCACCTGGCGCAGCGCGCTGCAGCCGTCGAATGTCTCCTCCGGTATGGAGCTGACACCATCGCCGATATACATCACCTCCATACTCGAGCAGTCTTTGAAAATGCCGCGCCCTATCTTCTCAACCTCGTCAGGCACAACCTCGTAGGCGCTTCCGAGCTCCACCCCCTTGAAATCGCGGCATCCCGCAAAGGCATAGTCGCCTATCTCCCGGAGGGTCTCATCAGGCGAAGTTGTGTGTACATAGTTGATATAGCGTATATTGCTGCCTGCAAGCGCATAGTCATCTATTTTGCGGATATTGATGAATGTTGCGGTCGGAATGTCGCCATCCGAATCCTTTATAAACGTGGTGGTCTGTATAGCAAGGGGAGTATGGTAAGCCAGCAAAGCATCGTTTGTTGATGCCAGCATGTCAATGTCCCATGACCACATCCTCTTTTTGCCATATTTGGTAAGGCTTTCCATGCCGGAGTATGTGAAATTGTAGGGTGTGACAGGGACCCCGGTACTGTAATCAACCTCATTTTCGGGGCAGGTGAGCACATAAGAGCCGTCAGGATATTTGGCAACGTGGAAAGTGTTTTCAACAGATGTGTATGAAGGCGTATTGCCGGTCATCTCTCTTTGTGTCGGAACAAACTGGGTTAAAGGAAATTTCAGCGCGTTCTTGTTGTTTACATAAATCTTACGAAACCCCTGAACATATGGAGTGGCAGGGTCGGCGCTCGTCGCTATAAGCGAGGCTTCTCCCTCAACTCCCGTGCAGTGGACTGTGCCCGACTGATCCACTGTAAATACCGATTCATCGCTTGAGCTCCACACAACATCCTTACAGCTGACATTGGCGGTGTATTTATAGTCCTTTACATGAGCAATGAACTGCACAGGCTCCTCCTGCGGCGACACAACGCTCGGCCCCTCGATGTGTATTGAGTAGGCAGGCACCCCGTCAACCACCTCCACATCCCAGGTGTATGATGCTCTGGTTATGTCATTGCTCCTCAGGGTGACAGTGTAATTGCCCGGGGCGGTGTAGGTGGCGTGATAAAAATTGTTGCCTGAATTTGGCGATGTATACGGGCCATGAACCAACCCCTTCTCCACATCGCTGAACAGCAGCATGTAAGGGAGGTCGCTTCTGTCCGGACCCACAAAAGGTCCCATCTTTTCCTTACGGATACCGAAGCCGCCGTAATCGAGAGTGCGGTAAATGAAATAATGGCTCTCCTTGCTCCCCTCCGGCTTCATAGGAGCGGATGCGAGCTCGAACTTGACAAGCTGTGAGCAATTTGTGTAGAATGTAAGCTTGCCCGGCTTGTCCGGAGTCACACCAAAAGTCTTAAGGCGCGAGGTAGCGAAGCTGTTTGCATAAAGCGCCCTGCTTTTTTGTGGCACCCAAATGGTTGTTGTGGCGGCTATTACGCCGTTATACACCGGAGGCTTCTCCGATCCGAAGGCTATATCGACAAGAGGAGGCAGAGTGCAGCGAATCTCCTTGACTGCCTTGCCAAACCTCACTTGCTCCAGAGCCTCGCAGCCGTCAAACACTCCGGCAGGTACAATCTCCACACCATCGCCTATCTCAACCCTTTTCAGGCTTGTGCACCCCTTGAAAAGGTCTGTGCCGATGCTTGTCACAGAGTTAGGAACCAGTTCAAAAGCCGATGTTGTCACAACCCCGAGCAGAGAGCTGCATCCGGCAAATGCACCGTCGCCGATGGTGGTGACTGTGGAGGGCACATGGGGAACCGCTATATTACTTCCGGCAAACGCCCGGTCGCCGATGGCAGTTACGGTATATGTCTTTCCATCAGCCGGATAAGTGAATTCTGCCGGAATCCTCACAGCTGTAAAATATGCGTCAAGACCATACAGATTGCCCATTGATGGGCTCCAGTAGTAATGGTTTGTGGTGCCGTCATCGTGGTGATTTGCCTTGGAAGGAGTGCCGGGATGAGAAAAATTATACACCCCTTCCGGCGGAGCCATAAGGGTAGCTGTACGGGTGGACTGATCGAGCTCAAACCACCATGTAACATTCTCATGCTCAGGATTTGGGGACGCTCCGATGCTAAAGCGCTCCTCAAAAAACTGAGTCACTTCAATGCCCACAGGATCTGAAGCGTATGCAGCCGTTGAGCAGCAAAAAAGAGCCAACAATCCCCATACCTGTATAAAAATTCTTCTTCCCATACCGCAAAAATAGTAAAAAACTGAATCTCCCCCAAAACAAATGACCTTAAGGTTGATCTTAAGGCCATCAATGACTTATGTAGTCAGGGGTAGCGTTGGGGCGGGGTGGGAAAAGTTTTTGGGGGGTCAGTCGGTTCTTACGACGGTGACGATGTTTTTGACTACCTGCATCTCGGGGTCGCGGCGGCGGTTGCGAGCAAGCCATTTCTGGAAGTCGGCGAATGTAGCCTCGCGAGGCATTAGGCTCACCTGCTGCCCGGTGCGCATGTCGGTGAGTGTCTTTGAGGTGTTTCGGGTGTCGCGCGCCTTTACAAATTTGTTGGGCGAGAAAATGATGTATATCTGGTTGATGTCGGTCTGCTTGCGGCTGTTCATCTTTATGCGGCGGGTGAAGGGTCGTGCCTCCGGGGTGGCGTCATCGCGCGAAAAAAGGATGTATTCCTTGCCTGCCTCCACCGCAAAGGCTCCGTCGGCCATGCCGTCGTATGGCAGCAGACACTGCATTGTCATGGCCTCGTCATCATCGCCGAGATATGCGGCCAGATAGCCGTCTACCGGGGAGGTGAAGTAGATATACATATAGTCGCCTACATGATAGGTGAAGTTGCGCAGGCGGTTGCGCTCCTTGTCGGTGCCGTTGAACAGCAGTCGGGCGTCTATGTCGGCGCGTCCGGTGGGAATCTCGCGGATACGCCCGCGCAGAGTCACATTATAGATTGTTTCATGGGTGCCGGGGGTGATGTTCCATATCGTGTCGCCGATGCTCTCTATCCATTCGCCCTTGACATCGCTCTGGCCGATGGCGTAGAAATCGTCGCGCGAGCCTTCCGCGCTCTCCTGCATGAAGGTAAAATTGGTTTCCGACAGCGATGAGCCGTATTTGGCTCTGATTGCGTCGAGCTGCGCGCGGGTTATCGCCTCGTGCCTTGCCTGAGCGGGAGACATGGAGAGGGGAGCATAGAAAGTTGCGGTGGCAGTCACCTTGTCATCGGCATGAGAGAAAGTGGCACTCACCAACGCGAGTGCCACCATCAATGCCTTTATAGCAAAATTGGTCATATTATCGAGAACTACTTATCAGATATTCAGACCTACACCAAGGAAGAAGCCAAGGTTGCCGGAGTTATCGATATAATCGCCCGGACAAATATAGGAAACACCGGCTGTTACATTAAGCTTGTTTGAAATCTTGAAAAGACCGCCGATTTCAGCAACTCCGGTTACTTTATTTTCAGTATATCGATAATGAGGTTTATGATCGATATAAGAGTTACTATAACATTTACCGTATTCATCTTTATCGCCAGCGTAATTGAAGCCTACACCGGCTCCGAAAAAGATTGCGAATTTATTTGAGAGGCGCTTGATGGCACCGAATGTAGTGGTTGGAAGGGGGTCAAACTTGTAATCATCGGTTTCTGAATTTCCATCGCTAAACTTATGGGTATAGTGTACTCCGCGGCCTACGCATCGTATAACAACTTTCAAATATCCACCCCACGAACGGTATGCACCACCCATAACACCGAATTCGCCCTGAACAGGTATATGAAATGTCGACCCTACCTGAGTGCGGAGCTGACCTACAACATTGACGAAGCCGTATGTGCGGTTGCGAGATTTGAGGGTGATAACCATCTGGTTGAGGGAATTGGTTTTCATTTTAGTTTCGCCGAGCCCGGGGTATGAAGCGGTGAGGCTTTTGAGCCATACGGGCACTTCGATGGAGAATGTGCCGTCGGCGTCAACCACCACTGTTTCCGCACCGCCGGTAGCTTTTACTGTAGCGCCGGGCACCGGGTTACCGTTTTTGTCAATAACCGCTCCGGTGATGATTTTGGTTGTGGCGCTTTTTGTGGCTTTCTCAGATGTCTGCTGTGTCTGCGCGCTCATGCCGAAAATTCCGGCAGTGAGCAGAATGGCAGCGAGTAGCTTTCTCATATATGCAAGTTATTTTATTGTTTCGATAAATGATTGGTTCTATGCTGTGGCAACCGTTTTATCAGATATTCAGACCTACACCAAGGAAGATACCGAGGTTGCCAGAGTTGTCTATCCATTCGCCCGGGCAAATATAGGAAACACCGGCTGTGACATTCAGCTTGTTTGAAATCTTGAAGAGACCGCCGATTTCGGCAACTCCGGTTACTGAATTTTCAGCATATTCATAATGTGGGTCGTGATCCTTTGTTTCATAGCTGGTATATTGACCCGTACTCGAATCATAAGAACTGTTATAAGTGTAGCCGTCACATGCATAATCATCGCCGCCATAATTGAAGCCTACACCGGCACCGAAAAAGATAGCGAATCGATTGGAGAGGCGCTTGATGGCTCCGAATGTTGTGGTTGGAAGCGCTTGAAACTTTTCATCATGGGTATAGGTATACGATCCTTCAGGATGTTTTTCGTTATGGGTATAGTGTATACCGCGTCCGACGCATCGTATAACAACTTTCAGATATCCGCCCCATGAACGGTATGCACCGCCCATAACACCGAATTCGCCCTGAGCAGGTACATGATATGTCGACCCTACCTGAGTGCGGATCTGACCTACAACATTGACGAAACCGTAGGTGCGATTGCGTGATTTGAGGGTGATAACCATCTGGTTGAGGGCATTGGTTTTCATTTTAGTCTCGCCGAGCCCGGGATATGAAGCGGTGAGGCTTTTGAGCCATACGGGCACTTCGATGGAGAATGTGCCGTCGGCGTCAACCACCACTGTTTCCGCACCGCCGGTAGCTTTTACTGTAGCGCCGGGCACCGGGTTACCGTTTTTGTCAATAACCGCTCCGGTGATGATTTTGGTTGTGGCGCTTTTTGTGGCTTTCTCAGATGTCTGCTGTGTCTGCGCGCTCATGCCGAAAATTCCGGCAGTGAGCAGAATGGCAGCGAGTAGCTTTTTCATATATGCAAGTTTTTTATTGTTATGATAAATGATTGGTTCTTTTTAAAGGGTGCGGGTGCGCCATGAGTCGCCGAGGGCTGCGGAGGCGTTTACCGTGGGGGTCTGATGCTTGTTTTTCTTATCGTAAGCCTTGTTGTCCACCTCTTTGGTGAGCTTACGTGCAAGCTCGCCGAGGGTGATTACCCCGGCTGACTGCTGGAGATTCTTGAGGAGGTAGTAGGTGAAGAAGCCGTGGCTCTGCTCGTCGTATGCCATGGCTGTCTGCTTGCCGGTTGTAGCGCTGAACACCACCGTGTTGCCCTTTGCAACTGCATCCTCAACCTCATATTCCACAAACCTCTCGGCAAAGAGCATCTCATTGCCTCGGGTGGCTCCGCTGAAGCATGCGTCAAGAAACACGGTGACGCTTTTTGCCGGCATCTCATCGAATTGGGCATACAGTTTGTCGAGCTCGTAGCAGCTCTCGAAGTCGGTGCCGGAAGCGTCGGTTGGCAGCAGGTGGGCAGTGCCGCGTGCAACATCAGGCACCCCGTGGCCGGCGTAGTAGAATATGATGTCGAGCTCGCCGGGATTCATCTGAGTTTTTTCTGCGAGATAGCGTATCGGCTCGCGGATTTCCGACAGGGTGGCGTCGTAGCGCTCGCGGATGTTGTCAGCCGGTATTCCGAGGGTCTTGCGGCAGTATTCGGCAAAAGTCGCGCCATCGCGCTTGGCAAAAGCCACATCGGAGAAATATTTGTAGTTTTCGTTGCCGATGATAACAACGTATGTGTCAGGCCGCTTTACCTGCGCCAGCGGAATATCGACATCCACATCGCTAAGCGGGGTGTCGGCAGAGGCGGTGGCTTCGGGGAGGGGGTCGAAGTTGGCAGTCGGCATATATGTTGTCTCGGCATTGGGGAGAGTTTTGTCGGTGACGGCGGGCACGCGCAGTGCAGTGAGGGTGGAGTTTGCCTCGGTGAGGCGTTCCTTGTCGCCTGTGAGGCTGTAGCACACGGCCAGAGCGTGGGCAACATTCACCGCGTAGGGCGAATTGTCAAGAATGTTTTTGAGGAGGGGTATCGCATCGCGCAGCAGCGAGTCGGCTCTGGCAGACTGCGGGTCGGCTTTCTTGAGGGCAATCGCCGCGTTGTAGGAATCGAAAGCGTAGTGGCAGGTGTAGTCGAGGCTCGACTGATTGCCGAGGTAGAGCTGTCTGAACACATCGGCGGCCTCCGGATAGCGTTTCATGCGCTCGAACATTTTGCCCTGATACTCGAGGAGCCCTTTGTGGCCGGGCTGGATTCTGAGAGCTGACTGCAGCATCGGCTCCATCTTGGCATCGGCACCGGTTTTGCCGCATGACTCTATACCTATCACAAGCATATTCCAGTTCGAGGGGTATGCGGCGGCTCCCTGGGTGGCGATGTATGCTGCATTCTCATAGTTTCGCAGCTCGTAGTAGCTCCTTGCGAGCCCTTCGAAAGCGAGCTCGCGGTTCTGGGTGTCGCCGGAGGAGAGATATGCCTGGAAGTACAGGATAGCGCTCTGATAGTCTCCGCGGTTGAAGATATTTGTGGCGGCGAGGTTTGCGAGCACCGGGTAGCCGGGGCTCTCCTGCAGGCGCTCGTCGCCCATGCCGGGGAGCAGCGACAGGTCGATATAGTCGGCGGCGAAGCGTAGCACCATCGCCTGGTCGTTTGCCTGCGCGTAGAAGTAAGCTCCACGCCTCAGGCCGGGGAAAATTTCCTTGAGGGCGGTCTTGGCGGCGGTGTGCTGCTCCGAGCCGGGTGTGCTGTTTCGGAAAGCCTCGGCGTAAGCTGCGTAAGCCTGCCTGAGCACTGAGTATGCCGCGCCGTCGGGCTGCGAGGCGGCGCTGAGGGTGCGCCACGAGGCGAGGTTGCGCTCGGCCTGCTCAAGCGACTGAGCATCAGCGGCAAAGACTGACGCCAGCGGCAATATAAGCGATATTATTATTTTTCTGAGGGTCATGACTGTAGGTGATTAGAAAGCATCGACAAACACGAATGAAACATTGATGCGGCGGTGGGCCCCGCCCTTTTCCTTACTCACTTCAATGGCATAGTTGTATGTCACATCCATGTCGGCGAGGGCGGGAATGCCGAGCAGCAGATTGTTTCTCACACCCTGGGCGCGCATGAATGCAAGCTGCTCGTTTGTGCTGATACCCTCCTTTGAATTGACAGAAACCGAGGAGAGGTTGCCGTCGATGCGGCAGGGCTCGGAGTCAAACTCGCCGAGAGAGCCGTCGTAGGCTATCGGTCTGCCGATGGGGAGCGCGTCGGCGGTGCCGGTCATGGTGATGATGAGGCGTTTGCCCGGGGCGACATAACCGGCAAAGTCGGTTGCGAAAGCCTTGCGCACGATTGCGAGCATGGACTCAGCCGCCGGCGAGTCGGAGATGCGGTATTTGCCCGGGGCGAAGTCCTCCTTGGCAGAGAAGTCGGGGTCCACGGTGTAGGTGAAGTCGACCTTGTAGTTGTTGATGCGTCTGCCTGAAGCGTCGAAGTCAGAAATAATGTCAGCCCGGGCATCGATGTGGGTGTGCTCAGAGATTGAGCTGCTGCCGCGTGCCTGCTCAATGATGTCGGTCTTGATATCCTGCAGGCGGGCATCCTCGCGGCTTGACTTGCGGATGAGGTCGAGCGATATGAATGAATCATCGGTGGCGAGGAAGTCGAGGCTCTGGCGGTCGAGGTTGTCAAACCGGTATGTTTTGCCTGTGGTGGGGTTGTACACATCGGCATATATCAGCTCGAAGGTGTCGTCCGGTGTGAGGCCGTACACCGCGTTGCGGAACTCCAGGTTGGAGCCGTCGCCGAAAGCGGCAGCTTCCTCCTGCGATACTGTGAGATATACCGCCGGGAGGCCGCCCACATTAAGGGTAAGGATGTTTGTCTCGGGGTTATAGCCGCCGAGGGTCACATCTGCGTGGCTGATGAGGTCGCCGGCGAGCGATGTGGCGATTTCGTTTGCAAACAGTTTTTTCTGCCGGGCCTTGGTCTCGTCGTTCACACGCAGCGCGTAGTCCTCCTCGGTTTCCATCGGCTTCATTTTGGTCCATTCGAGCATCCGGGCGTTGAGTTCATCCTCAAGCATCTTCGTATAGTTTGGGGCGAAACCGGCGATGCGCTTGTATTTTACAGAAGCGGGCGCGGTGTAGGCTATGAAATCGGTGTTTTTGCCGTCGCGGATAAAGCGGGCGTCCGTGATGTGGCCTTCGGGGTCAAGGAGAGTGAGGGTGTCGGCCTTGTCAATGAGGTTTATGAAAGAGATACGGTTGCCGGAACTTGCCGCGGCAACATACTTGCCGTCGGGGTGGAAGGAGAGGGCGGTTGCAGCGGCGGGGAGTGGAGCCTGCATGGTCTGCCCGAAGCTGTGGGCATCGAATATCGACATCTTGCCGTCGGCGGTGGTGACGCCGAAGCGTGAGCCTGCCTGGTCAAAGGCCGCCGATGATACAGCCGCAGGCATATTGAGGGTGTGGGTCACCGCGCTGCTTTGAGGTGACACAATCTCAATCCTGGTGCCGGAGATGGCAGCCAGGCGGTCTGAGGCATGGTCCGATACCAGCTCATCGGGAGTGGAGGAGATGGTCACCGACATTTTGGGCTGAAGGGTGCGCGCGTCATAGAACCGTATTGCAGGTCCGTCGGCCACGGCAAGCAGTCGGGCGTCAGCGGTGTAGCCTATGGCCGATGGCGCGGTGAGGTTTTTTATCTGTCCGAGCTTGCGCTTTTCGGAGTTGAGGTCGTAGACGGTAACGGTTTTCTTTTTGCCGCCGGTGAGCACTGCAACAGAGTGGCCTGCGGGATTGACTTTTATAGATCTGATGTCAGCGGGAGCCTCGGCGATGGTGTAGCCTTTGAGGTTGTACACCCTCCTGCCGTTGCTGAAATATATGGAGTAGAGATAGTTGTCGACCGCCTGGGGCTCAACCGGCTGACTGTAAAACAGATTCTTGTCCGTATGTATGCCGGAAGGAATTGTCTGTGCGTCAACGGTCGCTGCGGTAGAGAGAAAGAGAGTCAGGGCTGCAAGGTGAATGTGAAATTTCATTTGTATCCTGTAAAAAAGAGGTCTTTTGGGATTATTCAGAGTGCAAAATTACTAAATATCGGTGTTATGGGCGTGGGTGTGAAATGATTTTTCACACCACTGTAATGAAAAAAGCATAAAAAACGCGGGACAGCCGGTATGACTGCCCCGCGGAATATCAGAGAATGTTTACTTTCAGAAGCGGACAGTGTTGAGCTTTTTGTCAACAAGCATTCCGTCAGCGGGTTTTGCGGAGAATGCGCCTCTCTGCCTTGCTGTGAAGCGGATTATGAACAGAGTGTCGGAGCCTTCAAGAGCCGGCTTCTCGCCGATGTTTACGAATGTCGGATAGAGGGCTTTGACACCGTTGGTGTGCAGGCGGTCATTCGTGAGGTTTTCCATCTGCTGCATGGCAACCGGCTCTATGCCTGCGAATTGCCATTTCTGCTGGTCGTACGGCAGGGCAAAGCTGAGAGCGTTGACGCTGCTGAGGTCGGAGCCTTTGACGGCGATGCTCACGGTGTCGCCTTTGGCTGTTATGCCGGAGGGGATGTCAAGGATTAGCTTGCCGGCGAGCGGAGCCGCGTTGTCATTCGGCTCTACTCCGTCATCAAGGCGCGTGGCGACAGTTGAGATGTCGTATGAATCGATGAGGCCGTTTCGGTTTATGTCGCCGACGCTCACATAGCCTTCAAAGTCGGAGTCGCCGCTGCGCAGGCCGGTGTAGTTGGTGTACGACATAAGGTCGTTCTCATCAATCTTACCGTCGGAGTTGATGTCGCCGGGGATATAGCTTTCGGTTCCGGGCACTTTGAATACGTATAGCTCTCGTCCCGAGCCGTAGTTGCCTACACCCTCGGTAGCGGTAATGCGGATGTAGCGTGCCGTTGGACGGTCGGTGAATACGAATTGCTTGGTATCGCCGTTGCGTTTCCACACGAAAGAGTCCACCGGAGTCCAGTGCTCCTTGTCCATGCTCACAGCCACGCTGCCGCGCAGTATGGTGCCGTTGCCGCCGTCGGTTCGTGGCAGGTAGTCGAAGCGGTCGAGGGTGTTGACGCTCATGAGGTCGATTGTGAGGTCAAACGGTATTGCGTTTTCGCGGTATTTGGTGTGCCATGTGTCGCCGCTCTCGGCAAAGTCGAAGAGGCGGTTCACTCCGAATCCGCCCTGGACAGGCACGTTGACCTCGCCGCGGATGCCGCGGATTGCGAATTCGAGGGGGTTGGATTTTGTGCGGGCGTTGATGGTAGTCCAGTCGGAAGCTCCGTCGGCGTTCACAGCGCGGAGGCGGAAGGTGTAGTCCGTTTCGGGTTTGAGGTCTGCGAAGGTGAGGCTGTCGGCGCAGATGTTGGTGTAGGACAGGCCGTTGAACTCAATCTCATACGAGTCGGCGTTGTCCACGGTTTTCCACACCGGGGTTATCGAGTAGGCTCCGATATTGCTGTCGGCAGTGTCGGCACCCGGGGCAGTCAGCGGGCCGTGGGATGCGAGCAGCGTGTTTGGGATGTCGAATCTGAACCCCTTGACCTGCACCTCTACCGGGTTTGCAGTGATGTCTGTGGCCTGCAGCTTGATGAGGAGCTGCGGGTTTTTGGATACAGAGAAGGATGCGGCCTCGCTGCCGGGTGTCGGGAAGCGGTTCAGCTCAGGGGCAGGGTTGTAGAAATATAGGTTTTGGCCATTTGCGAATTCAGCGGCGGATGAGGCCTCGCGGAGGGCTACTTTGGTTTTGCCGATGCGTGCGCTGACTGCCGCGGGCTTGCTGCTGACGTTGACAATCAGCTCGGTGGACTGCTCGGGGTTGAATCCGGTGAAAGAGCCTGTTGTCGGGGCGATGGCTATGTCGAGTACTCCCTTGGGGGTGACATCGGATTTCACTTCGGTGAGTGCGAAGGATGCGCCGTCGCGGTAGCTCTCGGTTGTGCCGTCGTCATCGTACAGGGTGAATGAGGAGCTGCCTTCGGGGTAGAATTCGAAGATGCGGCGTGTGCGGTCTATCTGCGAGGGATTGTTGTTGGGGTTGACAAGCGGTATTATGGCGCCGGCTCTCACAAACACGGGCAGTTTCCAGATGGGGGCGTCGAAATGGTTGAGCACAGTCTCGCCGGTGTAGGTTTGTCCGGTGTAGTAGTCAAACCATTTTCCGGCGGGGAGATATATGCCGTTGCGGATATCGTTTCCGAGGGTGTCGGCCGCGGTAGCCTGATATATCGGAGCCACCAGGAAGTCGGGACCGTACATGTATTGGTAGCGGGTGGCTGCGCCGAGAGTGTAGGGGTTCGGGTAGTCGAGGAACATGGCCCTGATCAGGGGCTTGCCGTTGACGGCTTCGGCGGCGTATGTGTAGGCGTAGGGCAGCAGCTCCGATTTGAGCTTGAGGTAGTTGCGGTTGATTGATGCTGCCGGTTCGCCCAGGGCATGAGGGTATTTTTCATTGCGTCCCCAACCGTCCATGTTCAGCTGCATGGGCGAGAAGGTTTTCCATTGGAAGTCACGTATGTTGACAATAGGATTGCGGCCACCGAAAATACCGTCCATGTCGGAGGTTATGTTCGGCTGTCCGGCGAGTCCGGAGCCGATATAGGTTGGTATGTGGAAGCGGATGTATTCCCATTCGCCGCCTGTCTGGTCGCCGCTCCACACCCCGGCGTAGCGCTGTGTGCCGGCCCATCCGTCGAGTGATATAATGAAGGGGCGGGCATTGTTGCCATAGTAGGGCATTATCTCGCCGACGTCGGCAACGCCGTTGAGTCCGAAGGAGTAGCCCCAGCCAACCCATGCCACATCGGTTTTGAGCACTCTCACCCCTGCATCGCGCACCTCCTTGACAATATCACGCTGCAGCAGGGCGCTGACATCGGCTTTGGGGTGAAGGTCGCTCTGAGTCCAGAGGCCGATCTCCACGCCTTTTGAGCGGGCATAGTCGCCGAACTGACGGAGGTTTTCAATGTTGCCGTCAAGGGTTTCGGTCTGGCCGTAGCCAGCACCGTATCCGTCGTTGGGCAACACCCATCCGAGTGGCATGTCGTGGGCGGCGTAGCGGTCGACTACCGCTCTTGCAGAGAACTGGTAGTTGTTTTTCTCACCGTTGAGCGACTCTTTTATGCCGCCGTTGTCGCGCTGGCTCTCCTTGTAGCGTTTTCCGTCCTCAAAGAGTATTCCTTTCTCGTCCTCGGCCCAATAGTCGCGGTTGTAGGCGTTGAGGTGGCCTTCGTAGAAGCCGAATTTGGGCAGGAGCACCGGGTTGCCGGTGAGCTGGTAGAAGTCGGCGAGCAGTCCGGCGGGGGTGTCATCCACCATAACAAAGGCATCGAGGTAGTCGGTGTCGTGGCTGAGGCTCACAGTTCCGGGAGTCTCGGCGCCGAAGTCGTATTTGCCTTTGCCGAAGGTGTGGAACATTATTCCATAGCCGTTTGTCGACCAGTAGAACGGTGTTGGTGAAGCCACTCCGCCATCGGTCCAGCTGTTCTGGTTTTCAATGGCTATGGCTTTGCCTTTGTGGGAGAAGCGTCCGTTTTGTACACCGCCTCCATAGAAGTATTCGTCGGGATTTTCGGCGAGGGTCATCACAGTGCGGCCCTTTTCAAATTTCAAGGGAGCGGTTTCCTTGGCAACAGTTTTGCCGCCGGCTTTTTCGGTGACGCTCATAGTGGCATCGGCCTTGTTCCATACAACGGCTATTCGCGGAGTGGAGACGGTGATTTTGCCGTCGGCGTCTTTGATGTCTAAGCCGTTGACTCCCCGGCGAGGGTTTTTCACGAGGATATCGGCCGGAGGGGTTGCCTTCGGATTGCGGATAATGCCGCCGTTGTCATCGCGGAAAATACGGAAAATGTTGTCGCCGTAGAAATCAACGGCCATGCGCTTGCCGTTTGAGAGCGAGAGCTCCACGGTGGTCGGGTTCAGTCGGGTGGCTCCTGTGATGCTCACAGCGCGGTCGGACTGCTGTTGCTCTGCCGGTGCAGATGCAAGCGCGGCTGGGGGCAGCCCACCCAAAGTGAGGATGGAGGCTGCGGCGAGCGCGAGGATGCGGTTTGTGTTTTTTGTCATGATATATTGTTAATAATTATGATTGTAAAGCAAGTGTTGATTGAACAATTATGGCGGTGAGGGTGTCTATAAAAGTAAACCGTAACTGATTATTTATGAAACGAAGGATTTTGACATGGCTGCTTGCAGTGTTGATTTGCGGAGGTTCGGCAACTGTGCTCGAGTCCTGTGGGTCGATGCGCTCTTACTGGGGAGTGGAGGGTAATTACGATTTTGACGATCACCATCATCACCATAAGCCCAAAAAGCATAAGAAGCATCATAAGAAGCACCACAAGCATCACCATCATGATGATGACGATTGACACTTACTCGCAGCTGATGCCGGCTGCGTCGAGAGCCTGACGGCGCTCTATGCAGGTGGCGCATCTGCCGCAATGGTGCTCACCGCCTTTGTAGCATGAGTATGTGTGCGAGTAGTCCACCCCGAGCTCTTTGCCACGGCGGGCTATGTCGGTTTTGGATATGCCGGTGTATGGGGCGATCAGCTCGATATTGGCGTATGTGCCGGCTTTGAGTGCGCTGCCCATGGCGCTTACAAACTCCGGTCGGCAGTCCGGGTACACGGCGTGGTCGCCCCCGTGGTTTGCCATCATCACTTTTTTGAGGCCTTTGCTCTCCGCAAGTCCGGCCGCGATTGCAAGCATTATGCCGTTGCGGAACGGCACTACCGTTGAGGCCATGTTGCTCTCGGCGTAGCTGCCCTCGGGCACATCGTCGGCGCTTTTGAGCAGCGCGCTCTCGAAGTGGCGTTTCATGAAGGCGAGGTCTATCTCGATAAGCTCTATGCCCAGCGAGGCACACTGCCAGCGGGCGCACTCTGCCTCACGCTCATTCTGGCAGGCTCCGTAGCTGAAATTGAGCGCAGCGGCGATGGAGCCGCTGAACTCGTGGAGCATTGTGGTGGAGTCCAGCCCCCCTGACAATATCAATAAGGTGTCTTTAGCCATGTGACAAGTCTTTATATTATGACACAAAATTAGCGAAAATCCCGCGGTTTTATCTAATTTTGCAGCTATATGGGCAAAAACAAGTTAAAAAAGTTCAGTGAGATGGAGACGATGGATTTCGTGCTCCAGTATCCTTTCGGTGTTCTTGAGCGTGAGGGGTTCCCTTATCGCGGCAAGTGGCATGAGGATTTTTTTCATAACTCCAACCCTATTGTGCTTGAGTTGGGGTGTGGCAAAGGTGAGTACACCGTCGGGCTCGCGCGCCGCTACCCGGACAAAAATTTTGTGGGCATAGACATAAAAGGCGCACGGATGTGGACCGGCGCCTGCCAGGCCCGCGACGAGGGGCTTGGCAATGTGGCTTTTCTGCGCACGGACATTGAGCTGCTCAGCCGGTTCTTTGCCCCTGGCGAGGTGGCCGAAATATGGATTACCTTTCCGGACCCGCAGATGAAAAAGGTGCGCAAGCGCCTCACCGGCACCCGTTTTCTGGAGCTTTACCGGAGTGTGCTCGCTGCTGACGGTGTGGTGAATCTCAAAACCGACAGCCCGTTCCTGTACACCTACACCCGTGAGATGGCCCGCCACAATGGCCTGAACCTTATTGCCGATACTTCAGACCTTTATGGCGAAGGCCACCACTGCGCTACTGAGATTCTCGGCATACGGACATACTACGAACAGCAGTGGCTCGACCGTGGCCTGACCATAAAATATCTCTCTTTCACCCTACCTCAGGGCGTGGAGCTCAGCGAGCCCGAGGTGGAGATTGAACATGATACATACCGCAGCTTCTCGCGTGGCGAGCTCCAGCACACCGACCTGCGCGAGGCTGCCGTGAAACCAAAAGATTTACAAAAAGACTGATGGAAAACAGATTATATCCCGCACTCATTACCGAGGCGCTGAAAAATGTGCGCTACCCCGGCAACGGCAAGAACATAGTTGAGGCCGGCATGGTGGCTGATGATATCCGTATCGACGGCAACAAGGTGAGTTTCAGCATAGTGTTTGAAAAATCCACCGACCCCTTTGCCAAGTCGCTGCTCAAGGCTGCGGAGGTGGCGCTCAAAACCTTCATTGGCGACTTTGTGGAGCCGACGGTAAGCGCACAGTTTGCCAAGCCGGCTGCCGGGCCGAAGCATCAGGCACTGCCCGGTGTTAAAAATATAATAGGTGTGAGCTCCGGCAAGGGTGGTGTAGGCAAAAGCACCGTTGCGAGCAATCTCGCCGTGGCTCTTGCCCGCGAGGGTTATCGCGTGGGGTTGCTCGATGCCGATATCTTCGGTCCGAGCGTGCCCAAGATGTTTGGTGTGGAGGATGAGCAGGTGTATATGCACGAGGTTGATGGCCGACCTCTCATTATTCCCCTTGAAAAGTATGGAGTGAAGATTCTGTCAATCGGTTTTCTTGTTGACAAAAACAGCGCTGTGCTGTGGCGCGGCGGCATGGCCAGCAATGCCCTCAGGCAGCTGATTGAGGAGGCCGACTGGGGCGAGCTCGACTATTTTCTCATCGATATGCCGCCCGGCACCAGCGATATACATCTCACCCTCGTGCAGACACTCGCCATAACGGGCGTGGTGGTGGTGACCACTCCCCAGGAGGTTGCCCTCGCCGATGCCCGCAAAGGCATAAGCATGTTTGTGGGCGATAAAGTCAATGTGCCGGTGCTCGGCCTTGTGGAGAACATGGCGTGGTTCACTCCCGAGCAGCACCCCGATGAAAAATACTTTATTTTCGGCAACGGCGGCGGACTCCGTCTCGCTCAGGAGGCGCATGTGCCCCTGCTCGCTCAGATACCCCTCGTAGGGTCGGTGTGCGAGGGAGGTGATGCCGGTCAACCGATTGCCCTGAAAGCAGACACCATCACAGGCCATGCCTTCACCCACCTTGCCCACGAGGTTATAGATGCTGTGGAGCGCAGAAACAACGACCTGCCGGCTACCGTGAAGGTGGATGTGTCAAAGCGTTGAGTATTAGAGCTATAGTCGCAGTTGTAACAAGTGTGTAACGGAATTAACTTCTGTTAACTTTAAAATGCTTGGAAC
>CAJUPZ010000030.1 GCA_910588065.1 uncultured Muribaculaceae bacterium
TTTAAGGGGTCAAACAAACTTTGGCCTCAGGGGGCATCCGCGCTTGGGTTTTCCATCATGGTCACATGACATTTTCATCCATATAAAAGACTGCGAGTTTCGAGCGGGATTGACCCAACTCTGCGAGGTGGCGGGATTGCCGTTGTGGTAACAATCGGCATATCTTGCCACAGCAAGATTTATACACCTAAGAAGTCTGATAAACTCGCTTTATCGCTCCACATAAAGGGCTTTGTGAAAAATGTCAAAGTGTCGAAAATGTCAAGGGTCACATGACATTTTCGTATAGCGTCCGTGTTCCTCTTTTCTGAAAATG
Source organism: uncultured Muribaculaceae bacterium (assembly GCA_910588065.1). Taxonomy (GTDB): domain Bacteria; phylum Bacteroidota; class Bacteroidia; order Bacteroidales; family Muribaculaceae; genus Paramuribaculum. The sequence goes on from CAJUPZ010000030.1 coordinate 317, forward strand.
ACCGAGTTTTTCAGGAACCGTTTTACCGTGGACTCCGACATACCGAGTGACCGTCCGAGGTCGAGGGCATCCGATGTTCGGAAGTCATAGGGCAAAGCGTCCAACAGATCGGTCTGTCGTTTGTCAAGATTACCGGATAATGATACACGGATAACACGGTTTTCCATCTCACGGAAATACTCAACCAATTCGATAGCCGCCTCCGCGCTCCCGGCATCTATCATTGCTGTCGTTTCTCCGGCACAGATATTCTTCATTATCCGGATTATAAGACAGAAGCGTATGAGATAGATTTCGAGCTTGCCACACACGGCTTTCTCCGCCTCAGACTCGGTGGCGGAATATATCGCATTGTTGACGCTCTCTTTCCAGTCGCACAGTTTCCTATGGGCTTCAATGGAGAAAGTCAATTCAGTTGGCTGTTCTTTTCCCTTGAAGTCAAAAGTGGCAACCTTGCGGATGATATACACCCATTGCTCCATGACGCCGTCGGGCATACGGTCAGTGCCCCATGTCGGCATATCGGTAATGTCAGGATAGACTTTCAGAAAGCGGGAGGAAAAGCCGTTGACAACGCGCTCGCCGCCGAATTGCTTTGCAAGCCGTCCCGGTTGGGTACTTCCGATGATGGAGCAATAAGGGTTAGGTAAGAAGATGTGTTCATCGGCTGATTTTCGTATGTACTTGAACGGAGTGCCACTGAACGCGCTGAGAAAATAACTTTCATCCGAACTGTTGTAGCGGTTGAAGTTGGCGAACAGGCTTTCAAGTTCATCGCTGTAAAGGATCACGCCCTGCGGATTGTCGCGCATGGCACCAATCAACGCCTCGATGGTCGCGTCAACTACAACATGACACCTGCGCCTCGGTCGCTCCTTATTCTCCGGCAAAGACAGTGATGCACGCTCTTTCGGAGATTTGGACTCCCATTGCTTGTATGTTTTTAGTTGGACGCAATATTCCCGGTCATATTCATGGTCGAGGTTGAGCAGAGGTGAAAGAGCGAGCCTGAGAGGTGGCGTCTTTCCGCAACTCGGATAACCGACAAGTGCCACATACATAATCGGTCGCTCAACCCATGTCGCCGAGAAGCGCACCGTCCAACGGTTACCCATCGCAGCTGCAAACGTTGTGAACATCGACGCGGCTATGAAATTGACATTGAAATGCTCATACTCAACCAACGCTTCCACTATATTGCGAATAGTAGCCGGAAATACACTTAGAGGAAAAGAGGGCACTTCTTTTTGCGGTTTGCTTGTAGATATAAAAGGTTCATCCTCATGCAACCCACACTCTGGACGCTGTGGTGTCCGTCTGTATCTTGCTGAATTATTGTAATTCATTTTGTATGGGGTATTGTTGATGTGTCAGCAGTCTGGAGCATCCCACTGAAAGAAGTAGGACAACTCCGACTTTGTGCTGATAGGTAGATTAGGTTATCTCTTTCTTGGCATCGGCTTTTGAGATGCAAGTTGCAGGGCGAGATCCGCATCAATGACAATTTTTCTGCCAACCTGTGTGATGGCTTTGTCGATACGTCCGCTTTTCTTTATGCGGATGGCCGTAGGTTTGCTGCATGAGAATATCTCGCATATTCCGGCGATACCATAAACATAGTGCTTGGTTGTGGCGGGTTCATTTGCCGGAGATTGGTTTGTGTTTGTGTCGGCAGATTGTCGTGAGAGGAACAACAGCTCTTCCCCTGTCATCTGCCACACAGGTTTTGAGAGTAATGTCTGTAACTCCATGTGTGTAAAATGTTATTGGGGTGATAGGGCGGTAAAGGCAACGTGTTACACTAAAGACAATGTAGGGCGATAAAGGCAATCGGGAATATGGCCATACTCTATGATGTCATGGATTGACACCGCAAAATTAAGTATGGGTTCACGAATTAAAAGAAATTCCGAACACTTTTCTTCGTTTTACCGCGTGATTTTAGGATTGACTAAGATTGGTGTAAAATTGCCACATCTGAATTTCAACCACTTACACAAATGGACTACTTCCATAAGGACAAAGATGGCATGGTTATCTCATTCTCTCGAATGGAACATTAGGATTGATTGATAAATCTATGGATAGAACAGCCAACAGACAGGAAACATAACCACAATGATTGTCCAATTAATCTAATGAACATGAAAGAAACCGCGTCCCTCATGCTTGATTCTTTATGACACCAACAGTTTTGTATGTGGCTCAGTTTGCACCCAATATTGTATGTATTTTTGTATGGTATAAAATAATAGCCGCTGTAACTTATTGAATTACAGCGGCTATTGTGTTGAGATTGGTGGAGTATAGCGGACTCGAACCGCTCACCTCGACACTGCCAGTGTCGCGCTCTAGCCAGATGAGCTAATACCCCATTGCGCTGCAAAGGTAAGCCTTTTTTTCTGATTGTGCAATACAAGGCGCATGATTTTTTTGAGCAAAGTTGAGCGAATCAATAAAAAACTGCACCGGAAGCGATTCCGGTGCAGCCACTAAATTTTCAACCAATTGTCACTCCAAGTCTCTTGGAATGGCAACTATCTTCAGGTTCACGCCACGGATAAAGTCGGTGATGTGGTCGCGGACCTCGCCTTCGGTCACGTCTGCCTCGATGCGGCGCAGGGCGTTGAACACCGATGTGCCGGTCTGGTAGATGTGGCGGTATGCTTTGGCGATGTCGTCAATCTGCTCTTCGGTGTAGCCCCCCTTGCGCAGTATCACTGCGTTAACGCCGAAATAGGAGGCGGGGTTGTGGGCCATGATGATGTAGGGGGGCACATTGCCGGTGATGCGGCAGCCGCCTTTGATCAGCACCCATTCGCCAACCTTGCTGTTTTCGTGGAGCATCACTCCGCTGCTGAGAATGCTGCAGCGGCCAACTTCGGCGTCGCCGGCGATGAGCACACCGTTGCCAAGCACGCAGTGGTCGCCGATATGGCTGTCGTGTCCGATATGGCTGTCGGCCATGATGAATGATTCGTTGCCGAGGCGCGTGCCTTTGTCGGTGGTGATGCCGCGGTTGATGATCACATGCTCGCGGATAACATTGTTGTCGCCGATGTAGCAGTATGTGTCCTCGCCTTTCCAGCGGAAGTCCTGGGGGTCGGCTCCGATGATTGAGCCTTGATATATCTTGTTGTTTTTGCCAAGACGGCTGCCGCGGATAATGCTGGTGTACGACATGATTTCGCAGCCGTCGCCAATCTCGACACCCTCGTCGATGAAGGCGAAGGGGTGGATTGTGACATTGTCGCCAATCTTGGCAGTGGCTCCTATGTGAGCCATCTTGCTGATGTTGTTAGCCATAGCTGAAGTATTTGATTGTAAGGTAATAGCTTATCGGCCGCCTCCGAGGCTCTGGTAAAGGCTGATCACTGCGCTCGCGCGTGCGCGGTCGTTTGATATAGCCGCGAGCTGGCTCTGCAGCAGATTCTGCTGGGCGGTGAGCACCTCGAGGTATGTGGTGCCTGCCGAGCCTACGCGCAGAAGCTCCTCGGTGTATTCAACGGCTTTGCTCAGATTGTCCACCTGCTCAATAAGGTAGCCTGTCTTTTCAAGGCTCTTTTCGTAGGTGGTCATGGCGTCGCTCACTTCGGCGCTGGCGCTCATCAGGGCATACTCAAAGTTGTTCATTGCCTGCTGCTGCTGGGCTTTGGCGGCTTTGAGGCGTGAGATGTTGGCGCCGCGGCTGAAGAGGGGAGCGGTGAGGGAGCCGGCGAGCTGAACGAACCATACACCCGGATTGGTGATCAGGGTGCCTATCGAGTTGGTGAAGCCACCGTTGGCGGTGATGCTCAACCCGGGATAGAACGCGGAGCGGGCGGCGGCGGTGGTGTAGTATGCGGCGGCGAGGCTCTGCTCGGCAGCGCGCACGTCGGGACGGGCGGCGAGCTCGCGCATCGGTATGGCGTTGCGCATTATCTGAGGCGCGGTCAGCTGTGCGTCGGGCGACACCATCCATTTCTGTGGCATAACATTCATCAGCAGCGACATGGTGTTGTTCATCTGGTCAAGCTGAACCTCCAGGTCGGTGATGGATGCGAGGATGCTGTAGTACTGGGCTGAGCTCTGCACAACAGCTGCCTCGTTCACACGGCCTGCCTCCTTGAAATCCTTCATTGTCTGCACGCTCTGCTTCCACAGCTCGGCTGTGTTGCGGCTCAGCGTCAGTGAGTTCTCGAGGGCAACAAGGGCGTAGTATGTGTTTGCCACAGCGCCGATAATCTGTGAGCGCACTGCCTGGTGGTAGTCCTTGCTCATCTCGTAGGCGGCCGCTGCACCGCGCTTGCTGTTGAGTATCTTGCCGAAGATGTCTATCTCCCAGCTGGCTGCGAGGGGTATCTGGTATGACCACTCGGACCATGTTTTGTCATACATTGCCCTGCCGGCATTGGGGGTGAGGGCGAGCGAGGGGAGGTACGACAGCTTCGCGCCCAGCAGCTGAGCGTGGGCAATATCCACGTTCAGCTTGGCGTTTCTGAGGTCTTTGTTGTTGTCAAGAGCCTGGTAGATGAGGTCCACAAGCACAGGGTCTGTGAACACCTCCTGCCACTTGAGGTTGCCGAAGGTGGTGCTGTCGGTTTCAGCCTCCACTGCCTTGACATACTCCTGGCCGAGGGCAGATTCCTCAGGCATCTTGAATTTGCCGTACATATTGCAGCCGGTAAACGCCATGCTTGCGGCAAGGGTTGCGGCGGCGAGTATTATCTTGTTAAATTTCATAATATTCTCTGTGAGTGTATTGTTCGTGATTTAGCGTGAATACTGCTCGATTTCGTTTTCGATGCCTTCGTTGTCGGTATCCTCCCACTTCAGCGGTGTGAAGCGTTCCTGGATTGCCTGGAAGATGACAAACAGGGCGGGCACTATGAATATCTGCAGTATCATGCCGATAAGCATACCGCCGATTGAACCTACACCGAGCGCAATATTGCCGTTGGCGCCTACGCCGTGGGCAAACATCATGGGCAGAAGGCCGATGATGAGGGCGAGAGAGGTCATCAGAATCGGGCGCAGACGGGCGGAGGCGCCGGTGATGGCGGCGTTGACGATGGTCATGCCGGTGCGGCGGCGCTCAACTGCGAATTCAACAATAAGGATGGCGTTCTTCGCAAGAAGGCCTATGAGCATGATGAGCGCAATCTGCAGGTAGATATTGTTGCTCACTCCGAAAATCTGGGCGAAGATGAACGAGCCCATGAGGCCGAACGGTATCGAAAGGATTACCGCCCACGGCAGGAAGTAGCTCTCGTACTGGGCCGACAGAAGCAGGTAGACGAACAGCAGACACAGTCCGAAAATAATTGCGGTAGAGCTGCTGCTGGAGTTGCCCTCCTCACGGGTCATACCCGAGTATTCGTATGTGTAGCCGGAGGGGAGTGCCTGGGCTGCAACGCGCTCGATAGCTGCCAGTGCCTGGCCGGATGAGTAGCCCTGGGCGGGCTGACCGGTAACGGAGATGGACTGGAACATATTGAAGCGGTTCAGAAGGTCGGGACCGTATACACGCTTGAGGGTCACGAAGTTGCTTATCGAGGCCATCTCGTTGCCGTTGCGCACCTTGATGGCATTGAGGGTTTCGGGCGACACACGGGCGTCGGGGCTGGCCTGCATCATCACGCGGTACAGCTTGCCGAATCGGTTGAAGTTGCTCACATACATACCGCCGTAGTAGCCCTGCAGGGTGCTCAGTATGGTTTTGGGCGACAGGCCGGCCTGCTTGGCTTTTGCGGCGTCGATGTCAACCATATACTGCGGGAAGGTGGGGTTGAAGGTGGTGTAGGCAACCTGGATTTCGGGCTGCTGGTTAAGCTGTCCGAGGAAGCCCTGCACTATGCCGAAGAAGTCGTTGATGTCGCCGCCGGTGCGGTCCTGCATCTTGATTTCAAAACCGTTGGTCACTGAATAACCCGAAATCATCGGCGGAGCAAACATCACAACTGTTCCGTCTTTCACAGCGGCCATCATCGCATAGAGCTGGCCGAGTATCTGATCGGAATTCTTGTCGCGGTCAGCCCAGTCTTTAAGTTTGACAATGAATGTGCCGTAAGTGGAACCCTGGCCGGCGATGAAGCTGTAGCCGTCAATCATTGTGCGGCTCTGGATCTCGGGCACGCTGCCGAGAATGGAGTCCACCTTGTTGAGGGTGGCGCCGGTGCGTTCCTGAGATGTGCCCGGAGGCATGTTCACCATCACAAACAGTGTACCGGTGTCCTCGTTGGGCACAAGGCCGGTAGGTGTGATGTTCATCAGCCATACAAGAATAGCGATTGCGCCGGCAACAAAGGCCATGCTTATCCATTTGAGGCGGATAAACCATTTGGTGCCGATGTTGTATTTGCCGAGAATCATGTTGTATGCGTTGTTGAAGGCGTTGTGGAAGCGCGGGCTCAGGATGCCGAGCACGGCAAGCACGCCCACAATCACAGCTATTGTGCTCAGAAGCACATTCTCGAAGCTGTACCAGCCGAGCACCATGAAGGTGATGGTGGCGCAGAGGAGTATGAAAGTGATGTATGGCGGGAATGCAATCTGAAGGCGGAAACGCTTCTTGTACTGCTCCTTGACTGTGGATGCGGCGGCGGAGTATGCCTCGCCCATGCGCTCCTTAAGGCTGCTGTCAGCGTTGTGGGGCTTGAGGAACACGGCGCAGAGTGCCGGCGACAGGGTGAGCGCGTTGATGGCCGACAGACCGATGGCCATGGCCATGGTGAGACCGAACTGCTGGTAGAACACACCGCTGGTGCCCGGCATGAACGACACGGGGATGAACACGAGCATCATCACAAGGGTGATGGACACGATGGCTCCGCCGATTTCGCCCATGGCATCGATGGATGCGCGGCGCGCGCTCTTGTAGCCCACATCGAGCTTGGCGTGCACCGCCTCGACGACGACTATCGCGTCGTCCACCACAATCGCGATCGCAAGCACGAGAGCGCTCAGGGTGATGAGGTTGACCGAGAAGCCGAACAGCTTCATCAGGAAGAATGTACCGATAAGTGCCACCGGTATCGCTATCGCGGGGATGATGGTGGAGCGGAAGTCCTGGAGGAAGAGGTAAGTTACGAAGAACACAAGCACGAATGCCTCGATAAGTGTCTGGAGCACATGGTGGATAGACGCATAGAGGAAGTCGTTGTTGTTCATCGGCACAGCTATCTTCACACCGTCGGGAAGGTCTTTCTCGATTTTGTCGATAAGGGCAAGACAGTCGTTGATGATCGCTGTGGCGTTGGAGCCGGCGGTCTGGAACACGATGCAGCTCACAGAGGTCTTGCCGTTGTATTTGCCGTGGAAGCCGTAGGTAACGCGACCGAGCTCAATGTCGGCCACATCCTTCAGGTGAAGCACCTCGCCGTTGGCGTTGGCGCGCACAACAATGTTCTCGAACTCCTCAGGCTGTACAAGGCGCCCTTTGTAGCGCATGATATACTGGAAGCTCTGGTCGCCCTGCTCGCCGAAGGCACCCGGAGCGGCCTCGATGTTCTGCTCCGCAAGGGCTGCGCTGATGTCGGTGGGCATCAGGCCGTACTGGGCCATGATGTCGGGTTTGAGCCATATACGCATGGAGTAGTCGGCGCCCATCACCATCACATCGCCCACACCGCTCACACGCTGCATCTCGGGCACAATGTTGATTTTCATGTAGTTTTCGATGAACGGCTCGGAGTATTTGCCGGCATCGTCATACAGGGCGGCGATAAGAAGCATGGAGGTCTGGCGCTTCTGCGTCAGCACACCCACCTGGGTAACCTCGGCGGGGAGCAGGCTCTGCGCTTTGGCAACACGGTTCTGCACGTCAACGGCGGCCATGTCGGGGTCAAAGCCCTGCTCAAAGTACACGTTGATGGTGGCTGAGCCGGTGTTGGTGGCGGTTGACTCCATGTAGGTCATGCCCTCGGCGCCGTTGATTGATTCTTCCAGAGGGGCGATGACTGAGTTGAGCACAGCCTGCGCGTTGGCACCCTGGTAGGTTGTGGTAACCGAGATGGTAGGCGGCGCAATGTCCGGATATTGGGTTACCGGCAGTGACAGCAGGCCGATAAGACCTAACAGCACTATGAATATTGATATAACCGTCGATAGTACCGGGCGGTTAATGAATGTATCTAATTTCATTTGTCGATTGCTATAGTGACAATATGGTTTGTTAATTAAGGGGAGAATGTGAGCCGGAGCTGTCCCTCGCTATCAGTTGGGGCGGCCCTCAGGGGCTGTCTGTGCGGCGGCTGCGTTAGGATCGGTGGGGGTGATGGTCATGCCGTCGCGCACTGAGGTGCCCACTCCCTCTATGGCTATGCGGTCGCCCGCTTTGAGGCCTGAGGTCACAACATAGTTCTTGCCGTCGTTCACCGGAGCGATGGTGATGGGGGTTGAGCGCACGATGTTGGAGTCGTTGACAACAAACACAAATTTCTTGTCCTGAAGCTCGAAGGTGGCTTTCTGAGGTATCACTATCACATTCTCCTCATCGCGGGGCATCACGATGTTGCCGGTTGCGCCGCTGCGGAGTATGCCGCTGGGGTTGTTGAAAAGGGCGCGCACGCTGGCCGCACCGGTTGAGTTGTCAATCACACCGCTCACGGTGGCTACCTTGCCCTCGATGGGATAGATGGAGCCGTCGGCGAGGCGCAGCTTGACAGCGGGCATGCTGTCGATTGCGCTCTTGATTGAACGCTGGCCGTTGTCAGACATCTCCAGAAGGTCTTTTTCGGTGAGTGAGAAGTAGGCGTACACTTCTGAGTTGTCGCTCACTGTTGTGAGGGGCTCGGCTGAGGTGGGTGAGGCGAGCGAGCCTTCGCGGTTGGGGATGCGGCCCACAACACCGTCGGAGGGAGCGGTTACCACAGTGAAGGCGAGGTTCTTGCGGGCGGTGGTCAGCGCGGCCTCACTCTGGGCGAGCTGGGCCTTGGCGGTCTGGAGCTGGTTGTCGGCAAGCTGATACTCGTAGTTGCTGATGATATTCTTGTTCAGAAGCTCGCGCTTGCTGTTGGCGGTGAGCTGGGCGGTGGCCACAGCTGTCTTGGCGGCGTTGACCGCTGCCTGGGCCTGCTCTACGGCGGCGTTGAACTGCACCTGGTCGAGGGTAAAGAGTGTCTGGCCTTTGCGCACCTGCTGACCTTCGTCAACATGCACTTTGGTGATGAATCCTGTCACCTGCGGACGGATTGCGATATCTGTCTTGCCCTTTATCAGGGCGGGGTAGGTCGTTTCAAGTGCGGAATTGGTGGGGGTGAGCACCATTGTGGCATAGGCGGGAGCGCCACCCTGGGGTCCCTGTTGCTGCTGTCCTCCGCAGCCGGTGGTGATTGTCATGGCGCCGGCAAACACAATCATCGCCGCGCCTTTCAATACGCTTGTCTTCATACTTTGTTTCTTAAACATCTTTATATCCAATACTTATTACTTTTTCTTTAATTGTCAGGTAGGAATCGGCACATTCTGCCAAATCGTGTGCAAAGTTAATCAATTGATTGCGAAAGAAAAATACCCGCGGAGTCAAATGACGGCTCCGCTTAACCCTCATTAACAAACATTACTGTTTTAGCCACATTATAAGACAAAAAGGCCAACATATTATCCCCGAATGGAACTCTGGAGCCTATTCTATGGACAAATTGCCGAATAATCGCCTTTTTCAGGTTCCCGGAATCTGCCGATGACTATTTTTTCGTATTTTTGTGCAATAATTAACGTAAACCAATGAGAAAAATTGCAGCAATCGCGGCTCTCGGTGTGGCAATCTCCGCATCCGCCGTGGATTTCAATACCCATTTCAGTGACAGCACTTTGCGGCTCGATTACATTCTTGCAGGCGATGCCGCCCGCTCCTCCATATCACTTGCGGCGCAGAGCAAGAGCGCGCAATGGGCGGGGAGGCGCCACAGCCTTGACAGGCTGCCATATACCGGCAACGGCCAGGTGACTGTGGTGGACGAAGCCTCCGGAGACACTCTGTACCGCAATTCATATTCAACTCTGTATCAGGAATGGTTGTCAACGGATGAGGCGAAGACTACCCCGCGCGCTATGGAGCACACAGTATTGGTGCCGCTGCCCAGGGAGAGGGCCAGGATTACTGTGAGCCTGCTCAATAACCGCCATGACGAGATTGCGCGGATGACACACCTCTATCGCCCTGACGATGTGCTTGTTGAACTTAAGGATGCCACAGAGGCACTGCCCCACAGGTGGCTCCACAAGGGTGGCGACAGTGCCCATGCCATTGATGTGGCCATTCTTGCCGAGGGCTACACGCCGCAGGAGATGGATTCGTTTTATCGCCACGCTCAGACTGCCGTCGATGAGATATTGTCGTACGAGCCCTACAAAAGCCACGCGGCTGATTTCAATTTTGTGGCTGTGGCGAGCCCCTCGGTGCAGAGCGGGGTGAGCGTGCCGCGGCTCAACGACTGGAAAAACACAGCGTTCTCCAGCCATTTCAGCACATTCTATTCGGATCGCTATCTCACCACAGGCAAGGTGTTTGCCATAAACGATGCCCTCACCGGAATACCCTTCGAGCACATTATCATACTTGCAAACGCTGATGAGTATGGCGGCGGGGGCATATACAACAGCTATACTCTCACCGCCGCGCGCCACCCCATGTTCAAGCCGGTGGTGGTGCATGAGTTCGGCCACAGTTTCGGCGGTCTGGCCGATGAGTATTTCTATGTCGGCGATGTGATGGAGGACACCTATCCCTTTGACGTTGAGCCGTGGGAGCCCAATATCACCACTCTGCGCTCCTTTGACAGCAAGTGGAGGCATCTGCTGAAAGCGGATACCCCTGTGCCCACTCCGGTGCAGGAAGCAGCTAAATGGCCGGTGGGGGTGTATGAGGGTGGCGGATACTCATTCAAGGGGGTGTATCGCCCGGCTGATGAATGCCGCATGCGCAACAATACCTATCCCACATTCTGCGCCGCCTGCACCGACGCGCTGGACCGCCTCATCCGCTTCTACACAGAAAAAGAGCTGCCCGATTGACGAGCCGCTCTGTATGCTTGATTATATGAAGCCGGAGATTATTCCATAAGCTTGCGGTAGCGCTTGCGAGGTAGCTCTTTGCCGCCGTTCTGCGCTTTCTTATACTCCTCGTAGTCAGAGTAAGAGCCGGCGTAGTACACCACTTTGCCTTCACCCTCGAATGACAGTATGTGGGTGCAGATGCGGTCAAGAAACCAGCGGTCGTGGCTCACTACAACGGCACAGCCGGCAAACTCCTCCAGTCCCTCCTCGAGGGCACGCAGGGTGTTGACATCTATGTCGTTGGTCGGTTCGTCAAGAAGCAGCACATTGCCCTCCTGCTTGAGCGCCATGGCAAGGTGAAGGCGGTTGCGCTCGCCGCCGCTGAGCACTCCTATTTTCTTTTCCTGGTCGGCTCCCGAAAAGTTGAATTTCGACAGATAGGCGCGGGCGTTCACATCGCGTCCGCCCATGCGGAAGCTCTCCACTCCCTGCGATATCACTTCGTAAACGGTTTTGTCAGGCAGCAGGTCGTGGTGGGTCTGGTCAACGTATGCAACCTTCACTGTCTCGCCCACCTCAAATGAGCCGGCATCGGCTTTCTCAAGCCCCATGATGAGTTTGAACAGGGTGGTTTTGCCGGCTCCGTTGGGGCCTATCACACCGACAATGCCGTTTGGCGGCAGGGTGAACTCAAGGTCTTTGAACAGCTGCTTGCTGCCGAATGCTTTGGCAAGACCGGTGGCCTCTATCACTTTGTTGCCTAAGCGCGGGCCGTTGGGTATGAATATCTCGAGTTTCTCCTCGCGTGCTTTCTGATCTTCGTTGAGCAGGCGGTCGTAGCTCGACAGACGGGCTTTGCCCTTGGCCTGACGGGCTTTCGGTGCCATGCGCACCCATTCGAGCTCGCGTTCAAGGGTTTTGCGGCGTTTGCTCGCCTGCTTCTCCTCCTGGGCCATGCGCTTGGTTTTCTGGTCGAGCCATGACGAGTAGTTGCCTTTCCAGGGTATGCCTTCGCCGCGGTCAAGCTCGAGAATCCAACCGGCCACATGGTCAAGGAAGTAGCGGTCGTGGGTGATTGCGATGACAGTGCCGGGATATTGCTGCAGATGCTGTTCGAGCCAGTCGATGGACTCGGCGTCGAGGTGGTTGGTAGGCTCGTCGAGCAGCAGAATGTCGGGTTGCTGAAGCAGCAGGCGGCACAGAGCCACGCGGCGGCGCTCGCCACCGGACAGGGTTGATATCTTCTGGTCGTCGGGCGGACACTGCAGGGCATCCATGGCGCGTTCGAGCTTGCTGTCGATATTCCAGGCATCTGCGGCGTCGAGGGCATCCTGAAGCTCGGCCTGGCGTGCGAGCAGCGCGTCGAAGTCGGCGTCCGGGTCGGCGAATGCCTCATTCACTTTGTCAAATTCGGCGAGCATATCCATGATCGGCTGCACACCCTCCCTCACTACTTCAATCACAGTTTTGTCGGGGTCGAGCTTCGGCTCCTGCTCGAGGTAGCCCACAGTGTAGCCGGGCGAGAACACCACCTCGCCCTGATAGCTCTTGTCAATGCCGGCTATTATTTTGAGGAGTGATGACTTGCCGGAGCCGTTGAGGCCTATGATGCCTATTTTTGCTCCGTAGAAAAAAGATAGGTAGATGTTTTTCAACACCTGTTTCTGCGGAGGGTAGGTTTTGCTTACACCTACCATTGAAAAGATAACTTTTTTATCGTCTGCCATATATATTATAAGGAGTGGGGATTACTTGATTTTTTTAGGGGCGTAGCGCACCGGGTAGTCGCACGCCGTGCGGCCTGCGACAATGCTGTTCAACTTGCCTTTGATGAGCTGCTTGCGTATCGGTGATATATGGTCTATGTACAGCTTGCCCTCGAGGTGGTCGCACTCATGCTGCACTATGCGGGCCAGAAATCCGGATATCTCCTCCTGCCGCGGCTCCAGGTTTTCGTCGAGCCACCTGAGCATGATATGCTCGGTGCGGGCAACATTCTCGCTCAGTCCGGGCAGGCTGAGACACCCCTCGGCGCGGCTCACCTTCTCGCCGTCGAGAATCTCGATCTCGGGATTGATGAGGGTGAACTTCCTCCCCTTGCATTCAGGAAACTGCTCTCCCACAGGGTCGGCGTCGATAACAACTATGCGGTCGTTGCGCCCTATCTGGGGCGCAGCGAGTCCAACCCCCTCGGAGGCATACATGGTTTCAAACATATCGGCGATGAGCTTTTGCAGCTCCGGATATCCGGGGGTGATGTCGGCGCACTTGCGGCGGAGCACAGGGTGGCCGTAGAGATATACTGGTAGTTTCATTTTGAGTTATAATTTCTGCTTTCGAGGTAGCTGTTGAGGATAATCACCGCCGCCATTTCATCTGCCACCCCTTTTTCGCGGCGCTGCATGCGCTTCATGCCGCTGTCAATCATGCTGCGGTGGGCAATGACAGAGGTGAATCTCTCGTCCCAGAATATGATTTCCATATCCGGGAGCTCTTTCTGGAGCCGGCCGATGCCGGGGCGGATATAGCGCATCGACTCGGATTCATTTCCGGACATGTCGCGCGGCAGCCCCACGATTATGGCGTCCACCTGCTCGCGGGCAGTGTAGTCCTTCACAAAATCGATAAGCCGGGCGGTGGCGACGGTCGGCAACCCGGTGGCAACTATCCGCTGGGCGTCAGTGGCAGCCAGCCCGCACCGTTTGCGTCCGTAGTCTATGGCAAGTAATCGTCCCATACTGCAAAGGTAACACTATTTGCCAACAAAACCAAAATGCCCCGCGAGCGCCGCGATGCCCGCGTATATTGATGTGGAATCCCCCGCCATGTAGGGGCGCCGATATATCGCGCCCACAACACCCGCGGCGAGCGGGTGGCAAGGCAGTAGCGTGGGTGTGGAGCGCAGCGACACCCCACGAACAGGCCGCCCTAACCCCAAAGACCCCTGTGAGGGGGTCGCGAGAGGAGAGAGGGAGGACGTCGGAGCACCCGGAGCGCCCGGAGGGTGCGATTATCTTGTTAGCCGCACACGCAGTGTGCGGATTATCAGTCGCATACAAAATGGTGCCGGAGGTACCAGACTTCTCGCGACCCGCGCGCTGCGGGTCTTAAAATGAGGAAGCTGCCTAACGTGTGGTCTCGCTACGCTCCACCGACACGCCATTATCCGGCCACCCGCTCACCGCGGGTGGAAATTACCGCAGCGTGGGGGTGGGCGCGATATATCGGCGCCCCTACGTCCCCGCTGCCTCATCCCATGAAAACATAGATAAAAAAAGGCGGCGACCCGGATGGATCGCCGCCTCTCTATAGGGGGATTATCGGATTCAGTCTACTTTGACTTTCAAGGCTTTGCCGCCGGGGATGCGCACAATGTAGATGCCTGCGCGCAGGCCGGTAGCGTTTACTCTCCGTCCGGTGAGGTCAAACACCTCGCTGCCTTCCGGAGCGATGATGTTGCCTGCCTCAACGCGTACATTGCTGTCTCTCTCCTCTGAGTCGATACCGCTGATTTCGCTCGGTATGGCTGAGATGTTGAGGTGGGCTACCTCGCCGGCATATTCCTTGGCCTTCTCCTTGAGGATAGCCATCACGAGGCCACCGCCGGGGAGCTCGAACTCACCGGTGTAGAGGGTGCCGGTTGCGGGTGTGAGGGTAACATTCTCATCGGTAGTGTAGAAGATTTCGTAGCTGCCGGCTGCGAGGGTGTTGTCGGCGGGAGCTATGCTCACCACAGGCTCACCGTTTTCGCCGATGTGTGATGTGATCACCACTTTGCCGCTCATCTTCTCCTGAGGAATCACGGGCTCGGGTTCGGGCTCTTCATCTTCCTCTGCAACAACAACCACAAGCTTGTGGCTCACAGGGCTGTTATCCTTGCCTGCCTCCATTGCGTAGGCGTACACAATGTCGGTTTCGGTAAGGGCGAAGGGGCCGGTGTAGGTGCTCTCCTTGAAGTCAACCTTCTCGGCATCGGTAGCTGTCCAGTATCTGATGGAAGCTCCTTCGGCGGCTTTCATGGTGATGACAGCCTTGCCGGGAGTTGAGTTGTTGACCTCGATGTCTACCGGTGTGGCAACCTCTGTCTGTATGAGGCTCATGACAATGTGGGTGTGCTCGCTCTCGACAGAGTTTGGAGCGATAGCCTTGGCGTGGATATATTCATTGTTGGCAACGGCAAACGGACGCTGGTACAGGTACCATGTCAGGTCGTCTTTGCCTTCGCCGAGGGCATAATATATCTCGGCTCCCTTGGTGTCGCAGGTGAGGGTGACCATTGTGCCTGTGAGGAACTTCACCTCGATTTCGCCATTGTCATTGGGCTGCTCGGCAACCTCGGCATTTTTGCCGAAAGAGGCTTTGACAGCGCCGGTGCGCACAAGGTGGGTTGCGCTCATGGGCCATATCTCCATCGCGCCGAGGCGGCTGGTGGTGCCGAGCATCACAAATCCGGTGATGTCGTAGCTCTCGCCATCGGTAAATTCAGTGTCGTCGGTTGCGGTGAGGTTGCCTTCGGAGTCACGCTCGTAGATGGTCACATTGCCGAGCATACTGAGGTTCATGCCGTGCTGTGCGTTGTCGCCGCTCTCCACAACTGTCCAGTCGGCTGTGCCGCGTTCGGGAGCCTGATGGAGGGCTTTTACGCCTTTGAGTGTCACAAGGCGGCGCGGGTGCTTCTCTATGTCGAGTGCGTCGGTGACGTCCGGCTCGTGGGTGAATTTGTCATCGGCGGGGCCGGATGAGGCGAAGGTGCTCTTGAATTCGTCGGCCACAGCCATGCGGTTGCCGTTCTCATCCTCATGGAATCGCACTGTGAATCCGGTGAGGAGGTCGCCCTCGTTGAAGCCCTTGCCTGACCAGCCGCCATCAAGCCTGATGGGGAGGTAGTGGCCAACGCGGCCTACAACAAACATGTAGTCACCGCCCATTGCAACAACCTTGGTGTCGCCGGTGAAGCGGTACACCTCACCCTCTTTGGCTGACTTGACAAGGTCGAGGATAAACTGCAGGTCGCGGCTGTTTTTGCGGAAGCGGCGGGTAACAACATCGCTCGGAGTCATGCCGCGCACTGATGCGAACGCGCGGACAACAACGTCGCCCTCGCCGAGTTCAAGCCCCTCTGCTCCTTCTTTGTATTCCTTGCGTGATGTGATGACCTTCAAGGGGTCGAGACCGTCGATGCTGTAGTGGATTGTCACCTTCTGGTCGCCTGTGAGAGTGAGGGCCTCGCCCTTATCATTCTTAGCCTCGGCAGTCATCTTGATGGTGGCGGTGCCGGTGTAGTCTATAACAACATCATCGCCGTCAACGGGATCCTCGCCTTCGATGAATACCTGCGGGACGGCCACTTTATCCGAGCCCTCGAAGCTCATCAGGGCGAAAGCGTACTTACCTCTGTCCTGAGTGTCGTTGTTGTCGTCATTATCAAGCATCACGATGCCGGTGAGGTCGAAGCCGGTGTTGTCGGCAAACGCCTCGGCGAAGCCGCTGCGTACAAACACATCCATGCGCATACGGGTAGGAGTGTCGAGGGTCAGGGTGTAGAGATAGGGGTACTCCACCTTGTTATCGCCTGTATTCTCCACTCGGGTAGCCTGCACGGCTTTGAGCTTGACCATGCACATGCGGTATTTGTTGGAGAAACTGAATTTGATATCGGGAGCGGCGGGGATGGTCTCGTAGTTGTCTTCGCTGATTTCCACGTGGCGGTCAAATTTGATAGTGCGGGCAAAGCCGTCGTTGTTGCCGAGCAGGTTGCCGCGGTCGTGGGTGGGGCTGATTGCGAAGCCGGTTATCACGTCGCCGATCTCAAGGGGAGCGGCGGTGCCGTTCTTATCAAACTCTGTTTCCCAGCCCTGAGGGTTGATGGTGTTCTTGATCAGCAGGCGGCGCAGGTGCTCGTCTTCATCCATCTCGGCCTCGGTGTCACTGTTGAAGTCGCGCACGTAGAGGTACTTGTCGGTCTTGGCCTCGATCACCACTTTGCCGGTAATCTGATAGATGTTTTCAGAGGGGGTGGCGAGCTCTATATCCTTGTAGTCCTTGATAGAAGCCACCTGCACAGCTTTGCGCTTGGTGATGCGCACCTTGGCGGGCGCGAGGCTCTTCATGCCGTTGAGATGAGCATAGACAACCAACTCCATTGTCTCCTTATCGTTGAGAGCGGAGAGGTCTACTGTAAACTTGTTGTCTACCACTTCTATCTCATCACCACCATTGATAGTATAGGTGAATTCAGATTTGTTGTCGGCGTTGCCCTCAACTCTGAAAGTCACTTCGGGCGACACCGCCTGGATGCCGATGAAACCGTCAGGACCCGCATCACCCTTGATGGGGTTGGGAGCGAACAGGTTTGGAGTGCCGGGACACTGCTCTATAGGCTTGACGGGGAATATGGATATCTGGTCAACCATGCCGATGTAGCCGCAGATGCGATACATCTTGCCGGTTTCGAGGGAGTTGAGCTGTGAAGGGTCAAAGCCCGGAGCTTCGAGGCGGGTGTAGACGGGCATTTCAGTGCCGTCGGCCAGTCTCACCTTGTTGCCGCCGAGCCATGTGGCCGAACGGAGCTCAACATAGCGGTTGAAATCTTCCGCGGGGGTTATTGTGGTGCGCTCAACCTCCTGAGGCTCAACCTTGATGAAGTTATCTGTTATCATGTCCTTGAGCAGGGTTCTGAACTCCTCGGTTGCTGAGCTGAGTCGGATCTCAGGATAGTTTTCGCCTTCATTGTAGTGGAGTCGTCCGGTAACGCCACCCTCTTTGATAAACCAGTTGTTTTTGTTGTCGGTCAGCACATTGCCATACTGACCGTAGAGATTCTGGCCTACCACCTTTATGACATTGCCCTTGGTGTCCATGAGATAGAGGTAGTCGGGTGAGCCGAGCGCGCTTGTGCGGTAAGAGCCCACAACCTTCCAAGGCTCCGCGTTCTGCACCAGAGTGTTCTCGCCATAGCCGAGCTTTGACACCCAATCGCTCTTGTTTTCAAGACTTATGGCTTCGGCTGACAGCTGTTTGAGGTCGATATATGTCGGCTCGCTGTAGATAATGACTTTGTCGCTTGCGGCGGAAGCCTTGCGGCCGGCGCGCACAAAGAGGCGTCCGGTAGAGAAGATGTTATCGATATTTATACCGGACTCAGTGTTACCGTCTGAATAATCTACATGTATCCAATCGATACCGGTGTCGGGAGTTTCGGGCCATTTGCCGTTTTTCTCGGGACACATCATCACTTCCAGAAGATTTGTCATCTCTGCATCCTTGGAGTGGGCGTTGATGTTGAGCATCAGGCTGTTGTTGACAAAAGTCACCTCGGTGCGGTAATCGCCGAGATATCCGTCCACTACCTTGATTGTTGGCGCGCCGGGAGCTGCGAGGCGCACCTTGATTTCGGTGATGTCGCCCACACCTGCATTATTCTTTGCCGCCACATACAGGTAGCCTTCTGTCACGGCATTTGCTGAGGGAACGTTATATTCTCCTTCGTTAAGCAGTTGGGCTGCGTCAAGTTCAAGATATTTGGTGTTATCGCCGGTAAGATCTTTCTCACAAAAGCCGAGCGTCTGCTTTATCGTGCTGAGATTAAGGTCGTTGGATAGATCCTGCTTAAGCTCGGTGAACATCAGGCACAGCTTGTCGCCGCTGTAAGGAGAGCCATCGAGGTTAAAGGTCATGCGGGCCTTGTCGGTAAACACAACCTCTGACAGTCCGGTAGTAACCGGCGTTGTGCTTTTGCTGCTGCTGTAATACCATTTGAGGGCGGGAGCGGATGGAGCGGCCGGGGGAGCGACACGCTTGAATGTGAGCTTAAGCTCCTGACCGATAGCTCCATTTGCGGCAACCGGCACCATGCGCACAACTGTTGAGCCACCGATGCCCACGCCGGTTATGGTCATGTTTGCGATGTTTGTCCCTGATGTGAGAGTCATCTCGCGGCCATATTGCTCCGGATCAGCATCTTCGGCAGTGGTGTAGAGCACCTTTATAGCTTCGGCGGGAAGATTCACATAAAGCGGAGTTGTTTCATCAACGAACTCGATGGTGCCTTTGGCGGCATCGTATGTGGGATATCCGAGTTCTCCTGCAGTCTCCGGACTGTATATAAGTTCAAACGCTGCCCTTTCTCTTTTTGCATAAAGGGTCAGAACTTTACCAGCGTTGCCTTCCGAGTCATATCCCATTACCTTGACAGTGGTGTTTGCTCCTAACCGGGCATCCCGCAGAGGAATAACGGCCTTGCCATCAGTGATGTTCAGTTGTTTTGTGGAGTTGGTAATACCCTCCTCGTTGAGGGCATACACAAGCATTGTAGCCTCCTCAGGAACATCAATAGCAATGTCAACATCTTTGGCGCTGAATGTGTAGTCCTTAGTAGATGCGTTGTAGCTCGCCCCCTCCGGCTGAGTAGCGCTGACAGTCGGCGCCGCCATCGGAGAAGTGAAGCTGTAAGTGATGCTGTTGTTTATAAAATATGATAAGGAACTACTATAATTGCCTATGTTAGTTAATGTTATAGATTGTTGGGGTTCTGAAGGCGTGAAAATCCAATATTCTGATGTAGAGGAAATAACTTCGCTTTCCCATGTTCCGGCTACATCTGCTTTATATGGAGCGGACGTGCGGTTTGATTCAACAGAATTTCTAAATTTTAATTTTGTAAACTTCCGGGAATCGTCGCTGGAGGAAATGGTCATTTTACCATTATATTCAATAATTACGCCTCCTTGCGAGCCGTTTCCCAAAACTAAACGTCCCGGATGGATATTCAGTAAAGGGGCATTAGTCGCTTGAAAAGCCATCGAAATTGCAAAATTTCCATCTGTTTTTGAGGCAATGGTTAAGCCTGAGAGATTATTTATGGTAGCCCATTTATTATTAGTCCAGGATATTTGGTTAGCAGGACCAGCCTGACTAGTACGAACTCTATAGCCAGATGCTGAGCAAGTATAGCCATCAGTTACAGAGCAACTTGACTGTGAACTGGTAATTGTAACTGTTACGGATTCTTCGGCGGCTCTGCCTGGAGGGGCGAAGAGCAGGATTGCAAATAGCAAGAGTAAAAGTTTTTTCATAAGCAAGTTCTTGTATTGATTGGTTAGTTATAAAGTTGATTCGCAGGGGTATGGATATGACGAAGCAGGCCGGCAAGCGCATTGCGCGCATGTCGGCCTGAATGGTGTATAAAAGATGTTATCGGCGAGACTAACTCGCTGATATTCAAATAATTGTTATGGGGGGGGGGTAGAAATATTCCTGTACATCTTAATTCACTCCCGGTATTGATTCAAGCAAAAGTAATGATGATTTTGTGCCGTGCCAAATTTTTAACGTTTTTTTTCACTTCGTACGGGGTTAACAAAATTGGAGAGCCTCCGGCTCTATATTACGGACCCGCCATGTAGGGGAGCCGATATATCGCGCCTTCATCATCCCACTGTCCTCATGTTATGGGGCGTCGGAGACGTCTGAGCGCAGTATGCGCGATTATCTTGTTAGCCGCGTACGTAGTGCGCGGATTATTGCGTGTTACCTATGTGGTGCCGGAGGTACCAGACCTTCCAGCTGCTGACCTATGCAAGATCATCCGGGTAGAAGTCAAGGCCGTTTTCTTTGGCAAAAGCTTCCACTTCGTCAATAAACGAGCACCCTCTATGGTGGATTTCCTGATTAATGATATATTGTTTGCAGGCTGCTAAAGCCTCAATGCCTAATGTGACAGCATAATATCCTTTTCCCCAGCCAACAAAGTAAGGCAGTATTCGGGTTTGCCTCAGCCAGTAACTGCTCGATTGCTTTATTTCCTGAACACAGCGCGAAAGCGAGACGGTGGGATGAAGGTCCAATAATATATGTATATGATCCTCAACGCCATTCATACGTATCAGATGACAGTTCTGATTTTTGATTATGCCGAAGATATACGCATACAACTCCTTTTTGCTATGTTCCGGAATTGTTCTCTCTCGGTTCTTGGTTGCAAACACTATATGGAAAATGCATCTGGTTTTACTCATAATGTAGAAGTGTGGTACCTCCGGCACCATATTGTTGGTTTGGTTTACTGCCCCGCACTTCGTACGGGGTTAACAAGATAATCGCGCATCCTGCGCTCAGGTTAAGACACCATTTGGGAGGATGTGGTTTAGCAAAGATACGATTCAGCTGGCGTATTTGCAAATCCATCCGGTATTTTGTTCTCTTTTGTGTGGTACCTCCGGCACCATATTGTTGGTTTGGTTTACTGCCCCGCACTCCGTACGGGGTTAACAAGATAATCGCGCATCCTGCGCTCATCACCGCAGCGCGGTGACATGGAGATAGCTTTTACCTTTGCAACGGGATTCAGAGTTAACATTTGCTCTCTGAATTG
>CAJUPZ010000031.1 GCA_910588065.1 uncultured Muribaculaceae bacterium
ACGACCCCGAGATTACAAATCACGTGCTCTGGCCAACTGAGCTAAAGAGGCAGGCATTCAAGCGTTGGAGCTCAAAAGCGATTGCAAAGTTAAGCACTAATTCTGTATCCACCAAATATTCCACACTTATTTTTTGCCACTTTTTCAGCATAAAAACAACAATCGACTATAAATCAGCTGTTTATCCGCAAATAAATTTTTAAATTTTTCTTTGCCAAGAATATTTACTAAGTTTGTGCTTTGATAACTCACCTCTTATTTAAGGCTCATGCGCACGCGCATACCGTAAAACAAACTTAACCCCACCATACCCCATGAACAAAGAAATCACCGCACGCATCGCCGCCTTGCGCGACGCCATGAAAGCAGCAGACATCAACGCAGTCATATTTCCTCAGACAGACCCCCATCAGGGCGAATACATCGCCGACCACTGGCAGGTGCGCCGCTGGTACTCCGGTTTTACCGGAAGTGCAGGGGCGCTCGTCGTGACCCTCGACAAAGCTTTCGTCTGGGCCGACTCCCGCTACTGGCTTCAGGCAGCCGCTCAGCTCGAAGGCACCCCAATCGGAGTCATGGAGGAGGGCAAACCCGAAGTCCCCACTATCGAGCAATGGCTGTCCGCCAACCTCAAGCCCGGCGACACTGTCGGCATCGACGGCATGGTATTCTCCGTTCAGGCCGCTGAAGCCCTCGGTGAGGCTCTCGCCGCAAACGGCATCAACCTCTCAGTAGACTTTAACCCCACTGACGCCCTCTGGAGCGACCGCCCGCAGATACCCCTCGACAAAATATTCATCCACGAAGAGAAATACGCCGGCGAATCAGCATCTTCCAAAATCTCGAAAATACTCGCAAACGCCGCCGCACAGGGTGCCGGCGCAGCTTTCATAAGCGACCTCGCCGAAGTGGCCTGGACCCTCAACATCCGAAGCCGCGATGTCGAGTCAAACCCCGTCGCTACAGCATTCCTCTACCTCGACCCCGCCGGCTCAACCCTTTTCATCGAGCCCGGTAAACTCACCGACGAAACCATCGCATACCTCGCCGCAAACAATGTCGCGACAGCACCCTACTACGCCGTCAAATCTTTCCTCGCAGCACTCCCCGCTTCTAAAAAAATCCTCATAAACACCACCCAGACCGCGAGCGCCATCGCAGCAGCAATCGCCGGCACAACAGTCACCGGAGCCTCACCCGTAGCCATGCTAAAAGGCTGCAAGAACGACACCCAGATCCAAGGCGTGCGCAACGCTATGGAGCGCGACGGTGTTGCCCTCGTAAAAGCATTCATGGAAATCGAAAACACCCTGGCGCAAGGACTCCCCCTCTCCGAAATAAACGTTGCCGAAATACTCACAAAATACCGATCTCAGCAGCCGCTGTACTTCGACCAGAGCTTCGACACAATCGCCGGATTCGGCCCCCACGGAGCCATTGTCCACTACTCCGCAACTCATGCAACAAACGCTACAATCACCCCGGACAACCTCCTGCTTATTGACTCCGGAGCCAACTATCTTGACGGCACTACCGACATCACCCGCACTATAACCCTCGGAAACACAACCCCGCAGCAGCGACGCGACTTCACCCTCGTCATGAAAGGACACATCGCCCTCGCTACAGCCATCTTCCCCGAAGGCACACGCGGCGCTCAGCTCGACGCCCTCGCAAGAATAAACCTCTGGAAAGACGGCCTCAGCTACCTCCACGGCACAGGCCACGGCGTAGGCCACTTCCTCAACGTCCACGAAGGACCCCAGAGCATCCGGCTCAACGAAAACCCCACTCCCCTCACCCCCGGAATGATAACATCAAACGAACCCGGCGTTTACCGTGCAGGACAATACGGCATCAGATGCGAAAACCTCGTCCTCACAATACCCGCTATGCACACCGAATTCGGACAGTTCTACCGCTTCGAAACCCTAACTCTCTTCCCATTCGACCTCGCGCTCTTCGACACCTCCATAATGTCCGACTCCGAAATCGAATGGCTCAACACCTATCACACAACTGTCCGCAACCGCCTCACCCCGCACCTCAGCCCCGCCGAACAGCAATGGCTCAACGCCAAAACCGCCCCGTTAACCCGCTAACCCAATCCCGCTTATGGCACTCATAATACCACTCCGCGGATTCACCCCCGAAATCGGACACGACACCTTCCTTGCACAAAACGCCACAATAATCGGTGACGTTAAAATCGGCGAACAGTGCAGCATCTGGTTCAACACCGTCATCCGCGGCGATGTAAACTCAATACGCATCGGCAACCGCGTCAACATCCAGGACGGCTCCGTGCTCCACACCCTATATCAGAAATCGACCATCGAGATTGGTGACGACGTATCCGTTGGCCACAACGTCACACTACACGGATGCAAAATCCACCCCCTCGCCCTCATCGGCATGGGAGCAATAGTCATGGACGATGCCGAGGTTGGCGAAGGAGCGCTCGTTGCAGCAGGCTCCGTGGTGCTCTCCCGCACCAAAATCGGACCCAACGAACTCTGGGCGGGAGCTCCCGCTAAATTCGTCAAAATGGTAGACCCTGCGCAAAGCCAGGAGCTGAACCGCAAAATCGCCGCAAACTACCTCATGTACTCACGCTGGTACAGCGAATAACCACACCCTCACCCATACCCCACATCGCAGGGCCGCCTCCCACCAGGGGCGGCCCTCCTTATCCCCCCCTATACAACTCATAAGAATTATACGAATTATAATACAAAACACTCAGCTCCTCTATGTAGGGATGTACGGTCCATGCTTCCATCGCCCGATAGCAGACCTGCGGCGATAGAGCGCCCGGAGGGTGCGATTATCTTGATTCCCACCATCGGATTATACGAATTATAAGAATTATACGAATTACCCGCCCCTCTAACGTGGCCTCGGCGAGGCCGGAGGTTCGGAGAACCGCTGTCATAGACAACCCCGGCACGAGCGCGAAGCGCGAGGCCTGGGGTGCGGCGCCCTCCTCTCTCCTCTGAGCCTCGGAGAGGCGATGTTATGAGAGCTCACCGGAGGCACCACACTTGAACGGAGCTGCGGTGATTTCCACCCGCGGCAAGAGGGTGATAAGCGCAGGATGCGCGTTCATCTTGTTAACCGCATGCGCAGCGTGCGCGGATTACCAACCGATTACACACATGGTGCCGGAGGTACCACACCTCACGCTCTGTATAGCAGATGGCCTCGGCGAGGCCGGAGGTTCGGAGAACCGCTGTCATGGACAACCCCGGCACGAGCGCGCAGCGCGAGGCCTGGGGTAGAAGATCCCCATCTCCTCCCTCAGAGCCTCGCGAGAGGCGATGTTATTGAATATTAGCTATTTTAGGTCTGGTACCTCCGGCACCATTTTCGTTGGGGCGGTGCCTGACCCCGCACTTCGTACGGGGATAACAAAATTGACGAGCCCACGGCTCTTTGCTACCTTTCGCGCCTGTAGCTTTCTGTACCCCTGCTTTTTTTCAAGCGCCCGGAGGGTGCGATTATTTTGTTAACCGCATGCGCAGCGTGCGGATTACCAACTACATACCCATATGGTGCCGGAGGTACCACACCTCACCCCCACCAAAAACTAAAAACTAACAACTAACAACTCAAATGTGCAAATTCGCATAAATCCGCCCAATCCGCATACTATCTTTGCACCATCAAAACTTTACCAATATGAAGAAAAACATCACACTCCGCGCCGAATGGGTCATCGCTACCCTCGCGCTGCCTCAGGCAATCAAACTCATCGTTCTCGAAGCCGTACTCGCCTACATTGTCAACGGCTACATCACTGAAATCGCTGACCCTCAGGCAGCTGAGGTGTTCGCCACCATCAAGGCCGACTATGACGCCCGCGAAGCCAAGAGGAAGGAAAGAGCAGAGAAACGCGCCGCCCAAAAAGCTCAATCCTCCCAAGAGCCCGCCATCCCCGGCGTACTCCCCAAAATCCCCGCGCCCGACCTGCAGCAGCGCATTGAAAACGAACCTTTTGCAAGATTTGCCCGGGATGCCCGCAGGCTATCTCCCTTCAAATACATCGATGCCGAACTTGCCGGCGAGCTCGCCCTGCAGATTACCGACTGGTGGCGCGCTCACCCCTCGGAAGAGATGCCTACAACGGGACGTCTGCGCCGCGAGTTTGAAGAACGCTTCAACGGACTATACTCAGAACACGGCTCGCAGATAGACCGCGACCGCTGGCTGCGCAAGGTTTCCCCCTACTTCCCCGAACCCTGACCGCAAGCCCGCGCTCCGCGCTCAAAAGTGCACATTTTTTCGGCTTTGCCCCTTGCCATATCAAAAACTATTGCTACCTTTGCACCCGGGTAAGTCCTACACGACCAGCTCCCCGGGAACTCCGTCAGGTCTTGATCGAAGCAGCGGTACCGGGTTGTAGCGGTGCGATGTAGGTAGCTTACCCTTTTTTGTGTCCTTTTCACAATCCGGCTCATGCCTCAACTCCCTCAGGGTCATCATCAAGACTGCTCCCCTCCATTATATTCAGCGCCTTATAGGTAGGATAGTCTTTGATGGATAGTGTCTCGACGGTTTCCATCTGCTTGGGTTCGCCCTCTGCAGGGGGCGCGGTGGGTGAACCGACAACATACTGCCCGTCGGCATTAATTTTGTCGGAATACACTTTTTGGAGCGCGCTGCCAACCAGCTCGCCCGCCTCGCTCTCCGTTTTGTAGTGCAATATCAGCTCATCCACAGCCCTTGTGAATCCTACATACAGCACATTGAGCTCATCAAGCATTGCCGAGGCGCACATCTGGCGGTACTCCTCCTCAAACGGAGTGTTCTCAAGCGCAGCCGTGGGCTTCAGCAACAGCATCGGCGGCTGCTCGGCGTCAATCCCCTTCAGACCCTTGTTTTCAAACCACACCTCATTCCTCAGCTTCACCATGTTGCCGTGGATGAAAGGCAGATGAACGCACTTGAATTCAAGCCCCTTCGACTTGTGGATTGTCATCACAAGGATAGCATTAGGGTCAGCCGGCGCGGAGATGGTCAGCCTGTAGCCCTTATCATCCCACCAGCGCAAAAAACTGCGTATATCATTGAGCCCGAATGCGCTGTAGTCCGCCACAATATCATGAAACGCGCAGATAAAGCTGTTCTGCTGAGCCACCATATCGGCATCAAGTCCCGAAATGATATCCTCAACAATATCGGTGATGGTCTCCGACAATTCGCCCTCTACCTTTGCCGGACACCCCTCGCACACTGCCCGGTCAAGAGCTTCGGCAACATCGCAGCCGCTGTTGCGGTAAAGTTTGAACCGCGACACCATGAACATCGTATCCCGCCGGTTCTTATATGTCTTGCCCGTGTAATCATCTCCGCTCGGCATCGCTATGCTGCGCAGAGTGCTCACTATGACATTGACCGCCGGAGAATCCGACACCCGCATTAGCTCATCGCTCACAATATTATAATCATGGCGCGATTCCTTGCGGTGGTCCACAAGATACGATATTATCCGCGCGCCCTCCTCGTTGCCGCGCACAAGAATCGCTATATCGCTGGGGCGGTAGCCGGCGTCAAGCTGACTCTCGATATCCGCGGCAAGACGCGGCAACACATAATCGGCATAATCATTATTGTTCTTACACTCAACCGGAGTGGCGCATATATACCCGCGGTGTCCTTTGTTCTTATCGGGAATTCCCTGCTCTACATTGGCATACACATCCTCCGCTCCGCAGATAGCGGCCATCGCACGAAACAGCCTGTTGTTGAACTCCACAACATCCGCACTGCTGCGCCAATTCTTGTTGCGCGACGGATCATTGCCGCACACCTCGCAATCATACCCGAAACTCTCCACCACCTCATGCTGCAGCAGCGTCGGATCTGAATTGCGGAACCGGTAGATACACTGCTTCTCGTCACCGATCACAAGCGAGTCGTGGCGAAGCGACAACCCCTCCGCAACAAGCGGCCTCAGATTCTCCCACTGCATCCTGGAAGTGTCCTGAAACTCATCTATAAGATAATGATTCAGCCTAAGTCCCAGGCGCTCATATATAAAAGGTGTATCCTCATCCTCTATTATACTGTGCACTATGGAATTCGTGTCCGACAGCATCAGCGCGTTATTATCCTTGCGATACTCGGCCATATACTTGTGCACCTGCGCCATCAGCGTCAGGTAAAACATATTGTCGCGCACCTCCTTGAGCAACGCTATCTCTTTCTTCCCCTCGATCAATGTCCTGCAGGCTCTCTCTATCTGCTCTATGCAGCGGTCGCTCACCTCATCCGCATATTTCTTGATACAGTAATTCCGCCCGCCGTTTTCCACCACCTTGGGTATCACCGTGCTGTCTGAATCACCTTTCTCGGCAAGGATTTCAAGCGCGTTGACAAGCACCACCTTGAATTTCTGCGCCCCGCCGCCCTCGCATTCCCTTATCTCCTTTACCGCCTGGGTCCCCTCTTTCCTCATATCGCCGCGAAGCAGCTTCATCCTGTTGAACAAAGCCGTCTCAAACCGCTCGACACGCTCCTCATCGGCAAAAAACTCGCTGAAAGTGCTGAACGATTTGATAAAGGTCTCGCTGCTCAGAGCCTCTATACGCTTTAAAAATGTCCGGTAATTGGGATTGTTCTTGTCAAACAGCATCACCGACTTGCCGTCATTGAATTCCCGGATAAGAAAACTGGATATGCTCTTGACCGTGCGCCTCACGCTCTTATCCCCGCTGTTCTGGCTCAGCGAGTCAAAAAAGCGCTGCACACTCTCAGCCATCAGCTCGCTGCCGTCAAGACTCAGCTCATAGTCCCCCGACAGCTCCGCCTCGCGGGCAAAGGTGCGGAGTATGGTCTGAAAAAACGAATCGATGGTGCTGATATTGAAAAAATTGAAGTCGAACAGCATCTGGTGCAGGGTCTTGCGCGACAACACCCGCAGCTCATCCTCCGTGCAGCCGAACTCCTCCACCAGACTCTCCATATAACTCGGCTTCCCCTCGGCAACCCCCGCAAGGAGCGCAAGCTCCTCCACAATACGGCTCTTCATCTCCTCGGTCGCCTTGTTGGTAAATGTTATGGCAAGTATATGGCGGTGGGCCGAAGTGGCGCCTTTGCGCAGGCTATATCCGTCGCCATCTCCTCTCTTCTCTCCAAGAAGAAGTCTGATGTACGTCTGCGCCAGGGTGTATGTCTTTCCCGAGCCTGCCGACGCTTTGTAAACCGTGAGCATAATCCAATCCGTATCTTTACTTTATTTATTCAGATAATCCGGGCCTTCATGCCCATAGCTTCAAGCGCCGCGAGCACATCCTTGCGCCGGTCCCCCTGCACAAGAATCTCACCGCCGCGCACCGACCCTCCGGTGGCAAGCCGCTTCTTGAGCCTGGAAGCTATCTCTTTCAGCTCCTCCTCGCCGCAAGTAAAGCCGCATATTATCGTGGCCTGCTTGCCGCCGCGCCCCTTGCGCTCAAACACTATGTCAAGCCGCGGCATCCGGGGTGAGGGCTCAGCCTCCTGCACCGGAGCGGGCTCCTCGCCCTCAGGCAATGTGGAGCGCAACGCCCCGAGTTGTTCCTGACAGTCCATATCCATATTCAATTTCATTCATCAAGCCGCAGCGAGTCAACAGGTATATCCTGCGACCCCACGAGAGTGGCAAGCATCACCGCGTGCGACACATGCTCCGGCGCAACATTCGCATAAAAACTCCGCGCGCTGTCAGCATTGGCATCATAAGCCTTCCGGTAGCACCGCGCGGCAAGAGCGACATGGTCGCCCTGGTCAACAGAATCGGCAATCTGCATCAGCACCATCGACAGCCGACCGAACTGACTCGGGGTCAATGCCGAAGTGTCACGGCTGCCGAGAACATGGTTGGCCACACTCTCGGCAACACGCATATCGCCCTGCGATATCGCCATCTCAGCCTCCCGTATGTCCGCATCATTCTTTTCTATAGCATCTCCGCCACACCCGGACAGTGCTGTCAGCATGGCCGCGAGAGATAATGTAAGGTACAAGTGTCTCATAATACAGTTTGAAATATATTAGTGCATTAAGTGTGTTTATCAGCTTAATTTCAGTTTCAGCTTCTCCATGAACTCGCCAACAAAGGGATTCTCCTCAACTATCTTGGCCATCAGCTCACGGTCATTGAGGGTGTAGCGCATACCTTCGGCCGACTCCACCACATTAACATCAAGTTCTATATGGTCATTTTCAAGCCGATCCCTCAGCCACGCCAGTATCTGAGGCATCTTCTCCACCATCAGATCGCGTTGCATCTCATTGGTCACCTCCGCCGTAAAATGTATGCTGTCAGTGGTGACAGGCACAGATGTGCGCATCGTGTTCACAATTATGCGCTCCTTGGGATGCGCGTTGATGAAGGAGTTCCACGCATTTTCGAATTCAGGATATGAAAACAGTTTGCTCCGCTTCGGCTTCTCTTTGACAGCACCCGCCGCAGGCTGATCCTTCAGCAGCCCCGTGCGCAGCGACACCCTCGGGGTGCGCAGCGATGTCGCTCCACGCATTCCAACCCCGCCTCCTGCCGGTGGCACAACTGCCGGTGCCGGTGCAGGTGCCGCCGTTGCATCCGGAGCGGGGAGTGTGTGCTCTGTCTGTTCTACCGAACTGTTTGCAGCGTCAATTGGTTTCAACCGCCCCTCTCCGTCGCTGCCTTTAGGGGAGGGGCTGAGTGATTGGCATATTTTGGCGAGCGTCAGCTCTATCAGAAATTGTTTGCCGCTCGCGGCGCGGTAATTCAAATCCGCTTCATTGCACAGATTCATCGCCCGATACAGAAATCCGGGGGTGCACTTGGCGGCGATAGCTTTCATTGCCGCCTTGGCCTCCTCGCCGGCCTCTACAAGCGCAAGGGTGGACGGATCGGTCGCAGCCATCAGGTCGCGAAGATAAGCCGCCAGCCCGTTGATAAAGAACTGCGAGTCAAATCCGGCGTCGCGTATCTCCTTGTATATTACCCATGTGCGCAGCACATCGCCGGCAAGAAAAGCCTCGAGCAACTTGTTGTAGTACTCGTAATCGAGCACATTCAGGTTCTCGATCGTCGCCTTGTAAGTGATATTGCCGCCACAGCACGCAGCCACCTGGTCAAATATCGACAGCGCGTCGCGCATCGCCCCGTCAGCCTTACGGGCTATGACATTCAGCGCCGCCTCCTCCGCGGTGATGCCCTCGCTCTTGGCCACATACTGCAGGTGACTTATCATGTCGGGAATCGTGATACGGTGGAAATCATATATCTGACACCGCGACAGAATGGTGGGGATGATCTTGTGCTTCTCCGTTGTCGCGAGAATGAAAATCACATGCTTGGGCGGCTCCTCGAGGGTCTTGAGAAAAGCATTGAAAGCCCCGGATGACAGCATGTGCACCTCATCGACAATGAACACGCGGTACTTGCCCACTGCCGGTGGCACCTGCACCTGCTCAACAAGGTCGCGAATCGCATCAACGCCGTTGTTTGACGCCGCGTCAAGCTCCAGTATGTTCAGCGACGTGCCGGCATTGAACGCCTTGCACGAATCGCACTCATTGCAAGCTTCCCCTTCCGGAGTGCGGTGCTCGCAGTTGATGGTCTTGGCAAAGATTCGCGCACACGAGGTTTTGCCCACGCCCCTCGACCCGCAGAACAGGTAGGAGTGGGCAAGCCTGCCGGTGGCGACAGCGTTTTTCAGGGTGGTTGTCAGAGCCTTCTGCCCAACCACCGTGTCAAACGTCGCCGGCCTGTACTTCCTTGCCGAAACTTGATATGGTTGCATAGTTGTGACTGATATCTTATATGTGTGATTACAAAAGTACAAAATAATTCAATATTTTCACTAATTTTGCCCCCATGGATTCAAAGATTACAAATATTGTGCGCTGGAGCCGCCGATACATCAGGCTCAGCTTCATCATAATGGTGGGCATACTCACCTACATCCTCTTTTTCGGCGACAACTCCATCATCGAGTACTACCGCTACCAGAAAGAGGCCGACAATCTCAGAGCTCAGATTATCGAGTGCAACGACTCGATCACATACTACGACAACCTCAACAGGCTGCTGCGCACCGACCCCGAGACCATGGAGCGGATAGTCCGCGAGCAGTATCATATGCAGCGTCACAACGAAGATATTTACATTGTGGAATGAATAAGAAAGCAAAGAATACCACCGCCCGCGCCTGGGCAAAATGGCTCGCCGTGGCAGGACTGCTGCTGGTGCTGGCCGCAACAGCCATGCCTCTGTTCAGAATGCAGGGCTACCTTTTCCGATACCTCTACGCCGCAGGTGCCCTCGCGGTGTTCACCGGCAGGCTGTTCAACCCCTGCCCCTACGCCAGCATCCGAGTGAAGCGCCTCTACCGTATCGAAGTGTGGGCCGGCGTAATTTTCTGTGTCGGCGCATTCTTCATGTTCTACCGCGGTGCGGGAGCGATGGACTGGATGGCATTCACCCTTGCGGGAGGCGCCATTGAGGCATACGCATCGCTGATGATACCCAAAGCCGTCGGCAACAACGGCTCAAAAGGGGGCTCATAATGATGTTTGTGCACATTATCTGTTTTTTATGCACCTTTTTTCGTAACTTTGCGCCGAAATGGCACTGTATCTGACGATAGACCAAGGCAACACAGCCGCAAAGCTCGCGCTGTGGAAAGATGACAGACTGCTCGACCTCCGAATCGAGCCAAAACTCACCGTTGCCACCGTTGAGAGCTTCACCTCTGGCTTCGGTGTGGCCGATGCGGCCATCTACTGCTCGGTAGCCACCCCGGGAAACGAGATTGTTGAAGGCATCAGACACCTTGCCCGCAAAGTGTGCCGCCTCACAAACTCAACCCCTCTGCCCATCGCTATCGACTACCGCACCCCCTGCACCCTCGGCACCGACAGGATAGCCTCGGCAGTGGGAGCATGGGCAAGCTATCCCGGCAGGAAAATGCTCGTGGTGGATGCCGGCACAGCCGTGACGTATGACGTCGTATCCGCCGACGGCCATTTCAAGGGTGGCAACATCGCCCCCGGCATGAGAATGAGGCTCGACGCCCTGCACCGCTTCACAAAGCGGCTGCCGCTGGTTGAAGTGCCTCGCGAGCTCAAATATGATACCTTCATGGGCTACGACACCTCCTCGGCAATGATACTCGGCGCCATCTACGGAATTGTCGGAGCCATTTCATACTACCGCGCCCGCCTCGGCGACGACACCCTTGTGGTGATGACCGGCGGATGGGCAAACCAGCTGAGCGGACTGTGCGACTTCAGCATCGTTGTGGAGCCGGACCTCGCCAGCAAAGGACTCAACAGAATATTATTGTACAATGAAAATAAATAGATTTCTAACCGTGATAATCGCGGCCCTGTCAATGACAGCCGCATTTGCACAGCAGACAGCAAGTCCCTACTCCAAATTCGGCTACGGCCTGCTCCGCGACAACGCGACATCCGCGCAGCGACAGATGGGCGGCATAGGCTACGCCATGACCTCCGGCAGGCAGATAAACGTGATGAACCCCGCATCATACTCCCGCATCGACTCCCTCACTTTCCTCTTTGACATGGGCGTGGATGCTTCGTTCATCAACTCAAACGACAACGGCTCAAAGCTCAACCAGAAGGGTGGCGGCCTCGACTACATCACAATGCAGTTTCCCCTGAGCAAGCGCATCGGCGCCAGCATAGGCCTGCTGCCATACTCCTCCGTGGGCTACTCCTTCGGCAGTGAAATCAAAAACGGCACCAACTCCCACCAGGGTTCCGGAGGCATCAACCAGCTGTATGCCGGACTCAGCGGCACCATATTCAAAGGGTTCAGCGCCGGATTCAACTTCTCATATCTTTTCGGCAACAATATCAACGATATATACGCATATACCAGCACCGGCTCGACATCTCTGTTTGAGCAGGTGATCGAGGTGCGCGACTGGCATATCGACCTCGGCCTGCAGTACACCCTCCCCCTCAACCGCGACGATGTGCTCGGATTCGGCATCACATACTCACCCGGCAAAGACCTGCTCGGCAACGCCCGCGTGATAAAATATGATGTCACCTCTCAGGAAAAGCCCGACACCGTGCAGTCCATACGCCTGCGCCACAACTTCGCTCTGCCCGACACCTGGGGTGCCGGTGTGAACTACCGCCACGGCAACCGCTGGATGGTGGAGGCTGACGTAACATACCAGCCCTGGAGCAAAGTCAAGTTCGCCCAGATGGCTGACTTCCCCGCAACCAAATTCGCCGACCGCTGGAAAGTGGCAGCCGGCGGAGAATGGCGTCCCAAGGACCGCGGCAACTATTTCAGCCTCGTGACCTACCGCCTCGGCGGCTATTACAACCGCGATTACATGATGGTGGGAGACAACCATGTGCGCGAATACGGCCTCAGCTGCGGCTTCGGCTTCCCCACACTCTCCACCAAAACCATCATCAACCTCGGCTTCGAGTACAAGAACCGCCGCGCTAACCCCAACCCCCTGCTTCAGGAGAAATACTTCTCCATAACACTGGGAATCAACTTCAACGAGCTCTGGTTCTTCAAACGCAAAATCGACTGATCACCGGAATGCCTGACGAGCCGTCCAACCATGCGCCTGCAATGCGCGCATTGCCCGTAGCAGCGGCAATAGCGCTGATTCTCTGCACCCTGCACCTATCCTCCTGTTCCGGAGATGAAGACAAGGTGTATGCAGCGAACGTCGACCCCGAGCGCACCCCCACAATGACAACCAGCAACGTCAGCACCCTGATCTCCGACTCCGGCATAACCCGCTACAAGGTGGAGGCTCCGATATGGTATGTCTATGACGAAGCCAAGGATCCCCGCTGGAGCTTTCCGCAGACTCTCCATCTCGAGCGCTTCGACAACTTTTTCAACAAAGAAGCCACTGTTGACTGCGACTCGGCCACCTACTTCAAGAACCGTCAGCTGTGGCGGCTCGACGGCAATGTGAGGGTGCTCAACCTCGCGGGCGAGAAATTCCTCACCCAGCAGCTGTTCTGGGACCAGCGCAAACAGTCTGTCTACTCCGACTCATTCATTCAGATAATACGCTCCGACCGCATTATGGAGGGCTACGGATTCGTGTCCAACGAAACCATGACCGACTTCAGCGTCAGCAATGTCAGCGCGATACTGCCTGTTGACCGGAACACCTCTCAGACACAGACTCCGGACTCCGCCGCTACCGGCAGTGAACCGGCAGCTGCCGACACCGCGGCTGTCAACCCCGCCTCGGCCGACTCGGTTGCACCACGTTCACCACGCAGGCCGCAGCGCCCACGCAAAAACATTCAACCCAACCAATAATGTCACTGCTCATACTCGCAATCATAGCTTTAGTATTCTCAGCCCTATTCTCAGGCACGGAGATAGCATACGTCACCGCCGACCGCGTGAGGGTGGAACTTGATGTCAAGAAAGGTGGCCCGGTAAACCGTATCATAGGCCGATTTTACCGCGACGCCGACTTTTTTATCTCAACCATACTTGTAGGCAACAACATAATGCTTGTCATCTACGGCATGGGAGCCGCCGCCGTGATAGAGCCGTGGCTCAACAGCTACCACCTCAACCAGGCCGTGGTGCTCATCCTCTCGACCCTCATATCCACCGGCATAATACTGCTCACCGGCGAGTTTTTTCCCAAGTCCATTTTCAGAATCAACCCCAACATATCGCTGAAAGTCTTCGCCCTGCCGATATACCTTTTCTACCTTGCACTCTACCCGGTGTCGCTCTTCACCACATGGCTGTCTAAAGTGCTCATGAAGCTCTTCGGCATAAAGGGCGGCAACCAGCAGAGCCGCCTGCTATCGGTGGGCGACCTCAACAGCTATCTCGACCGCACTATAGATGAGGTGAACCCCACAAAATCGCCGGTTGAGAATGAGGTGAAGATTTTTCACAACGCGCTCGACTTCTCAACCACCCATATCCGCGACTGTATGCTGCCACGCAATGAGGTGGTAGCCGTGAATATCGACTCCACGACCCGACAGGAGCTCAGCGACCTGTTCACCTCCTCCGGACGCAGCAAGATTGTTGTTTACGGCGGCGACATAGACAATGTGCTCGGCTACATCCACGTGAGCGAGCTGTTCAACCCCGAAAGCAACTGGAAGGAGCACCTCAAACCGGTGATTTTCGCCCCCGAGACACTCCTCGCCAACAAGCTGATGCGCCGCCTGCTCGCCGAGAAACGCAGCATGGCAGTAGTGGTCGATGAGTTCGGCGGCACAGCCGGACTGGTGACTCTCGAGGACCTTGTCGAGGAGATATTCGGCGACATCCAGGACGAGCATGACACCGGGCGCCCTATGGCCAGAATGATAGAGCCCGGAGTGTACGAATGCTCGGGCCGCGTCGAAATCGAGAACCTGCGCGAGAACCTACATATCGACATACCTGAGGATGACGACTACCAGACCCTTGCGGGATATATACTCCACCATGTGGGCCAGATACCGGCCGAAGGCGACCGGATTGACATTGCCGGGAAGATATTCACCATAGTGAAAGGCAGCGCCACAAGGCTTGAGCTGATACGCATCGAGGAGGCTCCCGAGAAAGAGGATTGACCCTCCCACTGACACAAAATTCCACCAATCACCACCTAATAATCACCATGAGCAGAATCTCATCACTTCTTGCAGCGATCCTGATTATCACAGGAACCCTGTTTGCCCGCCCGGCCGCGGCCGCGAACACAAATGCAAAACCCTTCGTTGTGCCCGAGCTGCGCCAATGGACCGGCAAAACCGGCTCCTTTACCCCCGGCGCAGGATGCACAATCACCATCGCCGACACAACCCTCGCCAAAGTTGCCCGCGACTTTGCTGACGACTACAAGACAATGTTCGGCACAGAACTCCCCGTAAAAGTGGGCAAAAGCGCAAAAGGCAACATCCACTTCGCCCTGAAAGCCAACTCCAAACTCGGCACCGAAGGCTATACCGTGGAGATTTCAGACCGCGTGGCAGTGACCGCACCCACAGTCACCGGCGCCTACTGGAGCACCCGCACCCTGCTACAGATAGCCGAGCAGAGCGACAGCCACTCCCTGCCCTGCGGCAGAATCACCGACTGGCCCGACTACGCTCTGCGCGGCCTGTCAATGGATGTGGGCCGCAAATTCTTTCCCATGGACTACCTCAAAGACCTTGTGAAGATACTCTCCTACTACAAGATGAACTCTCTGCGTATCCACCTCAACGACAACGGATTCCCCTACTACTTCGGCAACGACTGGGACAAAACCTACTCCGCGTTCCGCATGGAGAGCACCCGCTTCCCCGGCCTCACAGCCCGCGACGGCTACTACACCAAAGATGAATTCCGTGACTTCCAGCGCTTTGCCGCCGGTGAGTTCGTGGACATTGTTCCCGAAATAGATATCCCCGCCCATGCCCTCGCCTTCAGCAAATACAAAAAAGGTATAGGCAGCGAGGAGTTCGGGCAGGACCATCTCAACCTCTTCAACGAGGAGACCATGCCTTTCCTCGACCAGCTCTTTGACGAATACCTCGGCGGCGACAACCCCGTGTTTGTAAACGAATATGTACACATCGGCACCGACGAATTCGGCAAGGACTACGCCGGCTTTGAAAACAAAAAAGCCACAATAGAGAAATTCCGCTCGTTCATGGACCACTACATAAAGCTTGTTGAGGGCTATGGCAAAAAGCCGTGGGTATGGGGCTCTCTCTCCACCGCCCCCGGCGACACCCCCGTGAAAACCGAAGGTGTGATGCTCGACGCATGGTACAACGGCTACGCAGACCCCAAGGAGATGGTTAAGCTCGGCTTCAAGCTCAACAGCATACCTGACGGCATGGTGTACATAGTGCCCAACGCCGGCTACTACCACGACTACCTCAACAACCAGTGGCTCTACACCAACTGGACCCCCGCGAGAGTGGGCAATGTGCAGTTTGACGAGAAAGACCCCGCGATTGCTGGCGGCTACTTCGCAGTGTGGAACGACCATGTAGGCAACGGCATCAGCGTTCAGGATGTTCACCATCGCATCATGCACTCCATCGCCACAATGGCAGTGAAGCTATGGGACGGCATCAATGTGAGCGTGCCTTTCGAGGAGTTTGACAAAGAGCGCCTGATACTGTCGGAAGCCCCCGGCATCAACCGCCTCGGCAAAGTGGGCAAGCCCAACAGCCTTGTGTACGAAGCCGCCAAAGTAGCCCCCGGCACCACCTTGCCTGTCAAGGAGCTCGGCTACGGCTACACTGTTGAATTTGACATCACAGCTGTGCCTGAGGAGAAAGGCACTGTGCTTTTCAGCTCGGATGACGCCACGCTCTATCTCAGCGACCCGGTGAAAGGGCTGCTCGGATTCAGCCGCGACGGCTACCTAAACACCTTCAACTTCCGCCCCTATCCCGGCGAGAAGGCCCACATAAAAATCACCGGCGACAACAAGAGCACCACCCTCTGGGTCAACGGCAGCAAATATGAGAGCCTTGACAAAATAACCCAGTGGCACAACGAAGGCAAAAACAAGATGTACCATCTCCAGACCCTTGTTTTCCCGCTCAACCACACCGGCAACTTCAAGAGCGCCATCAGCAACCTCAAGGCTTACAACTACATAGCCGAATAATCCAATCCGGCTCCCACAAAAAAGCATTGCGCACTCCGCGCAATGCTTTTTTTATGCATCCTATGTTTTCGGCTCACTTATCGGCAAACAAATTTGAAAGGGCATACAGAGGAATGATATCCACCCTACCCAATCTGCCGAAATTTTCAAGCGAGGAGCGTATGCCATAGTCCAGATGCTTCATATCCATAAACTGATATAAACTCTTCATGGAGCCTGATGTGCCGGCTTTTACCTCAAGCGGCACAACCTGCATATCTCTAACGAGCACATAGTCAACCTCGGCCTGCGCCCCGCGCGACAGATTTTGCCAATAATATAAATCATGACGCTGCAAAGGTGTATTATATTTGAGGAGTTCAAGACCGGCAACCATTTCCGTCACACTTCCCTTATTGACCAAATCAGAGGCTGTTCCGACAAGTACCAACCTCGACATCTCCGTCAAGTTCCCCATATTCTCCATTCCGAGCAGCCTGAGCAGCAGCCCGCTGTCAAGAAAAATATACTTGACAAACTTATCATTAATCTCAGCGCCGAGAGGAATACCGTTTGCAGCAGTGTGAACCGCCGGAATTATCAGCCCGGCATCGCGGAGCAACTCCAGAGCAGAACGGATTTTCTCGCTTCTGTAAGAGCCCGGCACGTTGCTATACACAAATTTGCCGCCTATCTGCTGCGCCACACTTCTGAGAGTTTGCCGCAACAACATAGGGTCTGCCTTCCTGTCATATTTTGAAAAATCGTCCTCATACGCAAGAATAATATCATCCTGAACCTGCTGGCATTTCAAAAAATCGCCTGTCTCAACCCAATTTCGCACAGACTCGGGCATCCCTCCCACAAGCAAATAATTGCGGAAACTTTCCACCAGTTTGAGATGAAGAGCATCAAAGAGCGGACTCTCCGGCGAGGCTGCATGCTTGGCCGTAATCCATCCGGACTGTCCCGAGGCAACAAGAAATTCGTCAAAGGACATAGGGTACATAAACATGGAGCGCACGCGTCCCACTCCGAAAGAGGCCATCTTCTTCAGCGCAAACTCCAGCAACGAGCCTGCTGCCACCACATGCAGCTCAGGGTAATCCTCGTAAAAGAACCAAAGGCTATGAATCGCCTCCGGGCAGGCTTGAATCTCGTCAAAAAACAATAATGTTTCACCCGGCACAACCGGAATTCCATAAAACGCCGCGAGGCGAGAGGCAATCTCCTTCGGCTTGAGGCTGCCGGTAAACACCGAAACAATCTCTTTGTCGCGCTCAAAATTCACCTCAACAAAATACTTGAAAGAATTACCGAGATGACGCACGGCAGATGATTTGCCCACCTGCCTGGCACCCCGGAGCAACAACGGTTTGTGCACATTGTCGCTCTTCCAGTCCATCAAGTAACTGTCAATTGCCCTCGGATAATATTTTTTCTCCATAACTCTGTTCTTTTTTGCAAATATAGCCGTTTTTGCAAAAAGTCAGACATAAACTCGGGCATTTTTTGCAAAAAGTCAGATATGAAACCAGCTATCATCCGCTAAAAATCAGAGATATCACAGTTGCACAGACAGGGCTATAACAGGATCAACCCCTCGTATCTCACTGATTTACAGGAGTTCGATGCCGGCGGCGTGGCAGAGGGCTATCTGCTCCTCGGGCCAGATGCTTGCCTGCACCTCGCCGATGTGGGCTTTCTGCAGCAGGAACATACATAGGCGGCTCTGGCCTATGCCTCCGCCGATGGAGTAAGGTAGCTCGCCCGCAAGGAGCGATTTGTGGAAGTTGAGCGATGCGCGCTCCGTGCATCCCCGCATCTCAAGCTGCCGGCGGAGCGATTCGGGGCTTACCCTTATGCCCATGGAGGAGATTTCAAATGAGCGGTCGAGTACTTTGTCATACAGCACAATGTCGCCGTTGAGGCCGAGATAGCCGTCGCTGTTGGGAGTAATCCAGTCGTCATAGTCGGGGGCGCGGCCGTCATGCGGCTCTCCGCTGCTGAGTGGCGCACCTATACCTATTATAAATATAGCGCCGTGCTCCTTGGCAGCGGCGGTCTCGCGCTCGGTGGCTGTCATGCCGTGATAGCGCTGCAGCAGCTCTTCGGCGTGGATGAAAGTCACCTTTTCCGGCAGTCGGGGTGTGATGTGCGGAAAATGGCGGTAGACAGTCAGCTCAGTCTGCTTCATTGCGCTGTAGATTTTCTGCACTGTCGCCTTGAGATAGTCGAGATTACGGTCCGCCTCCGTTATTGTCTGCTCCCAGTCCCATTGGTCAACATACATTGAGTGGAGATTGTCAAGGTCCTCATCCGCGCGTATGGCATTCATGTCGGTGTAGAGTCCGAATCCCGGGGAAATCTAGGACCTGCGCAAGGGTTGAAGTGTTAAAAAATAGGTATTGT
>CAJUPZ010000032.1:0-16316 GCA_910588065.1 uncultured Muribaculaceae bacterium
CGTTCCAAGCATTTTAAAGTTAACAGAAGTTAATTCCGTTACACACTTGTTACAAGCATTTATATAGACCTGATTTACAGTCAATAACGACGAGAGGCTTCCGGTAGCGGAAGCCTCTCGAAATATGTCGTTATGCAGTGATTCAATCAAGATCCATCGGCATGTAGTGCTGATATGGATGGTCACATGCCGGGCAAACAGTTGGTGGTGTTGTGCCTTCATGGACATAGCCGCACACGAGACAACGCCATTGGATAGGCTTTTCGCGTTTCCAGACCGTGCCTGCCTTCACCTGATTGTACAGAAGAGTGAAGCGGTCGAGGTGGTGCTGTTCAGCCTCGGCGATTGCGAGGAAATGAGAAGCGATTTCGGGGAATCCCTCGCTTTCGGCCACCTTTGCAAACTCCTGATAAGCCTGCACGCCGCCAATCTCCTCCTCACCCATGGATATTGAGAGATTTTCTTCAGTTGTTGTGGGAGGAAGGGCGTCAACACTCACGCAACCGGTGACAGTGCCACCGCCAAGCATCTTCAGGAAAACTTTTGCATGATGAAGTTCATTGAGGGCTGTTTCGCGGAAAATCTCCCCGATTGGAAAATATTTTTCTTTATCTGCCTGCTGGGCATAGTAGGTGTAACGGGCGTATGACTGCGACTCGTTCAGATACGAGGCCACAATGTTTTTTTCGGTCTGTGTACCTTTAAGACTCTGTTTTGCCATATATCTAAGTGTTTTAAGTTATTTCTACCTTAAAACGCCACTCAGGCAGAAAAGGTTCGTAGCGGAAGGGGATTAATCCTCAAGGAAGTATGTGAGCGAGGTCACAACCCTCACCTTTTTAATATAAGGTGTGGTGGCATCGCGGTCCTCGATGGAGAACTGTCCCTGACGCGCTGTCTTGATTTTGCCGAGGCGGCTGTCGGAGTCATCGGCAAACTTCTTTGCGGCCTCGCGGGCATTCTGTGTGGCCTCGGCAATCATCTCGGGTTTGATGGAGTTAAGGTCGGTGAAATCGTAGGTGATGCGAGTGGAATAGTCGCTGATGATGGCGATTCCCTTGCTGAAGAGTTCACCCTGACGGTTTATGAGCGAATGCACCTCTTTGACCTTGGACGAGCTGACTGTGACGACAGATGTCACTGCATAGTTGTAAGGCAGCGGATTGGTGTTGTAGCGGTCGGTCTGAAGGTCCTGGACTGTCGGAGCTCCTATGCTGATTTCCTCCTTGGTAAGGCCGTTGGAGGTCAGGAACTCC
Source organism: uncultured Muribaculaceae bacterium (assembly GCA_910588065.1). Taxonomy (GTDB): domain Bacteria; phylum Bacteroidota; class Bacteroidia; order Bacteroidales; family Muribaculaceae; genus Paramuribaculum. The sequence continues at coordinate 1,257 of CAJUPZ010000032.1, forward strand.
ACTATCTGATTGTTGGTGTCAGTAACGCGACGGTACACCGCCGGCAAATCGTTGCCCACCTCCTTGAACATGATGGGCCATGTCACAAGATTGGCATTGACCTCTCTCTCGGCCAACCCTTTCACATCCACAACCCTCTGGCGGTCCGTAAATGAATTCAGGCCGCTTTTGACGCAAAGGCCAAGTGCGAGCAGACCTACCGCGAGCACGGCTGAAGCAATGATGTTTGTAGATTTCATAATACAATAACGTGTTAATTGTTAAACGATAGCATATTTTCAATGAGCTTGCGGTCATTTGAAAGCCGGGGCACCTTGCGCTGTCCGCCGAGCTTGCCGGTTGACTCAAGCCAATCGTCAAACAGTCCTTGGCGCGCAACCACAACCGACAGATTGTCGAGGAATATCCCGCCGGTGCGCTTTGCCTGATAGTCGCTGTTCTCCGTCTGCAGACACTTGTCCAGCGTGCGGGCAAACAGCTCCACATCCGCCGGGGCAGCCGCGAACTCCACCAGCCATTCATGCCGGCCCTTGCGGCCGTCGGAGCTGAAAACCGGAGCCACAGTGTAGTCCTTGACCGAACATCCGAGAGCCGAGCAGGCGGCCTGCAGGGCGGCATCGGTATTATGCACCATAACCTCCTCTCCAAACGCGTTGATAAAGCTCTTTGTTCGCCCGGCGATAGTGATTGTCAGCGGATTGACCGACTCCACACGCACAACATCGCCGATAGGATAGCGCCACAAGCCGTTGCATCCCGTCAGCACAAGGGCATACTTGCCGCCGGCACTCACCTCCCATACAGGCACCGGTGCCGCATCCGGGCTATCCACCGGTATAAACTCATAAAACACCCCGCAGTCCATCATCAGCAGCATCCCGGGGCTGTCCGGACTCAACTGGGCTGCAAAAAATCCCTCCGAGGCATTGTAATTCTCCCAATACCTCATCCTGCCAGCGTCTGTTATTGACTGATATTCCCTGCGGTAGGGGCCGAACGCAATGCCACCGTGAAAAAAAACCTCAAGGTGGGGCCACACCTGATGGATATTCTCCGCCCCCTTTGCCTTGAGCACCTCGCGGAGCACGGTAAGAAACCACGACGGCACACCGGAAATGTTTGTCACATTCGCATCCGCAGCTCCGGCAACAAGCGCGGGTAGCTTCTGATGCCAGTCGGCCATCAGGGCAACTTTTTTAGAAGGCACCCTCACCAGATTGACCAGCGGGTTGATGCAATCTATCAGCGTAGCCGACAGATCGCCCACACGCGCCCGGCTATGCCCGAGGTCCAGCTCATTGGCATAGCTGCCGCCGAGTATAAACGACTTACCGTCAAAAATACGGCTGTCACGGTAGTGACTCAGGTACAGGGCAAGCGAATAGCCTGCCCCGCGGTAGTGGCACAGCCTCAGAGAGTCGGCCGTCACCGGTATATACTTGCTCTTGCCGTCACTTGTGCCAGACGACTGCGCAAACCGGCGGGTGACCCCGGACCAGAGGACATCCCTCTCACCGGCAATCATCCTCATAACATACGGTCTCAGCTCATCATACGGCGTCACCGCAACCTGCCCGGCATAGTCGCTGTAGCTCCTGACAGACGAAAATCCGTGGCCCGCACCGAAAGCTGTGCGCCTGCCACGCTCCAATAGCCATCTCAGCTGCCGCCGCTGCTCACCCTCGGCATCATAAGCCGCGCGGACACACCTTTTGGCGCGCCCCACAAACATCGGCATCAGCAATCCGGTCAGATTCATACAATTTTTTTGTTAATTCCCACAAAAGTATAAAAAATATAGGAACATTCTCGCCGAATATCACGTTTTACAGCAAAGGGATGAACAAATTACACACATCGTTGCCCTCTGTTCATCACGTTTTATTCATTTATTTATTAATTTTGCAAACGAAAACAGCCGCCGATATGAAGACCAAGAAATTTCTTAGCCTCATCGCTTTTGCTTTCATCGCCGCTGCGCTCAGCGCATGCGCCGAAGACGACGATTTTTATTACTCCCCGCTGATTGGCGATTGGGTGCTTGTGGCCGACGAATACGGTCCGGTTGAGGGTTATCAGCCCATCTTCCAGTTCTATTCAAGCGGTGCCGGTACTTATATCGACTACGACTGGGGCAACGAATATACTTATGACATATATTGGGTTACGGACGGTAACCGCCTTTACATCAACTTCGACGACGGCCAGCAATGGGCCTACAGATGGGATATTGACGGCACGCTGCTTTATCTCACCGACCTCGACTCGGGAAGCGTTCTCACCTTCCAGATGTATTAGGCATCAGCCCGTCCATCTCCCGAGCTACAAAGGATGATGAACGAGCAGCACAAAGCCGACAGTCCGAAATGGACAGAGATTGAACTCCTGCCGAAGTGGGATGAGGAATACTATGACGTGTACACTGCAAAGAAACACGGCAAATGGGTGATGCTCAAAACACTCAAGCAACCCTACAAGGACGACCCCCGCTTCATCGCAATGATTGAGAAAGAATTTGACGTGCGATACAACCTCGCTCACCCTCACATTGTGATGATCAACGACTTCGAGGATGTGCCAACTCTCGGCAGATGCATAATCACCGACGATGTATATGGCGACTCTCTCGCCACACTCCTCGAACAGAACAAAGTGGACGCTTCCCACCTCGACAAAATTTGCAACCAGCTCGTCGATGCGCTCGACTATATCCAGCGAAACCACATCGTACACTTCCCTGTCAAGCCCGAAACAATAATCTTCACCGAAAACATCGGCAACCTGAAGCTCATTGACGTCGGCTTCGACCAGCGCGAGCACCTCACACCCGCCGACGCCGAAGAAGACATCCTCAACTTCGGCAAAGTGCTCTCCGCCGTGCTTGACAAAGTTCCCGATGCCTCCGCACGGCTGCGCAGAATCGCCGCACGATGCACAGCCCCTGACCCCCGCGACAGATATACCGACATCCACTCCCTGCGCATGGACATCGCACAGCGTTCCTCCAACAGACTTTATATAGCCATCATCGCATTCCTGCTCATCATGATTGGAATTCTGATATGGCTCAACTCCGCAGGAGCTCCCGCAAAGCCCGACAACCTCTCCCATTCCATAAACATCATCACATCACAACCATGAGCGTTGAAGTTAAGATAATAGACCAGTCAAAAAAATCTCTCCGCGAATATGTGCAGTTCGGAATAGACCTGTACAACGGCAACAGCTGCTTTGTGCCGCCGCTCATTTCCGACGAGATTGAAACCCTGATGCCCGACAGCAATCCCGCTTTCGAATATTGCGAGGCATGCTCCTTCATGGCGTTCCGCGACGGTGCCCCGGCCGGGCGCATCACAGCGATTATAAACCGCTGCGTGAATGAGCGCACCGGCAAAGCGCAGGCAAGATTCGGATTCGTTGACTTCATTGACGACACTGAAGTGACCGACGCCCTCTTTCTGGCAGCTGAAAACTGGGCCCGCTCCAGAGGCATGAAGGAAATGATAGGGCCTATGGGCTTCACCGACATGGACCACGAAGGTATGCTCATCGACGGATTCGATGAAATGGGCACAATGGCCACGATATACAACTACCCCTACTATCCCGGGCATATCGAACGCCTCGGCTACTCTAAAGACACCGACTGGGTGGAATACAGAATCGCCGTGCCCGACTCGGTGCCCGACAAGTTCATGCGCATAGCAGATATCGCCCGCCGCAAGTACAACCTCCGCACCCTCTCCTTCAAATCTCGCAAAAAACTCAAGGACCAATACGGCAACGCCCTGTTCGAGCTCATAAATCAGGCATACGACAAACTCTACGGCTACTCCCCTCTCTCTCCGAAGCAGATACAATATTATATCGCCAAATACCTCGGCATACTGCGCCTTGACTGCATCAGCGTCATTGTCGATGCCGACAACAACCTCGTTGGTGCGGGCATTTCCATACCCTCGCTCTCGCTTGCCCTCCGCAAATCAAAAGGCAAGCTCCTGCCATTCGGCTGGATTCACCTGCTCAAAGCCCTCAAAGGCAAAAACGACGTGGTAGACCTGCTGCTCGTCGCCATAAAGCCCGAATACCAGAGCAAGGGAGTCAACGCCCTGCTTTTCGCCGACCTCATCCCCGCATTCTCCAAAATCGGATTCAAATTCGCCGAGAGCAACCTCGAGCTTGAGGACAACGCAAGCGTGCAGTTGCAATGGCAATACTTCCCCCGCCGGCTTCACCGCCGCCGCAGAGCATACCGCAAATCACTCTAACCTTAAACCCATATATAATGAACAAACGTTACCTCACTCTCATGATGGCCGCAGGGCTTGTGGCCGTCGCAAAAGGTGCCGATTCCAAGCCTAACGTTGTCATGATCGTGGCCGACGACCTCGGCTACGGCGACCTCGAATGCTACGGCGCCAAAAACGTGAAGACTCCCGCTGTCAACAACCTCGCCGCAAACGGCATACGGTTCACCGACACCCACGCGGTGGCCGCCACAAGCACCCCCTCGCGCTACTCGCTCCTCACAGGCGAATACCCCTGGCGCAGGCCCGGCACTGATGTCGCACCCGGCGATGCCGGCATGATTATCCGCCCCGAGCAATTCACTATCGCCGACATGTTCCGCTCCAACGGCTATGCCACCGCCGCAATAGGAAAATGGCACCTCGGACTCGGCGACAAAACAGGCACTCAGGACTGGAACGCACCCCTCGCCGCAAGCCCCTCCGACCTCGGCTTTGACTACCACTACATAATGGCCGCAACTTCAGACCGCGTGCCTTGCGTTTTCATCGAACAAGGTTTTGTGGCAAACTACGACCCCACCGACTCTATTTTCGTCAGCTACAACGCCAACTTCGAGGGTGAGCCCACCGGCGCCAAGAACCCCGAGCTGCTCACAAACCTCCGCCACAGCCACGGCCACGACATGAGCATTGTCAACGGCATCGGTCGAATAGGCTACATGAAAGGCGGCGGCTCTGCCCTGTGGAAAGACGAGAATATAGCCGACTCAATCACCGCGAAAGCTGTCGACTTCATAAATGAGCACAAGGACGAACCCTTCTTCATGTACTTCGCCACAAACGACGTCCACGTGCCTCGATTCCCCCACGACCGTTTCCGCGGCAAGAACCCAATGGGACTCCGTGGCGACGCCATCGTGCAGTTCGACTGGAGTGTTGACCAGATCATGAAAGCCCTTGAGAAGGCCGGCGTTGCCGACAACACCATTGTCATTCTCACAAGCGACAACGGCCCCGTTGTTGACGACGGCTACGACGATAAAGCCGAAGAGCTCCTCAACGGCCACTCCCCCGCCGGCCCCTTCCGAGGCAACAAATACAGCGCATTCGAAGGCGGCACAGCTGTGCCATTCATCGTCTCATGGCCCGGCCACACAAACCCCGGAACCGAGAGCCCCGCTCTTGTCAGCCAGATTGACATCATGCGCTCCCTCGGCTCGCTGTTCAACGCCCGCATTCCCAAAGGCGCCGCTTCCGACAGCCGGGACCACCTCCCCACAATCCTCGGACAAAGCAACGAATCCCGCCAATATGTTGCTGAAATGGCCTCAAACCACACCCTCTCCGTTCGCTCAGGCAAATGGAAATACATCGAACCCAGCAACGGCCCGAAGATGATACCCTGGGGTCCGAAAATCGAAACCGGAAACAGCCCCGAGCCTCAGCTCTACGATATGTCAGTCGACCGTGGCGAGCGCAATAATGTTGCCGACAAACACCCCGACATCGTTGCACAGATGCAGGCATACATCCGCGACGCCCGCGCAAAGCACTGATTCACATACATATTGACACACAAGTAGCCCGCCACACCGGCGGGCTACTTGCATATATAAAAGAGAACGCGCCAAATGGTGGTGGAACCGTAAGGCGCGTTGAGAAGGTTATACATTTAGGTGTCGTGGCTTTTTAAGAACGCCAGCAAAATGCCTTCTCTTTGACATTAAAACACCCCCGCCGCCATTTTGTTCATCCCCCAGCCTTTTTCTTCCCCCGCGCGCATACTATATATATATATGTGCCCACCACCTCCCCCTCTCAGCACATCGCACCCACCTTATACGAATTATAGGAATTATACGAATTACACCCCCTCTAACGTGGCCTCGGCGTTGCCCGAGCGCCCGGAGGGTGCGATTATCTCGTTAACCGCGTACGCAGTGCGCGGATTGCCCGACGGATACCCCGATGGTGCCGGAGGCACCACACTTCACCCTGCGGCGCGCCACCCCCTTATACGAATTATACGAATTATACGACTTACACCCCCTTCTAACGTGGCGTCGGAGACGTCGGAGCGCAGGATGCGCGATGTCATGTATATCCCCTGCACGAGCGCACAGCGCGAGGCCTGGGGTCTGATAGCGCCCTCTCTCCTCTGAGCCTCGCGAGAGGCGATGTCATGAGGTCTTCCCCCTCCCCATCCCGCCTTTCATTAATGATGGTTATCACGCACCACAGCGTGGTGCTCAGGCAGATAGCCGGGGGTAAGGGAGCTCAGCGACCGCCACCCCCGGATAAGCCACCACCAAGCTGATGACCCCGTAGGGTGTCACACCCTGTATCATGTATATGCGACGCCCTACGGGGTCGAGATATTCTCATTCTCTATTTCCGCGGGTGGCGGTCGCTACGCTCCCTTACCCACGGCTATCTCCCTGTCACCGCGCTGCGGTGATACCTCATCCCCGGTCTGACTAAACCCGCACCGCGTTGATCACCTCACCGCGGATGCCCGAGCGCCCGGAGGGCGCGATGATTTTGTTAACCGCGTACGCAGTGCGCGGATTGCCCGACAGATACCCCGATGGTGCCGGAGGTACCACACTTCACTCTGCGGCGCGCCACCCCCTTATACGAATTATAAGAATTATACGACTTATACCACCCTCTAACGTGGTCTCGACGATGCCCGGAGCGCCCGGAGGGTGCGGCTATCCCGTTAACCGCGTACGCAGTGCGCGGATTGCCCGACAGATACCCCAATGGTGCCGGAGGTACCACACTTCACCCTGTGCTGTGCCGCGCCACCCCCTTATACGAATTATACGAATTATACGACTTACCACCCGCACCCCTCCCAACCAAAACCACCCCTAAATCCTGCTGCAAAATTATGTTGTAAAACATATTTTTATTTTCCACTCCGCCCATTAACACTATTTAACCCTAACCTTGCAAATCCACAGCTCCTTTAGCGTATATTTGCAAAACTTTTACAAATTCCACAGGGGACGTGTCCCCACCGGAAACTCATTTAACCTTAATTATTTAACTTAAACCATTAACTCAGATCAGTTATGAGCAAATTTAGAAAATTGATGGCGATTGCTGCGCTTCTGTTCGCGTCGTCATCAGTGTTTGTTGCTTGCTGCGATGACGACACAACGACCATGGGTCCGGTCCCCGTCAACAGCGTTAGAGCTACAGGCACATCTGTTACTGTTATCTGGTCAATCGTGCCCAACGAAAAATGCGACGGCTACGAAGTCACCCTCATGCAGGGCTCTCGTGACGGCGCTGTTATCGGCACTCAGACACTGGATAACCGCACTTGCAAGGCCACTTTCACAGGCCTTACCCCGGGCACAGAGTATGTTGTCAAGACTCAGGCCGTTCCCGGCAAAGGCTTCTCGGCCTCAGAACCCTACTACCGTGAATTCACCACTGCTCCCATCGTAACTCCGGTTGTCTCTTCACTTGATTTCTACAAGCTCAACGAGTATGACGATAAAGGCCAACCTGTTGTCAACGACTACTACAAGGCTACTCTCACATGGCCCGCTGAGGATGTAAACAACTGCGGCGGCTACAGTGTGACTCTCTACGGCTGCACCAAAGCGGAGCTTGACAAGGCTACAGCTGACGATCCCGCTCCCGTTGCCGGAACTGCTAACCTCACAAAGAACACAGCAAACACTGTTACTTTCGATAAGCTCAAACCCTCAACAAACTTCACCATCCAAATCCGCACAACACCCAACGCTATGTGCGACTACACCAACGGTGACTGGAACTATGTTGAATTCTCAACACCTGCAGCTCCCGCAGCAGCTAACTAATACCTAAGTTGAAAGAAAAAATTAGTGCAATATGACTAACAACAATATAAAAAACTGGTGTCTTGTCCTCGCGCTCGCTGCTTCTGCTCCCGCGGTGACTTTTGCGGCATCAGCTGAAAGTCAGGCTCCCGTGGCTGCCGCACAGCAGGCCACTGACTGCACCGGCGTTGTTTACGACGTTGACGGCGAGCCTCTCATCGGCGCTTCTGTCAAGGTTGAAGGCACCGCAAACGGCGGCTCAACCAACATCGACGGTGAATTCGTGCTCAAAAATGTGCCCAAAGGCGCTAAAATCGTTATCAGCTACATCGGTTGCAAACCCCAGACAATTGTCTGGAACGGCGAGCCCATCAGCGTGACAATGTCAGAGGATGAAAACGTGCTCTCCGAGGTTGTCGTTATGGGTTACGGCGTTGAGCAGAAACGTGCCAATGTCACCAACTCTATCGCCAAAGTAAGCGAGAAAACTCTTACTGTCGGCACAAACGCCAACCCCGCCCAGGCTCTCGTGGGTGCTATCTCGGGTGTGAAGGTGGCAGTGACTACCGGTGACCCCTCAGCCACTCCCTCTATCACAGTGCGTGGTGGTACAAACTTCGACGGCGGTTCAAACGAACCCCTTATCGTTGTTGACGGCAATATCCGCAGCAGCCTCGCTGACATCAACCCCAACGATATCGCCGATATGCAGATTCTTAAAGACGCCGGTGCTACAGCCCTTTATGGTGCCCGCGCAGGTAACGGCGTTATCCTTATCACTACCAAGTCAGGCGCTACAGGCAAAGGCACTGTCACTTTCAGCGGCAAGGTCGGCCTCAGCTACTACAGCAACGGTTATCAGACAATCAGTGACGAAGAATACCTCTATTACTACCGTACTGCATGTCAGAATACGGAATGGATGCTCCCAGGCGGTAACTATTCGGGCAACTACAACTCCATGCTTTGGGGTAACAACCAGCCCGGTGGTATCGGCCGCACTGAGTGGTCAAACTCCATGAACTACAATATCCTGCAGAAAAACGACAAGACCAAATATCTCGTTGAGCAGGGTCTCGGTGGTTGGAAAGAGATGCTTGACCCCATCAGCGACAACTATATCCTTTACTGGAACCAGGATGTTATGGATGTCAACGTGCGCAAACCCGCCGTTACCCAGGACTACAATGTCAGCTTCTCAGGTGGCAACGACCGCGGCAAATACTATGCTTCTCTCGGCTACTATGACGCAGACGGTACCCTCTACGGACTCTCTTACAAGCGCTACAACTTCGCCCTCACCGGTGAGTACAAGATTAACGACTGGTTGACATCTAACTCAGTGTTCACCTACACCCGTTCTCAGAACATCAACTATGATCTGCAGCTTGGTAAGGGTCCGGATATCGATGGTCAGTATGGCGTAGTAGGTTTCATGAACCGTGCGTTCATGTACAAGTTTGTGCGCTACTATGACGAGCAGGGCAATCCCCTCTTCGGTATGGGCAGCCCGACTCTCAACGTGAACTACAACAAGGATGCATGGAACAGAGATCCGCAGAACGACAAGTTCTCTATGACCCAGAGCTTCACCGCCAAGATTATTGACGGTCTCACTCTTAAAGGCACAATGAGCTGGTTCTACAACGAGAACTACAACAACACAAACAGACGCGCCTACGTTACAAACAACACCGGCGCCGCTAATCCTGACGGAACAAACGGTGTGAACAGAAACTATCAGACAGAATCAGAGTTCAACCGTGTGTTTGACCAGACCTACAACCTCGTTGCTAACTTCAACCGCACATTCAACGAAAAGCACTACGTTAATGCGATGGTCGGCACCGAGTACTACAAGAGCAGATACCAGGGCTTCAGCGCAAGCGGCTCAGGCGCTCCCGCTCCTTTCCCCGACCTCAGTCTTACCCAGAACACCCCGCAGAATCTTACCCGCAATATGAGCTCATTCCTCAACGAAGAGGCTCTGATGTCATACTTCGGACGTGTGGAATACAACTATGCTGAGAAATATCTCGTAGCTGCAACATTCCGTGAGGACGGCTACTCCCGTCTGCTCGACAAGCGTTGGGGCTTCTTCCCCGGTGTCAGCGCAGGTTGGGTATTCTCCAACGAAAACTTCTGGAAAGAAAATCCCGCCCTCGGTTTCATCAACTATGGTAAAATCCGCGGATCTTACGGTACAAACGCTATCATCAACAAAAACAAGCTCGGCTACTATACCCTGCAGGGTGCTTACTCAGCTTACCAGTATGACGGCAACATCGGCTACCGTATCAGCACTCTCCCCAACCCCGGTCTCTCTTGGGAAACTGCCAAGACTGGTGAGGTTGGTGTTGACCTCGGTTTCCTCCAGAACCGCTTCAACCTCGGCGTGACATACTACAACCGTACAACTGTTGACAAATACGCTGCACGCAACCTGCCGCAGACAACCGGTTTCAGCTCTGTTACCGACAACAACGGTTCTTACCGCAACCAGGGTGTTGAAATCGACATCAACGCTACCCTCCTCCGCACACGCGACTTCTCATGGACTCTCGGTGCAAACCTCACCTACAACTCAAACAAGATTGTTGAACTTCCTGACAACGGCCTCGAAAACAACCGTATCGGCGGCACTGAGGTGTACACCGGCAACGGCACTGAAACAATGTACATCGGTGGCTACCAGGAGGGTCAGAACCCCTACCAGCACGTTGGTTTCGGCACAAAAGGTATCGCTCGCAACCAGGCTCAGATTGATGCCCTTGGCGATTACATCGACCTTACCTGTACAGGTGGTGTAGGTATCTATGCAAACGAATCTGGCCGTCAGCGCCTCCTCAACATGGGTTACGCTACAACAAACGTGGTACGCCTCATGCCCGGTGACCTTATCAAGGAAGACCGCAACGGTGACAACTCTATCGACAACAAGGACCGCAAGATCATCGGTACAGGTGACGTTAAATGGAGCGGTGGTTTCAACACCACAGTTACTTGGAAAGGCCTGAGCCTCTATGCCCGCTGCGATATGGGATGGGGATTCGATGTGTATGATTCAAACCTTGCCTTCTGGCTCGGTGAAGCACAGGGTGCTATGTCATTCCCCTCTGAAGTACGCGACTCTTGGACTCCTGACAACCCCAATGCAAGATGGCCGCGCGTAGCATGGGCCTCTCAGTTCGGTACTGACAACTATACACTTCCTGTTGACATTCTGTCTCAGAGCGGTGCTTACCTCGCATTCCGCGAAGTTTCTCTCAGCTACCAGCTCCCCCAGAGCATTTGCGACAAGTTCTTCTGCAAAGGTCTCAGTGTATCAGTTACCGGTCAGAACCTCGGCTACATCAAGTCTTGCACCAACCCGCTCCCCGACCGCACCTATACTTGGGGTGTCGGCACAGCCGGTCACGGTGGTACTTGGAACATGCCCCGTCAGGTCATCTTCGGTCTGAACCTCACTTTCTAATCATACCTAAAGATAGAAATCAGCTTTATGAAAAATATATTTAGCAAAATTGCGATTGCCGCTGCTGTCACAGGCATGGGTTTGGGAGTCACTTCCTGCGACCTTGACCTGAAGCCGGTGAACGTTTATACTCCGGACACCTTCTGGAGCACAAAATCGGAATTTGAGGGTAATATCATCGCGCTCTCAAACATGTTCCGTGCAAACTATCCGAAACAGATTCTGTTTGATGCAGGTGATGTCCGCGCCGGAAGCCTCTATATCGGCACACTCGCCGACGGCTCAGGTAGTGACCAGGCCGAATACATACAGAACCTCTATGACGCAACCCACTGCCAGTTCAATACTTTCGGCAACTGGTACGGCTTCATAGCCGGTCTGAATAACCTTATCTACAATGCTGAGAAGCAGGAGGGTATCCTTGACGATAACACCCGCGACGGTCTGCTCGCTATGGCGTATGGCTGGAGAGCTTTCTCTTACTTCCAGATGTACCGTATGTACGGCGGTGTGCCCCTGCGCACAGAGCCTGACGTGACTCTCGGACAATACGACCCCACCAAGCTCTACAAGCCCCGTGCTTCTGCTGAGGAAACCCTGAATCTTATCAAGCAGGATATCGACAAGTCTCTGAATCTCTTCGCTGCCTCAACCTATAGCTACAGCTCTAAGAAGGCTTACTACTGGAGCAAGGAAGCAACCCAGATGCTCGCCGGTCAGGTTTATCTCTGGAGCGCGAAGGTTGCCACAGATGACCACGCTCTCGGCGGAGCTGCCGATGTTGCCAAGGCTAAAGGCTACTTCACTGATGTGATGAATGCCGGCTACACCCTCATGGATGATTTCTATGATGCGTTCTCAACCCCGCTCAACAAGGAATCCATCTATAGCGTATGCTATTCATCACTCTCTGACAAAAGCTTCTACAGCCAGCCTCAGCAAAACTTTAACTGGGCATATAAGACCGGTGCCGCCGGTGGCAAATACTGGTCTGTTATGGCTGATGCCACATGGTCAAAAGTTCCCGACGGCGTTGCCAACCTGTTTGGTCGCTGGGGTACTGTTGACAAGGACGGCAATGTATCTATCCGCAACAGCGTTGTATGGAATAAGACCGCTCTTGGTGTACACCGCTACATGTTCAAGAACGCCTTCTACTTCCAGTTCAATCTTGAGGATTCACGCAGCGACGCTCTCTTCCCCGTTTACGAACTCACCGCTGCCGAGCAGGCTCAGAATCTCCAGTACATCCCCAGTGGCTTCAACCCCAACGACCACAAGATGATGGGTACATTCGTGGTTAAATACCGCTACGTTCCTGTTGACGGTTATGACTACTGGCAGACTGTTGTTGACATGCCTATCTATCGTCTTCCTGACGCTATCTTCGGCCTCGCCGAGTGCGCCAACTACGAAGGCAATGGTGGCGATGTTGCCAAATACATCAACATGATCCGCAAGCGCGCCTACGGTGAAAACTGGGATGAGACTAAATACGGCTACACTGCAGGTAGCTTCAAGGACAATGAAGTTGCTATCCTTCAGGAAGCTGACAAGGAATTCATGCTCGAAGGCCGCCGCTGGTGGAACCTCCGTCGCCTCACCACCGTTAAGGATGGTGCTCAGACCGACCACCTCGTGTTCCAGCCCGAAGGATGTATCGGTTGGGGTCTCCCCGTTGCTTCATCTCCCTGGATGATTGAGAACGACGGTACTGTCTGCCAGACTTCCACTCCGGTTCTCCAGACTGCTTGGGAATACAGACTCCTTTGGCCGGTGGACCAGACTCTGCTCAACTCCGACCCCGAAATCAAACAGAACCCCAACTACTAATCCATCCCCACTCTATACAAAAGAGGCTGCGCTTGCAGGCGCAGCCTCTTTTTTTAATAATAACATAAAAAACTATTTGAATATGTTCAGACTCATTTCTCTATTGCTGCTCATATACGCACAGATAGCGGTGGCAGCACACTTCACTGACGGAAATTTCCATTTCCGCACTATATCGCCGACTGAATGCGAGGTTTATGGCACCACACTCTCCGGCGGGGTGCTCAAGATTCCCGCCACCGCCACTTTCAAGGGCAAGAAATTGAGTGTGGTGAAGATAGCCCAATCGCGAGACAGGTGGAATGATTTTCATGGCAAAATCGAGATTCCCGAAGGCGTTGTGAGTATTGGCGACAGCGCATTCGCAGGCTGCTCGTCGCTCACCGGCTCATTGGTCATCCCCAACAGCGTCACGAGCATCGGCACTGCCGCATTCATGGGTTGCGGCGGCTTTTCAGGCAGCCTTACAATAGGCAAGAATGTGTCATCCATAGGTCAATCCGCTTTCTACCGCTGCAGCAGCATTTCCGGGCAGCTGGTCATACCGGAGGGCATCACCGAAATACCGGAGGGGGCATTCTATCACTGCGGCTTCACCGGGTCTCTCACAATACCTGAAAGTGTGGTTGCAATCGGCAAAGATGCGTTTTCGTACGGCAAGCGCTTTGCCGGAACACTGACGCTTGGCGCCAATGTAAGGGAAATAGGCAAGGAGGCCTTTTTCAACTGCACATTCTCAGGCAATCTCATCTTCCCGCCGTCGCTCGTTTCCATCGGCGAATCCGCATTCGCCAGATGCAGCGGCTTTACCGGAAGCCTGATTTTTCCCGAAGGGCTCACCTCGATAGCATACCGGGCCTTTGACAGCTGCACCGGCTTTGACGGAGAGCTGTCACTCCCCTCAACGCTCTCCGACATAGGCATGGAGGCTTTCTGTTCATGCAGCCGTCTCACCGGCACCCTGACACTGCCCGAGTGCATCACCGCCATTTCAAACGGCGTGTTTTACGGTTGCCGCGGATTTACCACCCTCACCCTGCCGCCGGCACTCAAAAGCATCGGCAACTACGCCTTCAACTTCTGCAGCGGCCTCACCGGCACCCTCAAGCTACCCGAAACCTTGATATCCATCGGCACAGAAGCCTTCAACGGCTGCACCGGCCTTACAGGCACCCTTGTAATTCCCGCCGGAGTGAAAGACATCCGTCATGGAGCGTTCTTCGGTTGCACCGGCATCACCGCCGTCGAATTCACCTCCCCCACCCGCCCCGCCTTAGGCATCAATCCCTTCCCCTGATTCCCCCTGCTTACCGCGGGGTGATTCTTATAATTCTTATAACTCCTATAGGCTGGCCTCGATTTCCCCTCAGACCGGCAGTGAGCCGGTATGACCGACCTCTGCGGTGATGAGCGCCCGGCGGGTGCGATTATTTTGTTAACCGCGTACGTAGTGCGCGGATTACCAACGTATTACCCATATGGTGCCGGAGGTACCACACCTCTCGCGACCACGCTCACCGCGGGGTGATTCCTATAATTCTTATAACTGCTATATGCTGGCCCCGATTTCCCTCCATACCGGCGGTGAGCCGGTATGACCGACCTCTGCGGTGATGAGCACCCGCAGGGTGCGATTATTTTGTTAACCGCGTACGTAGTGCGCGGATTACCAACGTATTAC
>CAJUPZ010000032.1:16416-16843 GCA_910588065.1 uncultured Muribaculaceae bacterium
CCATATGGTGCCGGAGGTACCACACCTCTCGCGACCACGCTCACCGCGGGTCTTTTTTTGGGGATACGCCTATCGTGGGGTCTCGCTGCGCTCCACCGCCACGCTATTATCTGGCCACCCGCTCACCGCGGGTGGGGATCACCGCTGTCCGGGGATGGCGTCGGAGACGCCTGAGCACCCGGCGGGTGCGATGCCGTCAGAAACCCCAGCACGAGCGCGTAGCGCGAGGCCTGGGGTACGGGCGCCATGTTAGACAGGGAGCATCGAAGATGCGATGTCATGGTATACGCACTTGCTTGGCCCAAACGCAAAAAAACAATCGGACAAACAAACTATACGTTGTTTATCCGATTAATTGTCTTTTGTTTATGTCTGTAAATTCTAATTTAAAAAGGAGCCGGATTCTAATTTAAAAGTGCGCCATTTC
>CAJUPZ010000033.1 GCA_910588065.1 uncultured Muribaculaceae bacterium
GCGCAGGTCCTAGATTTCCCCGGGTCAGGGAGCGTAGCGACCGCCACCCGGGGAATAGGTTATGCATGATGTATACGACCCCGTAGGGCGTCGAACACCATATAATTAGGAGGGTTTGACCCCTCTGGGGTCATCTGGGTGTATGGGCACATTTCCTGGGGTGGCGGTCGCGGTGCTCCCTTACCCCAGGCTATCTCCATGTCACCGCGCTGCGGTGATGGCGTCTCCGACGCCGATCCGCTATGCGTGGTGAGAGGTGTGGTACCTCCGGCACCATATGGATAATACTCTGATAATCCGCACACTGCGTGTGCGGCTAACAAGATAATCGCGCATCCTGCGCTTCGCGTCTCCGACGCCAAATCACCGCAGGATGGATAGGATGAGTGGGCGCGATATATCGGCGCCCCTACATGATGCACTCACCGCAGGGCGGACGGGGGAGGAGTGGGAGGGGCTTTTTTGCGGACGGGAGAGAAAAATGTGTTAAAAAATTTGGTGTGGGGTAAAATCATCCATAATTTTGCATATACCAATACAGAAGGTGTGAATATGATTAGGAATACCGGTACCCCCCCCCATCACAATCACCTAATAATCAAAAGATTACAAGTATCAGCAATGCCGACTTTCGCAGTAAGCGCGAGTTGGCCGGAACTGCCATGTACTTACCGCAAATAATCAACAATCATATAAACCAATCAATACAAGGATATCGCTTATGAAAAAACTGCTACTCATTCTATTCACCCTCCTGCTCGTAGCCCCGCCCGGCAGAGCCACAGAGGAAACATTCTACTTACGTTTTTCACATATCAGCGGCGATTGCTCGGTAGGACCCAATGATAATGGATATCTAAAAAGTTCATATTCGATGTATGGCCATGAAAAGGCCAATGTTTATTCCGGATTCGCTGAATATAATGGTTTCACAACATTTAAAACTCTTAAATGGTTCAAATGGGGTAAGACTAATGAGTGTGTTAAAGTCTCATTTTCAAATAATGGATCATTATCATTCCCTACGAGCAGTTATACGACCAGTCCTTACGGAATAAATGTGAATGCTAATACAACTTTAACATTCGAGACGACTTCTCCAGCCTTAACAATTAAATCCATCCGATTTGAGGGTATTGACCGAAGCTCCTATAAACTTAGCAGTAATCCATTCACGGAAACGCTCACATGCACATATAATAATGGGAATGTGTATGAATGGGAATATGTGCCGGCAGAAGCCACTTCGAAAATAGAATTGACAAAAAACGGTTATTCTAACTATTTTGGACGAATTGAAATCACTTGGAATGTGCCGATGGGTCCGCCCACACTACTGGAACGCGACTACAATTCCGACTATCTAATTGGGGAGTATCCGAAAATTGATGAACTCAGCAAGGAGTTCCATTATCTACAGGATGAATTCTTTTTGCGTGTGAAGCTGCCTGACGGGGCAAAGTATGCAAAGTATTCTTTCAACGACTTCGACCCTGTGACCAAGGGCGAGGATGTAAATGTGCCCGGAACTGACAATATCGGTGTTATCAACTTGCCTAAAGCTGTTGTAGGTCAGCCTACAAAGGTTCGCGTGGTAGCATTCGATGAATCAGACAACCCGAGCGAGGAACTCACCGTAAACTGCCGGCGCGTTGCCTTGACCGCACCCAAAGCTCCGGAAGCTACCGCTTTCTATACAAGTGGTCGTTTTGAGAATTCATACGGAATGATCAGTATGTATCCCGAAGGAGAAATTCAGTCAATGCAGGGAACGACCATTACTTTACCGTCTGAAATGCTTGTCTTACAACTCAACAATGAGTATAACTCAACCTCAACCCATCTAATATATGCTATATCAGATTCCCCTCACCCGGAAGATGCAGTGTTTAATGTTGCATCCTGGTGGAACTCTTGCGCATGTTTTAATCTTCCATCCAAGAAGATAAGCTACAATGGCGAGGGATGGTCAGATTTATCTTACCCAGAACCGACATTTTTTGTTGATCCGGGATCAAAGAATGTCCGTTCCGTATGCTATCTCCATCTAAAATCGGTAGCCGGCAATTGGAATTCAACAAACCCATTGGAGAAAGCCGAGAGTGCTGTCACAACCATCAAGATACAGCTGGCACCGCCGGAGGCGCCGGCTATCAGCCTCGCTGAGGGAAGTGCCGGCACATGGAGCAACCGCGGCTCTGTGCCCAGCTACAGCTATGTGGCAGGTGGCAGCAAAAACATGGTAAACGTCAAATGTCCCACAGACGATGCCGATATGCTGATACAGTATGCTTTCAGAGCGCATACTGCCGGCGAGGCATGGCCCGGTGCCACCCCTGATGCAAATGCGGTGTGGAACGCACTGCAGAGTCCTGAGGACAATCTGGATGTTTCCAACTTAGGAGAGGGACGTGTCTATTTCAAGTGCATTGACACTAAGCACAACATCAGCAGCCCGCTGACTATTCTCGACCTCGAGCCGCAGATTCCCGAAAATCTCGATCTTGAAGTTGTTATTTCAAACCCGGAGCAGCAGCTTGTCAAACTCAGATCTTCTGGCTATCCGTTGATTGTGAGCGGTGCTTTCGCTACCGATGCCCAATTGGTTCCCGGCAAGACCACATACTACCTGTATCTCGTTAACTCGCATGGAATTGCTATAAAGGCAGTTATCAACTCCGCCACCGAGCCGGCAGTGTTTGAGAGCTACCGTCAGAAGGTTGACGCCGGCCAGCGCCTGATTATCAACGACCCGGTGATAGGCCGCATGCACTACAACAGCCACACCATCACCGAAAGTGGAGAGTCCAAACCCTCCATGCCGGAGATATGGGTGACACCCGGCGATGAGGACTATACCGACTATCTGCCGAAAGCTGTTGCTACAGACGTTGAATCCTATCCAAACAAAGGTGTTATCAAAGAGGAGAAGGCTGATGGCATCACCGCTGCAGATTTCAACAAATATGTGACCTTGCGCTCCCTCACATGGCTGGGCGGAAACAAGGTGCGCACCGCCGACGGCACTGAGCTGACGCTCTACAGCCGCCTGCATGTTGACGGCTACGACTTTGGCGAAGATATGGCCAATGTTGCAAAAATAGCCGCCGGCGACGGCGAGAAGCTCTTTGCCGCAACCGGCTATGTGGGCCAGCTCAGCGGCACCCTTGCCCTGCTCACCACCGAAAAGACAGTTCAGTGCCCCGGCACCCCTAAGGCATACGCTCCAAACCTCATCTCCGGCACCCCGGATAAGAATGGCTTCATTCAGGTGAATGCCATTACAAACCGCTTCTACATCGACATTGTAGGCAACGCTGATGGCGAGAGCGAACTCTACTGCTTTACAGAGGAGATGGTGAGGCCCGACCAAAGCAATCAGCTTGTGAACCACAACGGCAAATGGGCTATCGATGTGAACTTCGGCACGGCGGGAGAGGGCAAAACAAATACTTACTGGGTGTATGCCAAGCTCAACGACATGTATTCGCTCAAGCCGCTCAAACTGCGTATCACAAAGTATGATGCAACCCCGGTGCACAGCATCAAGGAGTTTAAGGAGGCTGAGAGAGACTGCACCCTTGACCATGGTGGCAACGATGGCGAAAAGCGCTACCAGATGACCCGCACCGATGAAAATTCTACGGACGGCATGGTGATTATCCTCGAAAAGACCCCGCAGTATCTCTATGTGCAGGACTACCCTGTGAGCGCCGAGGCCGAGAACGATGACACCCACATGCACTACCTGCTGATACGCAACGAGAACGAATGGGAAGCTCCGGTAGACAAAAACGGAGTCGAGGCTCCGCTGGAGGTGGGTGACGTAATCACCGGATTTGCCCTGCGTCCGCGCCATGTCGACGGCAACATTGTGAGCAACTCCACCAACTTTGCCCGCACATTCAAGTGGGTTGAGCATGTGGCCAATGTGCCCGGCGCCAAAGACCGCCCTGTGACATATAACAGCGAAACCGAGCCGAGCGGCACCGACTTCAAGTTTACTGAAAACGACCGCATGACCTACGTCACCCTCAGCGGTGTGCAGGTGAGCCAGGAACCCAATCCTGACTACGACTCTACCGATCCGGACAGCGAGAAGAACCTCTACTACCTTGACATAGCCGGAGCCAAGCGCACCCGCCTCACATTCAGCATCTTCACCACCCGCGGTGGCTGGACAGAGGCATGGGCCCCCTCAGTAGGCTTCAACATCACCGGCATTGTGCTCCGCTCGTCGGCCACAGAGGAGGCATACGCCTTCGCGCCCATCAGCTTCACCGGCACCGGCAAGCTCTCCGCGCCCGAGGTGTATCTCGACAACATCGCTGCCGACAAGCGCGGCGACACAGAGCAGCCCTACTTCGGCGGAGCTGTGGTGATGAACCCGGTTGCGACAACCACCGCCGGCAAGCCTGTGACCGGCAACATAACCATCCACTACAGCATCAACGGCCTTGACCCGCTGAACAATATCGGCAGCCGCATCAAGTACAATCCCGGCGGCGAGAACCCTGACCTGGCACTTGGCGAGCGCACAATCGAGGTGCGCGCCTTCGCGGCCGCTCCCGGCCTCACCCCGAGCGACGTTGTTGTGCGCCGCTTCACCAAGAGCAGCTCCGACATGCAGTATATCCTCAACTTCCTCAACAGCGCCAAGGAGGGTAACCTCTACCGCTTCATCAGCAACCTCAAGGTAGTTGCCATCGGCGGCGAGTATATGTTTGTGGCCGGCCCGGTAGGCCACTTCCTGCCCATCTACAAAGAGGGTGGCTGGAATGATGTGAGCATCGCTGCAAACCAGTATATCAGCGGCTTCACTGTTGAATACCGTAAGGATGAGCATGAAAACCGCCTTGCAGTGGCCACCACCACAGCCTCCACATTCACCGGCATCACCGACGAGGATGATATCGCCGAGGATGACCGCATCAAGGCTACCCCCGATGTTGTCAACAAAGTGACAAACGCCAACGCCCGACGCCTTGTGCAGATAATGAATGTGAAGGTCAACAAGATGACCACCGCCGCCAACCCCGACGAAACCCACTGGACATTCACCGAGCTCAGCGACGGCCAGGAACACCCCATGATTGTAGGCCGTCTCGGCAAGGTTGACGTGTACAGCATCGCCGCTAACGGTGACAAGGTTGCCGAGGAGATGGAGGATGGCGAGACATACAACATCACCGGCTTTGTGATGCTCGGAGCAAACAGCAAGGAGGGCATTGTGGAGCTCTGGCCGATGAGCGCCCAGCGCATAGGCCGCACCGCGAATGTAACCGCCAAAGTGAGCAACACCGTCAGCCAGACCACCGCTGCCGACGGCGAAATCACAGCCACATTCGAGGGCAACTGCGTTGTGACTCTCGAAGCCACCGACCACAACCATGTGATAACCTACTGGCTTGAGAGCGAGACTACCGACCAGACAGCCGCCACATGGTACACCTACCAGCGTCCGTTCACCGTCACCGCCAATGAACGCATCCACGCCATGGCTCAGGCTCCCGGACTGGCAGCGAGCGACCACACCCATGTCACCCTCACCCGTCTTGACCAGGCTGCGGCTCCCGCTATCAGCGAGGCAAGCGGAGTTGTGACAATCACTGCCGAGCAGGGCGCGGCCATCACATGGTGGACAAGCGCGGACGCGACCAAGCACACCTACAACGCGCCGTTCACCATCGGTGAGACTGCCATTGTCTACGCCACCGCATCAGTGGCCGGCAAGGCCGAGAGCCCGGTGGCCCATCTGTTGGTAGTTATAAACAATGAGGAGCCCATCATCCCCGCAGACAAAATCAGCGGCAAGGTGACATTTACCATCGACGATACTTCCGACCCGACCAAGGTGACTGTATACCTCGCTCCGGAACAGGGTCTGACAGGTACAATCTACTACCTCATCAATCCCACCGGAGAGGTGACGCCCGATAACGGCCTTGTGTACAAGAACCCGATTGAGATGACCGAGGGTGGCCGCATTGTCGCAATCCTTGTTGAGAGCGGCAAGTATGCCGGCGAGCCCACCGACATCGCCGTGTGGCTCATACCCACCGACATCTCCGGCATTGACTCTGAGGAGAGGGAGGATGCTATCCGCGCCGAAGGTGGCAGCATAATCGCTCCGGAAGGCAGCGAGGTGTACGACATCTCCGGACGGAGAGTCAGCGCCACAGGCCTGAGAGCAGGCATCTACATCGTGCGCACCCCCGGCGGCAAAGCCGTGAAAGTGAAGGTTGACTGAACATAATTTGCAAAGGGCGGCGATCCTGACGGGTCGCCGCCTTTTTTTGTTACCGATTCTTTCAGGGGATTTGGGCGCACACGTTCCACGCACCACAGCGTGGTGCAAAGGTAGATAGCTGGGTCAGGGAGCGCAGCGACCGCCACCCAGGGATAAGCGCACCACCATGAAGATGACCCCGGAGGGTGTCACACCCCGCGCAATGGATGTGCGACGCCCTACGGGGTCGATATATACACATTCACTCTTTCCTGGGGTGGCGGTCACTACGCTCCCTTACCCCAGGCTATCTCCATGTCACCGCGCTGCGGTGATGACGTCTCCGACGCCCGAATGCAAATGGTCGCGAGAAGATGTGGTACCTCCGGCACCATTTGGGTATATCGCTGATAATCCGCACACTACGTGCGCGGCTAACAAAATAAACGCGCATCCTGCGCTCTGGCATCGCCGACACCAAAATGTTATGAGGGGAAGGGCGCGATGTCGTAAATCCAAAAGGTAATATAGAGCCGTAGGCTCGTCTATCTTGTTATCCCCGTACGAAGTGCGGGGGCAGGCGCCCCCAATGCAAATGGTGCCGGAGGTACCAGACCTCTCTTCTCTCGCGACCCCGCATACCACGCACGCCAGATTCCGTGAAATTATTTTGTGGTTTGCGGGAATTTAAATACTTTTGTATATGGCTCTGTGTCACGCTACTGAATATACAATCAATACAGAATATCGCTGATGAAAAAGATTTTACCGCTGTTATTATCCCTGCTTCTGTTTGCGCCGCATCTACATGCGCAGAGAACAGGCTACCGCACCAAAGATTATCTATTTCTCCGAAACCAGTTATCCCTGATGGGCGATGGCTCATTGATTTTCTATTACTATGATGTCGATGCCACCACTCATGAAATAGGCACCGAGCTCAGGAGCATGAACTATTCAGACAATTGCTATCTCAATGCCGGAGAAGATGACACCGGCAACCTGATTCTTAACAAGGTGGAGAGAATGGAGTATCACCCGAATGACATCAGAGACTATATCATAGTGGAGTTTGATGACTCAGAGGTGACTGACTATTTTCTTAATAACAGCAGCAACTGGAATGCCGTGAAGGTAGGTGCTACGGTTGTGAACAAAATGGGATTAAAAATCCAACCGGGCACAAAGATTACAGTGCGCACAAGATACGGCGGCCAATTTTCAGAATTCTGTTTCGGCTTGCCCGGCTCCTCCAACACATACGGTTCAGTAACCTCTATCACTTACACTGATGTGGAGTGTCCTAACGGCGGATACAATTCAAGCCAGCACAGAACTTTAGAAACAACCGACCAGAATGTAAACGGGAAGTGTCTGCGGGTCTATGCCAACAATACATACGGGTACTACGACTGGTACACCGCAACATTCCGCTACAATCCCACAACAGGGGTGGAAATGACATATCCGCTCGAGACGGTGCTGATGGCCGCGAGCTGGCTCCCCGGCACTCCCCCGGTGCCGAAGGATCCGGAGGTGACCTTGAAACCGACTTACGGCTACGAGCAGGACGGCATTATCCATTACTCCGCAATGCTTGGAATGACCGCTGAGCTTAATGCCGACGAATCGCTTGACGGAGTGACAGTGCGCTATATCCTTTCGGAGACCCCGGAAATGTTCAACATATACAATATCCGCGAGCTGAAACCGGGCGAGAGTGTTGAAATAACCGATGCAGCATACAAGTATCTGACATACGCCGCATACTATCCCGAGGCAGACACCTACTCCACCCCGGTGACAAAACGACTTAGCAAGGTGGATGCGAGAGTGTTTGCAAACCTCGCCGCACCTGTTGATGCCGAAAACAGCAGTCAGGGCGTATCGGCTACCGCCAGTGTCAACAACCGTCCGGTTGTTTTCAGCTGTCCGCTGTTGGTCGAGGGGATTGAGAACACTGCCGACAATGCCAAATTTCTTTATGTGAGAGACCCTGAGGGGAATGCGATGAAATTTGTGAACAACGGCACGGAATATTTCAACGAAACCAACCACTACAAGCCCGGTGATGTGATTCCGCCCTACGGCCTCACCGGCTTGTACAGCCACTCCGAGGGGTGGCCGCAGATAAATGTGTATGTGGGAGCCGGCACCGACTTCCGCCCCTACTGCGCCGATGCCACAACCGGAGATGACCACACATTCGGGGAGTATGACGCACGGCGCACCACCCTGAGCGACAGCGACTTCAACCGCCATGTGGTGATAGGCGGCCTCACATGGACAGGCGAGAATTCAATGTTTACGGACAGCGAGGGCAACCCGGTGTACAGCTACGGCCGATTCACCTCCCACACCGGCATTCTCGGCGGCCTCACAGCCGGAAGGTCATATACCGTGGAGGGGTTTGCGGGGCAACGCCGCGGTGTCATAACCCTGTTTCCGACCGCAATAACACCGCTGCCGTCAACCCCTGCGCTCCATGCGCCTAACCCCATCACAGCTACGGCAGAGGACCTTGTCAACGGCTATATAACCGTCAATATCATCAGCGATGAGATAACCCTGAGCATCAGCAATGCCGAGGAGGGTGTGGAATACACTGTCAAATATAACGATGGCGCTGAAACGAACCTCTCATCCACCGAATTTGAGTTGGACAACAGCGCATTTGTCAACGGAGAGCTGATGCTCACAGTCACATCCTACCTTGACGGCGCTGCCTGCCTGAAACCGGCGAAGGTGAAATTCGTGAAGCATGACGCGGAGCCATTGGCCTCTATCAAAGCCTTCAAGGAGCTGTATCTGGATGATGATGCCGAGATTGCCAACAAGTGGCACCGCCTCTCAGGAAATATCCAGGTGAGAGCCATCACCCCCGAGTATATTTATGTGCGCGACCTCGGATGCCCGGCCGGAGAGGAGAGCAGCCACTCGCTGCTGATACACAACCGCAACGGCTGGCAGAATGAGTTTGCAAGCACAGACGGCAACAACGGCCTGCGCCAACTCAAACCGGGTGATGTGATTACCAACATAGCCCTTATACCCGCAAAAACGGATATGGGCAACCTTATCAGCGAAAACACAGGCTATGCCCGCACCGTGCGCAGGGTCAACCTCGCCGATGGCAATCCGGAGATGTCTGAGCCGAAGAGGGTTGACGCGAGCGATCCCAAGTTTGCAGGCTTTGGCGAAAAGGACCGTATGGTGCGTTTCTTTGTGGAGAATGTCTACATAAGCCGTGTTGAAAACAATTCTGTGGCGGCAAACGATATCGACCACTGGGTATACACCCTTGAGATGCCGGGAAATCCTAAGCTCAACTTCCATGTGTTCAGCGTGCTGCAGGGTTGGAGCACAGCTTACAGCGGCTCGGTGCCCTACACTATCGAAGGAATTGTGATACGCGACAAAGCGACAGACAGCTATGACATTGCATTCTACAACTTCACGGTTGCCGAGCAGACTCCGGCTCTGGCACTGCCGGCAATAGACGGTGTGGAAGACACCAACCCTACACTGCCACAGGAGTTCCTCACCACCGCAACCGTAACACTCCGACTGGCAGAGGGTA
Organism: uncultured Muribaculaceae bacterium; assembly: GCA_910588065.1. GTDB lineage: Bacteria > Bacteroidota > Bacteroidia > Bacteroidales > Muribaculaceae > Paramuribaculum. Next base: position 9,810 of record CAJUPZ010000033.1, read on the forward strand.
ATGACCCGGATGTGACCATCTATTACACTCTCGACGGCTCAAACCCGCTGCACAATATAGAGGGACGCATTGTATACACCGCTCCGATTGAGCTGACGTCATCGGCAGTGATAAAAGCGTATGCCGCCAAAGCCGGGGCAATGCCCAGCGCGGTTGTTGAACGCTCCTTTCTAAACAATGTGCAGGAGCGGCAGTATATTGTCAACTTCCTCAACCAGGGCGAGGAAGCCCCGGTGTATAACTTTACCGGAACTGTCGCGGTGGCTGCCATCGGTAATGAATATATGTTTGTGCGCGGCTCGCTGGGACACTATCTGCCGGTGAAGCTGACGGCAAAGGGCGCTTCATGGACCGACAAAGGCTACAAGACCGGAGACCATCTAACCGGATTCCTGCTCAGATACCACGTGGAGGGCACACAGGACGCGGCAAACCGCATGGGCAAGGTTGACAATGCCGAGCTGTTTGCCACATGGGGCACACCCGCCTCTGCTGCGGGCACTGACGAGATAAAGGTTGATGAGCCGGAACAGGTGGAGGCAATCACCAATCTCAATATACGCAGAATGGTGACAGTGAGAGGGGCAACAGTATCCGCCGCGGAAAACGGCGGCTGGACAATGACTGAATTCAATGGCGAAGGTGCGAGCTATCGCCTCAATACCACAGTGTTTGGCATTGATATGAGCGATGCCGGCAGCCAAACGTCCGGTGTGTGCGACATCACCGGGTTTGTGATGTATGGCCCGGACGGCGGCATGGAGCTGTGGCCTGTGAGCATTGTCCGACTGAATCCTGCCGCCGCTGTGACTGTCACCATTGACGGGAAAGCACACTCCGGAGAAACGCATGATTTCAGCTCAACGGCAAAACTGGATTTCGCATGTTCCACTCCCGGGGCTGTCATCAGATACCAATTCTATGATGAGAATAAGGAGAGCAAGCCGGCAAAGTGGTTCACATACGAAAATCGGCCGATTATAGTTGATGAATCATGCCGTCTGCACGTGTATGCTACCGCCGACGGGTATGCCGACGGCTCACATACCCACATCAACCTCACCCGTCTGGACCAGGCTGCGGCTCCCGCTATCAGCGAGGCAAGCGGAGTTGTGACAATCACTGCCGAGCAGGGCGCGGCCATCACATGGTGGACAAGCGCTGATGCGACCAAGCACACCTACAACGCGCCGTTCACCATCGGTGAGACAGCGATTGTCTACGCCACTGCATCAGTGGCCGGCAAAGCCGAGAGCCCGGTGGCCCACCTGTTGGTGGTTGTAAGCAATGAGGAGCCCATCATCCCCGCCGACAAGATCAGCGGCAAGGTGACATTTACCCTCGACGACACTTCCGACCCGACCAAGGTGACTGTATACCTTGCTCCGGAACAGGGTCTGACAGGTACAATATACTACCTCATCAATCCCACCGGAGAGGTGACGCCCGATAACGGCCTTGTGTACAAGAACCCGATTGAGATGACCGAGGGCGGCCGCATTGTCGCAATCCTTGTTGAGAGCGGCAAGTATGCCGGTGAACCCACCGACATCGCCGTGTGGCTCATACCCACCGACATCAACGGCATCGACTCTGAGGAGAGAGAGGATGAAATCCGCGCCGAAGGCTCCGACATCATCGCTCCGGAAGGCAGCGAGGTGTTTGACATCACCGGTAGAAGGGTTAGCACTACAGGCCTGAGAGCAGGCATCTACATAGTGCGCACCCCCGGCGGCAAGGCCGTGAAAGTGAAGGTTGACTGAACATAATTCGCAAAGGGCGGCGATCCTGACGGGTCGCCGCTTTTTTTGTATCTCGTCACCACGAATGTGCGAATTCGCATGAATATTAGCCATTTTTTAGCTACTTTTGCAGCATCAAAACCAAACACACACCAATGGCAAGAAGACGAAAAAAATCACCGCTCCGCGCCTTCAAGCGCCGCCTGTCGGGGCTGATGGCAATAGTTGTCGCCGGGGTGCTCGCGCTGCAGTTTGCGAGCCGTGCCGACGAAGCAGACACTTCAATCCAATGCCCGGACAATATTTCAGCGCAGAGCCTGCTATATGTGAAAACCAATACCGATCTCGCCGCAGTGGATGTTGACTACGGTGCATTTGCCGTAAACTTCAATCCCGTTATGCACCAACCCAACTGGGTTGCATGGGAGCTCACCGCCGACGAGACATCCGGCCCGGTGAAACGTCACTCAAAATTTGCGCCGGATCCGCAGGTTGACGGCTGCGCCGAAACATGGGACTACAGCTACTCGGGCTACGACCGGGGCCACATGGCTCCGGCCGGCGACATGAAATGGAGCGCCGAAGCAATGAAAAACACCTTTTACCTCACCAACATCTGCCCGCAGGCAAAATCACTCAACACCGGCGCCTGGAAACGCCTCGAAGAAAAATGTCGCCAATGGGCCAAGGCAGACAGCACCCTGATTATCATCTGCGGACCGGTGCTCACCGACAGCATCCGCGAGTTTATCGGCGACAGCCGCGTGGCGGTGCCGCAACGCTTTTTCAAAGTGATACTGTCGCCCAACGCAAAGCCCATGCGCGGCATAGGCTTTGTGATGAACAACGGCACTGTGGCCGGCGGCATCCAGAAAGCAGCCACAAGCATCAGGCAGGTTGAGGCCATCACCGGCCACGACTTCTTCTCCGCCCTGCCGGACAGTATCGAAAATTCCGTTGAAACCCAAAACGATTTCCACTTCTGGAGCACCATAAAATGACACCAGCACTCAGCCCCGACTCCAAACCGATTTGCGCCATCAGCACCCCTCCCGGAGTGGGTGGCATAGCTGTTGCGCGCATCAGCGGCAGCAAAGCCATCGAAACCGTTGACAAAATATGGCACGGCGCTCCCCTCACCCGCGCAAATACCCACACAGCCCACTACGGCGAAATCATAGACACCGACGGCAGTGTGCTCGACACAGCTGTGGCAACAATCTTCCGCGCGCCAAAATCATTTACCGGCGAGGATACTGTTGAACTCAGCATCCACGGCTCGCGCTATATACAGACACGTCTCATAGCCCTACTTGTTGAAACCGGCTGCCAGCCCGCCGCAGCAGGCGAATTTACCCGCCGCGCATTTGCAAACGGCCGGCTTGACCTCGCATCCGCCGAAGCTGTAGCTGACATGATTGCCAGCGACTCAAAAGCCGCCCACTCAATAGCTGTGCGCCAGCTCAAAGGCGACTACTCACAACGACTTGCCGGGCTGCGCGAAAAACTCACCGAACTCGCCGCGCTGCTGGAACTCGAACTCGACTTCTCGGAAGAGGATGTTGAATTCGCATCACGCGCCACCCTCCTTGCCACCGCACAGCAAGTGAGCGACACCCTCGCCACCCTCGCATCATCATTCAAAGCCGGCTCAGCCATAAAAGCCGGAGTGCCGGTGGCAATAGTCGGAGCCCCCAACGCCGGAAAATCCACCCTCCTCAACACCCTTCTCGCCGAAGAACGAGCCCTCGTAAGCCCGATCAGCGGCACCACCCGCGACACCATCGAGGAATGTATCGACATCGACGGCATTCGCTTCCGCCTTATCGACACCGCCGGACTACGCACCACCGATGACACCATAGAACAGCTCGGCATCCAACGCGCTATCGACAAGATAGCCACCGCAAGCATCGTGATATGGCTCATCGACCCAACCACCGGATGCGAAGATAGCGTTGGTGTCAATGACATCGACGGCGATAGCTTTGGCGGATTGAGGATTAGTGACCATATCAGCCCTGACGCTACATTGATAAAAGTATTCAACAAAAGCGACCTCTCCACCAACCAACTCCCCGGCTACCTGCACATCAGCGCCAAAAACGGCACCGGAGTAGACACACTGCGCGATGCACTCACCGCAGCCGCCCGAAACGGCCTGCCCGATGAAACAGACATGATAGTGACCAACGCACGCCACTACCGCGCCATCACCGACGCCGCCCGCGCCATCAACTCCGTCATAGCCGCCCTTGGCGCACCCCACGCCGCCGGTTCTTCTGCCGGTAATGGAGGTGATGCCGGAGATGGAGGAGATGGAGGTGTCGGTAATGGTGGAGGTGCCACTGACTATAGTGGAATTGCCGGCTATGCAGTCATGGGGCCCGACATGATAAGTGGTGACATAATAGCGCAAGACCTGCGCCAGGCAATACACCACCTCGGCGAAATAACCGGCGAAATAACCACCACCGACATCCTCACCACCATCTTCTCCCGCTTCTGCATCGGCAAATAGATAAACATCTGTAAATCACACAATTAGCTAATAAATAACACGAAACGCCTCTTTTCAGGGGCGTTTTTTATTGGTCAAAAGTGCCGATTTTTGCGCATTTTGGTCGATTTTGGCGATTTCCTGTACCGCGATTGTACCGTTTCCGTGGTTTCAGTTGCGCCTCATCCGAGGTTGTGGAGTGTTGGGACACTCTGGGACACAGTGGGACGCGCTGGGACACTTTTGAATGGATTTTAACAGAAATAACCGATGAGCAGTACAATCGACATCAACAAAATCTGCGAGTGGTGCGGTAAGGAATTTATCGCTCACAAATGCTCTACCCGCTTCTGTTCAAAGCGATGTAGCGAACATTCTTACAAGGCTTTGCGCAGGCAAGCCCATGTTGAGCAGGAGAACCATGCGACTTCCGAGAGCAAAAAACAAAGATGTATTCCAACTGATAACTACTTTTCACCACGACAATGTGCCATTTTATTGGGGATTGGCAAGTCTTCCGTGTACCGCTGTCTTGCAGAGGGTCTAATACCGTGCATACGCCTGAAAGGTAAGACTCTCATCAGCCGGGCAAGCATTGACAAGATGTTTGAGAACCCACCTGAATACATCAAGAGGGAGAAGAAGCAAGCTGAACCTATCGAGGAGTTTTATACGACCAAGGAGATTCTTGAAAAGTTCGGTATCAGCAATTCGTGGCTTTTCAAGATGGCTAAGGAACGGAACATTCCGAAAACCGTTATGCGTGGCAAAACACTCTGGAGTCGAAAACATATCGACAATGCTCTTGCCGATAAGCAGCCAACTGAGACGGTAGCAGAAGAATGGTATTCCGTCGATGAGGTGTGTGCTAAGTTCAATATGTCGAAAGAGGCTGTCTATCGTTTTGTGTCGGAGCGCAAGATTGGCAAGCGGAAGGACAAATGCAGGGTGTTCTATTCGCGCCGCCAGTTTGACAAATCTATGGGTATTGAATCTGATTTGGAGACGTAATACTACACCATGCCGGAAGCTATGGCGAGATATAACATGACCCGCGACCAGATTTCTCATTACGTCCGGACACATGACATTCCAAGAAGTTATGAGGGTCGGTATGTGCGAATCGACCGCAAGGCTCTCGATGCACTGTTCGCGCCACCGAAAATTGGTTAAAAATCGGTGAACGGTACAGGTGATTTTACCATCACCATTTCACCATCAACCTTTTATATAGTTTTGCATCTAGAATAATCAACAAACAAGAAATACAACCATGTTACCATCAACCTGTTCCAAAGTCAGCCTGCGCCAGCGTCCGATAAAGAACGACCGCCTGTCGCTGTACCTCGACTACTATCCGGCGATACGCCACCCGAGAACAATGAAGATGTCGCGCCGTGAATATCTGGGATTCTACATCTTCGCCAATCCGCGCAACAAATATCAGCGCGAATACAACGACTCGATACTGATGCGTGCCGAGATAATACGTTGCCGCCGTCAGGAGGCTGTAATAAACAATGAGTTCGGTTTTCTCGACCGCGAACAGCCGAAAGCTGACTTCCTGCTGTATTTTGAGGAGAAAGCGAAGAAACATTATGACAAGTGGATTATCGTCTATCGCCACTTCGAGAGATTTGTCAAAGGGAAATGCTCATTCGGTGATATCACCATAGAGTTATGTAGCAAATTCCGGGAGTATCTGCTGACAGCCAAACAGCTCCGCCATCCAATGTTGACTATCACACGCAATTCAGCGGCCGGATATTGGTCAACATTCCGCGCTCTGCTGAAAGAGGCGTACAAAGAACGGTTGCTGAAAGAAAATCTCAACGACTTCATCGAGGATATTGAATATGAGGAGGTCAAGAAAAATTTTCTCACGGCTGATGAAGTGAAGTTGCTTGCCGCCACCCCTTGCGAGAAGCCTATACTGAAAGCGGCCTCGCTGTTCTCCATTCTGACAGGATTGCGAATAAGCGATATACTCAAATTGCGGTGGGAGGACATACGTCCGGATGCTGATGGCGAGATGGCTATGTTCATCCGTATTCAGAAAACGCAGAAAGAATCAATCCACCCTCTCAGTCCGGAGATGCTGGCATTGTGCGGTGAACGTGACAAAGGTATTGTATTCAAGGGGTTCAACCGCTCGATGACTCAGGAGCCGCTGAAGAAATGGCTGAAAGCCGCAGGTATCACAAAGCGGATAACATTCCACCGTTTCCGTGATACATTCGCCACTCTCCAGCTCGCCGCCGGGACTGACATATATACGGTAAGCAAGATGCTCGATCATGCCAACGTGACCACGACGCAAATTTACGCAAGGCTTGTGGATAGCACAAAACGCGATACCGTTGGCCGCATAAAACTCTCATAAATCATCAGTGGCAACCGTGGTTCAGTCCGGACCACGGTTGCTGTTTTCACATCTTGTGACTTCTATCCGGTGACACAGTTGCCCGATAATAAACCATTGGTTTCCATATTATTCCATTTTAGTTCATGTTAGCAATACAGTTGTTAAAAAAGGATGTAAATTCTAATTTAAAAAGGAGCCGGATTCTAATTTAAAAGTGCGCCATTTC
>CAJUPZ010000034.1 GCA_910588065.1 uncultured Muribaculaceae bacterium
AAATGGCGCACTTTTAAATTAGAATCCGGCTCCTTTTTAAATTAGAATTTACACCATACTCCCGGGCGGATTGTTTTCAGGATCTCTGTCCCGGCATCGTAGTCTGCCTCATGGGGCGGGGGAGTGGGGGAACTCCACAGGCCTCCGGAGCCGAGCACAGCCTTGCGGCAGGCTTCGTCCATACCCTTCTTGTAGCCGCGCTGCTCTGCCTCGGCTATCAGTTCAAGCAGGTTTGTGGCAGCGATTGTCTGAGTCTGTTCTGAAGGTTGTTCCTGTGCCGGCAGCTGCCGGGCTGCGGGGGCTTCTTGCTCTGTCCGGGTTTCGGCAGCGGGTGTTTCCGGCTGCAGCGGTGTGTCGGGGACGGTACTTTCTTCGGGAGTTGTGTGATTGTCTGTCTTTTCCATAGAATACGTGTTTTTAGGGGTTGATTAAGCTGTTTTGTCGTGATGACAATGCAAAGTTACAACTGCTGTGGAGCGATTCTTGTGTTAATTGTCACAGTCGAAAATGTTAAAGGTGCAATACTCTGAGTCTTAGTGATTTACATTATCGCTGTCCACCAAATGTTAAATCGTCGGCAACTCCGGGTGGTGAGACACCCCTGATTCCGCTGCTACACCTTATATAATATAGGGGATGTTAACATACGGTGTTACAGTTTTATGACAGCTTGTTTAAAAAAGTTTGTGTTCCGTGAAAAGTGTTTTATCTTTGTATCAGATATACCAATTATTAACCGACCGTGGAAATAAAACCATAACTATTTTCGCGTAAACCAATCACAATGAGGAAAAAGTATTTATCCGCAGCTTTAGCCGCAACACTCCTCTCCACAGCCGCCGTCATGCAGGCGCAACCTATTGAGGGGGGGGGGTAGTTACGCGTCCGTAGCTGCTGCTCAGCAGAGCAACTCCAAGTGCACAGGCACAGTGACTGACGATGATGGCGAGCCATTGCCCGGTGCCACTGTGAGAGTTGACGGCACTAACAATGCAACCTCCACCAATATCGACGGTGCATTCAGCCTCAGCAACGTAAAGAACGGTGCCAGCATCACCTTCACATTTGTAGGCTGCAAGCCCGTGACTGTCAAATGGAACGGTCAGCCCATAGAGGTTCAGCTCCTTTCCGACGACAATTCTCTTGACGAGGTTGTTGTTGTCGGCTACGGTGTGCAGAAGAAAGTCAACCTCACCGGCGCTGTGTCGCAGGTGAAAGGCGATGAGATTTCACGCCGTCCGGTTGCCGACGCCGCCCAGATGCTCCAGGGCATGGTGCCGGGTCTTCTCGTAACCAACGGCAACTCAGGCCGTCCCGGCGGCAGCGCCTCGCTGCAGCTCCGCGGTCAGGGCAACCTCTCAGGCACAGGCTCTCCATATATCCTTGTCGACGGTGTGGAGATGGACCTCTCTGACGTCAACCCCAACGATATCGAAAGCATCTCTGTGCTCAAGGATGCCGGCGCAAGCGCAATCTACGGTGCGCGTGCGGCCTACGGCGTTGTGCTTGTGACAACAAAGCGCGGCCAGGAAGGCAGAATGCGTGTGAGCTATCAGGGCACCGTGGGTTGGAACAGCCCCACAAAGCTCCCCGAAATGCTTGACGGCTACGAATTCGCCGAAATGTGGAATGTCGGCTGTACAAACGCCGGCGTGAGCCGTTTCTATTCAGACGAAAAGCTCGCCCTCCTCGACCAGTTCCGCAAGGACCCCTCAAGCGTTGACCCCTGGTTTGAGCTCTCAAAGAATGCAAGCATGAACCCCGCCTTTGAAAACTCTGAGAGCGGCGTCGGAAACACCGACTACTTCGACCTCCACTACAAGGACTGGGCTTTCAAGCAAAACCACAATATCAGCGCAAGCGGCGGCGGCAAACGCGCCCAGTACTATGTGTCGCTCGGCTACTACGGCGAGGATGGCATTCTCCGCTACGCCGACATGGGCTACAAGCGCTACAACTTCGCTGCAAATATCCGCTCCGAAATCACAAATTGGCTCTCTGTCCGTGCAAACACCAAGTTCATGCACTCCGACACTGACACCCCCTTCGGAACCGGCGGCCTCAGCGAAGGTTTCTACCACTCCCTCGCCCGCTTCCGCCCGACTGTCCACTATCTCGACCCCAACGGCAACTTCACTGAGCTGTCTATGATTCCCTACCTCCAGAGCGGAACAAAGACAACCTCGAAGCGCGACCGCATGAACATCACTTTCGGTGTTGACGTCGAGCCCATCAAAAACTGGAAAATCAGCGCCGACTACACTTACCGCTACGTAGGCCTCGAATACGAAGCTGTCAATGTCGCTCCCGACATCTACGCTGCCGACGGTGTCACAACCTCAAAGGGCACACGCTCTGAGCTCGGTGTGCAGAAGGATGGCCGCTATACCAAGCAGAACACCATCACCCGCTACCAGAATTTCAGCGCATTCACTACCTACAATCTCACAGTCGCTGAGAAAAACAACTTCGCTATCATGGCAGGTTTCCAGTCTGAGGAAAACCGCTACTCAAGCATCTACAACTACGTCAACGGCCTCTACACAACCACAAACCCCGGCCTTAATGTAGGCTCAAGCGAAATCACCGCCACAGACAGCCGCACAAGCTGGGCTACCCGCGGTTGGTTCGGTCGTTTCAACTACGACTTCGACGGCAAATACCTCCTCGAGGCAAATATGCGCTATGACGGCACTTCACGCTTCTCAAGCAAAAACCGCTGGGGCTTCTTCCCCTCTGTTTCCGTAGGCTGGAACATCGCACGCGAAAACTTCATGGAATCGCTCCGTCCCACACTCAACCTCCTCAAGCTCCGTCTCTCTTACGGTAAGATGGGCAACCAGGCAGGCGCAGGTCTCTACACTTTCGCCGAGACTATGGGCATCACTGCCAAAGGCAACTTCATCTTTGCCGACGGACGCCACGGCTACATCAACGCCCCCGGCGTAATCGACCCCAACGTTACATGGGAAAAAGTAGAGAGCAAAAACATCGGTGTTGACTTCGGTCTATTCAACAACGCCCTCACAGGTACATTCGAGATATTCCAGCGCGACACCAAGGATATGCTCGGCCCGGGCGAGGACTATCCCGACTTCTTCGGTGCTTCTGCTCCCCAGGCAAACAATGCCAACATGCGCAACCGCGGTTGGGAGCTCCAGATCAACTGGAACGGCCGCATCGGTCGCGACATCACCTACAGCATCGGTGGTTCTATTGCCGACGCTACAGCTGAGGTGACAAAATACAAGAACCCGACTTTCACCAATCCTTCGGGCAACTGGTACGAAGGCCGCAAGGTAGGCGAAATCTGGGGTCTCCGCTCAAGCGGTCTCATCCAGAGCCAGGACGAGGCTGACGCCTACAATTCCTCACTCGACCTCAAATACCTCAACGGCGGCGTATGGACCCCCGGCGACGTGAAGTACATCGACCTCAACGGCGACGGCAAGATTGACCGCGGCACAAATGTGCTCGGCGACATGGGCGACTACACCGTTATCGGTAACACAACACCCCGCTACCAGTACACTATCAACGGCAACATCGGCTGGAAAGGTCTGCACCTCAGCATGATGTTCCAGGGCGTCGGCAAACGCGACTGGAACCCCGGCACTCAGCCTTACTTCTGGGGATGGGGCTCTTACGCTCAGGCTACCTTCTTCAAACAGCACACCGACTACTGGACCGAGGACAACCCCGGAGCTTACTATCCCAAACCCTACCTCCACACTGCAGGCGGTATCGGCATCTACCAGAACCGCAATATGCAGACCTCTGACAGATACCTCCAGAGCGCGGCTTACATCCGTCTCAAAAACATCACCCTCAGCTACGAGCTGCCCCAGAGCATTATCTCTCACATCGGCCTCTCGAAAGTGATGGTGTTCTTCACCGGCGAAAACCTCTGGACCTCTACAAACCTTGCCAAGATGTTTGACCCCGAAGCGGTCTTCACCTCTAACGGCTACACTTCTGAAGGCGGTAAGAACTACCCCCTCAACAAGGTTCTCTCTGTCGGTCTTAACATCAACCTCTAATCTCTTTTTGCAATGAATCTCAAAAAAGTACATATATTAAGCTTCGTGGCTGCGCTCGCACTCTCTTCGTGCTACGACCTCAACCGCGAGCCCGAGGGTGTGCTCTCCACAGCAACTCCCTTCACCTCAACCGGTGAGATGAGCAGCTACCTCGACCAGTTCTATCAGTCTGCCGTCAGAGGCCAGGACATCGCTGCCGGTGGTGGCGCAGGTATCGCCGGAAATGACGTCAATTCCGACAACATGACCGGACCTTCAGTCAACCAGCGTCTCGCAGGACGTATGTCAAAGAGCAGCGCATCTTCTCTCGGCAACTACACTTACATCCGCCGTGTGAACTTCTTCCTCAACAACCTCGACAACTGCCCCCAGAAAGGCACTCCCGCCTACAATCAGTGTGTTGGCGAAGGCTACTACTTCCGCGCTTGGTACTACTACCAGATGTTCATCAGCTACGGCCCCATCGCTTGGGTGGAGACTCCTCTCGACCCCGACATGGAGCTCATGAACCTTCCCCGCGAGAACCGCACCGTTATCGCTGACCACATCCTCGCTGACCTTGACAAGGCTATCGAGCTCCTTGGCGAGCGCTCCAACTGCGCCAATATGCGTGTGCACCGCGATGTTGCACGCGCCCTCAAAAGCGAGGTCGCTCTCTTCGAAGGCACATGGGAGAAATACCACAAGGCTAAGAACGATCCCTTCTTCGATCCCACCGTCACCGACCAGAAAATCAATGACTACCTCTCTCAGGCCGCTGCTGCCGCCAAGGAGGTCATGGACCGTGGCGTATGGAAAATCTACAACACCGGCAACCCCTCCGACGACTATCGCGTGATTTTCGAGACAACAGACCTCGGCTCAAACCCCGAAGTGCTCTGGTACAAGAAGTATGACGGCGATGAGATCGGCAACAACGTTGACCGTTACCTCAACCAGGGCGGCGGTAGTCTCGGTGTTTCTGCTTCCCTCGTTGACGACTACCTCACTATCGACGGTAAGCCTTTCGTAGGCGCTGACAAGGCTGATGCCCAGAAGGTTTGGGGCAACGAGCTCCTTCCCACCGTGCGCGACCCCCGTCTCGCTCAGACTGTCGCCACTCCCGGCCAGCAGCTCCGCCCCGACGAAGGCCCCTCCTACACTTTCCCCCCGCTCATCGGCACCTCTGCTTACAACAACAACATCACCGGCTTCTCACTGCTCAAGCACGTGCAGATCAACTACACCGGTAGCCTTGATGGTGAGTACAAAGGTGCTACTCCCGCCATCCAGTTCCGCTACGCCGACGTTATCCTCAACTATGCTGAGGCGCTTGCCGAACTCAACGGTGCAGCCAACTCTGCCGCTATCATCGCTGCTATCCACCCGCTCCGTGCCCGTGTAGGTATGCCCGACATGGACTTCGACCGCGAGTTCAACTCCGACCCCGAATACCCCTTCGCCGGTCTTGACAAATACATTCAGGCTGTACGCCGCGAACGCCGCGTGGAGAAAGCTTGCGAGGGACGCCGTCTTGAGGACATCCTCCGCTGGGCAGCCGCCGAAGAGCTCATCATCGGCAAGTGGCACAAAGGTGCCCTCTTCATCGGCAGCAACCTCAAGGACGAGTTCCCCACTCTCGTCTACGACCAGCCCTCTAAAAACACTCTTTACCTCACCGGTGCCCCCGGCGACGCTATCCGCTACATCAACCCTGTAAACATGGCTGACTACCCCGACGGATGGCAGTTCAACCCGCAGCGCGACTATCTGCTCCCGCTTCAGGACCGCATGATTTCGCTCACAAACGGCCTCTGGACTCAGAACCCCGGCTGGTAAACAATTTGTTTGACTGCATATTGGAGGATGGCACGAATTGCCATCCTCCTTTTTTTTGTAATTTTGCATCATGAGCAGAATTATCACTCTGGAGACCACCGGCTCCACAAACACATATCTTAAAAATCTGATTGCACAAAGTCCCGCTCCGTTGCCGGACATTACAATCGTGTCGGCACGCACGCAGACCGCCGGACGCGGCCAGAGAGGCAACTCCTGGGAGAGCGAGCCCGGCAAAAACCTCACATTGTCGGCCCTGCTTTATCCTGCCATGCTTGATGTCTCCGCCCAGTTCGCTGTCAGCGAGGCGGTGGCCGTGGCGGTTGCCGACACCCTGCAGCAATATCTCCCTGCCAATAAAGTGCAGGTGAAGTGGCCCAACGATATATATGTGGACAACCGAAAGATTTGCGGCATACTGATAGAAAACTCCCTTTCCGGAAGATGTATCGAGCGCTCGATAGCAGGCATCGGAATAAATGCCAATCAGACCATCTTCCGCAGCGATGCACCAAACCCCGTGTCCCTCGCGCAGCTCACCGGCACGCAATTCAGCCTCGATTCCATCCTCTCCTCCCTCATCGCCGCTCTGGAGCGCTTCCACTCTCTCCTTCTCAGTCGTGATCCCGGGCTCCACTCCCGCTACATGAGCCTCCTGTGGCGCGGCTCAGGCTTCCACCCCTACCTCGACCCCGCGACCGCACGCCGGTTCTCCGCCCGCATTATCAGCGTGGAGCCGTCAGGCCACATTATTCTTGAAGACACCAACGGCTCCCGGCTCTCTTTCGCTTTCAAGGAAGTCGTAGCTATCCTCTGACAACTTTTTTGTAACTTTGTGCCATGGATTTCCAACTTTTAGCTACTGCACAAGGCTCAAACGCAAGGGCAGGTGAAATTACAACCGCCCACGGCTCAATTCCAACACCCGTTTTCATGCCCGTCGGCACTGTCGGCTCCGTGAAAGCGGTGCACCGTCATGAGCTCACTGACGATATTGACGCACCGATAATTCTCGGCAACACATACCACCTCTACCTCCGGCCCGGCACAGAACTGCTGAGGCGTGCAGGTGGCCTCCACGGCTTCATGGGTTGGAACAGATCCATCCTCACCGACAGCGGTGGTTTCCAGGTATTCTCGCTCAGTGCAAACCGCAAGCTGAAAGAGGAAGGAGCTTGGTTCCGCTCCCATATCGACGGCTCCAAACACCTCTTCACACCCGAAAACGTTGTGGACATTGAGCGTGTCATAGGCGCCGACATCATGATGGCCCTTGACGAGTGCCCTCCGGGCGACTCCGATTTCTCTTACGCACGCAAGAGCCTCGACCTCACCCACAGGTGGCTTGCAAGAGGCTGGAAAAGATACACCGAGACCGAAGGACTGTATGGCTACAATCAGGCTTACTTCCCCATCGTGCAGGGGTGTACATTCCCCGAACTCCGCCGCGAGAGCGCTAAGTTCGTGGCCGACCTCGGTGCTGACGGCAACGCTATCGGCGGTCTTGCTGTCGGCGAGCCGACAGAGGTGATGTACGACATGATTGAGGTGGTGAACGAAATACTGCCCGTCGACAAACCGCGCTACCTCATGGGCGTCGGCACTCCCGCAAACATCCTTGAGGCTATTGACCGCGGAGTCGACATGATGGACTGCGTGATGCCCACACGTAACGCCCGTAACGGTATGCTCTTCACAAGCCGCGGCATCATGAATATGCGCAATAAAAAATGGGCCGACGATTTCTCCCCCATCGACCCCGAAGGCACAAGCTACGTCGACACTGCCTACTCACGAGCATATCTCCGCCACCTCTTCATCAGCCAGGAAATCCTCGCCATGCAGATTGCAAGCATACACAATCTTGCTTTCTACCTCTGGCTCACGCGCGAGGCCCGGAAGCATATCCTCGACGGCACCTGGACCGTATGGAAACGCGAAATGATCCAAAGAGTCACAAACCGTCTGTAATCCCTCACCCCGCTACTGATGAAGCTGAAGCTACTCGACAAATACATCATACGCAAGTTTCTCGGCACATACATCTTCGCTATTGCCCTGATTCTCGCAATAACCGTCATGCTCGACATCAACGAAAAGCTCGACGCATTCCTCAAGGCTCCCCTCAAGGAAACAATATTCGACTATTTCGTTAACTTCCTCCCGTACTTCGCAAACCAGTTCAGCCCGCTGTTCACTTTCATCGCGGTAATCTTCTTTACCTCAAAGCTGGCCGACAACAGCGAGATTATCGCGATGCTCTCAACCGGTATGAGCTATCGCCGACTACTCGTGCCGTATCTCCTCAGCGCTGCCGTCATCGCCGCTTCGACATTCATCCTCAGCGCTTACATCATCCCCCCGGCAAACGTCAAACGAATAGCGTATCAGAACACATACGTCCGAAACAAAGCAGTAACGTACGGCTCCAATATCCAGATGCAGGTAGCACCCGGGGTAGTGGCATACATGAACCGCTACGACAACACCACCAAAACCGGCTACCGCTTCTCGCTCGAATCATTCAAGGACAAAAAGCTCGTCAGCAGACTCACCGCGCAGACAATCCACTACGACACACTTCACAACTGGGTGGTGCGCGACTACATGATTCGAGACCTAAAAGGCACACGCGAGACAATAACACGCGGCACACGCCTCGACACTGTAATACAGATAGAGCCGCGTGACTTCCTCATCGCCAAAAACGACCAGGAGATGCTCACATCGCCGGACCTCACCGAGTACATCCGTCACCAGAAGGAACGTGGAGTGGCAAACATCAAATCCTTTGAAATTGAATACCACCGCCGCTACGCTATCACCGCCGCCGCTTTCATCCTCACTGTTATCGGCATGTCGCTCAGCAGCAAAAAGGTAAAGGGCGGAATGGGCGTCAATATAGGCATAGGACTCGTCCTCAGCTTCACATACATTCTGTTCATGACTGTCACCTCTACATTCGCAGTCAGCGGCTACACATCGCCGATGGTGGCAATGTGGATTCCAAACATCATATACACCGTCATAGCTATCCTCTTATACCGCAAGGCTGCATCAGGATAACTCATTTTTAATACCCATAATACTATTAATACCACAGATCCATGAAACTTTTCAGCAAATTCATCACTTGCGCTGCGGCGGCTATGCTGTCGCTCAACGCCTCGGCAGCAACCCCCGTTGCCGACCACGTTGTTTTCATCGGCCTCGACGGATGGGCCGGAAATCTGTACGATAACTACGACATGCCCACTGTCAAGAAACTCGCTGCAGAAGGAGCCCTCACAACGCAGAAAAGAAGTGTCCTCCCTTCATCAAGCGCCATAAACTGGGCCTCGATTTTCATGGGCGTGCCCGCCGAAGTGCACGGCTACCTCCAGTGGGGCTCTCGCACCCCCGATATGCAGCAGCCGCAGGGCGCCGTTACAAAACACTCCATCATGCCCACCATATTTCAGGTGGCCCGCGACAGCAAGCCCGATGCCGACCTCGCTCTCTTCGCTCAATGGGAAGGCATCAAATACCTCGTGGACACCCTTTCTATAACTCACCACAGACAGCTCCCCGCCGACAAACTCACCGATGAGGCCTGCGCGTACATCACCGCAAACAAGCCGCAGCTCACCGCAATCATCTATGATACACCCGACCATCCGGGACACGACACCGGCTGGGGCTCTCCCGAGTACTACGAGGCTCTCAAAAACCTCGACACCGAAATCGCCCGCATTGTTGACGCAGTGAAAAAAGCAGGCATGACCGACAACACGGTATTCATCATATCATCCGACCACGGCGGCAAAGGCACTGGACATGGTGGCACATCTATGGACGAAATGAACGCACCCCTCATTGTGTCAGGCAAGGGAATCAAGAGCGGCATCACCATTGACGAACTCACAATGTCGCCCGACATCACCTCCCTCATCGCTCGCATACTCGGCATTGACCCCCACCCCATCTGGCGCGGCCACGTCCCCCAATCCATCTTCAAATGATCCCCCCTAAAGCCACTAAGAACCGGCGGAGATGCCATCCCCGCCGGTTCTTATTATACGATTTATAAAACTTATACGAATTACCTCCTCCGAGCAGGAGCACAGGTTGCTAAAGCTATTATTAGCAAAGAGACAGGGATACGCCGCCAAAGGAGAAGGCAGCAGGCACACCCATGGCCTTGAACGCCCTTACGATTGTGCCGACAGTCAGATTATGCCCCCGTTCTATTCTTGACACCTGCGCCCGCTGAACGCCCATCAGCTGTCCGAGCTGCTCTTGTGTCAGATTCTTTTCCTTTCTTGCCTGTTTGATTGCCTCACCGATGAGGTAGGACTGCAATTCAGCCTCCATTGCGTCTCGGCGCGATGTCCCTTTCTCGCCGATAACGCGGTCGAGCATTTCATCGTGTGTATATAGTTTCATCTTTTCCATATCTTATTCTGTTTTTCCGTCAAAATATTTTTTTCGCAGAGCCTCGGCATGCGCCAATTCATTCTCCGGTGTCTTATGCGTCTTCTTTATGAATCCATGGGTGGCGATAACAAGATTTCCCGTGTCGTTGTCCCAGAACGCGAGCAATCGGTATTTGAAGCCTTGATAAATGGTTCTGAACTCCCATATATCATCATTCAATTTCTTGAAAAGCTCCTTATCCATGAAATAGCGGCTTTTGGAAATATTGTAGGCAATCTTACCTTTTACCTTGTCGGGCAAGGACTCAAGAAAGACTACTGCCTCCTCCATGTAGGTCACATCGAACCTCGCTTTCAGTTCCATTCAGTTCCATTCAGTTTCTTAATTAGATTGCAAAGATACCGATAATGTTACATATATAGAAACATTATGGCGACTATTTTTGTTCCATCGCTTCTTCTATTGTCAGGCGGCCATCTGAGAAGGTGACAGCCACTGTGCCGTTGACAAAGATGGTGCTGTGCACCTCGCCGGTATATGGGGTGATTACAACCTCACCACCCTCAATGCGGGCTATGCTCATGGCATACTCCTTGCCCTCGAATATGATACGGTGTGCCATCACTCCCTGATGGGGAGCGAGTGTGTGCTTAGCGGCCATACAGCGATGAAAGTTCCTTGACGGTTGAGCGGGGAGCGCTGCTGCTGCCCGCGCGCCTTCTCACAAGGGCTATGCTGTCGGCAATCATTATGTCGCGCCCATGCGGCGAGGCGCTGATGAAGCCGTACACGGTCGATGCCTTTTTATCCGGGTTCAGCGGCAGGTCAAGATGGTGCCACCCGGCGCCGCTGCTCTGTGAGCTCACATAGTCGCGTGTGCCGTCGGGATACTCGGCGGTGATGCTCAGTGTCAGCGGCGTGATGCTGCCGCTGAGGCGGGCCTTGAGGGTGTATATGTCGCCCTTCTCCCAGTTGCGGTCGCTCACTATGTGGAAGGTGGCTATGTCGGTGGGCATATTGGCCGCGAAGATGCGCAGTTTCTGGCCGCCCCACACATCCACCGAGTCACCCTCGGTGGCGTATATCGAGCGGTTGACGGTGTTCTCGCGGTTGGTGCCGGCGTTGGCGGTTGTTGTCTGTATATCGTTCTCTACAAGCTCTATGGCGAGGTCATACACCTCGATATACTTGTCCATGTGGTAGCCGTACCATTTGAATGAGCTGTCCACCTGCTCGGTGGTGACACCGTGGCGCGCGTAGATGGACTGGCGCAGAAGCACCTTCGTGGAATCTGTCGGATAGCTGCGGCGGTCTGACTCAACTATCCCCTCGGCAATATTGAGGTCGGCGAGTATGCGGGCCATCTTCTCCTTGCCGATGACTCCGCGCGGGGTTGACGAGCAGCCGTAGATTGCCAGGGCTGCAAGCAGGGTTGCCAATATTGCCGGTAGGTGTTTCATCGCTCGGCTTCCTCTTCGGCCGGATGGTCGGTGGTCAGCTGTTTGCCGTAAAAGAGTATCATCACTATCATGCCTACCGAAATGGCGGCGTCAGCGAGATTGAACACCGGTTGAAAGAACAGAAAGTTGTCGCCTCCCACCCAGGGCACCCATTCGGGCCAGGTGAAGCTGAACAGCGGGAAGTAGAACATATCCACAACCATGCCGTGGAGCAGGGGGGCATAGCCTTCCCCTTCGGGAAACAGCACAGCCACCTCGGGCGGCATGGGGTTGTTGAATATCAGGCCGTAGAACACACAGTCGATGATGTTGCCGGCGGCTCCCGCGGTGATGAGGGCGAGGCAGGTCATGAACCCGCAGCTCACCCAGCTGCGCCTGCGTATGCGGGTGATGATCCATATGAGCACACCCACAGCCACGATGCGAAACAGCGTGAGGAAGAGCTTGCTGCCCATCTCCATGCCGAATGCCATGCCGTTGTTCTGCACGAACACAAGCTGAAACCAGTCGAAAATACGGTAGTCCTCGCCGAGATAGAAGTGGGTCTTCACCCAAATCTTCAGCAGCTGGTCAAGAATCACCACCACCAGTATCACTCCGAGGGCCAGCAGTCCTTTATGCGATTTCATTCAATGATTTTTGTTCTGCGTTTTCTGGTCTATTCCGAGGGTTGCGTGGGGCACTGCGCGCAGGCGCTCCTTGGGTATGAGCTCGCCGGTGGCGCGGCATATACCGTAGGTTTTGTTCTCGATTCTCACAAGGGCGGCCTGCAGATGCTGTATGAATTTCATCTGGCGCTGGGCAAGGCGGCCGCTCTCCTCCTTGCTGAGGGTGGTGGCGCCCTCCTCGAGGGTTTTGAATGTGGGGCTGGTGTCGGCAGTGTCATTACCCTCGGCATTGGTGACATCCGCTTTCAGCAGCTCGTAGTCGCGGCGCGCTTTCTCCAGTTTTTCAAGTATCAGTTCCTTGAACTCCTGGAGCTCTTCATCGGAATATCTGTTTTTCTTTTCGCTCATCGTGATATTGGGTTAAGGCTTTGTTATTTACACTTTGTTGACAGCCACCGTGAGGTCAATGCCGTCAAGGTCAAGCGGCTCTGTGCCGGCGAGACCTGCCGTGGAGGCTGTGACAACAGAGTCGGCGAGCACCTGGCGGGCTATGTAGCCGGAGTATTCGGCTATGGCAGCATCGGTGGCTTCGTTGGGCTCGAACACAAGGGTTATGCGGTCGGTTATGTCAAATCCGCGGTTTTTGCGGATATTCTGTATGCGGTTTACAATATCGCGGGCAATACCCTCGCGGCGAAGCTCCTCTGTGACAGTGACATCGAGGGCTACTGTCACGGTGCCCTCGTTGGCAACGAGCCAGCCGGGGATATCCTCGGATATCACCTCTACATCGGCGAGTTCGATTACGGCGGGTGTGCCGGCGGCATCGAGGGTCACACTGCCGGTGCTCTCGAGAGAGGCTATCTGCTCCTGGCTCATGGCCTGAACGGCGGCGGCCACCTGTTTCATGGCTTTGCCGAATTTCGGACCGAGTTTCTTGAAGTCGGGTTTCACCTTCTTGACGAGGATGCCGGCGCCGTTGCCGTCGGCTATTTTCAGCTCCTTGATGTTCACTTCGCTGAGCAGCAGCGGCTTGATGCTTTCAAGGGCGGCCTTCATGTCGGCGTTGAGAGCCGGCACCATTATGCCCTGCAGGGGCTGGCGCACCTTGATGTTGGCTTTGCGGCGTAGTGCGAGCACCATGGATGTTATTGTCTGTGCAAGGTGCATGCGCTCCTCGAGGGCTTTGTCTATCAGCGAGGTGTCAGCCTCAGGGAAGTGCGCAAGATGCACGGAGGATTCTTCGCCGCACACTGCTGTGAGGTCGGCGTAGAGACGGTCGGCATAGAAGGGAGCTACCGGCGCTATGAGCAGCGCCACTGTTTTCAGGCAGGTGTAGAGGGTCTGGTACGCGCTGAGCTTGTCGGTGTCCATCTCTCCGCCCCAGAAGCGCTTGCGGTTGAGGCGCACATACCAGTTGCTGAGGTTGTCGCACACAAATTCGTTGATTGCGCGGGCTGCCTTTGTGGGTTCGTAGTCGTCAAGCGATTCATCCACCTCCTTGATGAGGGTGTTGAGCAGCGACAGAATCCAGCGGTCTATCTCGGGACGCTCGGCCACCGGCACCTGAGGAGCGCAGGGGGCGAAGCTGTCGACATTAGCGTAGAGGGCAAAGAAGGAGTAGGTGTTGTAGAGGGTGGCGAAGAGCTTGCGTGCAACCTCCTGCACTCCCGCTTCGTCAAATTTCAGGTTGTCCCAGGGCGATGAGTTGGCAATCATGTACCAGCGCAGCGGGTCGGAGCCGAATTTCTCGATCGCCTCGAAGGGGTTGACGGCGTTGCCGAGTCGTTTCGACATCTTGTTGCCATCCTTGTCAAGCACAAGGCCGTTGCTCACAACCGCCTTGTAGGCTTTGTTGCCGAACACCATTCCTGCTATGGCGTGGAGGGTGAAGAACCAACCGCGTGTCTGGTCCACACCTTCGGCAATGAAGTCGGCGGGGAAGAGACTGCCGTTGTCAAACGCCTCTTTGTTTTCAAAGGGGTAGTGTATCTGCGCGTAGGGCATGGAGCCGCTGTCAAACCACACGTCTATGAGGTCAGTCTCGCGTTTCATAGGCTTGCCGCTCGGCGACACAAGCACAATGTCGTCGACATAGGGGCGGTGGAGATCGATTTTCTCATAATTTTCCTTTGAGAAATCGCCGGGCACGAATCCGCGGTCGCGGTAGGGGTTTGAGCTCATCACTCCGGCAGCTACAGCCTTGTCTATCTCGGCAAAGAGGGTTGCCACGCTGTCGATGCACAGCTCCTCGGAAGCATCCTCGGTGCGCCAGATCGGCAGGGGAGTGCCCCAGTAGCGGCTGCGCGACAGGTTCCAGTCCTGCAGGTTCTCCAGCCATTTGCCGAATCGTCCGCTGCCGGTGCTCTGGGGCTTCCATTTGATTTCGGTGTTCAGCTCCATGAGCTTCTCGCGGGCGGCTGTGGTGCGTATAAACCAGCTGTCAAGCGGGTAGTACAGCACCGGCTTGTCAGTGCGCCAGCAGTGGGGATAGCTGTGTGTGTGCTTCTCGATTTTGAAAGCGAGTCCCTGCTGCTTGAGCATCATGCATATCTCCACATCAAGGGTTTCGGTAGCCTCTGTGGCGTCGGCATTGTAGGCGTTTTTCACATACTTTCCCTGCCAGGGGGTGTATGCCTCCACATCCACGTTGGTCTTGACAAATTCAGGGTCAAGGTCCTCTATGCGGTAGAAACGGCCTGTGAGGTCCACCATCGGGCGGATGTTGCCGTCGCGGTCAATCATGTGGAGCGGGGGCACGCCGTTCTGTCGCGACACCCTGAGGTCGTCGGCGCCGAATGTGCCTGCGATGTGCACAATGCCGGTACCGTCGGCGGTGGTCACATAGTCGCCGGGGATTACACGGAAGGCACCCTCGCCGGGATTCACCCAGGGTATGAGCTGACGGTATGTGATGCCGACAAGCTCGCTGCCGGTAGCAGTGCCGACAATCTGATAAGGCACAGCCTTGTCGCCCTTCTTGTACTCGTCGAGGGGCAGGTCGGCTCCCTTGGTGCCGAGCACTGAGGCCACAAGAGCCTCGGCGAGCACCACGGTTATCTTGTCGCCGGTATAGGGGTTGTAAGTTCTTGCGATGACGTAGTTTATGGCGGGGCCTACAGCGAGTGCGGTGTTGCTCGGCAGGGTCCAGGGGGTAGTTGTCCAGGCCAGGAAATAGGGGTTGCCCCAGCCGTTCATGGCCTCAGTGGGCGATGTGATTGCAAACTGCGCAATGCAGGTGGTGTCCTTGACATCGCGGTAGCAGCCGGGCTGGTTGAGCTCGTGCGAGCTGAGTCCTGTGCCTGCTGCGGGAGAGTAGGGCTGTATGGTGTAGCCTTTGTAGAGGTAGCCCTTGCCGTAGAGTTGGCTCAGGAGCCACCACACGCTTTCGATATAGCGGTTGTCGTAGGTGATATAGGGGTCGGTCATGTCCACCCAGTAGCCCATCGAATTGGTGAGGGTTTCCCACTCGCGGGTGTACTTCATCACCTCGCTGCGGCACGCGGCGTTGTATTCGTCCACCGAAATCTTGTGGCCGATATCCTCTTTTGTGATGCCGAGGTTTTTCTCCACCCCAAGCTCCACGGGAAGGCCGTGGGTGTCCCAACCGGCCTTGCGCTTCACATGGAATCCCTTCATGGTTTTGTAGCGGCAGAAAATATCCTTGATGGTTCGGGCCATCACATGGTGGATACCGGGCATGCCGTTTGCGGAAGGGGGGCCTTCGTAAAACACAAACGAGGGGCAACCCTCGCGCTCTTTCACACTGCGCTCAAACAGCCCTTTGGCATTCCATTGGGCAAGCACCTCCTTGTTGATGTCGGAAAGGTTAAAACGGTTGTATTCGGTAAACTTATTTTTCATTGCTATGTCATTGCGGCACAAAGCCCTATTTCAGCCTGCAAAGATAGTGTATTTTCTTCAAATACCCTAATTTTAGATTTTTGAGGGTGGGATGGCGCAACGCAAAGGGGATGGGGTAAGGTGTGGTACCTCCGGCACCATATTGTTGGTTTGGTTTACTGCCCCGCACTCCGTACGGGGTTAACAAAATTGGCGAGCCTACGGCTCTATATTACCCACCCGCCATGTAGGGGCGCTGATATATCGCGCCCTCATCATCCCACTGTCCTCATGTTATGGGGCGTTGGAGACGTCTGAGCGCAGTATGCGCGATTATCTTGTTAGCCGCGTACGTAGTGCG
>CAJUPZ010000035.1 GCA_910588065.1 uncultured Muribaculaceae bacterium
AAAGTAGGTAACCGCCCCTTAAGCGAAAGCCGCGACTCCAACGAGCCGCGGCTTTTTTATTTTTTGGGGTATAAGAATTATAAGAGTTATAAGAGTTATAAGAATTATAACTCCTATAGCAGCCTGCGTTTGAGGTTTGAAAGGGCTTTGATTGTGCGCGGCATCGCTATGTGAAAGCGCAGCTTGAGGCGTTTTGTTGTCGGCTGGGAGCGCCAGTAGCGGTTTGCATTCCAATGGGGTATCAGCTGTGATATGCCTCGGGCCACTTCGGCTATGCGGTCTGTGCGCGGTGAGTCAAAGCGATATATCGCACCGTATACGGTGTGGACAAGGTATTGGTTTATTATAACGTAGTCTATTTCATCTTTGAAGCGGGAGTAGTGGCCGAGCCGTTTGAGATGGCTCAGCAGTGTCACTGCCGACTGTATGCGGTCAAAGAAGCGGGGAGGGTTTGTGGATCGGGTTACTGACTGGTTGTCCTGGCGATAGAGGTAGAGGAAGCGGTGGATGTATGCAGGGGAGGCTGCGCTGAGCTGTAGTGCGAGCGCAATGGCGTTGTCTTCGTAGTGCACTCCTTCCGGAAACCAGAGGTTGTTTTCAGTAAACAGTTTTTTTGAGTACATTGAGCAGCAGATGGATGATGTGCGGAGCAGGTAGCGCATCCGCAGGTCATCGCCGGAGAGGTTTTCGGCATCGCTGCCAAGAAGGTTTATGGGGTTCTGGATGTTTTTGGCCGGCCACCATTCGGAGTAGCAGAAGGTCACAAGGTCAGCTCCGCGGGCTGCGCGTTCCATGCACAGGGCAATGGCATCGCTGCTCAGTGAGTCGTCGGAATCAAGAAATATAATAAAGGAGCCGCGCGCTGCACGAATTCCTGCGTTGCGCCCGGCTCCTTGTCTTACATTTGTTTTAGAGTCGATTACTCTGATTCTGCTGTCTGATGCAGTCCGCCGTTTAAGTATTTCAAGACTGTTGTCGGTAGATGCATCGTTGAAGCATATAAGCTCGAAGTCAGTGAATGTCTGGGCGAGAACAGAGTCGATCGCCGTGTCAAGGTAATGCCCGGCGTTGTGCACGGGCATTACCACTGTTACGGCAGGTGTGTGGGTCATTTTGATGTTTTTATAGCGTTGAGCATCTCCTTGACAGCGGCCTCAAGCTGGGCGTCTTCGCCGGCGAGCACCTGTGCTGGTGTGTTGTACACCTCGATGTCTGGTTTAAGCTCAAGGTTTTCAAGATAGTTGCCCTGCATGTCGGCGCATCCAACCTGTGGTATGCCGAACACAATTGAGGGGTCGATCTGTGTTTCCCACCATACGGCTGTCATTGTTCCGGGCACCGGTGCGCCAATGAGTTTGCCGAGTCCGAGGGTCTTGTAAGTCCAGGGGAATCCGTGGGCGTTGGAGTAGTTGTCCTCGCATACGAGCACGCATGAGGGTTTGAACCAGCGGTTGAAGGGGTCGCTGCCAACATAGTTGCCTCTTGGAGTGAAGCGAGCGAATTCTTTGCCGCTGAGGAGAATCGCGAGGTCTT
Source organism: uncultured Muribaculaceae bacterium (assembly GCA_910588065.1). Taxonomy (GTDB): domain Bacteria; phylum Bacteroidota; class Bacteroidia; order Bacteroidales; family Muribaculaceae; genus Paramuribaculum. Next base: position 1,534 of record CAJUPZ010000035.1, read on the forward strand.
CATGGAGCCATCCGCCGCCGTTGTGGCGTGTGTCAATGATTATCGCGTCGCAGTTGCGGTATTTACCGAGCAGGTCGGAGAATGTTTGTCTGAAACTTGGGCTATCCATGCCTTTTATATGGATGTAGCCCACTTTACCACCGCTGAGTTTTTCAACTTTTGCGCGGTTGTTTGCAATCCAGCGTTTGTACAGCAGGTTGCTCTGCTCGCCTGCGCTTATTGCGGTGACTGTCTGTTCAAAGGGTTTGCCGGAAGCGTCCTTACCGGAGAGAATTACTTTTTTGCCTGATTTTCCGGCGAGGAGGGGGAGGTAGTCTTCGTTGGCGTTGATGGCCTGTCCGTCGATTTTTTCGATTATGGCTCCGGCTTTGATTTTGCTGTCGGCTTTAGTGAGCGGACCGCCTTTGAGCACCTCTTTCACTTTCAGGCCGTTGCCTTTGAAGCCGGGGTCGTAGAAAGCGCCGAGGGCAGCGACAGAGGGAGCGGAGGAGTAGGAGTAGTAACGTGCTCCGGTGTGGGAGCCGTTGAGCTCGCCGAGCATTTCGCCAAGCATTTCGGCGAAGTCGTAGTTGTTTGTGATGTAGGGGAGGAAGCGGGCGTAAGCGTCGTGGTAGCCTTTCCAGTCGATGCCGTGGATTGCGGGGTCGTAGAATTTGTCGAGCACCTGGCGCCATGCGTGGTTGAAGATGTATTCGCGTTCCTGGGCGGGGCGCCAGTTGAACTGGGCTGTGAAGGGTATCTGCTTCACTTTGGCGTCCTTGAAGCTCACCTCGCTGAGTCCGCCTCTGGTGGCTATGTACACTTTCTCGCCATCTTTGGCGGGGTTCATGAATCCCCCCACTCCTTTTATAAGGATGCTTGTGGAGTTTTTCTTGAGGTCGTGCTGCCAGAGGTCGTAACCGCTTTCGAAGGCTGACATGTAGTAGAGTTTGTCGCCTTTGGGAGAGAGGAGGGCGTCGCCCATGTGTGATGAGTTGACTGTCAGGCGGGCGATTCTGTCGTGACGGCCATCAAGGTCAAATTTGAGGTCTTTGACCGCGGGGGCTGCATTCTCTTTTTTGTCGGCGTCTTTTTTGCCTTTCTTTTTGTTTTTTACGCTGTCTTTGTCTTCTTTCTTGTCGGCGTCTTTTTTCTCTTTTTCAGCTTTTTCTTTCTCTTCGAGCAGTTCGAGGTCCTCTTTGCTCAGGCGGAAGCGGTCCCATGCGTCCTGGTCGAAAAACATAATGTAGGTGTCTTCTTCGGCGCCCCAGCTGCCGTGGCTGCGGTAGCCGGCGCGGTCGCTGGCCCATATCATAGCTTTGCCGTCGAGCACCCATTTGGCGTTTGAGTCGGAGTAGCCGCTTTCTGTGAGGTTTGTGATGTCGCCGCTGCCGTCGGCTTTTACGAGCGCGATGTCGCGGTTGTTCCAGCCGCCGTTGCCGATGTAGTCAACGAGGAACCATTTACTGTCGGGGCTCCAGCGGTATGTTATGTCGCCGTCTGTGTATGAGTAGTTGAATTTGCCGTCGAGCACGGTGCGCACCTTCTTTGAGTCGAGGTTTATGACGCGGAGGGTTGTGCGGTTTTCGAGAAACGCAACCTCTTTGCCGTCAGGGGAGTAGTAGGGCTGGAAAGATGTTTCGGAGCCTTCAACGAGCGGCGTTTCGGTGATTTCGGTTGCGTATGTGAACAGTTTGTCGTCCTTACGGGCGATTTTGCTTTCGTATATGCCCCATGTGTCGCCACGCTCGGCTGAGTAAACGAGTGAGCGTCCGTCTGGGCTGAAGTCGATGTTGCGTTCCTGCTGGGGGGTGTCGGTGATGCGTTTGGTGGTGTTGTATTCAATGGATGTGACGTAAACGTCGCCGTGTAGAATGAAAGCCACCTCTTTGCCGGAGGGGGAGACAGCGATGTCGGTGGCTCCGGAGGTGCGGGTTTGCGCTACAAGGGGCTTCTCGTTGTTGTCCTTGACAATTGAGATGTTTACTTTCACTGGAGCGGAGCCTTCGGTGAGGGTGTATAGCTCGCCGTCGTATGAATATGCCATTTTGCCGTCTGAGGCGATGCTCAGAAAGCGCACGGGATGTGTTGTGTGGTTTGTGAGCTTGGCCGGTTTAGCTCCGGGAGCGCCTTTGTAGACATTAAAGGAGCCATCCTGCTCGCTGAGATAATAGTAAGACTTTGCATCCGGAGCCCAGACAGCGTTGCGGTCCTCGCCGGGGAAGTCGGTGAGCTTTTTAAATCCGGATTTGCCGGTAGCGTCAGCCGTCCAGATGTCGCGTGCGATGGATGAAGTGTGGTGCTTGCGCCAGGGGTCTTCGTAGCCTTTTTTGTCGGTGTATAGAATAGCGCCGGTTTTGGGGTTTACGGAGATATTTTCCATAGCGAGTGATGTGAACATCTGAGGTCTGCCACCGTTTATGCTGATGCTGTATGTCTGTGGAAATTGTGCGGAGGGGAACTGTATGTCGGCCGCGTCAGGCATTGCTGCCGAGCGGAACAGGATTGTGGAATTATCGCGGAATGTTACGGGATATTCGGCTACAGAGTTGGTGGTTAGCCGTTTGGGGGCTCCGCCTTTTGCTGAGACGATGTAGACATCCATGCTGCCTTCACGGTCGGAAGCGAAAGCGATAGAGGAGCCGTCGGGGCTCCACACGGGGGTTGTGTCGTAAGCGGGATTGGATGTCAGCTGGGTGGCGGTTCCGCCGTTTGCGGGGACAGTGAAAATGTCGCCCTGAAAGCAGAAAGCGATAGTTTTACCATCCGGAGATATCGCCGGGTAGCGCAGCCACAGGGGCGCGTCAGCGGCATTAGCGGCAGAGGCCGCGGAGGCAAGGGCTATAGCCCCGGCCACAAGCACTGATTTTTTCATTAGGTACCAATTAATGTATTAACTACTGCGAAAGTAGTAAAAAATAGTGAGAGCGGCAACAGTGGGGAGATACCTAACTTGATTGATGTGAGATTATTTAGCGGATTTCATCGGAGGCGTATGTATTTTGTCCATGAGTATGGTTTGCGGTGTGGCAGATAGGAGAGATTGTGTCCGTTTGCGTATGCCTCGCGCTGCTCGCGGGTCTTTTCTATACTTCACCCAAGTCATCTATATTCAGACTCTTAAAGATGGACCTTAGATATAATGTCAATTTGTCATAAGTGGATTCATTATCCCAATGCTGAAGCACTGGGAATTGAATCGAGCAGGAATCCTCCTCATGAATTTTGGCATTCTCGAATTTTTCAACGAGCTTAGAAGCTTCCTCAACCGAATTTGCTGTTATTTGCAATTTTAGTTCATGTTTCCCAATAAAGCCAATCCATAATTTCAAACTGCCGGCATCTTTGCGTAGCCAGAAATCATTGCCAAAAACCTCACCGGTTTTATCATATATACCCTTTTGGTTCGGATCATGGTAATCAAAGCCGAATTCTTTAACCATCAAAGCTCCAGTTTTGGCCCTTTCAGTATCCAGTGCTATCTTAGAGTATGACGTTCGCGGCTGTGCAAGCATGATATGTTCTTTATATGTATAGACCCTGAACGTCTTTTTGTTTGCAGCTTCGTTTTCCGCCATCCAATTGTATATAGTGACGTTATTCCGTAGAGTGTCAACAGCGTGATAGAACCCCCATTTATTATTGTCGGTTGCGTTAGCCAATGCCTGAGGGTTTGGCGCAGATTCGATAGCCTGTTGAAGGTATCTGATCATCGACTCTTTGTCTGGGCATATTGCTGTCTTTGTCACCACCGATTGAACATCTTCGTTTGAAGCAAGGAGATTCTTTAGGTATTTTTGAGTTTCGGCTCGCTCGGTGATGTATTGGTTGTTAAGGAGTTCCCAAGTTGACAATTGGCTGACAATTGCGCGTATAAGGATGTGGTCCTTGCGGAATAGATCTGTAATGCCGTTTTCGTCAAACATCAGCGATGCATTTTGGTAGGCTTTCCTGAAATCATTTACATTCATATCCGGCGAGTAGAAAAATGAGACCATTCCCTTAAAGTAAGGGTGATTTTCCGCTTTCTTAAAAGCTTCTTCCCAGTCGCTGTTGTCAGCGATTCTTCGGGCTTTCTCTACTTCTTCAAGCACCGCTCTGTTTTCCTTTTCAGAGGAATCCGCGCGTTTGAATGTAGAAAGAGCCTCGAAGAATCCGGCATTATTCTCGTCTATATATTTGCCGACCCAGCGGGCGATATTGTCAAATTTACGCATTAACGACGCCATTGGCTGCAAACTATCGATATTCGTGTTCTCAATCACGTTCCATGCCACTCGCATCCATTTGTCAAACAGGGATACATCAAACTTCTTGAAATGCACGATAAAGGAGATGAAGGCACTTAAAGCGATCATCTTTACATGGGTGTTTTTCGTTTTGTAGTTTTTATAGAAATCATCTCCATTGTTTGTTTCATTTCTTTCCCAACTCGGGAGCATTCTCGAGAAGATCGCATTTGCCTTATGGTCATAGTCGTAAAGTGTATCGAGAACTTTATCAATAAGAATCAGATTCTCGGGATGATCGGATAGAACCTCCTCAAAGACCTTGAATCCCATATACTTTTCTTTACCGAGGTTTTTCTCTGCATTTGTGTAAAGAAATTCGATGGTTTTGTCTGATCGCATTTCTTTGTCTGAGACCTTCCCCTCAGTGTCTACGACATATCTGCAGCTCAGGAAACGTGAAAAGAAACTCATCATGGAGTCATCAAACTCATCAGAACCCTTTTTCCAGAAAATATCAATCCACTTGGAGTCAAGTTTAATAAAGAAATTGAAGTCAAAATTCACTTCTTCACCCATTGCTCCTTTGAAAAGCTTCACTTTCTTCCGGAATCCTTCAAAGTCAGATTGGTTGATGAAGTTAATCATGTCTGCCTTGAAGTTTTCATACGCCGACAACTGCAGCCCCCTTGCATTCATCTTGATATACAGTTCCTCCGAAAGATTGAACACACCAAGCGACTTGACATAGAAACGTATGAATTCCAACGAATCAAATAATGGAGCTTTGCTGTTGCGTTTGGTATATCTATTGTGGATGTCGTCAAGTGTATTCAACATGGCACACACAGTGCTGTCTCTATCAAATGACTTAAAATACCATTTGACTTTCCTGATACACTCTGATGGCATGATACCTTCTTCATATCTGAACAAGAAATCAACAATACGATAGCAAAACAGGGTAGCTGTAGTGCGGGTTTCATACTTGAATTTCTGTAATAGACGTTTCACTATTTCATATTTCTCCGGCTTATCGCGCAGCTCCGCACAGGAGATATACCAGTAGAGAAGGAAAAGTGTCGTGACACGTTGCTGGCCGTCAAGTAGCTCCAGAATATAGTCCTCTCCTTTAGCGTTCACGATACCGTAGACAAAATTGAGGTCACACTCCTTATGCGCCTCCAGACTGTCAAACAGTTCATTTAAAAATGTCTGACGTACGAAGGTGGAATGTTCATCGCTTCGTCCTTGAGCATAGGGACGTTGAATCTTCGGCACTATCAGTGCAGACACCGGGACTTTTTTATTGATATCGAGGTCTACCTCTCCATCAAGTAGAGCCAGCAATGAGAAGGTATCTCTATTATATGTATTCATTTCTTTAATTTTCAAGGGTTAGGTATTCTTCGAGCAAATTGGTGATATTGCGTCCATACTCCAGCATGTCGGCTTCGCTCCATGTCGAGCGATTCGTGCCAGAGGTATCGTATAACTTGGAGAACACATACTGTGTGCCGATAGGTACATAAACACCTTTCTTAAGCCGGTTGATGATGATGCGTCGTTTTCTGCAGAACAGACTGTTGCCGTAACTTCTATTTGTTGTTGAGTCAAGAAGAGTTAGATTGCAGATATTGTTTTTAACCTCTTCGTTCTCTTCTTCCTCCTTGGCTATCTCTTTTATTAATTGAATAGCGTGTGCGTAATTTTTGCTGTCAATCAGCTGATTGATTCGGGTGAGGTTATCTTCGGAAACGCTTTCATTCAGATCTACAAGGGCTGTATCTATCCATTCCCTTTTTTCGTCATCGCTTTTCAACTTGTTTGTACTGTAGGAATCAATATGTTCGATATCCCAGTCCTGCTCGTTGAGGACATCAAAAGGGAATTTATACACTTCAGAACTTGATTTAAAATTCTGATTCTGAAGATTCACGAGGTGGACGTTGAGCGTCAGCAGATACTTATAAACCAGTGCTCGCTGTTTGTAATTAAGGTTAACAATGCCGTCATCTCCCTTTTGCACTGATTTCAATTGTAAGCGTATTCGGCCTTTCAGATACTCGATAAAATCATCTTGCGTAGATGTGTCATCCAATTGTAAATCATAATATAGTAGGAGCGTGACGATATCTTCGCCACACTGACTAAGCAAGCCTATGTAATTGTAGATTTGGGGAGTCCAGAACCAGTCGTCGAGCCGGCGAAAAGTCTCCATGACTTCACTCCACGCTTCCGCTACCTTTTGTGATAGTTCCCTCCCCTGCAGGCCTTCAAACATGTCGTAATAATAACGGAATATAACGCTTTTCCGAGTGTCGGCAATGTCGCGGTCTATTTCTTGGATTCGCTCTTTCTGCTTCTCATCGCTTAGGTCTTTAAGATCCTGGCGTTTGTAGATCAATGAGAAAATAAGGTCAATACGGTTGGGCAGATCCTGACCTTTTTTCTGCAGGAAATACCAGAAATTGTTTGCGTGAAGGGTGTTTTCTATCATTTCCCATTCAGAGGCCAGAATATTCGGGTCAATGTATTCAGCACCTTGACTGAAATTCTTTGATTGCAAAAATAGACCTTTGACAAGTTCGGCGTCTGTAAGTCGCAGTTTCCCCGTATTTATTTTTTGAAATTCGCGAATGCTGTTGTCTGAAATTTCAGCCAGTTCATACCACAACACATGTACTGAGCCCGTCTTTGTATCGTGCATCCCGTTGAGGATTGTGAAGATTGACGCTCTGACAGCTTCCAAGCCCTTCCCAAGGTTATACCGGGCATTGATTTCTTTTCCAGAGGTCTTTATCCATTTGTCGATTGTCTTGAATGCACCCAACATATAATAATGGTCAATATTGGCGACGGCGGTATCGTCAGACTCCAGCATATTGAGGCCTAACGATTGAAGAAATTCAGATGATTCCTCGCGAGTAGCGAAATGCAGATGATACAGTGCCTTGCCATCTTCCTCCTCACTAAGCGTCTCTTCATCCCATCCCTTCTTAAGCATAAGATATTTATAAAGAATATAAATTGTGGTCAACCTTTGTTGTCCGTCTATTATCTCCCAACACCCTTTCTCAAGCAGTTTATCCAAGGGAACATTTGGGAAAAGTGATTGGAGCAGCTCTGGATTAGAGATATTACGAGCTATTATTGGCTGAAGACAATAAAAATCGAAATCCTTTTTAGGGTCGTTTGCGAAGCACAGCAAGTCGCGAAGCAAGTCCTCTACCTGCTTTTCCGTCCAACGATAGCCACGCTGATAAGCCGGGATATAGAAATACCGACCATCAAGAAGCTCGCCTATTGCAAATTGTGTGATACCATTATTCATTGTGATATACTGTAGTTATTTCGGAAAAATCCTTAATCTATTTTCATGTCATTGGTTTAATCCTGTGCTCGATAAAGGCGATTTCATCGTCATCGAGGCCGTATTTCTTTTACAGCTTGCGGTCAATATTCTCGGCATCCTTGTATAGAGTCAACCGGCAAGTGCAAAATTAGACAATCTTTTTGAAAAACTCCTTTTTAGGGGTTCAGAAGCTCAATTTTTTTCTCGGACGTTCATTTATATGATACTGATCATCATTATGTATAACCAACTGGGAAGTGCAAAATTAAAGAAAACACAATAAAACCAATTATTACAAACTTTTAAGGGTTATAGCTCTGATAGACAGAGATATAACCCTTAAAGGTGACAAAGCTGGGAAAGTAGTAAAAAATAGTGAGAGCGGCAACAGTGGGGAGATACCTAACTTGATTGATGTGAGATTATTTAGCGGATTTCATCGGAGGCGTATGTATTTTGTCCATGAGTATGGTTTGCGGTGTGGCAGATAGGAGAGATTGTGTCCGTTTGCGTATGCCTCGCGCTCGAATGATATGTTCATGTAGGCGGCTTTTCGGTTTCTGTATTGCAATAGCCTGAACAGCCATTCGATAATGTAGAGGATGTAGAATGGTATGAACAGGAGCTCGCGCTGCTGGGCGGTGTGTATGCGCTCGTGGTTTATGACATATTTGTCAATCCACGAGGTGTCTCTTGCCCAGAAGGTGCCGAACAGATTGACACATATACCTTTGGGTATGAGCGGACATCTGATGGTCATAATCAGGACAGTATGAGGCGGAAGGCCAGGGTGGTGACACCGTCGAGGAGGTATTCGCCGATGGGTGAAAACCCGCATTTGCCGGCTACTTTGCGGGATGCGGTGTTGCGGGCATCGATAGTCAGGATAACGGATTGCAGGTGCAGGGTGTTTCGGCAGAATTGTATCAGCGCCTGCAGGGCTTCGGTTGCATAACCGTTGCCCCAGAGTGGGAGCCCGATCCAATATCCGATTTCGCGCTCATGTGGCAGGGTGGTGTAGTGCTCATCGCCGGGAGGCACAAGCCCGATGCAACCTATTACTTCTCCAGAGTCTTTCAGAGCTACGGCAAAGTTGGTGCGGTTCGGGATGAAGTATTCTTTGATTACATTGCGGCTCATGTCGACAGATGTGTGCCGGGGCCATAAGGCCATGGAACTTACCCTGCTGTCGGAGGCGTATCTGTAAAGGTCTCCGGCATCATTTTCTGTCCATTGTCTCAGAATAAGCCGCGGAGTTTCGATAGTGAAGCTGCTGTCTGTCATGGGGGATTTTTTTGCAAAGATAGCAAAAATGGGCGAAATGTCTCAATGCCTTAATTTCGGCAATAAATCAAGATTATTGCCGAAATTAAGTTGCTGTAAGAGTTCGCTTGTCTTCACCCAACTACCCGGAAATATATCTCGCCGTGTGGTTCCAAAATTATAAAACACCTCGCTGTGCACCCGTGTGAGCTGGATGGTGGGCGCCACATCACCTCACCTCACCTCGCGCTGCGCGCTCGTTCTGGGCCACTACACAGTATATAATATGAGAACATTCCGTTAATGATGGTAGGCGCGAGATCAACGTTTACTTTGAATACCGAGGACAGATTGACCTTGAAGATTGCACAAGCCGAAAAAACGGGCAGCTGTTCAGCGGAGTTAAAATTCAGGTTGACTGAAATAGGGAAGTCCATAACTTGTTGATATTTTTAGCGAAGTTATGGACTATATGATGGTTGCGAAAAGACGCTACTTAATTTGAATAATTTGCTATTGCTGAAATAGCATTCTCAAATAAGGCTTTAATTTGCTCTGGACTGTCAAACGCATAACTTGCACCAGAAAGATTGGTATTTAAATTAATGAACCATTTAGCTTCTTCCTCTCCTTTTTTATTTCGCGAGATATAAAAACCAAATCTAAAGTCATCTTTAGTGGTAAACTTTTCCTCTATATAATCTGCATTGCCAAGACCATTTGTAATAGATTTTTTTTCATTTTGCAATGATTTGAAATTTTGTCTTTGCAAAGACACCCATTTTCGGCGACATATCAAAGGAAAGTCGATTTTGAAAAATATATTCAGTTTTTCACTTGGAAGCATAGAATATTTTATCACATCCGCGCTCCGCGGCTGAATCAAGGAATCGTCGTACCATCCGGAGGACAGTCCCTTTATTATTTATATACGCCTGATGGACATATATGTTCATCAGCCTACGCTCCGAGGCGTTTTATTTGAGTTTATTGTCGATTGCTTCTATTTCATGTTCCCCGGTAATTTTGCATTATTCTCCAACGAGCGGAGAATAATGCAAAATAACCGGGGAAAATCGGATTTTACGGGAGATTGACATATGAACAGTGTTCCCAAAGGAGTCGTGGAATGCTATATAGGGAAATCCGGTTATTTTTTCAAAAGGTCGTATCCCTTGATGACGCTCGTCTGAAGCACCCGGGCGTATTTCTCGGTCATTGTCACGTTGGAATGGGCGAGCATCTTGCTCACAGTCTCGATACCCACGCCCTTTGTCAACGCCCACGTTGCAAACGTGTGGCGGCCGACGTGCATTGTCAGGTTGATGTGCAGCTTGGCAAGGTTGGCGATTATCTTCAACTGGTCGTTGCATTTCTGGTTGCTCATCAGATTGAGGTCGTAATTATACTTTTTCAGTATGGCTATCGCCTTAGGCAACAGCACAATCGTATAGGGCATACCGGTTTTCAGACGCTTGTCGCGTATGCAGTAGTCCTCGCCCTGCCTGAACACGTCCGACTTCTTGATCTTCACAAGGTCGGAGTACGCCAGCCCCGTGTAGCATGAAAATATGAACATATCGCGCACTTTCTCAGTCATGCCGTAGAGTTCGAGGGCTTCCACGCGGTCACGTTCCTCCTCGGTAAGGAATTTTATCCCCTCCGATTTTCCACGCGAAATCCTCATGCCGTCGTAGGGGTTGGACTCCAGCTTCTCAAACGGTATCGCCTCCACGATATAGGGTTTGAGTCGTTTGTGATAGCCATGAACCGAGGCCTGGGCTGTCACACGCTTGCGTATGAAATCGTCCCATAATCTGATATTCTTCGGTGTGAGGTCGCTGAAAAAGCGTATCAGCCCGAAGTCGCGCAGGCAGTTGAGCATGACCTTGTGCTGCTTGCGTGTTGACTCCGTGACAGGGCGCATGTCGATACGTCCCTCCAGCCAGTCGAGGAAACTTGCCGACGAACCCTGCAACTTTATTTTCTTGACCTTTTTGAGAAGCGACAGGTCGTATTCGCCCTTTGTCGAGGCTATGGACGACATCTTTTCATGGATACCGTCATAGACACGGCGTATCTGTTCGTTCAGATGGTCGGCCTGAGGGTGGTTGACCACTTCCTTGCCGCTCCACTGCTGTTTGAGGACAGCGACGCCGGTGGAGAGACGGACGCGCTCACGGTTGTACGACACCTCGATCTCAACGGTGCCGGGATTGACGGCCGATGCCTTCTTGCGGCGGTCGAAAACAATCTTGATCTGTGGTATTCCTGCCATAAGTAAAAGATTTTAAGAATGATACATTAAAATTTCTCGTGATGTGGTACACGAAAAAGCGTGTACCACAAATTCCGGGAAATGTACCACACGTGTACCACATACCATTCCAACGCATCCGGCAACGAGGCTGTTGCACGCCCCGAATCTTTTGGAAACATTTAGCACAAAATAGCAAATATCAGAGAGTTGGCACTCTAAACAGGCTCCGGACGCTATGGCAAGACCGGGGCAGGAGACAACGGCTGATATTTGATGGAAATGCCGGTACATTTGTGGTACTTTTTTGTGGTACATTCACTAAATCTGTACCAAAGATAATGTGCTAAATCCGAACTAACAAATGCTAACTTTGGCTATCGGCAGGAAATGCAGTTTGTGCTAAATCTTTCTAAATCAAGATTTTATAAAATTGCTAACACTTGCGCATCAGTCACTTACGGGTACGAAAAAAGAGCCACTGAAAAGTGACCCTTCTGTGATCCGCCTGGAGCCATTAAACTCCGACGCTGTATCGTGAGTATCAGGGAGTTATGAAAAGTCATCTGTTGTGACTCACGCATATCTCACGCTCATACTTCAATGTTCTTCACCGGAATGCAATTCCGATATTACAAAGTTAATAAATTATTCCCAATCCGCCATCGCTCAGCGCGTTAAAAATCCTTTGGTCTATCCTTAGCGCGACTGGTGGATTACGATTCCATATCATCAAGTGAAAGACCTACATAGCCGACTTTCCATCCTTTCTGTTTCCGGCAGATGGTTTCGGACTTCGCTTCAAGTTTGTGGAGGTCTATCCGGCTCTTGTTCCGTTTGATCTCGCCGATGATGATTTCTCGGTCTGCCTCATTTACGGCAATCAGGTCAATCTCGTTGCGACCGTCTTTTTCCCAATAGTTCGTCACGATGTTGTAGAGTCCGGTTTCGCGGTAGAACTGACGGAAGTAGCGTTCAAGTATCCAACCGGAGAATGTGTCGTAGTCAGCACCAACTTTCTCGCGTACATAATTCAGGTTGCCGATTTCCACAGCACTGCGGTATTTATAGATGAACCGGAACCAGAAGTTGAGGAAATTGTCTTTGATACCGTATTTCACATTGCGGCTTCCCGGTGCGGCAAGATATGGGCGATAGCGGTAAAGAAGGTCGTAGGTGTTTTCGAGTTTGTCAAGATAACCTCCGGCCTCAATGCCGGTATAGGATTTGATCTCTCCTCGCTCGTTGAATCCTGATGCTATTGCGGAAAGGATTGAAAAATAGTTGCCGTAGTCCTTGCCGAACTCATCAGACAGCAGTTCCTTTCCCTCCTCAATAAAATAGGAGCCAAAAGAGAGTACTGAATCCAGAATCTTATCCTTTGTGAAAGCTCCGGCCTGCACTAACTGTTCGACATATTTGGCGACACCACCTGTTATCATATACATGGCCAACAAGTCGTCCGGAGTATAATCGGGATAGTTGTCGTTCATAATCTCGCGCAGTGTCCGCAGTGGAAATTCACGCAGACGCATTCGTGAAGTTGCACGTCCATAAAGAGGTTCCTTGCGATCATCGAAGATTTTGGTCATCATCGAGTACAAAGAGCCGCATATTATAAGGTTTATCCTTGCTTCCTGTTTATTGGAGTCCCATACATTCTGCATCTCGCTGAAGAAAGCCTCGTTAACATACTTGAAGTTCTGAAATTCATCGAACACAAGCGTGAAGTGTCGGCGTTTGGCAATCTGCATTATGGCAGAGAATAGCTTTGCCATGCTTGTAAATTCGCCAATCTCCTCCCCGAGACGGTCACGGATGGTATCGGCAAGCTCAGCACAAAGGAGAGTCTCGCTTTTCCTCGCTACAAAGAAGTAAATCATATCGTCCGCGCCATAAGCGTGCTTTATAAGCGTGGTTTTGCCTATGCGTCGGCGACCGGTGATTACTGTCATCTGCGCATATTGCCTTGATGTTTCCTCAATCTTTCTGAGCGTCTGTGTTTCTATTTCTCTATCGTAGAATTTCATATTACTGCAACGGCTGTTACTGTAACCGCCGTTGCAAAGTTATATAAAAAACATAAGACAACAAAATTTTACAATATCGGCCAACAGATTATTTAAAGTTAAAACTCCGGAGAGAAGCGACGGCACTATTTAATATATCCAAAGGATTCATAGTTTGTTCGGCTATTACAAGATATTTTGTTCAAAAATATCTTGTTGTTCAATCGTATTGAACTGCAATATTATATTGAACAGGCACAAGCAAAGCACAAGATTACCATACTTCCTGATTTATGAGTAGTTCACTTCCTCATTTATGAGGTTTTGATTTCCTAACTTATGACTACCCCATAATATTCACTGGCGAAACGAGGCGGAGATGCAACGCATGGCTGTGCTGGGTTGAGTGCCGTCAAAAGGTGACGGGCTGTGCCTGACACCCATTGACCGCACTCTGCATAGTGAAAGCGGGCTAAACACCGGTAGCCTCAACGCCGCGTGAGGATGCGCCGGGGACGTCGCTGTACCTCGCGCGACTCTGATCGGCAACCCGTGTTCTTCACGCCCGCTTCATAGTTCTTTTCATAGGTCGTTGCATCTCCACATCGTTGTCAGGGATAGCATTTTCGTATGTCTGTCATTCAGTGTCACCCTACGGGGCTGCGCTGGCTCAACTTTCATGCTGATTATAAGCGGAGTTCAAAGTGTGTTCGCTCGTGGCGATGAACGTGCCGGAACGGGGTATTCTTTGCCTTTCGGCTGAAAAAATCTCCAGACTTCCCGTTGGTCAGCTCGTATTTTTTAAGCCGTGAGGCGAACACCCCTTGCTTTCCGTCACGCGGGGAGTTCATCGAGCGAACAAACTTCAAACTGCGATTATACGCATTAAAAAAATATCGCCTTATGACACTGAACGACAGACATATTAAAAATTCGAGCTTCACTCCTTCACCAGCTCAAACCGCATTAAAAAAGGTTGCAAAGGTGGTTGTGGTTATCCTCGGTGCTATTGTCGGTCTGATGATATGGGCGGTTGTAAAGCCGATATCCCGAGGCGTGGGGTGGCTAATCTCCATACTGACGATGATAGCGATAATCTATTGGTTAATGA
>CAJUPZ010000036.1 GCA_910588065.1 uncultured Muribaculaceae bacterium
GGCGCACTTTTCAGTTAGAATCTCTGGCGCACTTTTCAATTAAAATATACAGTTTATGTCGACCTCGGCGATTAATACTCCTCTTCGTTGAAGCGAAATTTTCATCCATATAATCAATGAGTTAAGTGGTTTTTGATGACCGTTAGCCAAACATATTTGTCTATCTGTGTCAACACCTGTCACTTGGTCAAACAAAAACTGGTGTTTTGGCAAAATATTGGCAAAATATTACCGATATTATATCTGGAGGAAGCCATGAAAGGTTTATCGTTATCGCAGTTTTATAAGTTTTGCCGGGTTGGGTGATTACTTTTAATTGTGATTTTTAAGTCTAAAAGTACCCATTTGTCGAATTTATATTTTATCTTTGCACTATGAAAAGCAAATTCTCCCAATCTACCATGACCATTATAGGCCGTGATGCTCCAATTGAAATACTTACGGAAGCCCTCGCTTCTTCACATTCCGAATTCATAGCCATATATGGCAGACGCAGGATAGGCAAGACCTACCTTGTGAAAGAATTTATGGGAAACACTTACACATTCACCTACACGGGTGTTGAGGATTATAACACCAAGCAGCAGTTGTCGGAATTTCACCGGACATTACTGCGCTATGGACTTCCCAAATGCGGCAAACCTCAAAACTGGTTTGATGCTTTCGATATGCTTCGAACCCTTGTTGAATCTAAAAAAGGATTCCCAAAATTAGGAGGAAAGAAGGTAATCTTTATCGACGAGCTGCCATGGATGGATGCGAGAGGTTCTGATTTTGTAAAGGCACTCGGGCATTTTTGGAATGATTGGGCGGCATGGACTAAGGATATAGTAATGATAATCTGTGGAAGTGCCACTTCATGGATGGTAAGGAAGGTCTTCAGCAGTAAAGGAGGTTTGTATAACCGCATAACCCGCCAGATTGAGCTAACCTCTTTTACATTAAACGAATGTGAAAAATTCAGTGCCGCCCATAAATTCAATTGGTCAAGACACCTTATTACCGAGGCATATATGATTTTCGGTGGAGTGCCATATTATTGGACATTGATTGACCCGGCAAAAAGTTTGTCAGCAAATATAGACTTTCTGTTTTTTTCGGAAAACGCGCCCATGAAAATTGAATACCATGTGCTATTTAAGTCCATGTTCTCCGCTCCGGAAAGGTATGAATCAATAGTGAAAACTCTAATTGAAAAGAAGGGAGGAATGACGGCTAAAGAGATATCTGAAAAGTCAGGAGTCGGAATGTCGGCTAAATTTACCGAAATACTGACAAATCTCAAATTGTCCGGATTTGTTATAGAGATGCCTCAACCGACAAAAAAACAACGGGGCGTTTTATTTAAATTAGCCGACAATTTTACATTGTTTTATCATGACTTTGTTTTGAAGAAAAAAGCAAAGACTAACTATTGGGCCACACATCAGAACACTGGAACTATGAACTCATGGAGAGGTTTGGCTTTTGAGAGGGTATGCTATCGCCATATCCATCAGATTCAAAAGGCACTTGGTGTGGGAGGTGTTTATTGCGAATACTTTGCATGGAGTGTGCCTGAGAATGAATCATATCCGGCAATGCAGATTGACATGATAATCGACCGCGCAGACGGCATTGTCAATATCTGCGAAATGAAATTTACCAACAGTCCCTTCTCTATTTCCCCAGTCTATCTGGCTGAAATGAATTTGCGCAGAAGCCGATACCAGCAAGAAATCGCACCTAAGAAAGGGGTTCAACTCACAATGGTTGCCTCTTCTGGGCTGGCTAAGAATCCCCAGGCATCGGAAATCAACTCTGTCATCACCTTAGACGATTTATTCCAACCATAGTCATTACAAGTATGCAGAGGGATAAATGCAACAATAAAACTATCAGCGAGTTGCAATGTTTATATTTGTTTAGCCAAAACGCAAAAAAAATCAATCGGACAAACAAACTATACGTTGTTTATCCGATTGATATACTTTTATTTACAAACTGCCAGAGCCTTAGTATTCCTCTTCGTTGAAGAAGAAGTCTTCTTTGCTGGGGTAGTCGGGCCAGATGTCTTCGATGCATTCGTAGGTTTCGCCTTCGTCTTCCATTTCCTGGAGGTTTTCAATCACTTCAAGTGGTGCTCCGGAGCGCATGGCGTAGTCTATGAGTTCTTCTTTTGTTGCGGGCCAGGGTGCATCTTCGAGTTTTGATGCGAGTTCAAGTGTCCAGTACATATCTCTGTATATTTTTGGGGTTTGATATATGTGGGTGTATTTTGCTGTGCGTTGCCATTTTGCCGGGAGGCTGATGGCTAAGGCGGCGCAAAAGTAGTAAATTTCTATGGTCTAACAATCTTTAGACCAAAAAATTTCGGTGTGGTTTTCTTTTATATTGTTAAATCGTGCTATTGCGAAGAGGTAGTCGCTGAGTCGGTTGAGGTATGTAAGTGTGGACGGGTGTACGGGTATGGTGTCGGTGAGTGCCACTATGGTGCGTTCGGCGCGGCGGCAAACTGTGCGGGCAACATGGGCCTGGGCTGCTGGGAGTGTTCCGCCGGGGAGCACAAAGCTGTGTAGGCGGGGCAGGAGAGAGTCTATGCGGTCAATTTCGTGTTCGAGCGCGGTGATGTCGTCCTGAGAAATTGCCCTGGGTGGGGTGGAGGTGGTGTTTGCGGGGGTTGCGAGTGCTGTGCCGATGTCGAAGAGGCGGCATTGTATGGTATTGAGTGCGGAGTCGGTTTGGCTGTCCGGGTTCATGGCTGCTCTGACGATGCCTATGTGTGAGTTCAGTTCGTCAATGGTGCCGTATGCGTCGATTTGCGGGGAGGCTTTGCTTGCGCGGGTGCCTCCGATGAGTGATGTTGTGCCGGAGTCGCCTGTGGCGGTGTAGAGTGGGCTTTTTTTCATTCCTATATTTGTCGGTGTGATGATGGGGAGCGAGGTACTATTGCAGCGGGTCGAGGCGGTCGGTGTAGAGGGTGAAGAAGTTTCGTCGCAGAACGTTGCTGATTCGTAGCAGCAGCTCGGCGTCGATGCTGTCGCTGCGGAAGATTTTGTAGATGTTGGTTCGGTTGCATTGCAGCTTTGCTGCAAGCCACACAACGGAGCGATCCTGGCTTCTTAGCTCTTCCTCGATTAATTTTCCTATGAGTATCTGGGTCATAAAAAATAGTAAAAGGGCGGAACCGGAAAGCACTTATCTCCTGCCTAAGGCACCGCCAAGCGCCTGTCCTGTCAATAAATGCACCCGGTTCCGCCCTTGTACTGGGCAGGTAATGGGATGTTTGTATTCCTCAGGGACGTTTGTCTTGGCTAATTGGCGGTTTTCCGGGCAGGGGAATTAAACTTGCGTTTTGCTATCCGTTGATGTGGGAATCTCTATTCCGCCGGATATAGTTAAATGTGTCTTGATAGGCAGGTCGCGGCGCGAATGCTCCTTGACGGTTACAAAGATACGCACTTTTTTTCAAATTGGAGGGTGTTTGGGGACAAAAATATGCGATTTGCTTTTTTTTAGGCTTTTTTTTGACAGGTGGGATGGATTTGGCTTGTGCGCGGTGCAATATCGGCGCGGTGAGGCCGTTTTATATTAGCGAGCCGGTGGCTTTTTGTACCGGCAGGAACGGTTTTAAGTGAATAATAGCTTTATTATCAGATGAGTCAGCTTCGACCCTCGGCGAGGGCATCAAGGTTTGTGCGCGACATCGGCGTGTATGCGGTGGGCAATATCGGCTCGAAGCTGATAACGTTTCTGCTGGTGCCGCTCTACACTTTTTTTATCACTGATTCTGCTGAGTTCGGCTACTATGATATGTGTATGGCGGTGGTGTTTTGCCTTGCGCCTCTATTGAGTCTGCAGTTGCCCAACGGCGGGTTCCGTTTGCTTGTGGAGTGTGGTTCCGAGCATCGTCGCCGGGCGGTTGTTTCGTTTGTGTTGAGTGCGTTGTTGGCCAATTCATTGGTGCTGATTGCCGGGGCGGTGGTTGTAGGGCTGTTTGCAGAAGTGAGGTATCTGGGATATATTGTTGCTTTTGTGGTGTCGTTCGGAGCTTTTGATTCTGTGAATGAGCTTGTGAGGGGGCTGGGGCATACCAGGATGTACACGGCGGGGGCTATTCTCAGTTCGTTTTTGCTGACGCTGTTGGCTGTGCTGCTTGTCGCGGTTGCAGGGTTGGGTGTGCCGGGGCTGTTTATCACAAATATCCTTGCCCGGTTTGTGGCTATGGTTGTTGTAGGATGCAAGGCGGGTATTTTCGGCAGGTATTTGTCATTTAGGGGCATGGTGAGGTCGGTCAATGCCGAGTTGTTGCGCTATTCGTTGCCGCTTGTGCCGCTTGTTATGAGCTGGTGGGTGCTGAATAGCTGTGGAGTTTTCTTTATCAAGAGTTTTCTCGGACTGGAGGCGAATGGTGTATTTGCGGTTGTGAGCAAGTTTACGAGTGCGTTTTATGTGCTCACTTTTATTTTTTATCAGGCTTGGCAGCAAAATGCGATAATGCATTATGATTCGCCGGACCGCAACGCATTTTTCAGCAAGATTCTTAATAATTATTTCTTTTTGCTCTGCGGTCTTGCGGCGGTATATCCTTTTGCGGTGCGCTGCAATTATTTCTGGCTTGTAGGGACTGAGTATCGGGTGGGTGCGCAATATCTGTTTGCCAACACCCTGGTGATTGTCGTCTTTTCGGTTGCTGCATTTTATGAGCTTGGCTACCAATGCTCCAAGCGCACTGGCCGGTTGCTGCCGGGGGTGACGGCTGCTGCATTGGCGAATATCGTGGCTGATTATTTGCTGGTGCCCCTTTGGGGGCTTTACGGCATTATTGCGGGCGGTTTTATTGCCTATGGTGTTTTGGCGGTGTACCGTATGGTGGACACGCGAAAGTATATGCAGGTGGAGTTCAGAGCAGCCTCTCTGCTGCCGGCCGGATTGCTGATTGGAGCCGGTGTGCTGTTCTACAGCGGAGCCGGTGTGGCATACGACTGTCTGTGCATTGCTGCTCTGGCTGTATGCTATTGGATTGCCATGCCGGCCGACCTGAAGATGTTTATGATAGGAAATCTCTTGAAAAGAAAGGTAGCGTAAGTTTTGGGTATATTCTTTGGGGAGATGTTATGACTGTCTGCCCGTGAGCTTCCCGACTGTAGTCCTGAGATGTGTTAGATACTTGAGTGTCAGATAGCTCCCGGACATCATTGCGCGGAAATGCAATCGGTCAGGTAATGGCATCATTTGCCACGGATATTCGTGGTATATACGTTGAAGGCGTCTATCTGCCACCAGTTTCTTAACCAGCATTGCCTTCTCGTCTTCCGGCATGTCGGATCCTATGATGTTTTTGGTGTGGGCACGAAGCGCGTTGATGGCATATCTCATAGCTCTCTTATGTTCGGAATTGTCCGGATAATGGTTGCCTATCAGTTTCTCTATGAAGATAGAGGTATCAAGAATCTCGGATCCATATTCAGCCCTTGGCTTGCGGGTGAGAGACTCCGGATTCTTCCGGTAAAGATATAGCGGCAAGTTGACAAAAGCATATTTCCGCACATGCATCAGGTATTCAAAGTTGAATATCGCATCTTCTGAACAAATTCGTCGGTCGGGTGTAAACCTGATACTATTGTTATCTATGATGCTGCGCAGATATATGCCAACACACGCCGACATGCTGTGATGAATATGTTGACTGCCTGGTGCAAGCGGAGGTGAGAATAGCCCCAGGACTATGCTCCGGATATCCTCCCGAGAGGAAAATGTTGATGTTTTCGACAGAATATCCGAATGGGAATAATGCGGCCGGCAGACACCGTCGGTGGTAAACTGCCTTATGCCAAACCTCGCAATATCTGCTCCGCTATGTTTTATGGTAGTTATGGCTATTTCGAGGGCCTGGGGATGCAGAATATCATCGCTGTCAAAAAACGCAACATGATTGCCGCTGGCATGTTTGAGACCCGTGTTGCGTGCCGCCGACAATCCGGCATTTCTTTGTTCGAAGTATTTAAAGCGAGAATCGGCAGAAGCATATTTGCGAGCTATTGTATCTGAATTGTCTGTGGAGCCGTCATTGACCATGATAACCTCAAAGTCCGAGAATGTCTGGCTGCGCAATGAGTCGAGCCCCTGCTTAAGAAAATCAGCAACATTGTAGATGGGAACAATTACAGATATCATTATGCTTTGGATTGATGTATTGCGTACGAATGTTGTCAGTTTCGAAACATTTCTGCAGATAAAAACGCTACAATGAGCGGATTTATTGTTTTTTTAGGCTCGGTATCGACATTTGCCGATAAAAAACTAACTTTGTAGCATGGTTGCAAACGCCGCATATTAGTAATTGACTTAAATCCACGCCCCTTGAATATCCTTATCCAAAACTTCATACTCTCCACGGCTGTCGGCGGCAGGATTATCCGCCGGGAGTCCAACCGCGATACGATGATATACAACATGGCGCGCGGCTTTGTTGCCAACGGCCATACTGTAACTTTGCTCGCTTCCGAGGAGTTCAGGCCGCTTCAGCCCGAGGCCAATGATTTTGAGGTGGTTTATTTCCCATCGCGGTGGCCGCGGGTGTTCAGGCCGTGGTTGCTGCCCTGGCCAAAAGGGTTGAGGCGATGGCTGAGGGATAATGCCGGACGGTTTGACATGGTGCTTTCGGTGGAGGCCTTCTCAATCCCGTCGCTCATAGCCGCACGTGTGTGCCCCGGAAAACTGCTTGTCTGGCAGGAAATGGCGGCTTTTCAGCGGCTTTTCTTCCGCATCCCCGCAAAAATATGGTACAATGCAGTCTGCCGCTTGTTCATGCGTCGGGTGCCGGTGGTGGCGATGTCGCCGCAGGCGCGTGATTTCGTGAGCAGGTTCATGAGCGATGTGTCTGATGAGATTGTTGCCCACGGTGCCGATGGGTCCGTTTTCTTTCCGGCTGATGCGGTCGGCAACTATTTTGTTGTTGTGTCAATGCTCGTCGGGCGCAAGAGGATAGACACTATATTACGGAGTTTCGCAGACTATGTGCAGACTGAGGGCTGTGCTGATATTTCGCTGAAAATCATCGGCGAGGGGCCGCAGGAGGGTGAGCTCAAGGAGCTGTCACGGCAGCTTGGGATAGCGCATAGGGTACATTTTTGCGGATTTCTTTCCCACCATGAGATGGCAGCAGTTGAGCGACAGGCCATCGCTATGCTTGTAAACACCGCATCAGATAATAATATGGTGTCGATGACAGAGGCTTTGGCAAATGGCACCCCTGTACTGACCAATGTGGTGCCATTGTCGGCATATTACGTGCAGGCTTATTCGCTCGGCATTGTCAAGGACGGTTGGGGGGCTGACGAGCTGCGGCAGATGGTTGACAGGCGTGGTGAGTTTCATGCCAATTGCGTCAGGGAGCGCAGCCGGTTTACAAACCGTGGCGTGGCGGGTCGTCTGTGCGACATCTTCACACAATGCCGTTCATCTCAGCTTTGAGCTGCCTTATGCGTGCCGGTATGGCCGCATCGCGCCCCCTGCCGGTTACAATATTTTTGAGCTGCATGGCCCGCAGGGTGGATATCGCATCTCGGTATACCATCTTTTTACTCCAGCCATACTTGTCGCAGAGATAAAGCTGAGACTTCAAGCCAATCTCATTTTCACTCCCGTTAAAACGCCGGTTGTGCAGGGGATGCACAAAGCCGATATTGTGGCTTAATGCTATTTCGCCCCCTTTGCCCATAAGCCTTGTGTGGATGTCCAGCTCTTCGCCGTACAGAAACAGATTTTCATCAAAACCGCCGATGTCGGTCAAAATTTTTTTTCTG
The DNA here is from genome assembly GCA_910588065.1 of uncultured Muribaculaceae bacterium. Lineage (GTDB taxonomy): Bacteria > Bacteroidota > Bacteroidia > Bacteroidales > Muribaculaceae > Paramuribaculum. The sequence goes on from CAJUPZ010000036.1 coordinate 7,788, forward strand.
ACAAAAAAGCAGGCTCCGTGTATATAAAAAAACGCGGGGCTGAAATAATTGATGCACTTGGCGAGCCTGTACACCATCAGGTTGCGGAGATTCATGCGTCTTGGCAAGAATGAGTGTTTTCTGCGCATTCTTTCATCCTCATATTCCTCCATGCCGAGCAATGCGAGTCCGCGCTTGGAAATTTCGTGCAGTCCGTGCTTGAATACAGGCATACACAATCGTACATCCGGATTCATGAGCAGCAGTGTGTCTGCGCGTGCCCGCTCTGTACCGCGGTTGTTTCCATAGCCGTAGCCGCCATTGCGGTTATTGCGCACGATTGTACACTCCACCCCGCTGGCCGCGATGTTGCTTTCCAAATCATTGAAATCCGTACTGGCATTGTCAGAAACAATGATTTCCAGCCGTGAGCCGATATCATTGTATCTTTCGATACTTTTCAGACAGTCGTAGATCAGAGCAGATGAATTGTATGTGACAATGATAACGGTCAAATCCTTGTTGTCCATAGCGGGTCAGTAGCCGAAAAGTTGTAATATCGTGGGGGTGAGCAGGGCGGTGAACAGGCCGTTGAGCGTAAGCCCGAGCGAGGCCCACGCGCCGTAGCGGTTGCCGCCGGCGTCTATCGCCGCGGATGTGCCGAGGGCGTGGGCGGCTGTGCCCATCGAAAGCCCTTGTGCCATAGGGCTGTGCACCCGGGTGAGCTTCATCACCCTGAATCCCGACATGCCGCCGAAAATGCCCACACACACCACCACTGCGGCGGTCAGCGGAGGTATACCCCCCACAGCGGCAGTCACTTCCATGGCTATCGGCGTGGTTACGCTCTTAGAGGCGAGGCTGAGCACAACCTCGCGCGATGCACCTAACAGGTCGGCTATCAGCACCACCGAAATCACCCCGGCAACACACCCGGCTAGCTCAGCCAATATAATGGGCAGCAGCTGCTTGCGTATTGTAGACAGCTGCCGGTACAGCGGCACCCCGAGCGCTACAACCGCCGGCTTGAGCCAGAACTCAATCAGCCCACCCGCCTGAGAGTAGCGCTCGTAGGTCACTCCCACGGCGCACAGATAGCATATCAGTACCGTCACCGATATTAATATAGGGTTCAGAATCGCCATACCGGTGCGCTTCTGAAGCATCTTTGCCCCGACAAACACTGCAAATGTCAGAGCAAGCAGAAAGTAGTTATTTCCGAGAAATTCCATTGCGGTTTGTCAGTTTGCGTGCAACCTGGTGAAAATGCCCTGTCACGGCTATCACTATCACCGTGCTCACAGCCGAGGCGACAACTATCGGCAGCCACTGCTCGGCAAGCAGGTCGAAATAGCCCATCAGAGCTACCCCCGCGGGCACAAAAAAGAAGCCTAAGTTGTTTACCAGAAAATCCGCCGCTCCCTCAACCTGCCTCAGCTTCACAATCCTCAGGCTCAGGCACAGGGTGAGCAGAAGCATGCCGATGATGCTCGACGGCACCGTGATGCCGGTGCACCACACTATCAGCTCTCCCACGGCAAGAAAAGCGAATATCACTGCCAATTGAAATATAGCCATTGCGCTGTGCTTTTTAAAATATGCCCGCAAAGGTAAGCAAAAACCGCCGTTCCCGGAGCAAAATCCCTGTTTTAACAATCTTTCCGCCCCCTTTTGCATTTCTTTGCCTCCGCACGTTGTTATACCTCCCGTCACCAACCCCGAAAAGGGCCGCGTGACCCCCGAATGCTTAAAAATAATTAATACGGAAAAATTTCTTTATTCAGATGGCGCAGTCACCGAAAAAGTTCATACCTTTGCAGTTGGTATGGAGGGCAGGGCCAGTCCCTTGTCTCCCGTGCCCGTAACCGCAACAAATCATTAACCCTTTATATTTAAACAACAAAAATGAGTACTATCGATTTATCTCAGTACGGCATCACCGGAGCCAAGGTGATCCACAATCCCAGCTGGGACCAGCTCTTTATCGACGAGACCAACCCCGCCCTCACAGGCTACGAAAAGGGTCAGAAAACCGAACTCGGCGCTGTAAACGTTATGACCGGCGTCTACACCGGCCGCTCTCCCAAAGACAAATTCTTTGTTAAGGACGACATCTCCAAAGACACCATCTGGTGGACTTCCGACGAATATAAGAACGACAACAAGGCCATCACTCCCGAGGCATGGAAGTCACTCAAGGCTATCGCCGACAAGGAACTCAGCGATAAGACCCTCTACGTCGTTGACGCTTTCTGCGGAACAAACCCCGACACCCGTCTCGCTGTCCGCTTCATCATGGAGGTTGCATGGCAGGCCCACTTCGTAACCAACATGTTCATCCGTCCCACCGAAGAAGAGCTCGCAAGCTTCAAGCCCGACTTCGTTGTGCTCAACGCCTCAAAGGCCAAAGTTGAGAACTGGAAAGAACTCGGCATCAACTCCGAAACCTGCGTTGCCTTCAACCTCACAGAGCGCATGCAGCTCATCATCAACACATGGTACGGCGGCGAGATGAAGAAAGGTATGTTCTCAATCATGAACTACTACAACCCCCAGCGCGGCATCGCATCCATGCACTGCTCTGCCAACACCGACAAGAAAGGCGAAAACACAGCCATCTTCTTCGGTCTCTCAGGCACAGGCAAGACAACCCTCTCAACCGACCCCAAACGTCTCCTCATCGGTGACGACGAACACGGCTGGGACGACAACGGCGTCTTCAACTACGAAGGCGGCTGCTACGCCAAGGTCATCAACCTCGACAAAGACAGCGAGCCCGACATCTACAACGCTATCCGTCGTGACGCCCTCCTTGAGAACGTTACCGTGGACGAAAACGGCAAAATCGACTTCGCCGACAAGAGCGTTACCGAAAACACCCGCGTAAGCTACCCCATCGACCACATCCAGAACATCGTTAAGCCCAGCCGCGGTCCCGCCGCAAAGAATGTCATCTTCCTCAGCGCTGACGCATTCGGAGTTCTTCCCCCCGTGTCTATCCTCACACCCGAGCAGACAAAATACTACTTCCTCAGCGGCTTCACATCCAAGCTCGCCGGCACAGAACGCGGCATCACAGAGCCCACCCCCACATTCTCTGCCTGCTTCGGCGCAGCATTCCTTTCGCTCCACCCCACCAAATATGCTGAAGAACTCGTTAAGCGTATGGAAAAGAGCGGTGCAAAGGCATACCTCGTGAACACCGGCTGGAACGGCACAGGCAAGCGCATCTCCATCAAGGACACCCGCGGCATCATCGACGCCATCCTTGACGGCGCTATCCTTAACGCCCCCACAAAGCAGCTCCCCATCTTCGACTTCACCATTCCCACCGAACTCCCCGGCGTAGATCCCAAGATCCTCGATCCCCGCGACACCTACACCAACCCCGAAGAATGGACTGCCAAGGCTACCAAACTCGCTGAAATGTTCATCAACAACTTCAAGAAGTTTGAAACCAACCCCGCAGGCAAAGCCCTCGTGGCAGCAGGTCCCCAGCTCTAATAGGCTGACACCATAACTCATCAACCCCGCGCCCCGGAGCATCTCGCCCCGGGGCGCTTTTTTTACTCACCCTCTCACCCCTCCCGCGCGCGTAATATATATATAGGTGCCCCGCCTGTCGGAGCGCCGGGATGATACAGCCAGGGTATATGGATTGCCCCCTGGTTGACAACGTCATGAGTGTCGTCGGAGAAAAGATTAAGTTCTCCAAGATCGTATTGGTTGGCATTCCAGAAGTCCGTAATATTTTGCAACTGCTGTATAATGGGCATGTTGCTTCTGTCAAGTCTCAATGTGATGCTTCGAATGACTCCGGCAAATGTCTTTCTGGAGAAATCATAATTAATATCGCTGACAATGCGCCGTATCTCCGAAGGACAAATAGAATGTCGGGGTTATCGAGGTGGCAAATCATGGCTTCAGAATCGTTGCCACCTTCTTGCACACCCGCAGTTTCAATATTTTGCGCCGATTGGGTAGTGGGGTAAAAAGAAAAAGTTCTGAAAACCAATGATTTTCAGAACTTTTCTTCGGTCTGATAGACCTCTTAGTAACCCCGGAGATTTCGGGGCTATAAGGTGCTAACTATGCTGAAAATCACATCGTTGAGTGAGGCAGTTTTTGAGCGACTCACGGATAGCTCATTCCGCTACTTCAATGTTCTTCACCAAATTACTAATTCGGTATTGCAAAGTTAGTCAATAATCGCCAATACTAAAATAGCCAACGTGTTAAAATTCCTTTGGACTCATATTTCTCAAAATCGCTCGATTCAAAGTCCTGAATTCCAATTTAGAATCATCTTAGGCTTTATTTTCAATATAGTCTTCTAATAAAGACCTTGACCATCCTCCATAACCTGGTCTACCTGGCACACCGCTTAGTCCGGGCATACCCGGAGTGCCACTTAATCCCGGCATACCCGGAGTGCCTCCTATACCCGGTATAGAAGGAAGATGTTGAGTACGATCTCTCGTAAAGCCTAATACATCATTATTATCATCATAAAATACACCACCTTCGGTCCACCCTACATGATAACCATTGTGATTGTACAGATTATTACGAACTATCCATAGTCTATGGTGGCCATATCGATCATATACGGAGTTTCCGTTAACAATAGCAGAGGCCATTCCTCTATAATTAAATATCCATTTTGCCATAACTTAAATATTATTTATTGGTTGTCTGAGATATGGTCTCAGTTTATTCTTGAAGTGCTCCTGAAGGAATGAGTGAAATATTTTCTGATATTATAACCTATGTGAGTACAATTTGGTTAAGGTTAACAGTCAATCTCCATAAGCCCAAAGTACCATCTACAGATGATTAAATTCAAAATTAATTATTTATTCTTACTTATGCAAGCAATTGATGCGATTTTTATTATACTCCTCGGCACTCACTCACAAAAAACAATTCATCAGCAAAAATATGCTGAAAGCATATAATTAACTGTGAAATAGAATGTCCAGTTTGCTAATAATTAACAACTATCGGAATTGAGCAAACCAAAAGTGAGAGGCTGTGCCTAATATACATTGAACGTGTTTTTTCTCGATATGGCTCTATAAAAATAGCGTGCCGAACACGCTCTTTGTGAAGGCTCTGGTAAAGCCTGAATAGGAAAACGTGACAGCACGCTATGCGTTAGGCATAGCATAGCAGCACGCATATGTTCCTATTGTTCCAATTTACCAGATTTTCACAAAACAAAATGCGGTGTTATGATATGTAATATGTCGGTGTGATTGGCTCTCCAATCACAATCTTTGCGATTTATGATGCAAAGGTACTAATTTTTAGCGAGGTAGTCAAGACTGGATTTCACCCTTGCTGTCAATCCCATACTTTTTGCGAAGACTTATCAGCGTTTTCTCAGTGATATTAAGCAGCTTTGCGTTTTAGCGGTCGGAAGAGCTAATAAATCCGATATTGATTGTTATATAGGTA
>CAJUPZ010000037.1 GCA_910588065.1 uncultured Muribaculaceae bacterium
CAATTCAGAGAGCAAATGTTAACTCTGAATCCCGTTGCAAAGGTAAAAGCTATCTGCCTGAGCACCACGCTGTGGTGCGTAATATCCATCCTTAATCACGGGATTCGATGTCATGGGAGCTTCTCGCGACCCGCGCGCTGCGGGTCTGAATATTATAGGGCTGCTTGAACGCGTGGTCTCGCTTCGCTCCACCGACGCGCTATTCTCTTACCACCCGCTAGCCGCGGGTGATGCGCGCCCCCCGCCTTCACCTATCGGCGAACAGTAGGGGAGTGGCGGTTGTTTTATGTATATAAACAACTATCGCTGTCATGAAAACGAAAAACGCACTCAAGGTTATAGCAGCGGCTCTTATCGGCGCAAGCGCCTGGGGCTGCGATGCAATGTGGGACAGCAGCGTCGATATTCCGCTGGGCTACGGCGGAAGCGTGGGCGTGAATCTGTCAACTCCGGTGTACGGCTCCCCGTGGTACAACGGGTGGAATAGCTGGAACAGCTGGAATAATTGGAACAATTATCCCTGGGGATGGAATTCGGGTCCCATCGTCAGGCCGATTGTCAGACCTATCATCCCTTCCGGTCCTCCCGCACAGAAGCCGGGCGGCAACTGGCGTCCGCCGGTGAACAACAACAATCGTCCGCCGCTGCGTCCGGGCAATGGCTCCGGCAACGGCAACATCAATTTTGTGCCTGGCACTCTGCCTAAGCCACCGGCCTCGGCAAACACTCCCAACACTCCTGTCAAGCCTGTCACACGCCCAGGAAGGCATTGAGCATCAAACGATTTCACTGAACGCTACCGGCAGCAGCGAGCGCACGGAGGGGAGGATGAATATTTCGTCGGCCCCTGCAAGCATCACTTTCACAGGCGCGCCTGCAAGGGTCTCATACTCAAGGAGGCTCTGACGGCAGGCACCACACGGCGCTATCGGGGCGGGAATTTCCGCTCCGGTGGTGTCGCGTGCCGCAATTGCTATGGCGGTGAAGGTTGCGTCCGGATATGTGGAATGGGCGTAGAAGGCGGCTGTGCGCTCGGCGCATAGGCCGCTGGGATAAGCTGCGTTTTCCTGATTGGAGCCGCTGACTATCTCGCCGTTGCTCAGGCGTATGGCAGCGCCTACGCAAAAGCGGCTGTAGGGCGCATACGAGCGGTGGGTGGCGGCGCGGGCGGCGTCAATGAGCTGACGGTCTGCCTCGCTTAGCTCGCTGTATGAGGCCACTGATAGCGGGATTGTGATATCGGCGCGTCTCATTATTTGATAATCAGCGATTTGAGACGTTCTCCGCCATCGGGGTCGGTGGCTATCGAACGGTAGTAGCGTTTGTCATAACCGGGGAATTCGGGGTATACGGGCATACCGTCTTCGGTGCGTTCAAACTCTCCGTTTTTCTCGCGCTTCACATTGCCGTCAAGGTATTTCACAAGCAGATAGTCGCCGAGGGCTTTATAGCGTTTGGTATAGTCGGCGGTGCGGCTTGCAGTGTAGTTGTCGAGGGTAGATGACGCCTCGGCAGGTGACAGGGCGGCCACAGATTTGATGAGTCCGGGCATATCGGCCTCATAGCTGTCTTCAAGGGCTGTCTGTACCTTGCGGATGTCCGGAATCATCTGTGAGTATCGGTGGTAGGCCTGGTTTGCAACATAGTTGTTTACCCAGAAGGCGCTCTCCCACGACAGGTTGTAGAGGTCGCCGTTGCCAACCGCAAATTCGTGGGGCACAGAGGTGTTGCCGTTGAACACCGGCACATACACGCAGGTGTTGGCATCGTCAACGCCAAACCACAGGGTGCCCCGCATTGCCTGCGGGCGGTCGGCGTTCATCTGGCTCACAAAAGAGAATCCGGTCTGCTGTGTGGCTATGGCGCGCTCATGGGTATACTCCACAGAATCGACCTCGTAGGTGAGGGGACGCCAGCGGTAGGGCACCTTATAGGGGCCGGCTCCGACATCCATTGTCATGTCAAGGGGAGTGTCTTCGAAGTGGTCGCGCATCATGGCCTGCATATCGCGCACACCTACCGGCTGCGAGGGCTTTACCCAAAGGGGCAGAGGCTCGCCTGAGCCTTTGAGCACCCAGTCGAGATATGGCTCGGCGCCATGCGAATGCTTGTTGTAAAACGCCCACACCCTGCCGTCACATCCGCGCAGCGCGCCGCCGTCGGTAACAGCGTATGCCTTGGAGAAACTGAAATCGCGGTCCTTACCGTTGAAGTAGCCTTTCGAGCGGGCGAATGAGATAACGTCGGGTGAGTAGAGTGTTTCGGGGTCGTTGAGGGGGAATGTGTGTATGCGCGAGTGGTTTGCGTGACCGCTGATGCAGTCGTCGGGCACTCTGCGTGCCACCCACACGGCGCCTTTGTCATCCTTGCCCTTGCCTATGAGTTCCATAATCCAAGCCTCGTCGGCATCGGCAATCGAGAAGCTCTCGCCGCTGCTGGCGTAGCCGTACTTGTCCACAAGGTCGGTCATCACTTTGATAGCCTCGCGTGCGGTGCGTGCCCTCTGGAGGGTGATGTATATCAGCGAGCCGTAGTCAATCATGCCGCTGCCTGCCAGCTCGTCGCGTCCGCCCCATGTGCTTTCGGCTATAGTGAGGCCATGCTCATTCATGTTGCCGAGGGTGCGGTAGGTGTGTGCCACTTCGGGTATCTCGCCGAGGCGCTTGCCGGTGTCCCATTCCGTGACTGTGCGCATGCTTCCGGGAGCATGGTCGGCTGCCGGCTGATGGTACAGCTCGCCGTAGAGGGTGTGTGAGTCGGCGGCGTATGTAATGATGACGCTGCCGTCGGCAGTTGCCTTTTTGCCGGCTATGAGGCTTGTGCAGGCGAGCGCTGCGGCGGGGGCTGCGGCTATGATTGCCGCGAGGGTTATCTGTTTGAGATTCATGTGGGGAGATGCTATATATAATATGGAGATGCTATATATAAATAAGGTGTGGGAGGGAGAGAGGAGAGAGGGTGGAAGGGTGTTATCTTGCGGCTTCGATTATGGACACCACTATGGGTTTGAGGCCGCTGAAAAAGCATTCAACGGCAATTACCATGAGTATCAGGCCCATGAGCCTCATCATCACATTGTTGCCGGTTTCGCCGATCACCTTCACCAGCCGGGTGGATGCCCGCAGAATGAAGTAGGTGATGGTGTAGATAGCGCCGATGCTGCATATCAGTATTATTTTCATGGGCCATGTTGAGGCTTCGTCCATGAGCATGATGCCGTTTGCAATCGCGCCGGGACCGCACAGCAACGGTATTGCCAGCGGGGTGATGGAGATATCCTCGGCGTAGGTTTTTATCTCTTCGTCGCGCAGCTTGGTGTGGGTGAATTTTGCCTGAAGCATATCATAGCCTATCTTGAGGATGATTATGCCGGCGGCGATACGGAAGCCGTTTGTCGATATGCCGAAGAATTTGAAGAGTATCTGCCCGGCGAGGGTGAACATAACCAGGGTTATGAACGACAGGATTGTTGCGCGGCGCACAATTCTCGCCCTTTCGCCCTCGGCCATGCCGGATGTCATGGTGAGAAACACCGGCATGGTGCCAAGGGGGTTTGTAAGGGTGAAAAATGAGGTGAGGCAGATGAATGCGAACGGAAGGAGGCTGGTGTCCAACATCAGTTTCGGTTGTTAGAACTCCGCGTTCTTGGGTGTGCGGGGGAAAGGTATGACATCGCGTATGTTGGTCATGCCTGTCACAAACAGCACAAGACGCTCGAATCCGAGGCCGAATCCGCTGTGGGGCACTGTGCCGAAGCGGCGGGTGTCGAGATACCACCACATATCCTTCATCGGTATGTTCATCTGGTTGATGCGTTCAAGAAGCTTGTCGTAGTCGGCCTCGCGCTCGCTGCCGCCGATGATTTCGCCGATTTTCGGGAAGAGCACATCCATTGCGCGCACGGTTTTGCCGTCGTCGTTGAGCTTCATGTAGAAGGCCTTGATATCCTTGGGATAGTCGGTCATGATGACAGGGCGCTTGAAGTGCTCCTCAACAAGGTAGCGCTCATGCTCGCTCTGCAGGTCGGCACCCCAGTAGACGGGAAACTCGAATTTCTTGCCGCTCTCCTCGAGAATCTTTACGCCCTCGGTGTATGTGAGGCGCACGAAGTCGTCGGCAAGCACTCCTTCGAGGCGCGCTATGAGCTCGGGGTCGTACATCTGCTGCAGGAATTCTATGTCGTCGCGGCAGGTGTCAAGGGCGTAGCGCACGCAGTATTTGATGAATTCCTCGGCGAGCTCCATGTTCTCCTCTATCTCATAGAATGCCATTTCGGGCTCAATCATCCAGAACTCGGAGAGGTGGCGCGGAGTGTTGGAGTTTTCGGCGCGGAAGGTAGGGCCGAAAGTGTATATCGCGCCGAGCGCTGTGGCGCCGAGCTCTCCCTCGAGCTGTCCGCTGACGGTGAGCGCTGTGGGCTTGCCGAAGAAGTCGGCGGAGTAGTCAACGGCTCCATCCTCAGTGCGGGGCGGATTGGCGATGTCGAGTGTTGTCACCTGAAACATTGCGCCGGCACCCTCGCAGTCGCTGGCGGTGATGAGGGGGGTGTTGAGGTAGAAGAATCCTTTTTCGTGGAAAAATTTGTGAACTGCGAATGCGAGCGCGCTGCGCACCCTCAGCACAGCGCCAAAGGTGTTTGTGCGCGGGCGCAGGTGGGCTATTTCGCGCAGAAATTCGAGGGTGTGTCCTTTTTTCTGCAGGGGATATGTGTCGGGGTCGCTTGCGCCGAGCAGCTCAAAGCTGTCGGCCTGTATTTCGGTGCTCTGGCCTTTGCCCATCGATTCAACGAGCTTGCCGGTGACCTTGATGCTTGATCCTGTTGTCACAGCCTTGAGCTGGTCGTCGGAGAACCGCGCCATGTCGAAGACCACCTGAAGATTGCGCACGGTCGAGCCATCGTTGAGAGCAACGAATTGCACATGCTTGTTGCCGCGGCGGGTGCGCACCCATCCAGCTGCGGTCACCTCCTGCCCGATGTGGGCAGGGGTGAGCAGTTCGGTTATTTTGGTTCGTTTCATTGTTCTATTACTTTTTCCGGAGATTGCGGGTTGTTATTCAAAGGAGCCCATTTTGAGGAAGTTGACCTCCTCCTGGGTGAGGTAGCGCCAGCGTCCGCGGGGCAGGTTTTTCTTGGTGAGGCCGGCGAAGTACACACGGTCGAGCTTGGTGACATGGTAGCCGAGGCTCTCGAAGATGCGGCGCACAATGCGGTTGCGGCCCGAGTGAATCTCGATGCCGGCCTGATTGCGGTCGGTGTCGGTGGCATAGCTGATGGCGTCAGCGTGGATGGGGCCGTCGTCAAGCTCAATGCCGTCGGCAATGCGCTGCATGTCATCCTCGGTGATATCCTTGTCGGTCCACACATGGTAGATTTTTTTCTTCACATATTTGGGGTGTGTGAGCTTGGAGGCGAGGTCGCCGTCGTTTGTCAGCAGCAGCACACCGGTAGTGTTGCGGTCAAGACGTCCCACAGGGTATATGCGCTCGTTGCAGGCACCTTTGACAAGGTCCATCACAGTGAGGCGGCCGTTGGGGTCGTCGCTTGTGGTGACACAGTCTTTGGGCTTGTTGAGCAGAATGTAGCACTTGTTTTCGAGGGTCACAACCTTTTCGTCATACTCAACAGTGTCGTTGTGTGATATCTTGGTGCCGAGCTCGGTGACAACATTGCCGTTCACTTTCACCAGACCCTGCTGGATGAATTCGTCGGCCTCGCGGCGTGAGCATATGCCGGCGTTTGCCATGAATTTGTTCAGACGGATCTGTTCGTTGGGATCGGGTATAGGCATTTCATATTCCACTCTCTTGGGACGGGGAGTGAAGCTCTTGCCTCCGTGGGGCATGCCGAACTGGTTGTGGCGCATCTGCGGACGGCGGTTGCCACCCTGCTGGTTGTTGTAACCTCCCTGACGGTTGTTATTGTTGTAGCCACCTTGACGGTTGTTGTTGTATCCGCCGTTCTGACGGTTGTTATAGCCACCCTGCTGGTTGTTGCGGGGAGCGAATCCGCCCTGACGGTTGTTGTTGTAGCCACCCTGCTGGTTGTTGCGGGGAGCGAATCCGCCCTGACGGTTGTTGCTGTAGCCACCCTGCTGATTGTTGCGGGGGGTGTAACCACCCTGACGGTTGTTGTTGTAGCCGCCCTGCTGGTTGTTGCGGGGGGTGTAACCTCCCTGGCGGTTATTGTTGTAGCCACCCTGGCGGTTGTTATATCCACCCTGATGGTTGTTGTAGCCGTTGTTGTAGCGCGGTGTGTAGCCTGTGTGGGGTGTCGATTCCGATGCTCCGTTCTCTGCATCCCCCTCGGCTGCCTCGGGTCGCTGGTAATTGGCTCTGGGAGTGTAGCCCTGGCGGGGAGTGTAGCCGTTGTTGTTATAGCGGTTGTTGTATCCACCCTGACGGTTGTTGTATCCACCTTGTCTGGGAGTATATCCCTCGTGTTTGTACTCGGAGGAGTCTGATCCTCCGGCATGGTTTTCCGCAGCATTGCTTGCGGCGGGTTCAAAGCTGTCGGCGCTGCTTCTGAGCTCTCCGATGCGCGGGCGCTTGCTCTTCTTTTCGTTACTGTCCATAGTGTGTTGACGTTAATTGATTTCTGCCTCTCGGCGGTTCTCTTTTTGGGGTTTTACTGTTTGAAAAAATGCGTTGGTCTGTGACCGTAGTAATTGATACTTTTATTTGAATTTATGAAATAACTATATCCCTGAAGGAATCAGTGCAAAGTTAGCTCATTTCTGCAATAATAACAAAAAAACCGCCCCGATTTATCTGTCGGGGCGGAGATATTTTTTGCAGGGTTAGGCTCAATAGCCGGTGTAGGAGTGGGGCGACAGGCGTTTGAGCTCCTCTTTCACCTCGGGGCGCACATCAAGGCTGTCGATGAATTCGGCTATGCTCTGCGCTGTCACTGTGGAGTTTACGCGTGTGAGCTGCTTGAGGGTCTCATAGGGTTTGGGGTAGCCTTCGCGGCGCAGTATGGTCTGGATGCCTTCGGCAACAACGTTCCACATGCTGTCGAGGTCGGCGTCGATGCTCTCCTTGTGCAGTATCAGCTTGTTGAGACCTTTCATGGTGCTTGCTATGGCAATGAGGGTGTGGGCCATGGGCACGCCGATGTTTCTGAGCACTGTGGAGTCGGTGAGGTCGCGCTGCAGGCGGCTCACGGGCAGCTTGGTGGAGAGGTGGCTCAGGATGGCGTCGGCAATGCCGAGGTTGCCTTCGGAGTTCTCAAAGTCTATGGGGTTGACCTTGTGGGGCATGGCTGATGAGCCCACCTCGCCGGCTTTGATTTTCTGCTTGAAGTATTCCATGGATATGTACTGCCAGATGTCGCGGTCAAGGTCGATGATGACAGTGTTGATGCGGCGCATGGCGTCAAACAGGGCGGCGAGGTTGTCGTAGTTGGAAATCTGGGTTGTGTACTCCTCGCGTTCAATGCCCAGCCTGTCGCTGAGGAAAGAGGCTGCGAATGAGCGCCAGTCAATGCCGGGATAGGCTGTGAGGTGGGCGTTGAAATTGCCGGTGGCACCGCCGAATTTGCCGCTTACGGGCACCGCTTTGAGGGCTTTGAGCTGTGTTGACAGGCGGTAGGCGAACACCTTTATCTCCTTGCCGAGACGGGTAGGCGAGGCGGGCTGGCCGTGGGTTTTGGCGAGCATGGGTATGTCGGCCCACTCCTGCGCGCGGGCTTCAAGATGGGCTATGATCTCCTCGACGGCGGGAATGTACACCTCGGCTATGGATTCTTTCAGCGACATAGGCACGGAGGTGTTGTTGATATCCTGGCTTGTGAGGCCGAAGTGGATAAATTCCTTGAAGTCGCTCAGACCGAGGGTGTCGAAGCGCTCTTTGAGAAAGTATTCCACAGCCTTGACATCATGGTTTGTCACACCCTCTATCTCCTTGATGCGCTCGGCATCGGCGAGGGTGAAGTCGGAATATATGGCGCGCAGGGCGGAGAATACGGATTTGTCAACCCCCTCAAGCTGCGGCAGGGGAATCTCGCACAGGGCGATGAAGTACTCTATCTCCACTCTCACACGGTAGCGTATGAGGGCGAATTCTGAGAAATAGTTGTCAAGGCGCTCGCACTTGCTGCGGTAGCGTCCGTCAACAGGCGAAATTGCGGTGAGTTGGGTCAGTTGCATCGGTAATATACTTTTTGGTGATTATAATTCGTCGGATGTGGCGAGGCTGAGTATCTCCTCGGGGGTGTGGACAATATGGTCGGCATAGCCTGCGGCGAGCTCTTTCTCGGGGCGGAACCCCCATGTAACTCCGCACGACTCCACGCAGGCGCGGCGTGCGGTTTCCATATCCACGCCGGAGTCGCCGACATACAGCACCTGCTGCTTGGGGGTGGGGCACTTCGACAGTATGTCAAACACTATCGAGGGGTCCGGCTTCACAGGCCATCCCTCTTTCTGTCCCTCCACGGCGGCCCATGTGTAGCTGCCGAAATAGTGGTTGATGAGGCGGGTCACAGCCTCCTGGTATTTGTTTGATGCCACGGCTATAGCTATACCTCTGTCAGTGAGATTGTCAAGCAGCCTGCGGATGCCGGGATACGGCTCGGTGAGGTCGGTGCAGTGGCTGTCGTAATATTCCCCGAAGTGTGTGCGCATTTTCTGTAGGGTGGTGGGGTTGCGCTCATCTTCCGGCAGTATGCGCTCAAGGAGTTTGGTTACGCCGTTGCCCACAAAGAAGGGGTAGGATGCGGGTGAGTGGGTGGGGAAGCCGCACTGCTGCAGGGCGTGGTTTGAAGCAGCGGCGAGGTCTGCTATGGTGTTGAGCAGAGTGCCGTCGAGGTCGAATATCACGAGTTTTTTCATATCGGTTGGGGGCTTGGGGGTTAGAACGGGTAACCTACCGAGAAGTGGAATGTGGCGTCGCGTCCCCATCTGGGGTGTATTATCGGCCACCGCTCCTGGTTCATGGCAGGGTTGTGGGCTTTCATGCCGAGGTCGAATCTCAGCAGAAAGTATGAGAAGTCGAGTCGTATTCCGGCACCGTAGCTGGCTGCTATCTGTTTCCAGAATTGTTTGAATTTGAACATACCTCCGGGCTGGTTCTCGTAGTTGTGGATTGTCCAGATGTTTCCCGCATCGGCAAAAATAGCGCCCTCAAACACCCAGAATAGCTTCATGCGGTACTCGGCGCTGAAAATCAGGCTTATGTCGCCACACTGGTTGATAAAGTCGGTAACATTGTTCCGGGCATCGTATCTGCCCGGGCCGAGGGTGCGCACACCCCAGCCTCTCACTCCGTTGGCGCCTCCGGCATAGAAACGCTTCTCGAATGGGAGCACTCGCGAGTTGCCGTAGGGTATGCCTATGCCGAAGCCAACGCGGAAAGCGAGGGTGTGGCGGTCGGCGAGTGCGCGCGCTATGGAGTAGTCAACTTCGGCCTTGGCGTACTGTGAGTACTGTATGCCGAAGAGCTTGTACACACCGTCATCTCTCCGCTGTCCGGATATTTTCGACAGGGCGTAAAGGGCATTGCCGGCAATCTCGCCCGCAGCCCTGAAGCTGTAGACAAACGGCTGGGCAAACACATTGCGGTCGGTGGCCGAGGCGATACGCTTGTTGGTGCGGTAGAAGGTGTAGCCGCTGCGCATTATGAAGTGGTCCTCGTAGCTGTAGCGCAGCAGGGGGTTGGATGGGGCAATCTGGTTGATGAAGTCGATGGTGCTCTCCGGCAGGTACACATAGTTGATGTCCACAAGGTCAAAGGTGCGGCGCTCACGGTTTGAGCGGGCTGTCCATTTGTACTTCCAAGCCGCACCGGCGATGATGCGGGTGTACTCCGGGCGCTCCTGATAGTTGAACGACACGGCGAGCTCGGTCACAGCCTTTACCCGCTGCTTGAAGCTGCGCGACAGGAACGGAAACTGGAATTTGGGGAATGTGATGCCTATTTCCGAGGCATATTCAGTATAGCGGTCGTTAATGAGGCCTGAGAGGTTGCCGCTGAGGCTCTCGTAGTTCATACGGAATTTGGCGTTGAACAGTTCGGAGCGTTTGCCGAGATTGCGGTGGGTGTATGTCAGTCCCACACCGAAGCCGAGGTCCCCCTCCGAGTTAGTGCCTTCGAGCTCAAGGGTTATGCCCTGCTTTTTGTTGCGCGACAGCAGTATGTATGCATCGAGCCATTCCTGACCGTCGGCGCGGCCTGCCGGCTTCATCTCTATATTTATGGTGCGCAGTATGCCGAGCTGCGACAGCGATTCGTAGGTGCGGTCGGTAGCAGCCGCGCGGTATATGTCGCCGGGGTGGATAAAGCATTTCTCCTCCAGCACCTTGGGCTTGATATACCGGTCAGGGCCGTACACCACATTCACCCCCTTGTACTGCACGGTGTCCTGATACGCTTTGGAACTCGGAGCGTCGGTGATGAAGTAGACGCTGCGTATGCGGTATGTGGGATGTATCAGAGTCGAATCGGCGCCCGGCATCGCCGCTGCTATGCCTCTCGGCGGCCTTATATTCATGGTCAGCATCACCTCCTGCGAGTTTTCTGCGGTGTCGGCGTAGAAGGTGATATATTCTTTTGAAAATGCAAAGTAGCCTCTGTTTCTCAGGCGGTTGGAAATAAGTCCGCGCTCGGCGTCGAGGCTGTTGCGGTCAAAAAGGTCGCCCGGCTTGAGAGTGAACAGCAGTGAGTCTGCGAGAACAAGCTTTCTGATAGCGGTGTCCGGAATCTCGTAGGCAATGGATGAGATATAGCGGGGCTCGCCGGCTTCGATGCTGTAGGCCACACGCATCTTTTGCTTGGCGCTGTCAGCTATTGTGTCTACCTCAACCGTGGCATCCATGAAGCCGCGGTTTACCAGCGCCATGCGCAGCTGGCGGGCGCTTGAGGCTGTGAGTTCAGGGCTGTATATCACCGGAGGCTGCCCCAGCCGGCGCACCCAGCGGTTATACCATTTGGTGGTGTCGGCACCGCTGAGATTGTAGGTGGCGAGCTGCAGCTTGGCAAAGCCGAGCACCTTGTGGTTGGGGCTCTGGCGTAGATAGTTTACCAACTCCGATGAGTGCACCTGTCCGGTGGAGTCATTGACCGAAATTGTCACATCGTCAAGAAGATATTGATTTTCAGGAACATGCTTCACCGCGTTGCAGCTCCATGCAGTGGCTGCAACGGCTGCTGAGCAAGCCATGCGGGTAAATATTTTGGCGATACCGGTCATCGGGTTGTGAATCGGCGCAGCGGCACACTGCGCTTTATGACTGCAAAGTTAGCAAATCCCCGCGTATTTTCAGCTACCGGCCTGCATTATGTATTGCCATGCACAGCGTGCGGGTAGCTATTGCTTGTAGCTTTTATTGACGGCCTCGCTCAATTCATCATCCGAAACCTCTTTACAGAACAGATAATAGTTTTTCGTATCTGTAGAAGAATAGCCGCCGTATGCGCCGATAATACCTTCTCCCTTTGTGACAGCTTTAATGTCAACAAGCTCCCATCCTTGTAATGACATATAGTTCAGGGCGCCGGTTAGTGAAATGAATTTCAGGTTTTTACCCTCTTCATTCTTGATTGTCTGCCATTTCTTGGAAGTGCCGTCATCAATGTCGATGCAATTATTATGGAACCGCATCTCGACAAAAATTTTTTTAGCGCTCGCAAAACCGCAGGCTAAGATGATAACGCTCAGTAGAATGATGATTCGTTTCATGGTGTATGATGGTTTAGGTTGTTCGTGAAGACTATTTCTATCCGTTGTTTTATCATGGCATCTCGTCTACCGCAAAGATATTATTTTTCAGGTTATTATCAAAAATAATTGCAGAAAAAAGTCCCTGTTATCCTGCCCATAGCGGGGACTCTATCTTCAACACCACCGTTCCGGTGGTTTTTTTAACATTTACGAGTGTGACAATTAACACAAGATTGCCCGGCTTCACATCGTAACTTTGCAGAAAAAACAACCGTAATATGAAAAACATCACAATCAAAGCCAAATGGGTAGAAATACTGTCCGCTCACTCAGTAAGCCTCCGTGGCGAGGTGTACAACGCTGTTATACAATATCTTACTACGGACACAATCCCTGATATGAGCGAAGCTGCCGAGGTGGCTTTCAGCTTCATACGCTATGAAATAGACGCGCGCAAGAAAACAAAGAAAGCTGCCTGCCCCGACCAGCCCTCCGACTCGTCCGACCAGTCTGACACGTCCGACGTGTCCAAAGGGGGCCAAGAGTCCCAAGATTCCCAGGATTCCCAAGATTCCACCCCCTCCGCCGATGCTCCTGCGCCTCGCAAGGAGCTGTATTCACCGGAGCTGCGCAGTGCAATCGCCGGAATAATAACGAGTTTGAGCCGCGCCCGTACAGCCGGCGTGCCTGAGCAGTGCAAGGTGGTTACGTCGCGAAACCGGGCATATATCGGAGAGCCAAGTGTAGATTCCAAATCGAAGTGCAAAATTTGAGGAGGAATTTGCATTAGAGAAAC
>CAJUPZ010000038.1:0-9696 GCA_910588065.1 uncultured Muribaculaceae bacterium
CCTGTAACCTTCTGATCCGTAGTCAGATGCTCTATTCAGTTGAGCTAAGGAGCCAAAAAATCATTTTAAAACCCAAATCACAGTCTCTCCTGCGATTGCGACTGCAAAGTTAGTTCAATTGGTGCAATCTACAAAATATTTTACGTAAAAAATATTGTGATTTTTAGGATGGCCGGTTTAGTTGACAATAAATCAGGATTTTACGCGGTTGGTGCGTATGCCGTGTAAAGTGGTACATACGGTTAAAAGTGCAGCAAATGTCTTAATAATGTGTAGAGCGGCTTCATATTGAGGCGGATTTTTGCTAACTTCGTGGTCTGAAAAAATATACAGAAAAATGCTTTCGAAAATACTGATTTCAGCGGTGGCCGCCGGAGCAGCGTTATGCTCGTCGGCTGACAATCTTGTGATACTTCATACAAACGACACCCACAGCGCAATAGACCCGGCCGCGGATGGCAAGGGTGGTATTCTGCGCCGCAAGGTGATTGTTGACAGTGTGCGCGCCGCGCGCAAAAATGTGATGCTTGTGGATGCCGGCGATGCAGTGCAGGGCACTCTCTACTACACTCTTTTCGGTGGGGAGGTTGAGCGCAAGCTTATGGATGACATGGGCTATGACCTGCAGATTCTCGGCAATCATGAGTTCGATTCCGGCATGGAGGCTCTGAGCAAGCAGGTGGCGCAGAGCAAAGCGCAGTGGCTGACAACGAATTACGATATGAGCGGCACGGCCCTTGACGAGTTTTTCGCGCCATACGTAATAAAGGAATTCGACGGAAAGCGAATAGGCTTCATCGCTATCAATCTCGACCCTGACGGCATGATTTCGGCCGCCAACTGTGCCGGGGTCAAGTATCTGGACGGCATGAAGGCCGCCAACTCCACCGCGTGGCACCTGAAGCACAACGAGCGGGTGGATATGGTGGTGGCTCTCAGTCATATAGGTTACAACTCGGGGGTCAAGCCGCTTGACACCGATATAGCAAAATCGTCGGAGGATATAGACATAATCATCGGCGGACACAGCCACACGCTCATCAACCCCGAGCTTGAAAACGCGCCGGAATGGAGGGTTGCCAATGCTGCCGGAGATACAATTCTCGTTGTCCAGACAGGGTCGCTGGGCAGGTATGTGGGAGAGATTGACATCGACCTCGAGACTCTGCGCCCCACCTACCGCCTGATACCGGTTGACAGCCGCCTCGACAGCCGTATTGACCCCGCTTCGGCTGCTATCCTCGAGCCTTACCGCCACGATGTCGACTCCATCCTGGGCATAAAAATAGGGCGTGCCGCCGCGCCGCTGGTGAAGGCCGACTTCGGGTTGGTGAATCTGATAACAGATATTGTTTACCGCGCCGGCAGCGACCTCAACGGCAAGGCAGTTGATATGGCTGTGATGAACAAGGGGGGGATACGCTGCGATATGCCCGCCGGCAATATCACCCGCGGGCTGATCATGCAGATGCTGCCGTTTGACAACCGCATAGTGCTCATAGACATCAAGGGGAGCGACCTTGCCGCCGGATTTGATGTTATGGCCGGGAGGCTCGGCGACGGGGTGAGCAATGCGTCGGCGGTGTTTGACCCCGCTACCGGAAAGTGCACGCAGATATATATAGGTGGCAAGCCGCTTGACCCGGAGAAGACCTACCGCGTAGCCACAATCGACTATCTCGCTACCGGAGGCGACTATATGCGATCGTTCAAAAACGCAACCGAGACCGGCCGCAGCAGCAATGTGCTGTATGACGATGTGATAACTTACCTCGGCAAGAAACCCTATAAAGGCAAGAAAATCAAACCTGACACAAATCTGAGAATGACCCCGAAATCATGAATATATTCACAATACTGAAAACAACTCTTCTGGCGGGCGCGGTGTGCGTGCCTGCCCTGATAGCTCCCGCATTCACCCCCTCGGCTGCAGAAAAGCCCCGGGCGGCTCTGGTGCAGAATGCCGATGCCGAGCGGTGGGCCGACTCGGTGATGGCCCGCATGAGCACACGCGGCAAGGTGGGGCAGCTCTTTATTCCCCGCCTGGACGTGTTTGACAACGCGGCCGGCCATGCATCGCTGAAAAAGATGGTGACGCAGGGTCAGGTGGGCGGCTTTCTGCTGGGCAAAGGCACTGTTGCCGGCTATGCCAACCTTATACGCGGGGCGCAGGATGTCGCCAAAGTGCCGCTGCTTGTGACACTTGACGGTGAGTGGGGGCTGTCGATGCGCCTGAGCGATGCGCCCCGTTTTCCCTACAGCATGGGGCTCGGAGCTATTACGGATGCGGAGCTGCTCTATGAGTATGGCCGCGAGATGGCACGGGAGTGCAGGGAGGTTGGCATACATGTCAATTTCGCTCCGGTGCTGGATGTGAACTCCAACCCCTCCAACCCTGTTATCGGCTACCGCTCCTTCGGTGAGAACCCGCAGAGGGTGTCGGCGCTCGGCTGCGCGTATGCCAAGGGGCTTGAAGATGGAGGTGTGATGGCTGTGGGCAAGCATTTTCCGGGTCATGGTGACACCTCTGTCGACAGCCACAAGGCGTTGCCGACGGTGGATCATTCAGCCTCGACCTTAGAGGATGTCGACCTTGTGCCGTTCAGGGATTTTATCAACGGCGGTTTCGGCGGCATAATGGTAGGACATCTCAAAGTGCCGGCGCTTGATGCGTCGGGCACCCCTGCCTCTCTGTCAAAGAGGGTGAGCACCGACCTTCTCAAAAAGGAGATGGGCTTCGGCGGACTGGTGTTCACCGATGCCCTTGCGATGAAGGGAGCTGTGGCCAAGCCGGGAGAAAACAATTGCGTGACCGCGCTGAAAGCGGGCGCCGATGTGTTGCTCGGCAGCGGCTCGCCATACTCTGATATAGAGGCTGTTATGGCTGCTGTCAATTCCGGGGTCATATCCAAGGAACGCATTGACGAGAGTTGCCGCAAGATTCTCGCTGCAAAATATCAGCTCGGGCTTGCCGACGGCGCGGTGACTCCGCGCAGGAATGTGAAGGAGATTGTCAACGGCCCGTCGGCGAAGTCGGTCAACGGCAGACTTGCCGCCGGGTGCATCACGGCGGTGCGCAATGCCTCGGAAATGCTGCCTCTCGGCAACCTCGGCAGCACTGACATTGCTGTTGTGAGCATCGGCGCCCCGGCCTCCAACGAATTTTCAAAATTCTGTGCCAAGTATGCGCGTGTCAGCGAATATTCGGTTGGCAAGGAGGGGCTTGGCGCGGCGGAGCTTCAGAAAATCAACAAAGCCGATGTGGTGATTGCCGCGGTGTTCAACAACTCCGCTTCGTCAGCCGCCGCACTTGACAAACTCGCCGCCCATCCCGGCGCGGTGGGCGTGGTGTTTGTGAATCCCTACAAGATGTCGGCTTTGAAGGCCGGCATAGGAAAGCTCAAGACCTTTGTGGCGGCATACGATGACACTCCCGCCCTGCGCCGCGCCGCTGCCCAGGCACTGTTTGGCGGCATAGCTGTGAGCGGCCGTTTTCCGGTGAATGTCAACGGTATAGCCCGCGAGGGGGAGGGCACGGATATTGCCAAGAGCCGCCTCGGCTACACCTCGCCGCAGGATGCCGGTTTTTCTCCCGACCTTCAGCGCCGGGTCGATTCGATTGCCAAGGCGTGTGTCGCCGCCGGAGCCTTTCCCGGCTGTCAGGTGGTGGTTGCACGCAAAGGCAATGTGGTGATTGAGAGCAACTACGGCAAGATTGAGCGGGGTGGCACAGCGCCTGTTACCGACAACACAATATACGACATCGCCTCCATGACCAAGGCTGTGGCCACAGCGGGAGGTATCATGAAGGCCTACGACGAAGGGCTGTTCGGCCTTAAGGACCGAGTGTCGAAATTTGTGCCCGGTCTGCGTGGCACCGACAAGGAGAATCTCACTGTGGAGCAGCTGCTGTACCATGAGAGCGGTATGCCCGCGAGCCTCAACATGATAAAGATCATGACCGACCCTGCAAGCTATACCGGCCCCCTGACCAAGAGCCGTGCCCGCGCGCCTTACACGGTCAAGGTAGCTCCCGGTGTGTATGCCCATTCGTCGGCCCGCAAGCGCACCGACATAGTGAGACGCAGCCGCTCCGAGGGGTTTGATATAGAGATGGCCAAGGGTGTTTTTGTCGGCTCAGCCGCCAAGGACACCATCATGGAGCGCATATATAATATAGGTCTGCGCTCATCTAAAAGATATCTTTACAGCTGCCTCAATTTCTGCCTGCTGATGGACATGGAGGAGCGGCTAACGGGGGTTGACCACGACCAATGGGTTGACACCGAGCTGTTTGGCCCGCTTGGAGCGGTGAACACCTGTTTCCGCCCGCTCGACCGTTACTCCGCCTCGCAGATAGCGCCTACCGAAAATGACACCTATCTCCGCGGCCAGACAGTGCGCGGCTATGTGCACGATGAGGTGGCTGCTTTCAGCGGCGGTGTGCAGGGCAATGCGGGACTGTTTTCCACCGCCGGGGATATTGCCAAATACTCGCAGATGCTGCTGCAGAAAGGGGTGTACGGCCCCGAGCGTCTGCTCAGCGAAAAGACGGTAGACCTCTTTACCCGCAGCTGCAGCGGCAGCGGACGTCGCGCCCTTGCCTTTGACCTCGCAAGTGGTCTGCGCAGCCTTGACGAAACCGGTGCGGGTGTCAACACATTCGGCCACACCGGGTTCACCGGCACCTGCTTCTGGATTGACCCTGAGGAGGAGCTTGTGTTTGTGTTTCTGAGCAACCGTATCAACCCCTCGCGCAGCAACAGGGCCTTTTCGGATGCCAATCCGCGCGGGCAGCTTCTGCAGGCTGTCTATTCCGCGCTCCGCTGAGTGAATGTGGTGAGGTAAGTGAGTCCGCTTTTCGGAGCGGGAGCAGCGTCGTCCTTTTCAAAGCGCCCGCCCTCTCTCTCCTTCTGAGCGAGGGTGAGATAGAAATGGCACAGACCTATGCCGCAGTCTATCAGCGACATGTAGGCGGTTGAGGTGGTGTAGAAATGCACCTTGTCGCCGGCAGCAACCGCCCTCCAGGGCTGCGAGTTGACCGATGAGGGTGCGAGGCGCATCATGGCGAGGGGGAAGCCGAAGGGGGAATCTTCCTCAAGCGGGGTGTCGAAATTGTGTTTGAAGAAAAGAGAGCCGAACGGCTTGCGGCTTGTGCTGCGGGCAATCAGTTTGGTGATGCGTCCTACAAATGTCTCCCTCTCTGCCGGATAGCCGACGGGCACAACGATTTTGAGCCGGCACCCCTCCGGCCAGTTCTCATTTCTGTCAAAATCGGTTTCCTTGAAAGTGCCCCCGATCCAGCAGGTGCCGAGTCCGGCGGCTGTTGCGGCGAGTACCGCCTGCTCCATCATGAATCCCGCCGAAATTGCGCTTGCGTTGTCGCCGGCTGCGGCCATGAGCAGGTAGGATGATGCGCCGCGGATAATTCCGTATGTGCCCGGCTTGAAGGCTCCTTTGATGTCAAATTGCCGCAGACGTATCTCCACGCTGCCTCCGAAGGGCGAAAATGCGTTGGCAGTGGCTTTTTCAAGCAGCTGAATGTCAGCGGCTGACAGCAGTTGAGGACGGTAGTTTCTCACCGACCTGCGCTGTTGTATAGCTTCTGTGATGTTCATTGCGGATGGTCTGTAGCTCGAAAGGGGAACGCTACCGCAGCGTTCCCCTTCGGCTAATTATCTAAGTATGAAAAAGTTGTGTGTGTCTGCTTCATTTGATGCTTCCGCCGGTTGAGGCTGAACGGCTCATGTTGTTGGCCGAGAAACCGGATGCGTCGATGCTTCCGGCTGTGGATGCCTCGAGAATGGCTTTTGCTGCTGAGCCGTCGATTTTGATAGACCCCGCAGTTGACGCCTCAGCATCCACGCTGCTGCATTTGAGGTTGTGCACCACAATGCTTCCGGCGGTGGAGGCCTCCATATCGGCTGATTTGCAGGTGAGTGCGGGTATTGTTACTGTGCCGGCGGTGGATGTCTCTATCTCAATCTTGGCCTCGGGGGCGGTGAGGGGAGCGTTGACCTTGATTGAGGCGGCGGTGCTTGCCTCGAACTCTGTTACAGAGGGGGCGAGAACAGCCACAGTAACCTTTTCAAGGCTCTGTTCCTTGCCGATTTTGTTTTTTGGCTCGATGATGAGGGTCTTGCCGGACACCTTCACCACCACATTTTCTTTCTTATCCTGGGGAGCGGTGACGGTGACGCTCGTATTCTGTGCGCGGGTGTAGATTACTTTCACCGCGTTAGAGCATTCGATGGCATCGAAGGCGGGGGTCTTGACCTTGTAGGTCACATTGGCGGGCGACGCCGCAAAGATGCTTGCGGCGCACGCAAGGAGCAGTGATGCTGCTGTTGAAAAGCGTTTCATGATGATGTTGTTTTACCCAATAGACGCTCACACCGGGCAAAATGTTACATCGCCCTGCCACTTTTTATTGATTATTTACTAATTTAGCGGTAAAATTAAGACCATGAGAATATTTTTAGCACTTTTCATCTGTATTTTGGCGTCTGTGGCTACCGCCGCCCCCATCGACTCGCTTGCGGCGAGGGTTACGGAGGGAACATCTGTCGGACGCATAGTTTTTAAGGAAATACCGTCGAAAACCGACTTTTTTGAAATTAGCGGCAGTGGCAACAAGGTTGTTATAGAAGGCAACAACGCCGTTAGCATGGCCACCGGCCTGAACTGGTATCTCAAATATGTGGCCGGAATCCATATCAGCTGGAACAATCTCACCCAGCCCCTTCCCGAAGTTCTTCCGCTGCCCGATAAGGCGATACGCAGGCAGGCCTCGGTGCCCCACCGCTATTATCTCAACTACTGCACCTTCTCCTACTCCATGCCGTTCTGGGACGAGGATCGCTGGATGAAGGAGATTGACTGGATGGCGCTCCACGGTATCAACATGCCTCTGTCGCTCACCGGGGTGGAGGCGGTGTGGCGCAATCTGCTCCGCAAGCTCGGCTACAGCGATGAGGAGATAGGGGAGTTTGTAAGCGGTCCGGCATTCTTTGCCTGGTGGCAGATGAACAACCTCGAGGGGTGGGGCGGCCCGCTCCCCGCAGAGTGGTATGACAACCAGGCAGAGCTGCAGAAAAAGATTGTGGCGCGCATGAAGGAGCTCGGCATCGACCCGGTACTACCCGGCTATGCCGGCATGGTGCCGCGAAATATCGGCGATAAACTCGGCTACAAAATTGACGACCCCGGCAAGTGGTGCGGCTTCCCGCGCCCGGCCTTCCTAAGCACAGCCGACGAGCATTTCGACACCATAGCCGACCTATATTATAAGGAGCTGACCGACCTCTTCGGCACCTCGGCATACTACAGCATGGACCCCTTTCACGAGGGGGGCTCTACCGCGGGAGTGAACCTGCCCGAGGCGGGTGCCAAGCTTATGGCAGCAATGAAGCGGGCCAACCCGCAGAGCAAGTGGGTGATACAGAGCTGGCAGGCCAATCCCCGCCCGGCTATGATCGACACCCTCACCGCCGGCGACCTGCTGATTCTCGACCTCTACAGCGACAAGGATCGCAAGTGGAGGCGCACAGAAGGCTACGGCAAGCATGACTGGCTATACTGCATGCTGCTCAATTTCGGCGGCAATGTGGGTCTGCACGGCCGCATAGACACTCTTGTGAATGACTTCTACGATGCCCGAACCGGCGCTGCAAACGCCCACCTCAGCGGCGTTGGCTCCACTCCGGAGGGTATAGAGAACAACCCGGTGATGTTTGAGCTTGTGTATGAACTGCCGTGGCGAGAGGAGCGGTTTGACACCCGCAGCTGGCTCACAGACTACCTCAAGGGCCGCTATGGCCTTGACTCACTGCCGGATGATGTTGCCGCCGGATGGAATGCCCTCGCGGCTACTGTCTACAACATGCCGGTGGACTACAACGGCCAGGGCACAGTGGAGTCGCTTTTCTGCGCCCGCCCGGCATGGGATGTGCGCAGCGCAAGCACATGGGGCTCATCCAAGCTCTTCTACAGCCCTGACAGCACTGCCCTTGCTGCCGCCGCAATGGCCGCACACACCGGTAATGACAACTACAGCTACGACTCCGCCGACATTCAGCGTCAGGCAAACGCCGACCGTGGCAACGCCCTGCTGCGCGGCATGGCAGCAGCCCGTGAGGCCGGTGACAGCGCGGCGATGATTGCCATGAGCAATGAATTTCTGAACCTCATCCTTGCTCAGGATTCCCTGCTGAGCACTCAGCCTGACATGTGTGTGGACACCTGGCTCGACGCCGCGGGTGCCCTTGCCGGCAACGACCCCGCAGCCCGTGAGCTATACCGCCGCAACGCCGCAATGCTCATCACCGTGTGGGGTGACAGCATAGCTGCCAATTCAGGCGGACTGCACGACTACAGCCACCGCGAATGGGCATGCCTGCTGCGCGAGCTGTACTATCCCCGGTGGAAAGCATTCTTTGACAGCGAATTGCGCGGTGCTCCAAAGCCCGACTTCTACCGCATGGAGTGCGACTGGGTAGATCGCCGCAGCAAGGAATAGCCCATGCGCCCACCTTGTAAAAAACTACGGCGGGGATTCCTCAGTGGAATCCCCGCCGTTAAATTTTCTACCTGCAGCCCGGTTACTGGCCGAGGTATGTTTTCAGCAGCTTGCTCTTCTGACCCTTCAGGCGGCGAATAGCTTTCTCCTTTATCTGACGCACACGCTCGCGGGTGAGGTCAAATTTCGCACCTATTTCTTCAAGAGTCATTTCCTGGCATCCTATGCCGAAAAACATTTTAAGAATCTCTCTCTCACGCTCGTGAAGCTGTCGCAGAGCCCTGTCAACCTCCTTGCTGAGGCTCTCCTGGTTGAGGGTGGAGTCGGCCATCGGCGAGTCATCGTTGGTGAGCACATCAAGCAGACTGTTGTCCTCGCCCTCTACAAAAGGAGCGTCCACAGAAATGTGGCGGCCCGACACCTTGAGAGTGTCGGCGATTTTGTCAACAGGCACATCAAGTCTCTCGGCAAGCTCCTCGGGCGACGGGCGGCGTTCATGCTCCTGCTCGAACTTTGACAGAGCCTTGCTGATTTTGTTCAGCGACCCCACCTGGTTGAGCGGCAGGCGCACAATGCGGCTCTGCTCGGCAAGTGCCTGCAGAATCGACTGGCGAATCCACCACACAGCGTAGGAGATGAATTTGAAGCCACGGGTCTCGTCAAACTTCTGCGCGGCCTTTATCAGCCCGAGGTTGCCCTCGTTGATAAGGTCAGGCAGGCTCAGACCCTGATTCTGGTACTGCTTTGCCACCGACACCACAAAGCGGAGGTTTGCCTTTGTGAGCTTCTCCAGAGCGCGCTGGTCGCCCTGACGGATGCGCTGCGCAAGCTCAACCTCCTCCTCTACAGAGATAAGTTCCTCACGGCCAATCTCCTGGAGATACTTGTCAAGCGACGCGCTTTCGCGGTTGGTGATAGATTTTGTGATTTTTAATTGTCTCATTAGCTTTATCTGAGATTTTAGCGTGCAAAGATAATAAATTTTGGGCAATTTTTATGTTAAATTCCCCGGTAATTATCAAACAGTCAGTTATAAGAACATATCAGCGCCCCTTTTTATTATGCAAATCGCATTAATTTTTCGTAAAACCGCCCGCGGAGGTGCGAGGGGAGAGGTGGGCATCGCGGAGGTGCGAGGGGAGAGGTGGGCATCGCGGAGGTGCGAGGGGAGAGGTGGG
>CAJUPZ010000038.1:9796-10451 GCA_910588065.1 uncultured Muribaculaceae bacterium
CATTGCGGAGGTGCGAGGGGAGAGGTGGGCGTCGGAGACGTCTGAGCACCCGTCGGGTGCGATGCCGTAGAGAATCCCCGGGTAAGCGAAGCGCAACCCGGGGGAGGAGAGTGCCCTCATTCTCTTTGAGCCTCGTGAGAGGCGATGCCGTGCGGCGGGCGTCTCTCCACAGCATCGCATCACCGATGCTCATTTATTATCATGTCGCCACACCCCAGGCCTCGCGCTGCGCGCTCGTGCTGGGGTTTCTGACGGCATCGCGCATCCTGCGCTCAGACGTCTCCGACGCCAAAATGCAAATGTGATGAGAAGTGTGGTACCTCCGGCACCATATATGTAACGCGCTGGGAATCCGCACACTGCGTGTGCGGCTAACAAGATAATCGCACCCTCCGGGCGCTCGGCCTCGCCGAGGCCATCACCGCAGCGCGGTGACATGGAGATAGCCTGGGGTAAGGGAGCAACGCGACCGCCACCCCAGGAAATGTGCCCCCACACCCGATGACCCAGTCGGGGTCACACCCGAAGATATTGGATGTGCGACGCCCTATGGGGTCGTAGATATAATACATATCCTTATCCCCGGGTTGCGGTCGCGTTGCTCCCTTACCCGGGGAAATCTAGGACCTGCGCAAGGGTTGAAGTGTTAAAAAAT
>CAJUPZ010000039.1:0-6159 GCA_910588065.1 uncultured Muribaculaceae bacterium
CTTCAAAATAAGACCCGCAGCGCGCGGGTCGCGAGAAAACCCTCCCCTCTAACGTGGCCTCACCGACGCCCGAGCGCCCGAAGGGTGCGTTCATCTCGTTAACCGCGTACGTAGTGCGCGGATTACCAGCGCATTACCCATATGGTGCCGGAGGTACCACACTTGAACGGAGCTGCGGTGACTTCCACCCGCGGCGAGCGGGTGGCCAGAAAATAGCGTGGGTGTGGAGCGTAGCGACACCCCACGTTAGCGCATCCCTTCAAAATAAGACCCGCAGCGCGCGGGTCGCGAGAAAACCCTCCCCTCTAACGTGGCCTCACCGACACCCGAGCGCAGGATGCGCGATGTCATGTGGCCCCCCAAACCAAAAACTAAAAACTAAAAACTACCAACTCAAATGTGCAAATTCGCATGAAATCGCCCAATCCGCGTATTACCTTTGCAGCATCAAAACTTTACTACTATGAAGAAGAACATCACACTCCGCGCCGAATGGGTCATCGCTACCCTTGCGCTGCCCCAGGCAATCAAACTTATCGTACTCGAAGCCGTACTCGCATACATCGTCAACGGCTACATCACCGAAATCGCTGACCCTCAGGCTGCTGACGTGTTCGCCACCATCAAGGCCGACTATGACGCCCGCGAAGCCAAAAGAAGAGAGAGGGCAGAGAAACGCGCCGCCCAAAAAGCCCAAAAAGCCCAAAAAGCCCCCGCCATCCCCGGCGTGCTCCCCAAAATCCCCGCACCGGATCTACAGCAGCGAATTGAAAACGAGCGTTTTGCGAGATTTGCCAGAGATTCCCGCAGGCTGTCTCCCTTCAAATACATCGATGCCGACCTTGCAGGCGAGCTCGCCCTGCAGATTACCGACTGGTGGCGCGCACACCCCACTGAGGAGATGCCCACAACGGGGCGTCTGCGCCGCGAGTTTGAAGAACGCTTCAACGGGCTATACTCCGAATACGGCTCGCAGATAGACCGCGAGCGCTGGCTGCGCAAAGTGTCCCCCTACTTCCCCGAGCCCTGAATCCTGATCCCAAGCACCTGTAGGAGCGCCGATACATCGCGCCCTCATCATCCTATCTACCGCATAGGGCCTCGCCATCACCCGAAGCGCCCAAAGGGTGCGATTATTTTGTTAACCGCGTACATAGTGCGCGGATTACCAACTATATACACAGATGGTGCCGGAGGTACCACACTTGAACGGAGCTGCGGTGACTTCCACCTGCGGCGAGCGGGTGGCCAGAAAATAGCGTGGGTGTGGAGCGTAGCGACACCCCACGTTAGCGCATCCCTTCAAAATAAGACCCGCAGCGCGCGGATCGCGAGAAAACCCTCCCCTCTAACGTGCCCTCGCCGACACCCGAGCGCAGGATGCGCGATGTCATGTGGCCCCCCAACTAAAAACTAAAAACCAACAACTAAAAACCAACAACTAAAAACATTCCGGATTTTTTGTAACTTTGCAATTTCAATGACATTTCTCCGAAAATGACTATTTCCAGAATAATAGACGACAACACCGTCGCTGCCGCGAAAAATCTCATCGAGGCAAGCTCAAATGTTGTCATCACATGCCATAAAACCCCTGATGGTGATGCTCTTGGCTCAAGCCTTGGTCTCGCGGCGGTGCTGACTGCCACCGGACGCCATGTCACCGTCATCACACCCGACACCCCCCCGAAAAACCTCATGTTTCTCCCGGGTGCCGACAGAGTGCTCATCGCCTCCCGCTTCACCGATAAGGCCAAAAGCATCCTTGCCGACGCTGACCTGCTCTTTTGCCTCGACTACAATTCGCTCATGCGCATCGACCGCCTTCAGCCGCTTGTCGAGCAGTGCCACGCCCCGAGAATCATGATCGACCACCACCTCGACCCCGAGCCCATAGCCGACGTGATGGTGTCATACCCCAAGGAATCCTCCACCTGCATGGTGCTCTACAGACTCCTCATGCAGATGGGCTGGGCCGACAGAATAAACTCCGACGCGGCTGCATGCATATACACCGGCATGCTCACCGACACCGGAAATTTCTCCTACAACTCCAACAATCCTGACATTTACCTCGTCATTGCAAACCTCCTCTCCACCGGCATCAACAAAGACGATATATATAATAAGGTGTGGAACACCAACTCCGCAAACCGCCTTCGTATCTGCGGCTACTCACTCTACCGCAAGATGCAGCTCTTCCCGGACCACTCCCTCGCCCTGATCACTCTCAGCCGCGAGGAACTAAACGAGTTTGACTATGTCAAGGGCGACACCGAAAGCCTCGTCAACCGCCCACTCAGCATCCCCGGTATTGTCTGGAGCGTATACCTCCGCGAGGATGAACCCGGATTTGTAAAAGTGTCAACTCGAAGCACCGGCTCTTTCCCCGTAAACACCTTCTGCGAGCGCCTTTTTGGCGGTGGAGGACACATCAACGCCGCCGGCGGCGAATTTCACGGCTCGCTCAGCGATGCCATCGCCACTGTGCTCAACGCCGCCCCGGACTACGATCCCTATCTCACTTCAAACACTTAACCACGATAACAATCACTCTTATGAAACATATCAGAAATCTGCTCTACGGCATAATCGCGCTTTCTTGCCTCGCCGCAACCCAATCCTGCAGCGACAGCAAAAGCTACGCCGAACTGCTCGAAGTCGAAAACCAGTCCGTAAACCGCTACCTCGCCGACCAGAGGGTCATCGGCTACCAGCCTGACTTCAAAGACTTCAAGGTGGGCCCCGACGCCCCTTACTATCAGATAGACGAGGAGGGCAACCTCTTCATGCAGGTCATCAAGCTCGGCACCGACGGCATGGCCGAGGACAATCAGCTCGTCTACTTCCGCTTCGACCGCTACAACCTCTCGAACTATGTGCAGGGCGAGGAGATGACCGGCGAAGGCAACAGCAACACCATCGAGTATGGCGACCAGTCTTTCAGAATGGGCAACACCACCCTCGAATCATCAACCCAATGGGGCTCAGGCATCCAGTTTCCCCTCACCCTCATTCCCCTCGGAAGCGAAATCAAGCTCATCGTGAAGTCGCAGTACGGATGGACTGCCGAAATCTCATACGTGCAGCCCTTCCTCTACCACCTCCGCTACTACCCCGGCAAAATCTAATCCAGTATAAATCATGTCACTTATTAAATCTATCTCCGGTATCCGCGGCACCATTGGCGGTGCTCCCGGCGAAGGGCTCTCACCCCTCGACATAGTTAAATTCACTGCGGCATACGCCACATTCATCCGCAACAACACCACCCGCTCAAGCAACGTTATCGTTGTCGGCCGCGACGCGCGCCTCAGCGGCGAGATGGTCAGCGGCATAGTGGTGTCAACCCTCTGCGGCATGGGCTTCGATGTGGTCAACATCGGCCTCGCATCAACTCCCACTACCGAAATAGCCGTCACCGCTGAAAACGCCTGCGGCGGCATTATCATCACCGCGAGCCACAACCCCGTGCAGTGGAACGCCCTCAAGCTCCTCAACGAAAACGGCGAGTTTCTCAACGACGCCCAGGGCAAGGAGGTGCTACGCATCGCCGCTGACGATGCCTACTCTTTCGCACCCGTCACCGAGCTCGGCCACGAGCAGATAAACACCACTTACAACCGTCGCCACATCGACTCTGTGCTCGCCCTCGACCTTGTCGACACAAAGGCAATCGCCGACGCGAACTTCACCGTCGCCGTCGATGCCGTAAACTCTGTCGGCGGCACTGTCATTCCCCAGCTCCTCCGAGCCCTCGGCGTCAGAAACATCATCGAACTCAACTGCGAGGCTACCGGCAAGTTCGCCCACACACCCGAGCCTATCCCCGAAAACCTCACCCAGATATCCGACCTCATGAAGAGCGGAAAAGCAGATGTCGGTTTCGTGGTAGACCCCGATGTCGACCGCCTCGCTATCGTTATGGAAAACGGCGAGATGTTCGTTGAGGAATACACCCTCGTCGCTATCGCCGACTATGTGCTCAGCCGCACACCCGGCGCCACCGTCAGCAACCTCAGCTCAAGCCGCGCACTCCGCGATGTAACCCTGCGCCACGGCTGCTCATACTCCGCAAGCGCTGTCGGCGAGGTAAACGTCACCACAAAGATGAAAGAGACAGGCGCCGTTATCGGCGGCGAAGGCAATGGCGGTGTCATCTACCCCGCAAGCCACTATGGCCGCGATGCCCTCGTGGGCGTGGCTCTCTTCCTCACTCTCCTTGCCAAGAGCGGCAAAAAGGTGAGCGAGCTCAAAAAAACATACCCCGCTTACGCTATCGCCAAAAACAAGATTGAGCTCACTCCCGAAATCGATGTCGACGCCATACTCGCCGAAGTCAAAAACCGCTTCGCTTCCGAGACTATCACCGACATTGACGGTGTCAAGATCGACTTCGCCGACTCATGGGTTCACCTCCGCAAGAGCAACACCGAGCCCATCATCCGCATCTACTCCGAGGCTGCCACTATGGAGGCCGCCGACGAGCTCGCACGTCAAATCAAAGAGGTTATCGCCTCAATGACAGCATAATGCCACGCATTCTCACCCTATTGACCCTGCTGCTGCTCATGCCGCTCACCCCGGCGAGGGCGGCAGCTGGCGTTGATGGGCCCGACTCAACGGTAGCACTCGTCAGCATTCCGGTGGCCCACCTGCGCTCCACCCCCGCCCACGCCGCCGAAATGGCCTCGCAGGCTATCCTCGGCACCCCTCTTACAATCCTCGACTCTGTGGGCGAATGGCGCTTCGTCAGGCTCCCCGACAGCTACACCGGCTACATCCACTCCTCATCCGTCACACCCCTCTCACCCTCCGCATTCTCCGCCTGGAAATCATCACCGCGGCTCATTGCGGTGTGCCCCGCCACGGCTGATATCCTCACCGACTCCCTCGCCGGACCCCGCATCTCATACCTCCTCAACGGTGCCATCGTGCAAGGCACCCTCTCCCCCGGCAGCCGTTTTGTAAAAGTCACCCTGCCGGACAACACCTCCGGCTACGCCCCCGCCGATGCGCTCATGCCGCTCGATTCCTACGCGCCCGCGCGTACAGATATATATCAGGTGCTCGCAACAGCCGCCTCTGCGCTTGGCGCCCCATACCTCTGGGGCGGAACAACACTCCTCGCTCCCGACTGCTCCGGCCTCGTCAAGTGCGCTTTCTTCTCATCAGGCCTCATCCTCCCCCGCGATGCCTCGCAGCAGGCGCTGGTGGGCATTGAGATGCCTCTCTCCCGCCCCGACCTGTGGATGCAGGGCGACCTCCTCTTTTTCAGCGGCTCAAACTCCGAAAAAATCACTCATGTGGCTATCTACGACCGCAATACCCGCTTTATCCACGCCTCAGGCAGGGTGTTCACATCCTCCATCTCCAAGGATGACCCTCTGTATATTCCCCGCCCTGTTGTCAAGGTGGTGCGCATAGCCGGCTGCGAGAACACCCCCGGCATAACCCACATCCACTCTCATCCGCTATACTTCTGAACTCCACACCACCGATTATGAAACGCATCCTCACCTCTTTGCTCCCCCTCCTCCTCATCCTCTCTCCCCTCTCCTCTCTCCCAATAGCCGCGCAGACAGCCGACACCCCCAAGGCAAAGCGCTACTATATCGATGATATAGGCCAGTTCGTGCCCACGCTGATGAATTTCGGCCTCGCAGTGTGCGGCGTCGAAAGCCGCCACTCGTGGAAGGACCGTCTTGCGCTCACTGTCACATCCGCCGTCATCTGCGAGGGCGTCACATTCTCTCTCAAACACATTGTCCACTCACGCCGCCCCGACGGCACCGACAACCACTCCTTCCCCTCAGGCCACACCGCCCGTGCATTCCGCGGCGCCGAGATGCTGCGCGCCGAATACGGTTGGGCTTGGGGTGCAGCAGGCTACGCTGTTGCTGCCGGTGTAGGTGCGCTCCGCATCCACCACCATCGCCATCGCTTTGGCGACGTTGCGGCGGGTGCGGCAATAGGTTTCCTCAGCGCACGCGCGGCATATCTGCTGCTGCCGCTCGAGCGCAAGCTATTCGGTTGGAACAAATCTGAGATAACAGCTGTGGCAGTCCCCTCCTTCTCCCCCGCTGACAAATCTTTATCACTGTCAGCATCACTGACTTTCTGATTTTCCCCATCCAAATCTCTACATAAGAGATACTT
>CAJUPZ010000039.1:6259-9414 GCA_910588065.1 uncultured Muribaculaceae bacterium
TCCAAGTATCTCTTATGTAGAGACAATAGCTCTCGATCGCAGAAACTAAACCAGATAACTATCTAATAATTAATCACTTTTAACCCTAAACTACCCTTTATGAAAAAGAAATTCTTACTTGCCGCAGTGCTTGTAGGCGCTCTTTCACTCGGAAGCTGCGTTGACAACAACGAGTCTGCTTCTGTTACCGCAGTGCGCAACGCTAAAGCCGAGCAGCTCAGCGGTCTCGCCAAGCTCAGCGAAGCTCAGGCTGAGGCTGCCCTCATCAACGCTAACGCTAATGCCGAATATTACAAGGCTCAGGCTGCTTACCAGAACGCTCTCGCCGCTCTCAAAAATGCCGAGACCGAATCTGCTAAAGCTCAGGCCATGATCGATATGGCAAGAGCTCAGGCTGAAATCGAAAAGATAGCCGTTGAAGGCGAAGCCGCTCTTCTCCGTGCTCAGGCCGACCTTATCCAGGCTCAGGCTGCTTACGAAAAGGCTCTCCTTCAGCAGGGTAATGCCAACATCAACGAGCTCCAAGCTCTGTTCACTGCATACCAGAACGCTTCAAACGCCCTCATCCAGAAGCAGATCGACCTCAACGCTGCCAAGACAGTTCTTGCAAAATACGAGGCTCAGCTCGTTAACGCTTCTGAACTCCGCGCTGCAGAGCTTGCACAGCTCAACAAGCAGATCGCTGAAAAGCAGCAGCAGATCCTCGCCGACAGCGCTCAGATCGAGGTTTACAAAAAGTACACCAACACAGCTGAAGCTCAGGCCGCTTACGATGCAGCTTATGCTAAGAACACAGAGCTCTATCAGGCTTATACTAAAGCTCAGCAGACAAGCAATGCCGCTACTCAGAAAACCAACGATGCACGATACAAAATGCAGAACTCTGCATACACTCAAGACATCCGCGAGATGATGAGCACCAACATCGCCAATATCTATGTAAGCTTAATTGGTAGCGATCAGGAAAACGGCCGTCCCACTGCTGCTGAAGGCAACTACTGCGCTGTAGTGACCTACAATGGCAAGACTACCTACATCCCCCTCTTCAAAGCAAACGAAGCAACCACTGAGGAAATCAAATACTCTACCATCGAAGGTCAGGCAACAAGCACTATGACTTACACCGTTCAGGAGTCTCACTACGACATCATCCCCGGTGGATTCGCTGAGTTCCAGGATTCTATCAACGCGTATGTTAAGCGCAACCAGGGTGCTGCCCTCACCGCCGCTCAGAAGACATACAAGGATGCCCAGACAGCTCTCGCTGCTGCTGAAAAGGCTGTTGCCGATGCCGGCAAGGATGCAACTGACGCTCAGAAAGCTGCTGTTGAAGCTGCCAAGGCTGCTGCTAACAACGCTCTCACAGCCCAGAACCAGGCTGAGGATGCTCTCAACGACATCAACGAAGAGGTTGCTGAAGTTGCCGAGCTCATCAAGAGCATCGAAGCTAACGCTGCTGCTGATGCAGATCTCGTGAAGGCTTACAACGAAGCCGCTCTCGCTGCTGCTAACGCTAATATTGCTACAGCTCAGGCAAACGCTGTTTACAGAGAAAACAACAGCGAACTCCAGGCTCTCAACACCATCCTCAACAACAGCCAGCAGGTTGACCAGAACATCACCAACCTCGAAAACAGCATCACATCTCTCAAGAATCAGATTACTAACCTTCAGGAACAGGTAATCGAAGTTGAGAACGCTACAGATGTTGAAGACCTCGTGGCTCAGCAGAAACAGACCATCGCCAACATCGAGACAGAGATCACAGTTCTCCAGAAACAGGTTGACACAACCAAAGCATCTCTCGAAGCCGCTATCAACGCCGGTAGCGAAGAATAATCACCCTTAACTAACGGCAACCACAATGAAATTGTATCGTATACTGGTGTCAGCCGTTCTGCCCCTGATGTATCTCGCTGCCAACGCTCAGGCTACCGACAGCAATACTCCGGTCAAAGGCAACTTCACCGTTGCTGCGACCATCGGATACAACAGCTACCCCTCGGTTACAGCCCTCCCCGGCAACCTCACTGATTACTCAGCCTCAGCCATCTCCACAAACTGGTCTGACAAAAAGCTGATGGTGGGTTTTGAAGGCGGTTGGTTCGTTACCGACAACTGGAAGCTCAACCTCGGTGCAGGACTGAATTTCACCCACAACCCCGGATACGCTGACGTTCCCGGTACCATCGACGGAAACACTCCCTCCGATGCTGACGGAACTATCGGCGAAATCCCCAACTACCGCGCTGTCGCAAGCCAATACTCATGCACCTACAACATCTTTGTCGGTGCCGACAGATACTTCAATACCGGTGTCAAGAACCTCATGTGGTACTCCGGTGTCAGAGTAGGTATGGCTTACGCCCTCAATGAACAGAAAGCAAATGAATGGACATCCATGGGCACATCTGTTGCCGAATCATGGAACCTCCGTGCCGGTCTCACTGTCGGTGTCGACTACTTCGTCCTCCCCGCAATGTACGTAGGCGCTTCGGTTGATCCCTTTGCTTACACATACAACATGACCACCTACCGTCCGCAGGATGGCCTTGCCAACCTCAGTGCCGACAGCAGCAACTTCTCGTTGCTCGCCGCTCCCACTATCAAGGTAGGATTCAAGTTCTGAGTACCCTTCATCGCTGATGAGCGGGAGGCACCCACCGTGATGGTGGCTGCCTCCCGCCTTTTTTCCTCCCCAATGTATGCCCCCTTGTAGGGGCGCGATACATCGCGCCCACCCCATTGTGGCCTCGGCGAGGCCCGAGCACCCGGAGGGTGCGATTATCTTGTTAACCGCGTACGTAGTGCGCGGATATTCGACCGATTACAGAGATGGTGCCGGAGGTACCACACAAAAGAGAACAAAATACCGGATGGATTTGCAAATACGTCAGCTGAATCGTATCTTTGCGAAATCACATCCTCCCAAATGGTGTCTTAACCTGAGCGCAGGATGCGCTCCGGCCTCTCCAACGCCCCATAACATGAGGACAGTGGGATGATGAGGGCGCGATATATCGGCGCCCCTACATGGCGGGTGGGTAATATAGAGCCGTAGGCTCGCCAATTTTGTTAACCCCGTACGGAGTGCGGGGCCGTAAACCAAACCAACAATATGGTGCCGGAGGTACCACACTTCTACATTATGAGTA
>CAJUPZ010000040.1 GCA_910588065.1 uncultured Muribaculaceae bacterium
AGCGTCTGCCTTACAAGCAGAGGGTCGGGGGTTCGAATCCCTCAGCGCCCACCCGTCAGAAACACACCTTATATAATATAAGGTGTGTTTTTCTTTTGCACCCCTTACACACAACCAAACCTCCCCGCCGCGCGTTGTAACAGAAAAGATAATTCATCCATCAGTTATGACAACTACCCCGACACCATCGGCCCAAATTCCGCAAAAAGAACGCACCGGCAAACGGATACAGATGAGCATGAACCTTATTGTGCTCCTGCTATCGGTTATGCTCATTGTATGGATATCCATCGACACCTTCACCGAGGTGCCTTTCATGCAAAACAGCTCCTATATGAATTTTCAGTTCTGGGTGTGCATATTCTTTATGCTCGACTTCTTCGTTGGACTGATATATTCCAAAAACCGCAGCCGCTTTTTCTTTCACCGCATTGTGTTTCTGCTGCTATCAATCCCCTACCTTAATATAATAAACTACCTGCAGATACCCCTCAGCCACGATGCGCTCTACTTTGTGCGGTTCATTCCCCTTGCCCGCGGCGCACTCGCACTCGCCATCGTGATGGGCTACCTGTCGAGCAACGCCGTCACAAGCCTATTCATGAGCTATCTCAGCATCATGATATTGCTCTGCTACTACTGCTCACTCATCTTTTATGCCCGCGAGCACGGCGTCAACCCGGAGGTCGACTCCTACTGGACAGCCCTGTGGTGGAGCGGCATGAACCTCTCCACCGTTGGCTGCAATATCTCGCCGATGACAGTCGCCGGCAAAATCGTTGCCGTTGTGCTGCCTATGAGCGGCATGATA
This sequence comes from uncultured Muribaculaceae bacterium, assembly GCA_910588065.1. GTDB lineage: Bacteria > Bacteroidota > Bacteroidia > Bacteroidales > Muribaculaceae > Paramuribaculum. The sequence goes on from CAJUPZ010000040.1 coordinate 812, forward strand.
ATCTTTCCGCTGTTCACCGTGTACCTGACCAACTATGTGACAAACGCCATGAAGAAAAGTCACTCCAGAGACCCGGAGATATAACCGTCATCCACAATTACAAGAAACTGATTACATTTTTTAATGGCCGGGATTCCGGCCATTTCTGTTTTTTTCGTTAATTTTGTACACCACTTGCAGTGCAATTACTTTTTTAAATTTCAATACCATACAGCTAATGAATAGATTTTTTGTCGGACTGGCCGCCTGCGCCTGCTGCGCGAGCGTCTATGCCCAGACCTTCAAGGAGTGGCAGGATCCAAACGTGAATTCTGTCAACCGACTGCCCATGCACTCGGCATATTTCGCATACGAAAATGCCGATGCCGCAGCGAAAGGGCTCAAAGAAAACAGCGCTAACTTCATGAGCCTCAATGGCCCGTGGAAATTCAACTGGGTGAAGGACATCGCAAGCCGCCCCACCGATTTCTTCAAACCGGCATTCAACGACAAAGGTTGGGACGAGCTCAATGTACCCGCCGTGTGGGAGCTCAACGGCTACGGCGACCCCATTTATGTCAACATCGGCTACGCATGGCGCAATGACTTCAAAAACAATCCGCCATACGTGCCTACCGAGGACAACCATGTAGGTTCATACCGCCGCTCATTCACCATTCCCGCCGACTGGAAAGGAAAAGACATCATTGCCCACTTCGGCTCCGTGACCTCAAACATGTATCTGTGGGTAAACGGCAAATTTGTGGGCTACGGCGAGGACAGCAAACTCGAACAGGAATTTGACCTCACCCCATACCTTGTGCCCGGCAAGGAAAACCTGATTGCATTCCAGGTATTCCGCTGGAACGACGGCACATACTTCGAGGACCAGGACTTTTTCCGCTACAGCGGTGTGGGTCGCGACTGCTACCTCTACGCACGCGATAAAAAACGCATCGAGGATATCCGTGTAACCCCGGACCTTGACGCCGACTACAAAGACGCCACCCTTGCGGTGAGCGTAAAGCTCAAAGGCTCCGGCACAACTGAGCTGAAACTCGTTGACCCGCAGGGCAAGCAGGTGGCATCAGGCTCCATCAACGGCTCCGGCACAACAACCCTCACGGTAGCCGACCCCGAAAAATGGACTGCCGAAACCCCTGCCCTCTACACACTCTACGCATCGCTCAAAGGCAGCGACGAAACCATTCCCGTAAATGTCGGATTCCGCAAGATTGAACTCAAAGGCGCGCAGATTCTTGTCAACGGCCAGCCTGTGCTCTTCAAAGGCGCCGACCGCCACGAGCTCGACCCCGATGGCGGCTATGTTGTGTCGCCCGAAAGAATGATGCAGGATATCGAGCTGATGAAAAAATTCAACATCAACGCCGTGCGCACCTGCCACTACCCGGACGACAACCTGTGGTATGACCTCTGCGACAAATACGGCATATACGTTGTTGCCGAAGCAAACCTCGAGAGCCACGGCATGGGCTACGGCGAAGGCACCCTCGCTAAAGTGCCCCTGTACAAAAAGACCCACATGGAGCGCAACCAGCGCAATGTTCAGCGCAACTTCAACCACCCCAGCATCATATTCTGGTCGCTCGGCAACGAGGCCGGCGACGGACCCAACTTTGTTGACGCATACAACTGGGTGAAAGCCGAAGATCCCAGCCGCGCCGTGCAGTACGAGCGCTGCAGCTATGCGCCCCACACCGACATCTACTGCCCCATGTACAGCGGCTATGACGAAGTGGAGAATTACGGCAAACGCACCGATGTGACCAAACCCATGATTCAGTGCGAATACGGCCATGCGATGGGCAACTCCGAAGGCGGATTCAAAGAATACTGGGACCTTTTCCGCAAATATCCCAACCTGCAGGGCGGATTCATCTGGGACTTTGTTGACCAGTCGCCCCGCTGGAAAGGCAAGGATGGTGTTGAGATCTACGGCTACGGCGGTGACTTCAACCGCTTCGATGCCTCAGACATCAACTTCTGCAACAACGGCCTTGTGTCGCCCGACCGCGTGCCCAATCCACACATGTATGAGGTTGGACGTGTGTACCAAAACATCCACACCACGGCCGCCGATGCCGCGAAGGGAAAATTCAATGTGTACAACGAAAACTTCTTCACCGGCCTCAGCAACTACACCCTCGGCTGGCAGCTGCTGCGCGACGGCAAAGTGGTGCGTACCGGCTCCGTTGACAAACTCGATGTGGCTCCCCAGTCAACCGCTACTATAACAGTGGACTACGGCACCCTTGAGCCCACCGGCGAATACCTGCTCAACTTCGCCTACACAACAAAGAACACAAACGGCGCAATACCCGCCGGCACAACAGTAGCCCGACAGCAGATAGCGCTCACCAAGGCTTCCACCCCCTCGATGGATATAGCCAATGTGGCCGAGACAAACCGCCCCGTTGCAAAACCGCAGATTATCGACAATCAGGCAAACTACCTCATTGTCAGCGCCCCCGGTGTTGACATCGAGTTCAGCCGCGCGAACGGATTCATGAGCAAATATGAGGTTAACGGTGTTGATATGCTGGCCGACGGCGCTCAACTCACCCCCAACTTCTGGCGCGCACCCACCGACAACGACTTCGGCGCCAACCTCCAGCTCAAATTCGCCGCCTGGCGCTCACCCGAATTCAAGCTCAAATCGCTCGATGCCAAAACAGATGCCGACGGGCTTGTGACTGTTGCAGCCACCTACGATGTGCCCGCCGTCAGCGCCGTGCTCAGCATGACCTATACCATCAACAATATCGGCGCGGTGAAAGTGAGCGAGCAGCTCACCGCAAGCAAGGATGCCAAAGTGTCGCCGATGTTCCGCTTCGGAGTGCAGATGCCCATGCCTGAGTCATTTGACCGTATCGAGTACTACGGCCGCGGCCCGGTGGAGAACTATGTGGACCGCATCCAGGCAGCCGACCTCGGCGTGTATGCCCAGAGCGTTGCCGAGCAGTTCTACCCCTACATACGCCCGCAGGAAAACGGCAACAAGACCGACATCCGCTACTGGCGTCAGATAAACCACGCAGGCAAAGGCCTTGAGATAATTGCCGAAGCACCCTTCTCCGCCTCCGCACTCAACTACACCATCGAGAGCCTTGACGAAGGTCCCGCCAAAGCCCAGGGCCACTCCCAGGAAGTGAAGAAAGCCCCGCTCACAAACCTGCTCATCGACAAGCAGCAGATGGGACTCGGCTGTGTTGACAGCTGGGGCTCGATACCGATGCAGAAATACATGATGCCCTACGGCGACTACTCATTCACATTTGTGATGAAGCCCGTGAGCAACATCATACCCTGAACGGCGGACCGCAATCCCGCCTGACAAGGAGCCTCCGAAACCCCGGAGGCTCCTTTTTATATGCGCCGTTAACACCGCTTTTAAAACTTTAGCACATACTTTTCACATCTTTGGCTCGTCGGATTGTTTTTTTATTTATCTTTGCATCTGAAACATTAAATATCTACTTATAACCTAAAATATAAAGTTATGTCAAAAGTTACCGTTGTAGGTGCAGGAAATGTAGGCGCAACATGCGCTAACGTCCTTGTTACCCAGAGCATTGCCGACGAGGTTGTACTCATCGACATCAAGGAAGGCCTCTCAGAAGGCAAAGCCATGGACATCATGCAGACAGCAAACATCCTCAATCTCGACACCCGTCTCACCGGTGTTACCAACGACTATGAGAAGACTGCCGGCAGCGATGTTGTTGTGATCACATCAGGTATTCCCCGCAAGCCCGGTATGACCCGTGAGGAGCTCATCGGTGTGAACGCAGGCATTGTGAAATCTGTTACCGACAACGTGCTCAAACACTCCCCCAACGCTATCATCGTGTGCGTGTCAAACCCTATGGACACCATGACCTACCTCATCCACAAAACATCAGGTCTGCCCAAAAACCGCATCATCGGCATGGGCGGTGCTCTCGACAGCGCCCGCTTCAAATATTTCCTGAGCATTGCCCTCGGTGCCAACCCCAATGAAATCGAAGGCATTGTTATCGGCGGCCACGGCGACACCACCATGATACCCCTTGTGCGCTATGCTGCATACCGCGGCATCCCCGCATCAACCCTCATCCCCGCAGAGCAGCTCGAAAAGGTTGCTGCCGACACAATGGTTGGCGGTGCTACCCTCACCAAGCTCCTCGGCACTTCCGCATGGTATGCTCCCGGCGCAGCAGCAGCCCAGGTTGTTGCCGCTGTTATCGGCGACCAGAAAAAGCTCATCAGCTGCTCAGCCCTCCTCGACGGCGAATACGGCGAGAAAGACCTCTGCATCGGCGTGCCCTGTATCCTCGGCAAGAACGGTATCGAGAAAATTGTTGAATTCGACCTCAACGACCAGGAGAAAGAGCTTTTCCACAAGAGCGCCGAAGCTGTTCACAAAACAAACTCAGCACTCAGCTGCTAATCCACTTATATGAAAATAGCAAAATATCTTTTCGCCTCTGCCGTAATAGCCCTCGCATCTTGCGCAGGCAATACCGCCAAGACCGCCGAGGAGGCTGAAACCGCAGAACCCGCCCAGGAAGTGGCTGCGGAAGAGGTGGTTGCCACCGACGAGTCAGTTGTTGAACTCCCCGCCGGCTCCACCGAAATCGCTGCCGCCGACAAACCCACCATCATCGACTTCAACGCCGAATGGTGCGGCCCCTGCCAGCGCTTCAAACCCACATTCCACAAAGTGGCCGAGAAATTCAAAGGCCAGGCTATCTTTATGTCGGTCAACACCGACTCCTGCCCTGAGGTCGCTGCCAAATATCAGATCCAGTCAATCCCCCAGATTGTAACTGTAATGCCTGACGGCACAGCGACAGCCGGCCCCACCGGATACCAGGAAGAGAGTGATTTCATAACATACGTTGAGAGCGTTGTAAAGAAATAACCCACTCAACTTCAGCCTTATATGCAGGGCGGTGAGCGTGATGCTCACCGCCCTGATTTTTTCGACAAGAGACGGCGGCTTATGATAAAACACAGAAAAATATGTTTTACAACATAATTTTACAGCAATGTTTCAGAACAATTTTGTGTCCGCGGTTGTCTATATAGTATCCGGCGGACATACGTTGGCCGGGTAAACAAGGTTTTTTTGTATAACTAACACTTATCTATTATGAAACACGTTATGAGCTTTTTGAAAGGGCTACACTACGGAACCTTTTTCCGCATCACCGGAGACTGCACTCCCGAGGAGTGACACCAACAGTAAAGGACTATGGCACAGCCATCCGGCTGATTCGTATGTCCGCCAAACCCAATCAAAAGCCCGAGAGGGCTTTTTTTGTGCCCCATTGTGGATAATCCATAAATGCGCAAATAGATCTGCGCTTTTAACTGCGAATCAATTAAAGAAGCGATGCAAGATCAAAATACATAACTCTTGTGTGTTTGTCCTCATCATCATTATTAAGGAACTGATAATTATTCTTGATGTAAAACGGAATTGCATTTACATAGGCATCAACCGTAACGAAGCGGCATCCAGACTTATTGTCTACAATAAAGTAATCTTCAATAAACTCCAAGAGGTACGTGCCGATAGATTGGTTCTGGGCTGACTGCGCAATTGCTAACCTGCATATTTTTATTGCGGGGTAACTTCTAAGTCTCTTATCATTTACAAATTTGTGCTTTCTAAATCGGTTGAACTCAGTCTTGCTGTCAAAATCAGACAGGGAAATTTTATCATTAGCCAGACTGAAGTATGCCAAAACCTCCCCCGAATATTTATCTTCCACAATGTATGTCACAGACAATAATGCATTGCGATAAAGACTCGCTTCATTAAGAATGAAATCATTCAAGTCCTCATCGTGACAATCGAAAGCGCTAACCGTATCGCCCATATTGAGGCGGCGCACTCTGCATTTAGTCTGAAATTCTTCTCTGGTCATTTCTCTTGGGTGACCATCATCCTCATGACGGTTTCGTAAGACTTTCGGATTTGGGAGCGTTTTTCATCAGAAACTTTAGGCGGGTTTTGCATTCGCCTCTCAAATCGCTTGGCATCCGAACCAAAGAGAATAGGCGTTTCTTTAATAGGTCTTGCCATATATGTGTGGTTTTGTTGTTGATTACAAAGGTAAAACAAAATTTTCACAAAATTGGATTATACTGATAGTTAAATAAAAAAATAGATTTTCCGGTGAGATAAAAATATGGGCGTGGGATTGGGGCGTGTGCTTTTTTTGTGTAATTTTGCAACAGAATGGCGCGGTGGTCAGCATCTCTGCGTTTTCAGCCCGATATCACTAACAATCAAATATTTATAAAGTTATGGCATTTGAATTTACTGATGCAAATGTGAAGGATATCATTGCTTCCGGCGAGCCGGTGGTGATAGACTTCTGGGCAACATGGTGTGGTCCTTGCATGCGTCTGGCTCCCACTATCGATGAGCTTTCGGCTGAGTACGAAGGCCGTGTGAAAGTAGGCAAGTACAACATTGAGGAGGAGAATGACCTCAGCACTGAGTATCGCATCATGTCCATCCCCACCATCCTCTTTTTCAAGAATGGCGAGCAGGTGCGTGAACTGCGCCTCGCCGGCTCCCAGACCAAAGCTACTCTTCAGGCAAATATCGAGAAGCTCCTTGCCATGTAAGGAGAGAGGAGAGAGAGAACTTCTGTTCCTTCTAAAAAACATCTCCGCGTCGGTTGGCGCGGAGATGTTTTTTTCGGCTTATAATTCTTATGTCCGGCAATCAGAAACTGCGGATGCCCATAATGTGGCGCACTTCGGCGAGAGTTTTCGCCGCGCGCTCACGAGCTCTTTCCGCGCCCTGCCTCACTACGCGCGCAATAGTTGCGTCATCGCCTTGCAGGTCGAGGATGCGCTCGCGGATAGGGAGGGTGATTTTGAGAATATCCTCAGCGAGCTGCTTCTTGAGGTCGCCGTAGCGGATAGAGCAGTCGGCATACGCATCGCGGTAGTGCTTCACTATTTCGGGGGTTGATGTGAGTTCGAGCAGAGAGAACAGATTCTCCACCGGCTGACTCACAGGCTGGCCGGGCACTTTTGGGCCCTCGTCAGTAACTGCGCGCATCACCTTTTTGCGGAGTGTCTTCTCATCATCAATCAGATACAGGCAGTTGCCCTCGCTCTTGCCCATCTTGCCGGAGCCGTCGAGTCCGGGCACCTTGACGGGAGCGCCACCAAAGTCAAAATTCTGCGGTTCGGGAAAGAGGTCAACTCCGTAGAAAGAGTTGAAACGGCGGGCAAACCTGCGGGTAAGCTCAAGATGCTGCTCCTGGTCCTTGCCCACCGGCACCTTATGAGCCTTCTGGATAAGTATATCCACAGCCATGAGTGTGGGGTATGTGAGCAGGCCGGCACTCACCCTCTTGTTTGAATCGTTGCCGATGATCTCCTTCTCGATATCATCGCTGTCGCTCTTTATGCCGAGCTGTTTGCGGGCTTTGTCCTTGAAGGATGTTGTGCGCATGAGCTCACCGATGCCCACGTGCATGTTGAGCAGCAGGTACATCTCGCTGATTTCGGGCACATCGCTCTGCACAAATATTGTAGCCTTCTCGGGGTCGATTCCGGCGGCGAGATACTCGGCAATGATGTTTTTCACATTTGCATGGAGTTTATCGGGGTCGGTAGAGGTTGTGAGAGCGTGAAGGTCGGCTATGAAAAACATGCTGTCATAGTCATCCTGCATTCTTACAAACTTGCTTAGGGCACCGAAATAGTTTCCGAGGTGAAGGTTGCCGGTAGCTCGGATGCCGCTGAGAACAATTTCTTTCTGGCTCATTATAATATGGTGTTTTTTTGATTTTGCGGTTAAATGAATTGCAAAAGTAGTAAATTTTAGCGACACCATGCTTCAACGTGAGCCAATATCTTGTCACTGCGGGCTTGGCTCTCCGATACGTAGGTTCAACTGGCAAGTGCAAAATTAGCGATTTGTTTGAAGAACTCGTCT
>CAJUPZ010000041.1 GCA_910588065.1 uncultured Muribaculaceae bacterium
GCGCAGGTCCTAGATTTCCCCGGGTCAGGGAGCGTAGCGACCGCCACCCGGGGAAGGTGAGAATGTTCAAGATACGACCCCGTAGGGCGTCGCACATCCATGATACAGGGTTTGACCCCTACAGGGTCACCTGCCGAGTGGTGCGCTTTTCCAGGGGTGGCGGTCGCGATGCTCCCTTACCCCTGGCTATCTGCCTGTGCACCACGCTGTGGTGCGGGGATGCCTGCGCTCCGGCCTCGCCGAGGCCCACATAGCTACGCGATAATAACAAAGGCGGCGACCCATACGGATCGCCGCCCTTATGATATAGATGGGTTATCAGTCTACTTTTACTTTCACTGCTTTGCCGCCGGGGGTGCGCACGATGTAGATGCCTGCGCGCAGACCGGTTGCGTTGACTCTCCGTCCGGTGATGTCAAACACCTCGCTGCCTTCCGGAGCGATGATGCTGCCACCTTCGGCGCGGATTTCATCCTCTCTCCTCTCGGAATCGATGCCGTCTATGTCGGTGGGTATCAGCCATACTGCGATGTCGGTGGGCTCGCCGGCATACTTGCCGTTCTCAACAAGGATTGCGACAATGCGGCCACCCTCTTTCATCTCAATCGGGTTCGTATACACAAGGCCGTTATCGGGTGTCACCTGTCCGGTGGGGTTGATGAGGTAGTAGATTGTACCTGTCAGACCCTCTTCCGGTGCGAGGTATACAGTCACTTTTTTCGGATCTGAGGTGTCGTCAATGGAGAATACCACCTTGCCGCTGATTTTGTCGGCGGGGATGTCCGGGGTACCGGTGCTGCCGGCAACCTTGACGAATGCGTGGCTAACCTCGCTGTCAGCTTTGCCGTCAGCGGCAGCATAAGCGTATATTACCTCTGATTCGTTGAACACCAGAGCCTTGGCATATTCCGCGGGCTTGGTGTTGGAGCTGGTCCACCAGTAGATTTTGGCACCTTCGGTAGCGCATGAGAGTGTCACTGTGGCGCGGCCGGCAATGCTGTTGTCTACCGCGAACTCAACCTTTGCCGCAACATCCTTGCGGGTGAGCTTGATGTGGGTGTGGGCGCTTGCGCGTTCTCCAACAGCCTGGGCGTAGGTGTGGATCTGATTGGCGCTCTCGAGCACAAGGAAGGGCTGACCGTAGGTGTACCATTTCTCATTGTCGTAAGAGTAGTATATCTTGGTGCTCTCGCGGGTATCGGAGGTGAAGAGGGTCACAAGCGCACCCTTTTCAAACTCGGCCACATACTCGCGTGAAGCATCCGAGGCGTCGCTCACGGGGGTGAGGGTCACATCGTTGAGTTTCACCTCAACACGCTCTGTCTGTTTGATTTCGGTGGCGGTGAGGGGCCAGAGCTCGGCCTTGCCGTCTTTGCCGAGCATCACAAAGCCCTCGATGTCATACATGCCGCCGTCGCGGAGCTTGTCAGCCGCGAAGTCGAGCATCTCCACTGCGAGGCGGTGGGCTGAGCTCTCGTGGGCGGTGCCGGTGACAGTCCATTCAGTGGTGGAAGCATCTGCGGCTGAGGCACCTGAGTGAACCAGAGCGCTGTGCAACTTGACATATCGGCGGGCGTTTGCCTCGCTGATGAAAGTCACGCTGTCGGGGGTGAGCTCAATCTCTTTGATGTCGGCGGGCTTGTCGGTAGAGGGTTTGAAGTCCTTGGCCATGCCGCGGATGTTGCGCTCGGAATTGTCGAAGGTCATGAGGAAGTCGGTGAGGTATTTCTCAGCGGCGTATTCGGTTGTGTTCCAGCCGTCTGCGTTGTAGATGGGCAGGTAGTGGCCCACCGAACCGCGCACCATCATCCAGTTGCCGGCCACAGCTGCGATGCGCACGTTGCCGTTGAAGTGGTATGCACGGCCCTGCTCGCCCTGGTTGATGAAGTTGAGCAGGTAGCTGAGCTCACGGCTTGTCTTGACGAAAGTGCGGGTCACAGTTGCGCTGGGCTTGTAGCCGGGACGGTAGGCGAAGGCCTTGACCACCACGCGGTCCTGACCCTCGGGGAGGGTTACGGGGATGGGGTCGCTGTATGAGATACGGCTCTCGGCATCGGTGTTGTTGAGCGGGTCCTTGCCGTTGAGCGAGTAGTAAACAAAGCTGTTTTCCTCGGGAGTTATCTCCACCACAAGACCATGCTCAAACTCCTGCACCTCAGCGGCTTTGGCCTCGGCATCCGTAGTTCCCTGCACGAAGACCTCGGGAGCAGCCACGGCACCGTTCTGGGTGTCGAAGCTTATGAGCGCAAGGGCGTATGTCTCATTGTCCTTGATTCGGTTGTCGCGGATGAGCACCCCCTTGATGTCATAGAGTTCTTTGGGGTTCTTATCATTGTAGGCGGCATCGAATCCGTTTCTGCTTTGGGTGAAGATGTCGAAAGCGAGGGTGATAGGCCTGGCATCGTCAGAGCCGATAACGAGGGTGTAGACATCCTCCTCGGGGTTTGCGCCCGGAGTTTTCTTAATCCTCACATTTTTGAGCTGCACAAGGCGCATACGCTCGGCCTCGCCGAGTTTGATGTTGGTGTAATAGCCTTCATTGCCCGGCTCAACATAGCCAACGTTGATAGGCTTGAACGCAGGCTCGAAGCCGGGTATGGTCTTGACAAACTGCACTGTGCGGGCAAATCCGGTGCTCTCGCTCACAAGGTTGCCGCGGCTTGTGTGGGCGGGGATGAGAGCGAAGTTTGTTATGATGTCGCCGGGCGCGAGGTCGCGGGCATTCTCACCTTCACCAACCTGCGGATTGTGCCACTTTTTGCGGTTGTGAATCATCAGATAGTTGTTCGATGTGTAGTCGAATTCATCGCCGAAGTTGTCGCGGATGTAGAGCCATTCAGGCGTGGTTTCAACCACAACCGCGCCTGCCTCAGGGCTAAACTGTGTGTAGACAACAGTCTCGTCCTCGCCAAACTCGGGCTTGTCTTCGGTCAGCGAGCCGGGCAGAGTTAACTCATCTTTGAGATAGTCGGCCTTGAAGTCAGCGATAGAGGTGTATGTGTTGGCCACCGGGTGCCAGGTGATGGTGACGTGAGCGGGCTTCCAGCTGTAGAGACCGTTTGCCGAAGCGTAAACCCAAAGGTCGCAGGGCGTGGTGGTGTAGTCCTCGGCTTTAAGCGTCAGACCCTCCTCGGGCAGAACTTTAAGCTCGCCATCCTCGGCGGTCTTATAATAATAGGTGTAGCCCTCGGTACGGTTCACCTTCACATTCACCTCGGGCGAGATAGCATTGACATCGTCGCTTATGGGGTTGGGCGCGAGCAGAATCGGAGTAGCGGGGCAGGGGAGCACCTTGGCTGTGGGGAAGATAGCTGTAGCACCCTCAACCTGACCTACATAGCCCTCGATAGCCCAGAGAGTTCCGGCCTCGGATTTAAACATATCCTCGGTGAACTCATACGCTTCAACGCCGGGAGTAATCAAGCGGGAGTAAATGAGATAGCGGTTGCCCTCGGTGTCCTCAACCTGACTGCTCTTGGTATTGCGCAGCCACTTGGCGTGACGGAGCACCACCTTGCGGTTGAAGTCGGGAATTGCCCCGTCATCGTTAGAGGTGCTGATGGTAGTCACCTCGGCAGGCTCGGGAGCAGTGCCCGGGGTGGTTTCCTTGAGGAATCCGGTGTAGTTGCTCACCACAATCTCGGGCGCACCGTAGCTGTAGCGGAACTCGCCCACAAGGCCGCCTGCGGGAATCACCGCGCCTGCGGTGTAGCTCGCAGGGAAGGGCGATGTGCTCACGAGCTTGATTGCAGTGCCGTCAGCATCAACAACATAGGCGTAGTAAGACGACAGCTGCGCCCCGCCATCCTTACGCGTTGCATACACTCCGGTGATGGTCATGGGGGAATCAGCCATCACAGCCATTTCCTTGCCTGTGTTTTCAGGCTTTATTATTTCAGCAAGAGATGTGAAGTGCTCGGGCTGGAACACATCCACATAAATCTGCGCAGCATAGCCAAGCGATAATTCGTTTGAATAGAGCGCACTCTGCAGAATGATTTTGCCGGAAGTCGCTCCCTTGAACTGATCTTTGGTGATGGTGAGGACATTACCGTCATAAACTTTTGTAGCGGATGGAAGAAGACTCTCTGTGAGGGTGTTCAGATTTTTCAACTCGTCTGTGGTAGGAATATAGGAGTAAACCGGACCGTCAGTTGAGTTTATAAGAAGGTCAAGTTTGTCTATAATCCTGAACACACCGCCCTGTTGCACAGCTGTGCTACCGGGAGCAACAGAGAAAGATGGAGCAGCGGCAATTTTGTTAGCGGTGCTCGGTTCCCAAACTACAGATAGATCCGCGAAGCCGGAAGCATTACCGTCCATATAGAAGGTGTGCTTTGGTTTTGTAGTTCCGGTATATATTTTCTTTTTGGTGGATATTTTTTGCCAACCGTAGGTAGGATATGGCTCGTCATCGGAATAAATGTAGTCGATTGTGGCAGTAGATAAGGGTGAAGTTGAGCAATCAAAGGTCTCTTTTTTAAGCTCAGCTCCACTTAATGAGCGTATTACAAACTTCGCATTTGAAGAAACAACATAATTATTCGTAATATTAAGATTCCCTTCAATCACATCCAATATAATGGCATCGGTAATCCCAGGTTCTGATGGTAAATAAAGTATACGTTTGACATTTTGATACCAGTCAAGACTTCCGGGTTGGGTAACGTCTCTTTTCGGTTGAATGTAATCTGTGCCATCGGGATATTTATCGTTGAAGATTTTTACAGAGCCATTAAGTTTGCTCTGGTCTGCATCGAGGAAAGCAAATATCTGAACACGGTTGTTACGGATTAGTGTAGCTTTCGTTGGTAGAGAACTCGAATTTTCAGACTTACTATATAGCCAATAGTATAGAATACCGCTTTGATTAATTAAGAAATTAGTAAAGAGAGCTACACTTTTTATTCCTGCAGTTTCAGCCTCTTCTCCTACAGGAAATTCTGTGACATCAGCACCATTCGGTACCAAGGTGTAATATATTCTGGTATCTTCGGGGTAAGCTATAGTCCCGTTTGTAAAGCGGAGAGTGGTAGAGTTGTCGAACTCGTATTCGTCTGTGATGGTTTTGTTTTCGTAATAGTCACGAAGCAAAGGAGCGGGAAGTTTTGACTCTGTAGTGATCTCAATTTTGTCGATTGCTGTGTTTGTTCCTTCGTAAGAAGCTGCTTCTTCTTCGGTATAGCCGACATAGAACGAAGCTGTGGCCTGTGGCTTATTGAATGATATTGTATGTAAAAGGCTCGATGGGTATTTATTCCAAGAACATATGTCAGAGTTTTCCTCAGCATCTGCTGATTTGAAATTGTAAAAACTCTGTAGATTATTTATCTCAGAACTCGTTCCCCAGCTATGGTTGGTAAATTTAAGAGCACTTATGGTGCTTCCGTTTTGGGTAGTAACAGTGAATTTGGTGCCTTTTCTTACTGCTAAACCAATCATGTTTACCCAAACATTGCCATTTATTGTTGGATTCCCTGCTTGAGAATCGTCAAATTTGATTATGACGTAATCCTTATAGTCTTGGATGGGAATTTTGATTGTTTTGATGTTTTTTTGTGCAGTACTGGATGGCTTACTAAATACCAACCAATCATTTTGGCCGGGATTTGACAAAGTGGAGTACTTTGCCTCTGGTATTGTAGTATTAAATTCGAAAATCGTTTCGGTTCTGGTTTCTGCGATTGCTTCCGGTGGAGTGAAAAGCAGGAACGCCATTAGAAAGAGTAAAAGTTTTTTCATAAGCGGTTCTGTATTGATTGGTTTATAAATTTGTTGATTGTTTGCTGTAGGTATATGACGCTTCGGGCCGACTCGCGCGTGATGCGAAAGCTGGCATTGTTAATGCTCGTAATTTGTTGATTATTAGATGATTGTAATGGGGGGGGGTAGCAGTAATCCTAATCATATTCACACCTCCTGTATTGATATGCGCAAAATTATAGATGATTCGGCGCCATTCCAAATTTTTTAACATAAAATTTAGTTGGCAGTTGGTAATCCGCGCACTTCGTACGCGGTTAACAAGATAATCGCACCCTCCGGGCTCTCGGGCGTCGGCGGCGCCTAAATTAGATAATGTGGATGTAATATAGAGCCGTAGGCTCGCCAATTTTGTTAGCCCCGTACGAAGTGCGGGGATAGCAGTCCTACCCACCGAGATGGTGCCGGAGGTACCAGACTTCTCGCGACCGCGCTCACCGCGGGTCTTTTTTCTGGGGGGATGCGCTAACGTGTGGTTTCGCTACGCTCCACCAACACGCCATTTTCCGGCCACCCGCTCGCCGCGGGTGGAAATTACCGCTAAGCATGTGAAGGTGTGGTACCTCCGGCACCATATGGGTAATGCGTTGGTAATCCGCGCACTACGTACGCGGCTAACGAAATGATCGCACCCTCCGGGCGCCATCACCGCAGCGCGGTGACAGGGAGATAGCCCCGGGTAAGGGAGCGCAGCGACCGCCACCCGGGGTAGGATAGATGGTTTATAAGACGACCCCGTAGGGTGTCGAACATCCAATATGATGGTGTGTGACCCCGACGGGGTCATCGGATGTGGGGGCGCTTTTCCGGGGGTGGCGGTCGCGATGCTCCCTTACCCCCGGCTATCTGCCTGAGCACCACGCTGTGGTGCGATGATGAGGTGGTATGGGTCGCGAGAATCGCCCATAACAACGCCTCTCCTACCTGTGCGGCATTTTTCTTCTCGCGGTAAATTAGCGTTTTTCCCTATGCTTTGAGGCAGTTGATAGGTACAACGTATATGCCGTCTTGTCTTCGATATGCCGGTCCAGTGGCTGTGAGTATCATCATGAACGAAGGCTGATTTTTTTCGGCGATGTCCGATTTAAGCTTGATCAGATTTTTGGCACCTTCCTCTATCAGACTGTCGCCCCCCAGCTTGATTTCTATCGGTGCCCATCTGCCGTCTTTGAGATGCACTATCGTGTCGCACTCCAGTCCGCGGCTGTCACGATAATGAAGTACATTGCCGTTGAGGGCCTGCGCGTACACCCTGAGATCCCGCACCGCCATGTCCTCAAACAAAAGGCCGAAGGTGTTCAGGTCAGTCATTAAATCAGCGGGAGATGCCCCGAGAGCCTGCGCAGCAATGGAAGAATCCACAAAATGATGCGTGGGGGTGGAACGTACCACTGTCTTTGACCTCAGATTAGGATTCCATGCCTCCATATCCTCGATAATGAACAAGTCTGTAAGGACATCGGCATATTCCTCAAATGTCTTGTTGCTGATTGACCTGCTGTCACGGGCTGCGATATCCGCCAGAATCTTGGTCGTAGAGGTCTGCGAGGACACATGACGGGCATACGCCCTCATGACAATTTTCATTATTTCAGGATTCTTGTTGCGGAACTTCGGGTTCTCGCTGTTTCCCAGATAGAAAAGGCTCTCATAGTAGTTGGCCGTGACTTCAAGTGCCACATCCTTATCAGGCTGAATTGACAGAGGCCACCCTCCGCGGCAAAGAAGGTAAGCTGTATCGCTTAATCCATAGCCCTCATTCATGTCAAAGACTGGCGGATTGTCATTGTTAAAAAGAGAGGAAAGAGAAACCGTTCCTTTGGAGTCGCGAGATTCGAACAGGCTCATAGGACGCATCATTACACGCGTTATGCGCCCTGCTCCGGAATGGAATATATCGGAATTATCTACAGGAGTGGAACTCCCTGTAAAAATGAATTGCCCGAATCCCGGATTTTCATCAATCCAGGCCTTTGCCTGATTCCAGAGGTCCGGAACAGTCTGCCATTCATCAATAAGTCTTGGACATTCCCCAATAAGAACATTCTGAGGCTCGATACGGGCAATCTGTATAGCTGCTTTGGTGTTAAGACGGATTTCGCTTTTGGCAAAGAGGGCGCTTGTGGTGGTTTTTCCACAAAATTTAGGACCCTCCACCACTATGACTCCACATGACTTCATTTTATTTGAAATGGTGGATTCGATGTATCGTGCAAGATAATTGTCCATAGACGTAATTTATTGATATTAAGCGCAAAGATAAGTAAAAGTGGGTAAACTTCCAAATTTGTGAGCAATTCACTTCCAAACTTGTGAGCGTTTTACTTCCAAATTTGTGAGATTCTGCCGGGGGTGTCACCCCCCATTATTGAACGGAGCCTGGGTGGCACATGACATCGCACCCTTCGGGTGCCATCACCGCAGCGCGTTTTAGCGGTCGGAAGAGCTAATCAGGCGGGATTTCTACT
>CAJUPZ010000042.1 GCA_910588065.1 uncultured Muribaculaceae bacterium
GACCTTGCCAAGGTCGGGGTCGCGGGTTCGAGTCCCGTTTTTCGCTCCAAGAGAACATTAAAAATACAAGTCATCAGCGTTCAGCTGGCCCAACTCGCGAAAATAGCTCAGTTGGTAGAGCACGACCTTGCCAAGGTCGGGGTCGCGGGTTCGAGTCCCGTTTTTCGCTCCAAGAGAAGCTTTTTTTTCTGGGCGACTGACGATAGATGACGAATTTGTCCGGGTGGTGGAATTGGTAGACACGCTACTTTGAGGGGGTAGTGGCCGTTGGGCTGTGTGAGTTCGAATCTCATCTCGGACACTTTCGAAAACTGCAATCAACTGTTTATTCAGTAGGTTGCAGTTTTCTTTTTCTCAGAGTTCTCAGAGCCCTCAGAGCCCTCAGAGTTCTCTGGGACTAATGTATAAAGCGGGCGGGGCGGAAGGTTATCCTTCCGCCCCGCTGCTGTATGGGATGGTATGTGGTGGGGCTCAGGCTATGATGCCGTGGGCTTTGAATACCTTCTGTATTTTCTCGAGGGCTGTTGTAACCTGCTCTTTGGTGTGTGTTGCCATGAGGCTGAAGCGGATGAGGGTGTCATGCGGAGCTACAGCGGGCGATACGACAGGGTTTACAAAGATGCCTTCTTCAAGAAGGTCGCGGGTGATGGCGAATGTCTTGAAATTGTCGCGGATAAAGAGAGGTATGATGGGTGTTGATGTGTTGCCGATTTCGCAGCCCATGTTGCGGAATCCTTCGAGGGCGTAGTTTGTGAGCTCCCAGAGGTGTTCCTGACGTTCCGGCTCGGCCTGCATTATCTCTATTGCCTTCAGGGCGGCGGCTGTAGATGCCGGGGTGATGGATGCGGTGAAGATGTATGAGCGTGAGTGGTGGCGCAGGAAGTTGGTTATCTCTTTGTCGGTGGCAATGAATCCGCCGAGAGATGCGAAAGATTTTGAGAATGTGCCCATGATGAGGTCAACATCGTCGGCCACTCCGTAGTGGTGGCATACTCCGCGTCCGCCGGGGCCGAACACGCCGATGCCGTGGGCTTCGTCAACCATCACGCTTGCGTCGTATTTCTTGGCGAGGCGCACTATCTCCTTGACGTTTGCCACATCGCCTTCCATAGAGAACACACCGTCGGTGACAATGAGTTTCACTTTGTCGGGGTCGCATTTCTGGAGCTGTTTCTCGAGCGACTCCATATCGTTGTGCTTGTATTTGAGCGACTGGCTGAATGACAGTCTGCGTCCTTCAATAATTGAAGCGTGGTCCTGCTCATCCCACAGTATGTAGTCTTCGCGGCCTGTCAGGGCGGAGACTACTCCAAGGTTTACTTCAAAGCCGCTGGAGTAAATCATTACGTCCTCTTTGCCGATGTATTCGGCAATCGCGGCTTCGAGCTTTTTGTGAAGGTCGAGGGTGCCGTTGAGGAATGGTGAGCCGGCGCAACCTGTGCCGTACTTACGGGTGGCTTCGATGGCTGCTTCTTTGATTCTGGGGTCGTTGACGAGCCCGGTGTAGCAGTTTGAGCCGAACATAAGAACTTTCTTTCCGTTGATCACAACTTCAGGATCCTGCTCGGAGGATATTGCGCGGAAGTAGGGGTATATGCCCGCTGCTTTTGCTTCCTGAGGGGCTGTGTACTGTGAAAGTTTGGCCTGTAATAGCTTCATTTTGTAGTTTGTCAGTTGAGATACTATGCTTTTAGCCCCATAGGGCTGAATCAATGTGCAAAGTTACAAAAAAAAGCTGTTTGATGGAGTGGTGATTGCACATTTTTTGAAATTTGTGCAAAATATCTCGGCTCAAGTGTGTGCCGGGAGTGTCGTTTTACGCTCCTGGGATTCCACAAGGTACATGGACAGCATTATCAGGGCTATGCTGAGTATCTGCCACCATGAGAAGTGGTCCTGACCGAGGAGGTAGCTCGCTATGGTGGATACAATGAGGATTACCGAGCCGTAGAGCGACACCACTGTTGCTGTGAGGTTCTTTAGCCCGATGTCAATGAGCAGGTAGCTGACAGAGGAGGGGAATATGAGCACGAAAAGAAGAATGAGCATCGGCACGGATAGGATGGACATTTTGAGCACAGGGGCGCTCCATCCGGTGACGAGCGCTACCGGCAGTGCGGAGAATACAGCCCCGAGGAATGTCCATTTGCTCACTGTCACTGAGTCGATGTTTTTCAGCAGCTGTTTTGAAAATATGAGGTACAGGGAGTAGACTACTGTTGATCCGGCGCAGAAGAGGTTGCCGAGTGCGGGGTTGGTTGCGGTGTCGCTTGTTTTCTGTGTGAGGACGCACACTGCGGCTCCGGCCACTCCGATGATGATGCCGAGAACTTTGAGTGTGGTGGCTTTTTCGCGCCCTATTATGAGGCAGATGACAAATACCACCACCGGCTGCAGGCTGATGAAGATGGATGAGCTCACCGGAGTGGTGAAGGACAGTCCTTTGAGCAGAAAGAACATGTAGCCGAAAATGCAGAAGAATCCGAGGGCAAACAGTGTCAGCTTCTGGCGCGCGGTGGTGTGTGACCGGTGCTTTTTAGTGAATAGGCCGATAATCCAGAAAAAGGTTGCGGCGAAGGCCACGCGGAGAAACACTCCGGTGGTTGCGTGCATATAGCCGGGAAGAAGGTAGCGCAGGGAGTTCTGGTTGAGTCCGGAGAATATCTTTGACACAAGCATCGCTGCGTTGCCTTTGAGTTTGCTGTCCATAAGTAGTCCTCGTAAATTATTTTATATCATCTCTTTGCTTCCTCAAGGCATCCAAAATACGCTTCACAGGTCATTATGGAACCCCATAACTCCCTGTTCATTATATTCTGTCTGCTCATGATGAAGCGGCAGATATAATATAAACTAATTTTCGATGCCTACTTAGTAGAGAATCTTATAATGTTGAAACGCTGCGATGGAAACCAATGTTTTTATGATGGTGCAAAAAAAGCACCTGCCGGGAGGGGCAGGTGCTGTGTATCGGAGGTGGATTGTTGCCGGTGATTATTTTGCGGGAGTCTCGTCCACGCCTGCAAGTTCGGGGTCGATCATTATACGGCCGCAGTATTCGCACACGATGATTTTTTTGCGCATTTTGATTTCGGCCTGTTTCTGCGGCGGTATTCTGTTGAAGCAGCCACCGCAGGCGTTGCGCTGTATGTAGACGATGCCGAGACCGTTGCGGGCGTTTTTGCGGATGCGTTTGAAAGCGGTGAGGGTTCTTGCGTCGATTTTGGGTTCGAGTGCTTTTGCTTGCTCACGAAGGCGCTCTTCGTCCTGCTTGGTTTCTGAAACTATTTCGTCGAGCTCAGCTTTCTTTTCTTCGAGGATATGGTTTTCGTCCTTGAGTTTCTCTTCGGTTGTGGCGATTTCGTTTGTTTTGTTTTCAATCACCCTGCCATACTCGTTGATGTGCTTTTCGCAGAGCTGTATCTCGAGGGTCTGGAATTCAATTTCCTTGGAAAGGAGGTCGAATTCGCGGTTGTTTCTCACATTGTCGAGCTGTGTTTTGTATTTTTCAATCTTGGCTTGCGCTTCGTTGATTTTCTCTTTTTCGGCAACGGTTTTTTTCCGGAATTCTTCGATTTCCTTTTTGTAGTTGTCAACACGGGTAGAGAGGCCTACAATGTTGTCCTCGAGGTCGGCAACTTCGAGTGGTAGCTCGCCGCGCACAGTCCTGATGCGGTCGATCTGGGAAAGGATGCTCTGAAGCTGGTAGAGCGACTTGAGGCGTGACTCTACTGATAGATTCTGTTCGTTTTTGTTATTATCTGCTGTAGCCATGTTGCTTACATATAGTTTATCGGGTTGATTTCCGTAGCAGTGTACAGGAGTGCAAAGTTAGGAAATTTTTCTGTAATGATGTTGCGAAAAATGAGTTTAGTGCAATTTTCGCTTTCAAAATGGCCTATGTCGGCTAAGAAAATGCGGTTTTGATAGTCAACGAAGTCGTGATATTTGATGTCTGATGTCAGCATTGCATCGGCTCCGGCGGCGATGGCGAGGGGTATCAGGGATGCACCGCTGCCTCCGCAGAGGGCTATTTTGCTGATGGTCTGCTGTGGTTGCACAGCGGTGTGTCTCACCACCGGTGAGCCGAAGGTTGTTTTGACGAGGCTGACAAATTGCTGTGGCGACAGTGGGCCGGGCAGGGTGCCTGTTGCGCCAAGGCCGCATCCGGGGCGGTCGTATGGTTCGAGCGGGGTGATGTTTCCGAGCCCGAGCATTGCGGCCATCTGCGCCGACACTCCGCTTTGGGTTCTGTCAAGCGAGGTGTGGGCGGAGTACAATGTTATTCCGGCTCGGATGCACTGCATGACGGCTTGTTCAACCGGGTTTGCGCCGGTGATGGATTTCAGGCCTTGAAACAGCAGGGGGTGGTGAGTGATTATGAGGTTGCAGCCTTTGGCCACAGCCTGCTCCACCACCTGCGGCGTCGGGTCAAGGGCAAGGAGCGCACCGGTGCATTGGGTGGATCCGTCGCCGCCGATCTGCACTCCGGAGTTGTCGTAGCTCTCCTGGAGGCATTTCGGGGCAAATGATTCGATGGCGGCTATGATGTCGTTGACGGTCGGCGTCATTCTGCGTCCTTTATGATGTCGATTTTGAGCTCGTCGAGCTGGCTTTGGTCGATTTCGGAGGGGGCGTCGATCATCATGTCGCGTCCGGAGTTGTTTTTGGGGAATGCGATTACGTCGCGTATAGAGTCGAGTCCGGCGAGGATAGACACAAAGCGGTCGAATCCGAAAGCGAGTCCTCCGTGCGGGGGAGCGCCGAATTTGAATGCGTCCATCAGGAATCCGAATTTGTAGCGTGCTTCATCTTCGGAGAGGCCGAGGAGGTGGAACATTTTGTCCTGAAGCTCGGAGTCGTGGATTCGGATGCTTCCGCCGCCGAGTTCGTTGCCGTTGACAACCATGTCGTAAGCGGTTGCCCTTACAGCGCCGGTGTCGGAGTCGAGCATGTGGACATCGTCGGGGTTCGGGGCTGTGAAGGGGTGGTGCATGGCGTAGTAGCGCTGTGTCTCATCATCCCATTCAAACAAGGGGAAGTCGACAACCCACAGGCATGAGAATTTCTGAGGGTCACGGAGTCCGAGCTCGGAGCCCATGTGCAGACGCAGTTCGTTGAGCTGCTTGCGGGTTTTCATTGTCGGGCCGGCGAGTATGAGCATCAGGTCGCCGGGGTTTGCACCTGCTCTGTCGAGCCACGTGCGCAGTATGTCGTCTGAGTAGAATTTGCCGACGCTGCTCTTTATGCTGCCGTCCTGTTCGAGTTTCACCCACATCATGCCTTTGGCACCGACCTGGGGGCGTTTCACATAGTCGGTTAACTGGTCGAGCTGCTTGCGTGTGTAGCCGGCGCATCCGGGGGCAACGATAGCGCCGACATATTCGGCATCGTCCATCACTGCGAATCCGGCGCCG
Organism: uncultured Muribaculaceae bacterium; assembly: GCA_910588065.1. Lineage (GTDB taxonomy): Bacteria > Bacteroidota > Bacteroidia > Bacteroidales > Muribaculaceae > Paramuribaculum. Next base: position 5,418 of record CAJUPZ010000042.1, read on the forward strand.
GTCGTGAGATCCTTGATTTCAACGAACTGCATTCCGAAGCGGGTGTCGGGCTTGTCGCTGCCGTATAGACGCATTGCATCGGCCCATGTCATTCTGGGGAACGGCTCGGTGAAGTCTATGTCCTTTACATATTTAAATATGTGTTTGACGAGTCCTTCAAACATATTGAGCACATCTTCCTGCTCAACAAAGCTCATCTCGCAGTCTATCTGGGTGAATTCGGGCTGACGGTCGGCGCGGAGGTCTTCGTCGCGGAAGCATTTGACAATCTGGAAATAACGGTCGAATCCGCTGACCATAAGAAGCTGCTTGAATGTCTGCGGCGACTGTGGCAGAGCATAGAATTCGCCGGGATTCATGCGCGAGGGCACCACAAAGTCTCTTGCTCCTTCGGGAGTGGACTTGATGAGCACCGGTGTTTCCACCTCAATGAATCCGTGCCGGTCAAGATAGCGGCGTATTTCAAAAGCCATGCGGTGGCGCAGCTCCAGGTTTTTTCTCACGCAGCTGCGGCGCAGGTCAAGGTAGCGGTATTTCATACGGAGGTCATCGCCGCCGTCGGTGTTGTCCTCGATAGTGAATGGGGGCACATCGCTGCGGTTCAGCACTTTGATGGCGGTAGCCAGAATCTCGATGTCTCCGGTTGGCAGGTTCGGATTTTTGCTTGTTCTTTCGGCAACTTTGCCTGTTATCTGCACAACATATTCGCGGCCGAGCTTGTTTGCCGCCTCGCACAGCTCTGAGTCGGTGTCGTTGTCAAATACAATCTGAGTGATACCATACCGGTCGCGGAGGTCGACAAAAGTCATGCCACCCATTTTGCGTGAGCGCTGCACCCATCCGGCGAGAGTGACAACCGAGCCGGTGTCGCCGATGCGGAGTTCTCCGCAGGTTTTAGTTCTGAACATATCTTTTAGAGTCAAATTTGTTTTCTGACCCCAAAATTACAAAAAAATCGTCATAAGGCTGCATGGCAATAAAAAAAGAGAGCGGACCTCACGGCTCACCCTCCTCAATCAATACAGGAATTGAATATTTATACAGGAATTAAAATAATATAAGTGTGTGATATAGTTTGTGTCTTTGAGGGGCAAAACGTAGCCCTTTATGAAGAAATGCAGTCATGAACCGAAGTGGCTTTGATTACATTTCGGTTACAATGGTAAGTACTAAAGTTGAATGTTGCAAATACAATCTGCTATATTTAACCCAAATTAATAGATATTTTCTAAAAATCGGGCATGGTTTGAGACTCCGTCATTGCTCCGGTGGGGTGTAATCGGCATATATGGCGCTGACAGCAAGCACTATATGCAGAGCTTGGCGATTTATGTGAGATAGGAGAAGTTTTTTACAAAGATTTTATGAAATCGGCAATTTTTTCAAGGACCTCCGGCGAAATTGTGTGTATGCATGGGGTCATCACCACCATGCGGTGCTTAATAACCATCATTAATCAATTGCGTTTCTCGCGGCCACGCTCACCGCGGGTCTTTTTTCGGGGGGATGCGTCTAACGTGTGGTCTCGCTTCGCTCCACCGACACGCCATTATCCGGCCACCCGCTCGCCGCGGGTGGGAATTACCCAGGCGAGGTAGGGAGAGGCGGGCGCTCATCACCGCGAGAAGGAGAGAGGAGAGGTGATGGGGGATGCGCAAGGTAATACAGAGCCGTAGGCTCGTCTATTTTGTTATCCCCGTACGAAGTGCGGGGCACGCGCCCCACCAATGCAGATGGTGCCGGAGGTACCACACTTAAATTGACTCATATTCAATAACATCGCCTCTCACGAGGCTCTGGGAGAAGAGATGCCTCTGCTGCCCCAGGCCTCGCGCTGCGCGCTCGTGCAGGGGTTGCATATCACATCGCGCAGCCTGCGCTCAGACGTCTCCGACGCCCATCCCTGCAAATGTGATGAGACGGTGTGGTACCTCCGGCACCATTTGTGTATGTGATTGGTAATCCGGGCACTACGTACCCGGAAATCTAGGACCTGCGCAAGAGTTGAA
>CAJUPZ010000043.1 GCA_910588065.1 uncultured Muribaculaceae bacterium
CCCCGACCCTCTGCTTGTAAGGCAGACGCTCTGAACCAGCTGAGCTAAGCGCCCTGTTTGCTGCGAAAGCGATGCAAAGGTACGACTAATTTTTGAATCTCCAAACTTTTTGCCGAAAAACTTTCGTAAAAAAATGAGGACGTTGCATGAGAATCGGCTTTAGCAGGCTGTGACACAGCGCTATATGCCATCAGTGGAATTTTGAAAAAATATAGGAGTTTTTATAAAGAACCGGACCGGGCCTATCATTGGAAAAGGTCCGGCCCGGCAGGTGTGGTGGAGGGAGGGGGTGATTACATCAGGTTTTCGCTTTCGGTGATTTCAGCGTCGGTCATCGTGAATTCGCCGAGGGAGTTTTCTCTGGCCTGGATGCAGATATAGGTGAGGGGTGCCTCGGAAGTGCATTTGAGATTGCGGCTGCAGCCGGTGGCCACACGGATCACAGAGCCTTCGGCAATGTCAAACACCTCATTGTCTATCTGGAATTTGCCTGAGCCGGAGAGAATTATATAGTTTTCCTCATTGTTTTTGTGGCAGTGGAAGAATGGCACGGCGGTTCCACAAGGCAGGGAGCCGAAGGATATCTCGCAGGATGTCGCACCGGTAGCATCCTTTAAAAATTGCTTGCCTTCGAAAGCGTTGATAGCTCCGACAGATGCGTGGGCAAATTTTTCGCCTTTGTTCAAAAGTTTTACTTCGCTCATATTTGTATGGGTTAACGGTTGTTATTAACTTTGCGGTGTATAGCCGCTATTGATTTGATAGCGCAAAGGTATGTATGAAAACCGGTATGTGCAAGAGGTTACCGCGATGTAATGCGCTTACCTTTAAGTAAGTAATTCTGAAAATGAGACAGATGGAACTGCAAGAAAATCTGAAAAAATTTGCGCGGGTTGATGAATGCCCGGTAAGGAATGTGATAGCCCGTTTTTCGGGCAAGTGGCAGATGCTTGTTCTGTGCGTGCTTGCGGAGAATGGCATCACACGGTTCAATGCCATAGGAAAGGCTATCCCCGATATATCGCCTAAGGTGCTGACAGCCACCTTGAAGGGACTTGAACGCGACCATCTGGTGGTGCGTAAGCTGTATGCCGAGATACCGCCGCGGGTGGAGTACTCGCTGACCGACCTCGGCCGCAGTCTGATGCCTGTGATGGGCAGTCTGATAGGCTGGGCTGTTGATAATTATGACAAAATAACCGGTGCTGAATGATAATATGGAATCCGTGGCACGGGTGCCACAGAGTGAGCGAAGGGTGCGAGCATTGCTACATGTATTATCTTGATGGCAAGCGGGGTATTGACACATCGGTAGTGACGCGCACAGGCAATTTCAACCTACCTCTTCTGCGCAACCGGCATGGTGATTACAAACTGAAGCCGGGGATGGAGCTTTATGTGGGACTGTCAACCGACTTTTTTATTGAGGAGGCAGATCAATGGAGGGGAGAGGTTTGGCGGATAATCCGTCGGCGCCCCGATATCGCTTTCCGGATTTTGACCAAGCGCGCTCACCGCATTAGTGGATGTCTGCCGGATGACTGGGGCGAGGGATATGACAATGTAATGCTTTCGGTGACTTGTGAGAATCAGCGCCGTGCCGATGAGCGGTTGCCGTTGCTGCTCGGTGCGCCTGCCAGACACAAGGGCTTTATGGCAGCGCCTTTTATAGGGGAGATAGATGCGGAGGAATATCTTGCGTCCGGACAGATAGAAGAGGTGGTGTGTGGAGGCGAGAATTATGACGGTGCGCGGCCATGTCATTATGAGTGGGTGAAAAGTCTTTCGGAGCAATGCGCGCTTCATGATGTCACATTCAATTTTATCGAGACTGGCAGTGTGTTTGTCAAGTCCGGGAAAACGTATCGCATAGCCTCAAAACGGGTTCAAAGCGCGCAGGCGCACAAATCGGGTCTGAGCCATTGGAATGGCAAACCGGTGTTTAGTCTGGCCTCATCCGGAGGCACGATTTTCGGGGATGAGACATTCAGGCCGTTTTTCCGGAGCCACTGCGATAGCTGCGGCTCGCGGCAGCTGTGCAACGGCTGCTCCAACTGCGGCAATTGCGAGGATTGACCGCTATATCTCTTGGAAGTTGAGTGGGCAGGAGTCAAACATTATTTGATGGCGTATTTATAAATTTACAATTGTTGTATTTGCCAATTTAGAAATTATTGCTAACTTTGCACGCAAACTCAATAGAAGTGGCGGTAACACTTAAAATACGGCAAAATATTATGAACAAAGAACTCAAAAAATTTATGGCTACAGAGTTTATGTCCGTGGCGCGAATCCAGGATGCTAAAACTGTAGTGGTGACTGCTCCTGATGGAGAGCAGTTTCAATTGATGTGTTCAGTTGGCAAATACCTCGATGAAGACTATCGCAAGTATGAACTACACTTAATTGAATGGATATTTGACAAATGCTTTTCAGATGATAAAGAGCAGATGATCAATTCCATCTGGAGAGAATCCATACTAAACGGTGTTTCTTTTCTTGGAATGAGTAGTGGCGATCGTCAAGGAGAAAGAGTAAGAATTGGTACAAGAATCCGCCAAATTCGAGAAGAAAGAGGAATTGAAGCTCGTGATCTGGCTAAGTTGGCTGGAGTAGATGCTGCAAATCTTAGCCGCATTGAAAATGGCAAATACTCTGTAGGTCTTGACATTCTTTCAAAAGTGGCCGCCGCGTTAGGAAAAAAGGTTGATTTCGTTGATCTATAAAATCTGGTATTATGATGAAGAATTTTGACTCAGCGGAATTATTGGACAATTACACCCAAGTAAAAAAATGTATTTACAAAAAAGAGACGTATTCTGTGCGTGATAATGGCGCAGTGCTACGCCATAAACCGGAAGGTAAATCCAAACCACGACCTCTTGATGAAAAATGGACGTTTGGCAAGAAGGATCTAAACACCGGATATATGCTCATAGGTTCACATCGAGTGCATATTATTGTGGCAACTGCGTTCCATGGTGAGCAAGACGCTACCAAACTTGTAGTTGACCATATTGATACCAATCGCTGTAACAATCGCTTTGAAAATTTAAGGTGGCTGACACGATTGGAAAATGCCTTGATGAATCCGGTCACGTTTAGACGTATTGAATATCTTTGTGGAGGAGATATTCAGAAATTCATAGCAGACCCATCATGCCTGCGCGATCTGGCGGGAACCCACCAAGATGTAATGTGGATGCGTACCGTCAGTTCTGAAGAAGCTTGTAATGCTTATGCAAGAGTAATGGAATGGTCAAAAAGACCTTATTCGCATGCTAAAGAGAATACGCCTGTTAATCGTATTGGTGATTGGATTTTCGCTCCTCATAATGGCTCTACTGGAGCAAAACAATTCGGAGACTATCAGGCGAAATTGGTTGAACGAACAACAGAACAGTCCATACAATATTTTGATTCCCTCACTCCCACGGCCAAACAAATTGCTTGGAGAACACCGACTGAATTTCCTCTATGCCCATTAGATAGTGGTCGGCTGTCATTGGAAGAATATGTTTCCAATTTAGGCAAAGGAAAAATTGTGACAAAGAATGAATACGGTTGTCATTTAGTGGATGACTTCAAATTAGTCAAAGACAAATTATACATCAGAACCCATGCTTCAGAAGGGGTTAAGCCACATACTCTAATAACAATAACACTGGATAATGGTTTCTTTTTTCATAAAGGAAAAACGTTCTTCTCTGAAGACGGTTCCAAAAAATATTTTACGTTAGCTATTGGGGAAGACTGGACTGGCAGGGATGTTTTTGATGACTATTGTTAGCTCCTGCATTTTACGGAGTGCGGTGGCAGGCACACCCCTAACGCAGACGGTGCCCGAGGTACCGGACTACTCGCGACCGCGCTCGCCGCTGGTGGGAATCATCGCGGTTCTGTTCAATGACAGGTGGCGGGGTGAGGGTGTTGCGAGGTGGCAGCACGGCATCGCCTCTCGCGAGGCTCAGAGGAGAGAGGGGTGCTCTCCTCCCCCAGGCCTCGCGCTACGCGCTTGTGCTGGGTTATTCGTGACATCGCACATCCTGCGCTCAGACGTCTCCGACGCCAGCACTTCTCCTCTCTCCTTCTCGCGACCCGCTCACCGCGGGTCTTTTTTAGGGGGATGCGCCTAACGTGGGGTGTCGCTACGCTCCACACCCACGCTATTTTCTGACCACCCGCTCACCGCGGGTGGAAATTACCCCAGCGAGGTGGGATGAGGTGGGCGCGATGTATCGGCGCCCCTACATGTACGCTCGCCGCGGGTGACGTCTCCGACGCCCATCCATGATACTGGGTGGGAGGTATAGTACCTCCGGCACTGTATATTTTAATTGAAAAGTGCGCCAGAGATTCTAACTGAAAAGTGCGCCAC
>CAJUPZ010000044.1 GCA_910588065.1 uncultured Muribaculaceae bacterium
CCGCTACCTCTTTGAGGCCAACTTCCGTGCCGACGCTTCGTCGCGCTTCCCCAAAAACAGCCGCTGGGGCTACTTCCCCGCTGTGTCGGCCGCATGGCGCATCAGCCAGGAATCTTTCATGGAAGATACCCGCGACTGGCTCTCCAACCTCAAGCTCCGTCTCGGCTGGGGCCGCACCGGTAATGAGGAAATTTCCGACTACTATCCTGGTGTTGCCACATATGCTATGCAGAACAGCAACACATGGCTTGGCAGCAGCCTCGTGTCGGGCGCTTATGAGAGCCGCCTTGTCAACGACAAGCTGAAATGGGCCACCGTGACTAACTACGAGGTAGGTCTTGAGGCTTCATTCCTCAACAACATCGTAGGTTTTGAAGCTGCCGCCTACCGCAAGGATACCAAGGACATGCTCCTCAACCTCCCGGTCCTGTCTGTAATCGGTATGGCTTCGCCCGCTCAGAACGCCGGTAGTGTTCGCAACACCGGTTTTGAGTTCAGTGTGTTCCACAACTACCGTCTCAATAAAGACTGGAGTTGGAATGTAAGCTTCAATATGGCATACAACCATAACGAAATCACCGAACTTGAAGGCACTGAGGGTCCCTCGTCATACGACAAGATCTGGTACCTTGAAGGCCACCCCGTTGGTTCATACTACGGTTATATCTGCGATGGCATCTTCCGCACTCAGGAAGAGTTTGACAAGGGTCCTCACCGCCTCAACAACGAGAAGGTCGGCAACCTCCGCTACAAAGATATAGGCCACTACGACGAAAACGGTGACTTTGTTCCCATTCCCGACGGTAAGATTGATGGCGCTGACCGCGCTGTAATCGGCAAAAACTTCCCCTCATGGACTGGCGGTGTTAACCTCGGAGTAAGCTACCGCGACTTCGACCTCTCCATGCTTTGGCAGGGTGCTTTCGACGTCGATGTATATGTAGAGGGTGAGGCCATGTATGCTTTCTACAATGGTGCGTCCGCGCTCGATTGGCAGACCGACCACTGGAGCGTTGAAAATCCCAACGGCAACTTCCCCCGCCTTACAACATCGGCCAACTCTCCCGATTATTGCACCAACTCCTACTGGCTTAAAAACGGCAACTATGTACGTCTGAAGAACCTCACCTTCGGCTACACTATCCCCCGTGAGCTCACTCAGAAAGCACATCTCGAAAAGGTGCGTTTCTACTTCTCCGGCGAAAACCTTTGGACTATCTCGCCCATGAACAAGTATAACCTCGACCCCGAAGCCCCCAACACCTATCAGAACCGCGGTGCTTTCCAGTCGAATGTACGTAAGTTCTCGTTTGGTCTTAACCTCACCATCTAATCTCCCTATCGTCAACAACAATGAAATCTAAAATAACCGCAATCCTGTCGGGGGTAGCTATCTTGATGGGCACAAGTGCCTGTGTAGACCTCGATCAGGCACCTATGGATCAGATCTCCGACGCCACATTCTGGCGCAGCGAGGCTGATGCAACACAAGCTGTCAACGAGCTTTACCGTTGTCTGCCCGGCGCGTTCTCATCTCAGGAAGATATCAACACTGACAATGCTGTGCATGGTATCAAGTGGGCCGCAGGTGCCCTCTCGCAGGGTGTTTACGATCCCTCCAACTTCGGATGGACAGTATATGAGCCCAACGGGCTCGACGGATATGGCCTAATCCGCAACGCCAATGTGATTCTCGATCATCTCAAGAACATGACTGAGATTCTCAGCGCTGACGCAATGAACCGTGTGGAGGGTCAGACACGTTTCTTCCGTGCCTATACCTACTTCAACCTCATCAAGCAGTTTGGAGATGTGCCCTATACCGACCAGCCCCTCACCATCAGCGAACTCCCTGACATTACCCGCACAGATTGGCGCGAGGTCTACGACCACGCTATGGAAGATGTCAATCTCGCTATCGAGATGCTTCCCGCCACATGGGATGGTGCCAATAACTATCGCGTGACCAAAGCGGCAGCCAACATGCTCAAAGCTGAGATGGCACTCTATTTCGCCAATCCTGAGTGTCAGCACTATGTAGCCGAGGGCTACCAGACCGCAGCCGCCGCAGCTAAAGCTGTTATCGACTCTGGTCTCTATGGTCTTTTTGACGAACAGAACACCGGTCGCTATCAGGAGATGTTCTGGGAGCATGTTGTCGAGACCTCCAATGAGCCCATTCTCATCAACAAGAGTGTGGCCGGTCAGAACAGCAACTACTACATCGGCTTCCTCGCATTCCCGACTCTTGGTTGGGGTGGTCTTAATCCCTGCCAGAGCCTCGTTGACTGCTTCGAGACCACCGATGGCGCCCCCATTGCTACCTCAAAAATCTACAATCCCCGCGATCCCTATCGCAACCGCGACCCCCGTCTGAAAGCTGTGATATTTGAGGCTGGCGAGGTGATGTATGACAAGGAGATCGATCCCCGTCCTATCGGCGGCGATAAGAACACCACCGGCTATGGCAACAACCGCGATGCAACAGCAACCGGCTACTACACCAAGAAATGGATCAATCCTTCGATCTATCCTCTCACCGACGGTTGGGACATGGGTCAGAGCTTCTGTGTATATCGCTTTACCGAAACTCTCCTCATCTATGCAGAGGCAATGAATGAGATGAGCGACCGCCCGCAGGAGGCTCTCGACGCAGTAAACCGTGTACGTGCCCGCGTAGGTATGCCCGCTCTTCAGAAGACCGATCCCTCACTTCCCACTTATGTGGCAACACAGGACGATCTCCGTCAGCGCATCCGCAACGAATGGCGCATCGAATTTGCATTTGAAGGTGATCATCGCCAGTGGGACGTTCGCCGTTGGAACATCGCTATGGATGTGTTCAACCAGCCCCGCCTCGGCATCAACTGGACTGAAATCCACGAGCCCGGCATCAACCCCTATGATGGCAGCGACATTTATTACGAGCTTTACACCGGCGACCACATCGTAGTAAGCCCCACGCTGACTTATCAGCCCCACAACTACGTTTACCCGGTTCCGCAGGATGAGATCGACCTCAACAAGAATCTGAAACAGAACCCCGGTTATTGATAAATCTACGCTAAAAAGTAATTGATAGTTACTTGATGCCAGCGCAGCAGGGAGCGGAGCCA